>CAUZFZ010000174.1:0-19828 GCA_963579025.1 Planctomycetota bacterium | reverse complement strand
AAGCCAGTCGCACCAGCCCCATCGTCCGAGCAAAACCCTCCTCACTCCGCTCTGAGCCCCAAAATCCCCGAGGAGACAGACCGTCCGGGAATTGCTGGATCGACCGGGACGTTATCTCGGAGTGGCGGGATTTTATCTCGGATTGAGTGTCCATTAAGTGGAATCCGAGATGATGTCCGTTTGTGGGTCTGACACTCGGCACGGGTGGCTGCCGTGTAGTGCCACCCCCGCGACCCACTTCGTCTGGATGATCGACGACAGCCACGTTTCGGTCGGCGTTACCAACCGCTCTGACTCGTACCGCTGGAGAACGAACTGCCACCGCCGATGCTGCTACCACCACCGAACGAGCTTCCGCCACTGAAACTGCTGCTTCCGAATGAAACGCCGATGCCGCTCGATGAGTGACGCATCATGTTCTGTTGAGCTTCTCTTCGCCGACGTGCCTCGCGGCGACGTTTCGTATCGGCCCTGGATTGCGCCTCGCGAGTTGCCATTCGAGCTGACACTTCTGCCGTATCGGCGAGACGAATCGCTCCTTCATAGTCCTGCCGTCGCCTGGCATTTTCGGCGTCCGACAGTTCCGTGTTTGCGCGATAGAGATCGGCTCGGTAGCCTGAATCGTAGAAGCTTTGCGCGGAGCGAATTTCCCGTTCGGCTTCGGCAATTTCCAACTGCGCCTGTTGAGCGAGTCGAATGTCGGCCTGTGCCATCTGCTCGGCGCTGACCAGGTCGTCCCGGACGCTCTTCAGGTCAGCTTCGATTTCGGTCCAGTTGGCCGGAACTGCTTCCGCGACGGTCGCAATTTGTGCCAGCGAATTTCTCGCCCGCTCACATCGCTGGTTGGATCGCGGACGGTCTTCGGTGCGGGAAGTCAGAAACTGCTGGACGCGATCTCCGAACTGTCGCACCTGCTGCAATTCCTCCAGGCAGCGGCCACGCATGGCAGAGAGTTCGTTCAACCGTCGACCGACTGCGACGAGTCCTGTTTCCAAATGATTCAGCTCCAGTTGCACGCCGCGAAACAGCGCGGCCGCTTGAACATAGTGCTGAGTCTTCTGGGAGCCGGCCTGAATTGCGTCGTTGAGCGACTGGTCGGTCCGTTCGAAGACCTGCTGTGCCGCCTCGTCGATGCCTTTCAGCTCGGACCACGTGTCTTCGGCGAAGTCCCGACCCAGTTCGTCGAACTGCGTCCGCACGGTCGGCAAGAATCCACGCAGTCGATCCACCTCCGCCGGACGTGCGTGTGTCTCCGAGTGACAGAATTCCCGTTCCGTGATCTGTGTTTGAATCAACGAATCGGCATGTCCAACCAGCTCGATCGCCGCGCGAAGATGATCGTTGCTCGTGTCGACCGCCCCTTCGTTGAGCCGCTTGCGGCACTCGGACAAATGTTGTTCCACCCGCGGGTAGATTGGCGCCGGATCGACGCCCTCTTCGCAGAACAGGAATCCGTCGTCGCGGCAGGTTTTGTCTTCCGCACGGACATCCTGCAGCTTGTCGCTCAGTTCGACAGTACCGCCCTGGATCTGAACGACCCGTTCGGTCCATTGGCCGAGAGTTCGAACACCGTCCAGCAGTTGGGTCAACGTCGCCTCAGCCCCGATCGGATCGGCCGTGAGTGTGGCCTGGGCTGCGTCTCGCACTTCCGAGACAGAACGACGGTCCATGTCGTACGGTGAAGTCGAAAGTCTCGCCGCCCGGATTTGCTCAAGCTGGCCGTCGAGTTTTTCGAGCAGTTCGTCGACCTGCGTGAGTACTATCGTCGCGGATTCATGCGCGCCTTCGAGTTGGTCGAGCACAACGGCACATTCATCCCATGCCGTGTTAATCACCGCATCCGCACTGGACTCGGAGATCATGCGCGAGCCTTCAACGAATCCGGAGCTTGTCAGCCACGATTCGTCGTCCAGGGCGTCCTGTGCTTTGTCCCGCGTCTCGCAGAGTCTGAGCCATTGCTTTCGGCATCTTTCCAGAGCGTCCTGGGCCGAGTCGTACGTTCGGAGCGTGTCGCCGCGCATCGGCTCCTTGAAATCCTCGTCCATGTGCGGCAGGTTCCGATGCTGTTCCTTGAGCCCGTCGAGAGTTTCGTCGAGCGATGACAATCGCTCCGAAAACGCGGCAATCTGACCGGTCAATCTGTTGCGACGTTTGACGTGAATCACTCGCAGAATCACCAGACCTAGCACGAGGAGACCGGTGACCGAACCCAGGGCAATCAGCGGTACCGTCGTCGTCATGAAATGATGCTCGGCCCGCGCGTTGTGAAGCGAGTTCTGGATCCGCTTGAGGCTGGTTGTGGCTTTCTGAAGCTGGGCCAGAGTCGCGTCGTAGTCTGGTCTGTCTTCAGCCAGAACCGCGGGGAGTTTCAAACTGGTGACTTCGTTCACCAGGTTCGTTGTTGCAACTCCGTCGCCATGACCAGCTTTCAGTGCTTCCTCGACCCGCTGATGGAGCAGTTGAACTACCGATCGCTGCCTGCGGACGGCTTCGTGCTTCGCCGGAATCTGAGCCAACTGCTTCTTCAAACTGCCGATCGCATTCTGTAGACCGGCAATTGCCACCATGGCTGCTTCTGGATCGTGGTTCGTCTGTTCGGCAATGCTGTGGAGTGAGTCGGCCAGCCGGGTGGCTTCTTCGACTGGCGACGTCACTCGCATGCTGGCCTTGCCGTGTTCAGAAATCGTCTCATCAATCGCGTGCAACGCATCCTGCAGATTGTTCAACTCGGACACGGCGCGTTCCTGCGTGGCATGCAGGTTCCGCACGCGTCCGAAAGCTCGATGAATGCGCGCGTGTGCGGCATCCGCCAGACTCTGAGCCTTCGCGGGCTCATTCTGAAGTCTGGCCCGAGCCTGCGCGATCAGAGGCGCAGTTCGTTCAGCCTCAAGCGTCAGCTCCGACAGGTCGAATGTCGAATCGGATTCCTTTTCCAACAGCTGCAGCAGGCTCGCGTGCAGAGTTTCGGCGTTCTCGACCGTCGCGACCGCGTTCTGCCGAATATTCTCAAGCCGCTTCCGGGCCTGGGCGGCCTTGCGTTCGGCAGCCTTGTCCTGGTCGACGATGAACTTCTCCAGAGCGTTCAGCAGCGAGATCAGTCCCTGCCGATAATTGCGCGACTTGGCATACCGAATAAAGTGCGGTTTCACGAGTTGGCGATCGATCGACTGACCTCGCAACCCGTATTTCTGCTGCAGTTCCGTTCCCGCTCGTACGGAGAGCTGGCGATTCCGCTCCGCAAGGACGATGACGACGGATCGTTTCGTGTCGAAGTCGATACCGCTGCGTGCGGCTTTTTGTATCCAGCTGCGGTGCAGTCGGTCCGTGTAGTTCTTCGTGGCCCAGTCGCCGGAGCCTGATGTCTGCACGACAACGACGTAGTACCTCTGAGCAGACTCGGCTTCGAGTTTCGTGATCTCGTCGACGACGGACTTGTAGACATTGTTGACGCCCGAGACGTAGAGCCGATCTCCCGTGAACTCCGGGATTCTCGTCTGAGCATCGGCCATCCGGGCGACAGCGGCCATCGTGAAAACAGCCAGCAGGCAAACAATGACCGGTCGTAATCGGCGAGTTCCTGCCATGCGCACGTCGCTCCTGCTGAATCAAGTGGTCGATCCCAGTCGCAGTTTCGGTCCGGGCGTCGGGAACGCAGGATCGCACGTCCGGCTCAAAACGCCAGCGCACTCGCGTGTCGTGTGTGGCATCGTGACTATGGTTGCCGCTATGCCGCTTTAGTACCTGTCCAGGAACAAGACCGTGAAAGCTGTAGGCGGATTTCTCCGAAATCCGCAGGTCCCGATTTCGGAGAAATCGGGCTACGGCTGAGGCACGACATGCTTCATGGTTTGACCTTCACTGTCCTCTTAGATGCGTCTTAGAAACCGGCGGCGCGGCCGTGTTTGCGGGAGTCGCTGTGTGCGGTCAGTCCATCGGGAAGTCGCGCGGCTGACTGGCAGACGGCCAGTTTGTTTCGCAGCCGAACTGTGTGGCCGAGCTTCTCAAGGTCGGTCCGCACGCGATCGTGCAGCGGTTCTTCGATGAACAGGACGTCTGGCTGCCACTGATGGTGAATGCGCGGCAGCTCGACGGCACGATCGGCGCTCATCCCGAAACGCGTCATGTTGAGCAGAACCTGTAGCGTTGTGCTGATGATGCGCGGCCCTCCCGAGGCGCCGGCCACATAGACCGCCTTGCCGTCACGGACGAGGATTGTCGGCGTCATGCTCGATAGGGGCTTCTTACGCGGTGCGACGGTATTCGACTCGGATTGAATCAGGCCAAACGCATTGGGGACTCCAGGGCGGGCAGCGAAGTCGTCCATTTCGTTGTTGAGTACGATGCCGTACTTCGGTTCGACCAGCCAGCTTCCGTATGTCGTGTTGATCGTCTCGGTACAGGCGACCGCGTTGCCCTGCGAATCGATGATGGAAAAGTGCGACGTGCCACCATCGTCGGGAGCCCGGAATCGACCGTACTCCTCAGGCTTGCCCGTGCGGTTCAGATGGACGCGGCCGGCCAGTTTCTCGGCATACGCAGGACTGATCAGTGTCTCAACCGGAACGTCAGCGAAATCGGCGTCGCCCAGATGCTCGGCCCGGTCGGCGAAAGCATGTTTCATCGCTTCGGTCAGCAGGTGCAGATACGCGGGCGAGTTGTGTCCGAGGCTCTCGACGCCCTGCGTGACGTGCTTCTGTTCGAGGGAGCGCAGAATGTTGAGGCACTCCAACAGGGCAACTCCCCCACTTGATGGCGGTGGCATCGTGACGACAGTGAGATCGTCCAGGGCTCCGGTCAGAGGACGCCGCTCAACAACGTCCATTTGTCGGAGGTCATTGAGTGTCATCAGGCCGCCGCTTGACCGAACCTTACTGACGATTCGTGCTGCAACATCGCCCGTGTAGAAGGCGTCCCTCCCGCGAGTTGCAATCAGCTCCAGGACGTCAAGTAGAGGTGACGTTATTCGAGATACGGCTGCCGGTATGTGAGCAATCGCATAGCGGTCGTTCAAGACCGGGAACCGCTGTCGGAGTTTCGGGTCACGCAGGCTGCGGGCGATCGAAGTCCGGGAGCTGACTTCCTGCGTGTCCAACAGCACTCCGTCCTGAGCCATCCGAATGGCCGGTGCCAGAACACGCGGCAGACTCATCGTGCCGTATTTTTCCAGCGCATGGCACAGGCCAGCGACGTGTCCTGGAACTGCAACGGCGAGGCCACCTCGACGACTTGCATCAGCAGGCAGTCCAGCCTTGAGGTACATGTCCCGATGGGCCGCTAGCGGAGCCCGCTCGCGATAATCGAGTGCGATGGACTGCTGCTTCGAGGCGTCCCAGATTACCATGAAGCCGCCGCCGCCGAGTCCGGAACTCGCGGGCCGCAGCACGGACAATGCGAATCCAACTGCCACCGCCGCATCGACAGCATTGCCCCCATCCTGCAGAATCTCTACACCTGCCTGGCTGGCCAGTGGATGATCGGCTGCGACTGCGGCGTGCTCCCACAGAACTGGACGCTGGTCTGCCGCCGGTGCGAGTCTGGTTGCAGAGCAAAAAACGGTAGCCATGACCAGCAGACAGCAGCATCGTGGGAGTACAGCCTTCAGCCTGACAACCTGGAGCCCGCGATCTGACAGACTCGGTATTAAATCGCGGGCGGGACCTGTCAATTCGGAATCTCGTTCCATTCCGGAACCTTTGGATCGATCGGGAAATTCGGACCGGAGTGACAAACGATACATCCAAAAGGGTACGCGAATTCGCGCGATCACGAACCTGGGTCTCGACGCCCGGCAGTTCAACCCGTCCGTGTGGACAAACTACCCGGAGTTCAATTCCAGGTTTCTGGAACTCTCTGGAAGTCAATTATCGATATGTGTTAGGACTCTCCCGCAACTGTTGGGGATCACCGGTACCGTTCGCCTGCGCGAGGCGCAACAAACCCAGGTGTGATCCGGTCATTGCGGGCCTTTGACTCATGAACTCGTCCTCGTCTCGTGTAATGCGATCAGAAGGTCGCTTGCGCCGCCAGGAACAGTCTGGAAGCTGCCCGCATGCAAGACCCGACTCCGGGGACACTGATGAGTGTCACTGTTGTCGCCCCTGATGGCGATGTCACGATGTGCCGTGAGTTCGATCCTCGCGACTCAATCTCCATCGGCCGCTCCT
Organism: Planctomycetota bacterium; assembly: GCA_963579025.1. Classification (GTDB taxonomy): domain Bacteria; phylum Planctomycetota; class Planctomycetia; order Planctomycetales; family Planctomycetaceae; genus CAUZFZ01. Next base: position 13,664 of record CAUZFZ010000174.1, on the reverse strand, counting down.
CGGAATCGGACATTGTGCTCAAGGGCTTTGGCAGCCGTATCTCGCGGTGTCACGCAGTGCTGCTGTTCGATGGTCACGCGTGGGAATTCTACAACCTTGGCGTCAACGGCACGTATGTCGATGGACACAAAACCGACACACTTGTCATTGAGTCGAGGGCCGTTGTCCGGCTCGGAAAACGCGGGCCACTTCTGCGGTTTGAAGTGCTGGAACGGCTCGAGCTTGATGAATCCGTGCTGTCCGACTCGGACGACGATATCACCGTTTGGGTCAAGCAGGTCCGCGACGGTAACGAAGACGCCGCCCGACACCTGTGGGAACACTACTGCGATCAGATCGTCGATGTGGCTCGTCGAACGATGAAACATTCCTCGCGGCGAATTCACGACGAGGAAGATGTTGCGGTTGAGACGTTCAAGCATTTCTTGTCGGGTATCCGCAGTGGTCGATTCAACGAACTTGAACGCCGCGAGCAACTGTGGCGATTGCTGATGGTGATCACTTCGCGCAAAGCCGCGGCCATGATTGAAAGTGACCGACGTCAGAAACGCGGCGGTGGCGAAGTCCGCGGCGACTCAGCGGTCCGCGGTGACTCCGCAGTCCTCCGAGACGACGACGAAGGGCAAACCGAAGACGATGACCGCGTTCCTCCAGACTCCAGCATCGAGCGTGAAGGCTTTGACAAACTGGCTTCTGACGTCACTGCTCCGGATATCCCTGCCATCGTCGCCGATGAAACACAGAGCCTGCTGAATTCATTGCCCGACAGCATGGCCGAGCGGATCGTGCTGCTTCGACTGGAAGGCTACACGCAGGAAGAGATCGCCGACGAACTGAAATGCAACGTGCGGACGGTTGAGCGGCGGCTGAAGCAGATTCGCGAGTTGTGGCAGAGAAAAGTCGACTCGCTCGAATAGGGTTGCCGAATTCGACAGCTTTGGGCGGGTACGCTAACTTCCCCGCCTCGTCTGCTTTTACGTACCAGTCGTACGATGTTCCTCACACTGCTCGCCCAAAGTACTGTCGCATGCGAATCGGAGAGATCTACCGCGAATTGCCCTTCGGCCTGTCGATCGAAGTCTTTCCACCGAAAACGCCTGCAGGCGATGACGCGTTGTTCGAAACGCTGTCCCGAGCGGCCAGATGGAAACCGGCTTTCATTTCCTGCACATACGGTGCGGGAGGTACGACTTCAAAGCGGACTATCGAACTGTGTGCCGCGATTCAGAATGACGTCAATCTGACTGCGACGGCCCATTTCACGTGCGTCAATTCCACGCAGGATCAACTGGTTCAGTGGCTTGATGAGGCTCGTGACCGCGGCATCGGAAACATCATGGCGCTGCGTGGCGATCGTCCGTCCGGCGAGACGCAATTTGTTGAGGCCGAGGGTGGCTTTCGACATGCCAGCCAGCTTGTCTCATTGATTCGCGAGAAGTTTCCCGACACAGGGATTGGAGTGGCAGGTTATCCCGAGAAGCACCCGGAAGCGGCTGACGCGGCGGCTGATCTGGCACACCTGAAGCAAAAAGTCGAATGCGGTGCGGATGCCGTGTTCACACAGTTGTTCTACGAGAACGCACACTTTCTCCGCTTCCGTGACCAGTACGATCAGGCCGGCATCGACCGCCCATTAATTCCCGGCATCATGCCGATTACCGAGTTCGCTCGTATCAAACGGATCATCTCGCTGTGCGGAGCAGCGTTTCCGGAGCAACTGGCCGGGAGACTCGAAGCGGCTCAGGACGACAAGGCAGCCCAATTCGAAATCGGCGTGGAACACGCCATTGCCCAGTGCCAGGAACTGGTGAATCAGGGTGTCCCAGGAATCCATTTCTACGTGTTGAACCGGATGGATGCCTGCGACCGCATTCTCGAAGCGATCGATTTGCCGACAAGCGCCGGAGGAATCGCTAATCGAGCTTCCTGACGCAACCTTGTCCGCCCGTTGGCCCGCTGGACTTGTCGTTCTACTACTCGCGGGCGTGTTTGCCACCGTGGTCTGGTCGTGGTCGAACGACGGTCTGGCGAGAGACGTCTTTAGCTCTGAGCAAACGCCCGCCGAGAAAGTCGCGGCGATTCGGACGTTCTTCGATGGGCTCGGTCCGTGGGCTCCGTTGGCGTACTTTCTGTTCGTCGTTGTGGAAGTGATCGTGGCACCGATTCCCGGAGCCTTGCTGTATGCGCCGGGCGGATTGATCTTCGGCGGGCTTGTGGGCGGAATTCTGTCGCTGGCCGGGAACACGGTCGGTGCGGGGATCTCATGCTGGCTGATCCGAACACTCGGTGGCGACCGACTGAGTCGGATGGTCGACGCCAGATCGCTCACGAGCATCCAGGAAAAACTGCGCCGACGTGGCTTCGTGGTGGTCCTGCTGCTGAGGGTCAACCCGCTGACGTCCAGCGATCTGGTTTCCTATGCGGCGGGACTGACACACATCCCCATCTGGCAGTTGATGCTGGCCACCATGCTGGGAATGGCTCCGCTGTGCTTCGCGCAATCGTATCTGTCCGCAGAATTCTTCACGGCGTTTCCGCAAATGATCTACCCGCTGGCCATCGCAGGCATCATCTACCTTGCCGTTGTGCTGTGGGTCGTCCGCGGGCTGATTCAGTCAGCAGCAGTCCCGGAACCAGGAAACACCGGCGAATAGTTGCCGTCAGAGCAGAAACGCGTAGTGACGAGAGCGGCTCTGTTCAATTAGCTCACTCTGAATGTTGGAGGCTGGCAAGCCCCACGACATCAAATACAGTTCATTCAAGAGTCAGAGTGCGACTTCTTCGAGTGATGCCGATGGGCGTAACCTCATGAAACGTAACACTGCCGCATCGGTCTGTGGTCGCCCGCATGCCTGCGTCATTGGCGACCCTCGGCGCGGCGTCTGGCCGACCGCTCGGTCGAATGCAACACTCGTCCTGGTGCTGGGTTGTCTGCTGGGTTGCTGCCAGCGCGAAGTCCACGCGGCCGATCCGGCCGTGAAGTACAACCGCGACGTTCGGCCGATTCTGGCGGATAAATGTTTTCATTGTCACGGGCCGGACGCCGCCGCTCGCCAGGCCGACCTGCGTCTTGATGTCCGCGAAGAAGCAATGGCAGATCAGGGCGGCCATCGAGCGATCGCGCCCGGTCGGCCGGCGATGAGTGAGTTGATCCGCCGCATAACATCGAACGATGGCGACGTGCGAATGCCGCCGCCGGATTCCGGCGTATCGGTGACTGACGAAGAGATCACGGTGCTGCGTCAGTGGATCAAGCAGGGGGCCACGTATCAGCGACACTGGTCGTTCATCTCACCAGTCCGGCCCGCGCTACCGGACGTCCGCATGAAAGCCTGGGCAAAGCATGAGATCGACAGGTTTGTACTCGCGAAGCTCGAACGAGCGGGAATGCAGCCGTCTGCCCCGGCTGATTCCGCGACGCTGATCCGCCGGCTTTCGCTGGACCTGACCGGCTTGCCGCCGACGATTGAAGAAATCGACGTGTTCGAGCAGCAATCAATGCAGGACGTGGAAAACGCGTACGGCCGCTTGATCGATCGGCTGCTCAGTTCGTCACGCTACGGAGAACACATGGCGGTCAACTGGCTGGACGCCGCTCGCTATGCTGACACGAATGGCTACTTCACGGACAACGATCGGACAATGTGGCCGTGGCGTGACTGGGTCATCCGCGCGCTCAACAACAACATGCCCTTCGACCAGTTTACGATTGAGCAACTGGCTGGTGATCTGCTGCCGAACGCGACGATCGACCAGAAGATCGCGACGGGCTTCAATCGAAATCACATGGTTAACAACGAGACCGGCATTATCGAAGAGGAGTTCCGTGTGGAGTACGTCGTCGATCGGGTCGACACGACGGCCACCGTGTGGATGGGTCTGACGCTGGGCTGCGCGCGATGCCACGATCACAAGTACGACCCGGTTTCGCAGAAAGATTTCTATCGCTTCTTTGCCTTCTTCAACAACGTGCCGGAACGAGGCCTCAGCGGTAGCGGTGGCAATTCCGCGCCGATCCTGAAAGTGCCGGCCGGCGATCTGCAGATTCGGCTTGAGAAAGTGCGTCGCGACGTTGCGGCAGCCGAGCGGGAATTCGCTGCCGTTCAGAAAGAACTCGACGCCGCACAGTCTGAATGGGAACAAACCGCCGCGAAGCGCCCACCAGAACCGGCAACTGAGGGGCTCGTCGGGCATTACGCGCTGGACGAAGCCATCGACCGGTCGATGACGACTGGCTCCGTGGCCAGCGTTGCTGGCATGCTCGGCAACGCCGCGAAGTTCAACGGCGATGGGTGCATCAGTGTTCCTGACGGCGTTGATTTTGATCGTGACGCCGCGTTCTCGTTCGGTGCCTGGATCTGGCCATCCAGCGCGGGCTGCATTATTTCAAGAATGGACGACGCCAACGAGATGCGAGGCTTTGATGTCACGCTCAGAAAAAACAAAGCAATCGTCAATCTCGTTCATAGCTGGAACAGAAATGCAATTCGCGTCTCGACGACGGGGTCAATTCCCAGTCGACAGTGGCAGCATTTGATGGTGACTTATGACGGGTCGAGCACAGCGGCAGGTGTCACGATTTATCTCGACGGCGTGCCCCAGCGTGTCGAGATTGTCCACGACACATTGACCGACACGATTCGAAATACGCAACCTTTGCGAATCGGTCGTCGACAGGCCAGCGCATCGCTGAAAGGAATCGTCGACGACGTGCGCATCTACGATCGGCCATTGCGTCGCGAAGAAGTGGCACGACTGGCAGATTCGCAATTGATACGTGGAGTTCTTTCGAGGCCTTTGGCTGAACGCAGCGAGGCTTTGAAGCGAAAACTGCGTGCGTGGTTCGTTGAGCACCATGCTGATCAGCGAATTGCTCAGGTAACGACCAGGCTTGCAGAGCTTCGTCAACTGGCGAATGCGATTGCGCAGAGCGTGCCGACAACCATGGTCATGCGGGATTCGGAAAAGTCTCGACAAGCGTTTGTGCTCGTGCGCGGCGAGTACGATCAGCATGGTGAAACAGTCAGTGCGGGAGTACCGGAGTTCCTGAGCGAAGTGCGGCCAGCCAGCGAGACGTCTTCACCGCAGAACAGTGGCCTGGCCGAGTCTCAGAACAACCGCCTCGATCTGGCGAAGTGGCTGGTTCGCGCAGATCATCCGCTGACGGCTCGCGTCACCGTCAATCGACTGTGGCAGCAATTGCTCGGCACGGGCATGGTCAAAACGACCGATGACTTCGGCACGCAAGGCGACTGGCCAAGCCATCCGGAACTGCTCGACTGGCTCGCCACGGAGCTGGTCGCAAGCGGTTGGGACATCAAACATGTGCTGCGACTGATCGTTACTTCTGCGACATACCGGCAGTCGTCGAATGCTTCCGCGGATGATTACTCGAACGATCCGGAGAATCGACTGCTCGCCCGCGGCCCTCGCTTTCGGATGACTGCCGAGATGTTGCGGGACAACGCTCTCGCCATCAGCGGGTTCCTGGTCGAGAAGATTGGCGGGCCGAGCGTCAAGCCGTATCAGCCGGCGGGTTTGTGGAAAGACGTGACGTACGACAGCGGCAGCGAGTATCGCCAGGACAAAGGCGGATCGCTCTACCGCCGCAGTCTGTACAGTTTCTGGAAGCGGCAATCGCCGTCGCCAAATATGCTCGTATTTGACGCAACGACGCGGGAGACCTGCACAGTCCAACGATCGAGGACCAACACGCCTCTGCAGGCCTTGGTTCTGATGAACGATCCGACTTTTGTCGAAGCGTCGCGACGACTTGCCGAGCGCACGATGAAGTTGCCTGATGCCGACTCGATAAATCAAATTCAGTTTGCGTTCCGCTCAGCGACGGCCCGACTCCCGTCTGCGGACGAGGTGATGATTCTGCTGGACATTTTCGATGCGCAGAAAGCCGCGTTTTTGCAGAATAGAAACGCAGCCACAAAGTTGTTGAGTGTGGGTGATTCGAAACGCGACGGTTCACTCGACATCGCCGAACTGGCCGCGTGGACGACGGTCGCCAGCATGATTCTGAGCCTTGATGAAACGCTCACGCGACGATGACAAGACACGAATCGGGGAGCCGCATGAATTCGAACGACGAATGTCTGAGGGTCAGTCGACGACAGTTTTGCGGCCGCTCGGCAACCGGTATTGGAACGGCCGCTTTGACGTCGTTGTTGAATCCGTCACTGGCCAGTGCTGCTGAGGTTACTTCGAAGGCGAAACGGATTATCTACCTGTTTATGCACGGTGGTCCTTCGCAGATGGACCTCTTCGATGAAAAGCCGATGCTTCGAAAGTTGCAGGGGACAGAGTTGCCGGCATCAGTCCGCATGAATCAGCGACTAACCGGGATGACGTCGAAACAGAAGTCGTTTCCCGTTGCGTCTTCAGTTTTTGACTTCGCGCGGCACGGTCAGTCCGGCGCATCGCTGAGCGAGCTGCTGCCAAATCTTGGAAAAGTCGCGGACGAGCTTTGCTTCATAAAGTCGATGCACACCGAAGCTATCAACCACGATCCCGCGGTGACGTATCTGCAGACCGGTCATCAGCAACCGGGACGACCCAGTATGGGCGCCTGGTTGAGCTACGGACTGGGCAGCGAGAATGCGAATCTGCCGGCGTTTGTCGTTCTACTGTCGCGCGGCAGCGCCGCGCGGCCGGATGATCCACTGCACACTCGGCTGTGGGGTTCGGCGTTTCTGCCGTCCAATCATCAAGGGGTGAGTTTTCGGTCGACGGGGGACCCGGTGCTTTACCTGTCGAACCCACCTGGAATCGATGCCGCGACGCGCCGACGCATGTTGGACGGCATCAGTCTGCTCAATCGAAAGCAGTATGAGACGGCAGGCGATCCAGAAATCAACACACGGATCGCACAGTTCGAGCTGGCCAACCGAATGCAGACGTCTGTTCCTGAATTGACGGATCTGAGTGGCGAGACACAGGCCACTTTCGACATGTACGGCGTCGACGCCCGGCAGCCGGGGACGTTCGCCGCGAACTGTTTACAGGCTCGGCGGATGGCCGAGCGAGGAGTGCGATTCATCCAGCTTTACCATCGCGGGTGGGACCAGCATTACAATCTGCCGAGCGACCTGCGGCTGCAGTGCCGAGACGTCGATCAACCTTGTGCAGCGCTGATTCAGGATCTCAAGCAGCGCGGACTTCTCGAAGACACGGTTGTCGTGTGGGGCGGCGAATTCGGTCGCACGATCTACAGTCAGGGAACGCTCGAAAGCAACAACTACGGTCGTGACCATCATGGCCGATGTTTTACAATGTGGCTGGCAGGAGGCGGGATCAAGCCTGGCATCACGGTCGGAGCAACGGATGACTTCTCCTACAACGTCACCGACAGTCCGGTTCACGTTCACGATCTCAACGCCACAATTCTGCACTGCCTGGGCATTGACCACCGGAAGCTGACGTTCAAATTCAAGGGTCGCCAATATCGCCTGACCGATGTGCATGGAACCGTTGTGAACGAAGTACTCGTGTGACGAAACAGGGCCCGCACGTTCCACAACGACTGGTGTGACACGAAAGCGACAGGCCGATTCGAGATTCACCGACTTGGACCCGGAGGTTTCGGAGGCGTCGATGGACCGGACGGTTTTGGTGCCGGCAGGTTGCTCTTAACTCCGTAGTCTTTCATCAGGTGGTGCAGTGTGGTCTCGAAACGTTCCATCTTGTGCGACAGGTCATGGCGGTGGTAGCGGTTTCGGCAGGACCAGTGCTCGATATCGTCTTCGATGTGATGAAACAGCCGGTCCATTTCATGCAGGTCTTCCGCGATGTGGTCCTCGTTGTCAGTCCCTCGGTGCGCGGCGTCATGTGCGAGATCGTGAATATGGATTGAGTCTTCCAGCACGGTGTACATCTCACGATACGTCGCCTGGAAATCGTGCTCGTGCTGATAGTTGTCGTGCATTTCCCAACAGATCGTATTTGCCTCTCGCCGAAGTCGATCCGCCAGAGTGTCCAGATGCCGTCTCGCACCAAAGGTGTAGGCCCGAGTTGATTCGTGATCGCGATCAGATTGCGCGAGCGCCATGCCGACGCCCTGAATGCCAGGAACTGCGATCATTGCTAATGCAAGTACGTACTTCATTGTTCTGACCCTTTGTGTTGGAAAACAAAAGAGATTCGGTCTTCAGACGAAAAGACAGAGGCACACGCGTGGCTGGATTCGTTGAGGACGGTCAGAGACGAAACGTGCGCACATGGAGCTGGTTGCTCCGTTCGGTCGTAGCATTTCTGCTCCGGCCAAGTCAGATTTCAGAGCTTCAGTTCTGGTTGCGCAGAACACTCCAACTACGCGTCTCGATGCATTCTCGGCGATGAACCACGTTCGGCCGGACGGCTCCGAAGCAACAATGATGCCAGTCGACCCGCACTGAGGATTAAGTCGTTTCCAGAGTGCGTCTTACGAGGTTTGCCGACTCCGCGGAGATGTCCGACCTGTCATCGCTTTGAGGGCGACTGTTGCGAATCTGATTTATCCGCAAGGAAGGACGCCGTACGTCGACCACAAATGTCGCAACGAAGGTTCATTAATCGAAAAATTCGCGAATCGGTTCGACGTGCCTCACTCGTTCGCGATGCAATACAAATGCTCGTGCGTTCGTAAGAACCATTCGTCGTCGCTCGGGGCGAGTGTGGCATAGGTCGGCTCGCCGACGCTGTTCTTTGCTACCAGACGGAATTGTGGCTGAGCCCGTACAACAAAGGTGTCTCCCTCGATGTTGCTGACGTAGAGATTGTCGCCGCCCATCAGAATGGATCCCCACAGATTTCCGCCAAGACGTTGTCTCCAAACCGATTCACCGGTTTCGACGTTCAGGCATTCCATGATTCCAGGCACGTTCGCGATGTACAGGTGGCCGTCGTGAATGATGCCGCTGCTGATTCGCTCGGGTGTCTTCTGTTGGATGCGCCAAAGTCGGTGCGACGAGGTCACGTTTCCCGAACCGCCGGGCCGAACGGCCAACATCGGACCGTTGTGTCCCGAAATGCCAACGATCACTTTCTGGTCGTGGCCAACGATTGGCATTGCATAGATCTCATTGCCTAGCCCGTCACACTGCCAGAGAACTTCTCCGCTGCGTGGAGTGAACGCCTTGAACCAGCCGACACCGCCGACCCTGGTACCGGGAAACGGCATGATCAATTCGTCGCGGTTTCTGCCACGCAGGAGAAACGGTGTGCTCCACGATCCGAAGATGTTTCGGTTGATATCGCATTCCTGCGACTTCCAAACCGTCTCTCCAGTCCGCTTGTCGAAGGCGTAAAATATCGACGGTGTACCGGGTCCGTGAAACACGAACAGCAGATCGTCATACACCACCGGGCTGCTGGCATTGCCCCAGTGGGAAAGGACCGGCCCGAGATCGCGGTGCCAGATCTTGTTGCCTTCGAAGTCGAATGCCACGAGTCCCGCCGATGCGAACCATGCATAAACCAGTTTTCCGTCAGTGACCGGTGAACTGCTGCACGGCGGGTTTTGACGATGTGACGTTTCCCCGGTGTCACACAACAGTTCGCGCTGCCAAATGGTCTCGCCGGTCTGTCGGTCCAGAGTCAACAAAGCCCGGCGACGTCCCTTGTCGAGACCTTGCGTCAGGAAGATCCGATTCTTCCAGACAATGGGCGTGGAATTGCACGGTTCTGGTAGCGGCACATTCCACCGGATGTCCTTTGCTTTTTCGTTGCCCTCCCTGCCCGTCGCACTCCAGTGAATCGGTAGGTTCTGCTCGTTTGAGATTCCCGTGCCGTCTGCTCCACGCCAGGCGGGCCAGTTATCGGCAGAGAGAGTGGATACGAAAACGAGCAACAATGTCAGGGCAACGGCAACTTGCGACACGGTGGTTCTCCCTGGCTCAAATCAATGCGTCGAGGCGAAGTGAAGAATGTCGAGCATCATGTGACCGACCGCCCCGCGTCTCAAGACGGTACGATCAACTGGCTTACAAAGCGATTGAGTCGTTTAACCGGACGCGATCGACTCCTTGTGGACATCCAGACCGACGTATCGTACGTTCGGCTTCATCGGACCAGCCTCACGTGTCTGGCGTGGCCCGGCATCCGACTTTGCAGTGTCATTGTTACTGAGCAACCCTATGACCGACGATTCGAAGCCTGGCGACGCAGTTGATGATGGTAAGGGACGAGTCTTTCCCTGCGAGGGATGTGGAGCCGATCTTGAATTCCATATCGGGCAGCAGAACCTGGCGTGTCCTTACTGTGGATTTGAGAAGCCGCTGGAGTTTGGTGAAGAAGACGCCAGCGTCGATGAGCACGGCTTCAAGGCCATGCTGGCTCGCATGCGAGAGCATCATGAGCAGGACCGGCATGATGAGTCCGGGCAGAGTGAACTCCGCTGTGATTCGTGCGGCGGGACGGTCGTGTTTCAGGGTTCACTGACCAGCAGCGAATGTCCCTATTGCGCTTCGCCCATTCAGCTTGATGACGTGCACGACGCCGAGCATCGCGTTCCCATGGACGGCGTGCTGCCGTTTCTGATTGAGCGGGATCGAGCGAAACAGAATCTGGCCGCGTGGGTGCGGTCGCGCTGGTTCGCTCCGAACGAGTTCAAGAAACGCGGCGTCAATGGGAGGTTCAACGGCGTGTATGAGCCGTACTGGACCTACGACGCGATGACGTTTTCTCGCTACCGCGGTGAGCGTGGCGAGCATTACTGGGACACCGTCAAACGGGGCGATCAGGAACGGCGCGTGCGGAAGACGCGGTGGTGGTCGGCGTCGGGATCGTTTGACCGATTCTTTGATGACATCCTGATTCTGGCATCTCGCGGTCTGCCGCGGAACCTGGTGCGCAAGCTGGAACCGTGGCCGCTGGAAAAATGTGTGTCCTTCACTCAGGAAGCATTGGCCGGGTTCTATGCCCGGACATACGAAGTCGAACTTGAAGAAGGCTTCCAACTGGCCCGTGAGATAATGGATGACGCCATCCGTGCGGAGGCCAAACGCCGCATCGGCGGTGACGAACAACGCGTCCATTCAGTCAGTACCAGTGTCAGCGCGGTGACATTCAAGCACCTGTTACTACCGGTCTGGTTGCTCGCTTATCGCTACAACGATCGCACGTATCAGGTGATGGTCAATGCAGCCACCGGCGAAGTGCAAGGCGAACGACCATGGAGCATCGTCAAAATCATGCTGGCCGTACTCACGGCCGCAGCCATAGTCGGCGGCATCGCGCTGCTGCAACGCTAAAGACAAGGAACATCATGCGACACTCACAAACAAGGTCTCTCATTCTGTCGTCCATTGCGTTGTTGTTGATGACTCGCATTGCAGTCTGTTGGCCAATCCATGATGCAGGGTCAGCAACAAACGAAACGGCCCGCGATGACCACACAATAATTGTCAATTCGCCAATGACGCCACCGGGCTGGGCATTGCTGGAAAGGGAACTGATTCAAGCGAACACCCGTGCTTGCGAGGAGTTCTTCCAGCACTACTTCGACGAGCGTGGCTACCTGATGTGCGTCCCGCGCTGGGGCGGTAACGATGGGCCGGACGACGCCATCGAGAACGTGGCCGACTGGCCGATACTGCATGCTCTCGGCGCTCCTGACTCAATTCTGCGCATGTACCGGAACGCGTGGGAAGGCCACCTGCGGCAATACACGGAGGCAAAGACTGTCGACGTGCCATTTGCGCGCGATGGCATGTTCTACAAAGAATTCCATTGCATGATGGACTGGATGCATATCGGTGAGGAGTTGCGTGTCTTCAATCTGCAGGGCTTGTCCGATCCGCATGATGTAAAGTTCGGACACCGCGTGCGCCGCTTTGCCGGTTTCTACATGAACGAAGACCCGGGGGCTCCGAATTACGACCCGCAACACCGCATCATTCGCAGCATGTTCAACGGCAGTCGCGGACCACTGATGAGGAAGGCGACGGGGCTCGACTGGGCCGGTGATCCCATCGAAGTAAAAAACCGCTTCCGTGCGGGCCACGGTGAACGCAACTACGCGGAAATGGTCGCTCACTTCAAAGACTACAACGACACCATCGGCGACCATCCGCAGAATATGGGTGCGACGACACTGGCGGCCAACGCCTACATGCTGACGGGGGAGGAGAAATACAGGAAGTGGCTGCTTGAGTACGTCAATGCCTGGCTCGAACGAATGCAGGCCAACGATGGAATTATCCCGACGAACATTGGACTCGATGGAACAATCGGCGGGGCAGCAGATGGTAAGTGGTACGGCGGCGTCTACGGCTGGGGATTCACCGTCACCGTTCCACAGACTGGCAAGCCGGCTCATCGGCCGCGAATCGGCCGCGGTCTGATTGGATTTGGAAACGCTTATCTGCTGACCGGTGACCGACGCTACATCGATGCCTGGACGCACATGATTGACCTGGTGAATTCCAATGCACGAGTAGTGGATGGCCGGAAAATGTATCCCCGCATGTACGGCGACGACGGATGGTATGACTTTCGACCGACACCATGGGACGTTGGCGCCCTCGATTGCTGGTTCCTGACATGCACGGAACGCGATCGTCAGCGCGTCGACAGCGATGCCTGGGTGCGATTTCTGTCAGGAGACAACCCAGGCTATCCCGAACAGGCCCTGCGTGCTGACTTTGAGTCGATCCGCGGCAAGGTGGTCGGAATGCGTGCGGATACGACAACGCCGGACACACGGCTGGCTGATGATCCCATGAAATTCAATCCGGCCACGGTCGGAACATTGCGGCAACTGATGCTGGCCGGACTGGATCCCGGTCGTGGCGCGGCGCCACTGCATTGTCGGTTGAGGTACTTCGATCCGGAGCGGCGGCGCGCGGGTGTTCCGGAAGACGTCGCGGCACTCGTTGACACGGCGACCGACGATCGCGTGGCCGTCACACTGGTCAATGTGAATCAGACAGAATCACGCGAACTGATCGTCCAATGTGGAGCATATGCCGAGCATGAATGTGTCGGAGTCGAATCTGATGGCGAGGAATTCGACATCCAGGGCCCGTGCTTCACCGTCCACCTGGCCCCCGGCTCAGGAAGTCGGATGGTGATTCGCACGCGACGCTATGCAAATCAGCCCACACTCGCATTTCCCTGGGATGCCGGCCCGAGACGGAATGCTGAGTGAGCCACCGACTGGTGCCTGTCAGTTGGCGACCTGCACGGGGATGATGACACGGGCTCGTGCCTCCACTGCGTCGCTGGCGACCGCCACGATTCGGAGTTCGTGGAGTCCATCCACCAGTGTGGATGAGTCAAGCTGTAGTGACCCGCGTTGAACGCACGTGTCATTCAATTGCCCATCGACGTAGAGTTCGAAACGCGAGACCGTGTCGTTGGACATGGGTGTCATGGTCACGATTCCATTCACGCGTTGCCCGGACTCAGGACCGTCGACAGCAATGTGGGGAGGAGTTGCCCAGGGCTGGCAGAGTGGATCTCCCACGATCAACAGTTGGTATGGCCCCGTGATGGACTGATAGAACGACTCTGCCAGGCAGCAGCCGGCCGCGTAGTGCACATGCATAAACGGAGGGTCCAGTCTCTGTGGGGCGCGGATTATGCGGCGGTTTTTGCAGCGTGGGAGCTGTTTTCTCCGTAAGGTCGCAGTCCGGCGGGATAGGCGGCCCTCAGAGTTGCCCCGTAGGTGGCGCTCC
>CAUZFZ010000173.1:0-19943 GCA_963579025.1 Planctomycetota bacterium | reverse complement strand
GGCCACCCGCGTTGTGCCCCCTCTCCCGCCCTTCGGGCACCCTCTCCCCCACGGGGGAGAGGGGACGTGATGTCGGGGACTCGCGAGATGTCGCCGTTTTCGAATTCCATGAGGTACGAGGCCAGCAGGTTGATCGCCAGGGCGTGGCGGTCGAACTGGTCGACGGCGGATTCCAGGGCGTCGTCGTCTCCACTGACGCCGCGGACTCGCATCAGGGCCCGGCCGGCAGTCAGGGAGACGTGTTCGAGATCCTCGTGGATGACCGAGGCGGCGAACCGGCTGTCGGCCAGGTCGCCGACGATTTCCCGGGTCGAGATCACGCATAGGCCCGGATTCTCGCGGGCCAGGCCACGGACCAGCATCTGCAGGCCGGGGTCTTTGAGGGCTCCGTTTTCCTCGGGCACGTGAGACTGCAGCGGCTCCATGCCGTCCAGCAGCAACAGCGTCGGTTGCTCGGCCACCAGGCGGGCCAGTCGCTCGCCTTTGTCCCAGGGCGAGCCGGCGGTCGGGTCGGGGTCGCCGAACCACGTCAGAGCCTCGGCAATGAACTCGTCGGCCGAGGTCACGCGTTCGTTCGTGCCCTGACTGTAGAACGACCAGGCAAACACCCGCTTCGCGCCGCGGTAGTTGTCCTGTTCCAGCGACTTCGTCCAGACACGCATCAGAGTCGACTTGCCGACACCGCCGGCCGCTTTCAGCACGACGACGTTGGTGTCGTCGTTCTTCCAGGCCTCGTCCAGCAGCGTCATTTCGTCACGCCGACCAAACAGCAGATCGCCGGTTTCCGGCAGGCGGCTGATGTCGACTTTCTCCGGAGCGCTGCCGGACGGCTTCAGCGGAGGCGGGGCGACGTAGTTGGGCTGCAGCGCGTCGTAAATCGTCTTCGCGACCTGCTTGAAAATCGGAGCCGGATTGTCGCGGTAGTGGGTTGTCAGGTCTTTGCCATCCCGGGGGAGCATCTGCTTCGCGCTCAGCCAGCGTTCGGCCTCCCACAGACAGTCTTCCACGAGCACTGGCAGCACGGTGACGCCCTGCTCGGCCCGGAGCAGGTAGGGGATCTCTTCTTCCATACAGAATCGAGACGCCAGGAAATTCGCCGAGACCAGACAGACGGCAAACCGGGTCTGCTCCAGTTTCTCCCGGATCACGGCGTACCAGTCCACGCCGTGTCCGATGTCTCGATCGTTCCAGACTTCCAGCACACCCAGCCGCGCTAGATGCTCGAAGTGTGGAAGCATGAGGTCCTTCCACGCTTCATCCTTATGGCTGTAACTGATGAAGACGACCGGCTTCTGACTGTCCGGGGATTCGCTCATGATGGGGCCTCACACGGGTGTTCACACAATGTAACACCCGTCCACGGAAAACCCGACCATACTGCTTCGAGGAGTACTTACCCGTAGCTGGATTCGCAAGAATTCAGGCACTCGGGGAAACTGAATTCTTGCGAATCCAGCTACCGACACTGGCGGGTAAATTCTCATCTGCCGCTCGCCTTACGTCTGCGGAATGAGTCTCGTGCGTTGAGACGGCCCAGGCACACCTCATTGATTCGGAGTTCAGATGTTTGGCAACCTCGAAGAAACGCTGACCGACGTTTTCGATGAGTTCGTCCGCGTCAAAGTCCGACGGCAAAAGGAACGGCCCGGGAATCGGCTGACGTTCGGGGAGATCAAGTCACATGGTCTCGAAGGTACGTCACGCGTCCGCGGACCTGCTCTCATTCTGGAAGCCGACGACCTGGACTTTCCCCGGTTCGAGTATCTCCCCACGCTCGGCTCGCCGAACAGCTATCGGCTGCATAGCTGGGCGATGGAACCAACAACCGTGTTATTTACGGAAGATGTTCGCGACTGGTTCTCAAAAAATGCCGGTTGGCGTGTTCGTGGTCGCGGCCGGGTCCTTGTCATCTACCGGCTGTGCGAGGCCAGCGAACTGGACGACTCGACGTTCGTCAAAACCGGACAGCAGATCTGCCGGTTGTTCCGAGCAGGCGAGCACGAGTTGGACCTGCGTCCCGAGATCCCTCGCGAAGCGACGCCTGAGCAGATGATGAAATCAGCCGGGGGAATGCCGGCGCCGATCGTGAGTCGATTTGAGAAGGCATTAAGTCGGCGGAAAGTCACTCCGGATGAGATGAGCCATTTCAGCCGGCAGCCGACTCCGCGCGACATTCCGCCCGGAATGAAACGTCAGGTGCTCGGTAAGAATTATCTGTCCGAGTGCTTCGGAGCTGGCCTGCTTCTGATGGCAGTCGGGGGCATCGTTAAGAACCACGAAACCGTGGAGCACTTTGCCGCGATTAGCGTCTTCACGTCAGCCGCCCTGGCATTCATCATCTATCCGATTTACCGGCGAGTCCAGAAATCCCGGATTCTCTCAGAAGGACTCTCGACAACTGGTGAAATCACAAGCGTGACTCGCATGAACGTCGAGGTGAACAACCGGCAGATGTACCGCATCGGCGTTTCATATGAGGTCGACGGTTACGAGCAGTACTGCTCAATCAAGACCTACCGCGACCAGGCAGACCGCGCCCGTCGGTTGTCCGAAGCAGGAACACCGGTCGAGGTTCTCTACGACCCGAAAAATCCGCAACACTGCGTGTGTCTCGATCTGATCTTCGTCTACGACTGACCCGACGACGACCTGGCGAATGCATTCGACCAGGCGCAGTCGGACGAGGTCAGCCGCTGGCCGAAGTCGACGACAATGACCACTTTCAGGAAGTGGTTTGCTTGTACTTCCGGGGAACTGTCGGCCTGTTTCCTTCCATGAGAGAGCGGTCCACATCCACGGGGACGCAACAGGCGGCAAAGGGCGATTGCGTTGCGGTTTTCCGATCAGACTGGGTGGCAGGTCGAATTTCGGACTGAGCCTGTTGTGGCTCGCAGCAGCGCCGCAGTTGGCGTTTGAACAGGCCCTGCGGCATCCCTCACCGTCAAACTTTGCGTAATCGGAATAACCGGCCCCCAATTGCGAAATCCGTGACCGACACGGATCAACGCACGCCGCAACGCGACCGGTTTCGTCCGATTAATCCGCATAACCGCTACATACGGAACGCGACGCTTTCACGTGCCACCGTGGATCTGTGGAGATTCGAGTGGGGTGGGTGACGAGCGAGACTATCTCGGAGGCCAATCCAGTGAAGAATTCGATCACGTTGATTCCTCTCACGGTTCTGCTCAGCCTGTCAGTACCTGGAGTTCAGGCGCAGGAACTCATACGGCTTCCGTCGTCGTATCGGCAGTCCATCGAGGAGTCGTCGCGTCGGGGTGCCTTCGAGGCCGCGCAGCCCGAATCAGACCATGCTCCGGAGGCTTCCGTAAATCCGGGCGCGAATCGGCAACCCGCGAACTTCGGGTCATTGGCGTCTCAACCGACGCATCTGCAGCCATCGAGCGAGTGGACTTCAGGACCTGCATCGCGGCGTCCGTCTGCGAGTGTTCCGCAGTCTGATAAATTCCGTGACGTGGTCACCCAGAGGTTTTGCGAGAACATTGAGCCGAAGCAGGCCATTTGTGCCGACGCACCAGTCGCGTGCCTGTTGGGTATGCAATGGCAGCACGAGGGGCAGTCTTCACGCGACAACGACGTATTCGCCTGGAACGACAGTTCGACTCACCTCAATCTGCCTCAGCTCTCGGTTCCACCGACTGCGACACCGATGGAGCCGTCAGACGATACCGACCAGTTGCACTTCGTCGGTCTTCCCCCCGAAGCGGGACCTGTGAACTCACCACTCAACGACGTCGCCGCGAATTCAGGTCAGTTCACCGTCAAACATCCTGTGACGCGTGAACGACGACGGGAAGCGGCAACGCAGAGTCAAGTTGTTCAGACCGTTCACGAGTCCCCAAATTCAGGTTTTTCCGGTCTGCTTCAGGTCTTAAACACCGAGCCATCCGGCGAAACGGAAAAGATTCGCGAATCAGCCACACGTGGTCTCCGCTTGCCGATCTCGACCTGGGAAACGAAGGACGGAGTGGTTTACGAGCTGGATGTTCCTGGCGTTTCAGAGAAGGCATTCGACGTTTACATCGAGGACCGAATCCTGACGCTGTCCGGTATCCGCAAGGTGTCAAAGCGACCCGGTGCCATGCAACTCGGCGGCCAGCGTTACGGAGAATTTCGACGAACGTTCACACTTCCCGACTCACTCGATGCTTCAACCGTGTCAGCCCACCTGGATAACGGTGTGCTCACCATTCGGATCGACCGCCGCACCGAGGCACTGCCGCGCAAGATCATGGTAGGAGTCAAAGGCAAATCGGAGTAAGGCGGCGAGAGACTGCGATGCTCGACGAGCCAGTGAACCACAAGGCGAAGCGGCTCGCAGATCGTTCGGCAGTGCTGTGCCAGTTGTGTTTTGAGGGGTAGCCGAAGTCGCCAGACTTTGGCCGGACCCGGGGAAACCAAACTCTGGCGAGTTCGGTTACATCCATCACTCCACGGCTGACAAAGCACTAGCCGCCAAGCACGGACGAACCCAGCAGGAATGCAAGCAGACCGATCGGGTAGACGATGCCTACGTTGGCCATGTTGGATCCGGCGAGGTTGTCGAGCGCCTCCTGGGTGTCGTTGAGCTCTTGCAGTCTTCCCTCTCGACTTGACGCCGCGTATACGGCGAAGAAGGTGACCATTTCCGGCAGGCTCGTGACGACGCCGAGAATCCAGCCGGCGACCGCGGGATGCACGCCCAGTTGTTCGACCACGTCTGCAGTGGCACCGCCCAGGAACATGCCGGCGATGGCGATGGCCATCAGCGCGACAAGCCCCAGAATGAGCCCGAACGGAAGGCTGCCGACGGCTTCTTGAGAGGATTCGTCGTTCTCATCCCCACGATTGACCCTTCGGTCCACGAAATGATAAACCGCAAAGAAGCCCAGCAGGATGGGGACCAGGTACCACTGAGTGTCCATGCCCACCTGCATCAGCACCAATGGCACCGCTACTGCGAGCGCGGCAAAGCCCAATTCGTCCACGAAACGCCTGTGGAACAGCTCTCCAAACTGCCGGTAGAACAACAGGGCGAGGAGCATCAGCACCGCATTGATGATGTTTGAACTGGCGATGTTCCACAGTCCGGCCTCCCACACACCGGCGAGTCCGGCCGCGACAAGACACACGAACTCGGGCACCGACGTGGCGTAGCCCGTGACCTGGCCGCGGGCTTTCGCACTCCAGTTCATGGCGTTGGCAATGTTGTCGATGCCCCGCAGCAGGCCGAACTTCACAAACAGGATGATGGCCACCGCGGAGACAATCATGATCAACGCCGACATTTCGAATCCCTCGAACTGCTATTCGTAATCGCAAGTGCTTGAAGCGGAACAGTTGTACTGATTTAGAAGCGAAACCGCATACGACGCGCCACGCGCAAGATTGATGACGACGCTCAATGCATGCGACGCACGCTCTTGTGGTGAGCCGATGTCAACGCGGACAGGCTCGATCAAATCGTACGTTCACAGCAAGTCCGACCCTGATGATGCTGGAACAGGCAGAACCCCGCACTGTCGATGTCATCGGTCGGCACCGTGCCTGGAACGTCATTGACTCTTCGAGACAATTCCACAGCGTCAATCCTGGGACAGCGTTCAAGAAGATCATTGAACCGGCCGGAAGCAAGTCCTACCTGTTCGTCAGCGCTTGATCTGACAATTCGGCAATGCCGATTGCAGCCGCATGACGCCGGCATCGGTGACGTCCGTCCCTTTCAGGTACATTCGCCGCAGGAGTTTCAGACTCTGCAGGTGTTCCAGACCGTCGTCCGTGACGAGCGTGTTGTCGAGCCGGAGTCTCTCCAGTTTTTTCAGGCCCTCAAGGTGCTTGAGCCCTGCATCAGTGACGTCGGTATCCTGCAGGAGTATCTGCTTGATGCTGCCGCGCCCTTTCAGCCGGGCCAGCCAGGCGTCATCGACTTCCGTGCTGGCAAGAAACAGGTATTCCAGGTCGTCGTCAGTGCCCAGCCGCATTGGGATCCGGTTGGCCGGAAACCAGCTCGGCCCGTCCGGTGTGGTCAGATAACTGCCGCCCGAGTCTTCGATCGCGCGCATCAACATCCACCGCTGCTCCTGCTGTCGGTAGAGGATAGTCAGCAACGACCCAATGGCTAATATGGCCGCGCACGCCAGAAACACGCGCCGTCGTTTGAATCTCGACTTCCCACTCATGCCTTATCCCGCCTCCCCGTCACGGCCAGTGCCGTTCCGCGCTGTCGCTCTGATTCAGATAGCCGAGCCTGAATCAGTGACCTGGATCCGCTTCATC
Organism: Planctomycetota bacterium; assembly: GCA_963579025.1. Lineage (GTDB taxonomy): Bacteria > Planctomycetota > Planctomycetia > Planctomycetales > Planctomycetaceae > CAUZFZ01. Next base: position 13,667 of record CAUZFZ010000173.1, on the reverse strand, counting down.
CATCAACATACAGTGTCTGGCGTCCGTCCAATCAACGTGAACGTGTAGCCGCACAAAACACATTACAGGCAAACGCACACGAGTCGCAGCGTCTTCGGCGTGGACGAGGATGCGACATAACAAGTTGCACGTTTCGCCGAGCACGCAGGGATGCGTATTCAGCGAGAAGACGTTTCTGTTGAGTCTGCACATCCTGTAGTGATTGGGGATACTGCCATGCCATCTCGTCGCCAGTTTCTTGCCGCATCGGCCAGTGTCGGGCTTGCGAAGTGTGTGCCACTCAACGCAGCGGAAACGGAAGTCACGCCCGACATCGTTCGGTTGCATGGCGACATCGAACCGGTCGTACGATTGATTGAGAATACCGCGCGCGAAAAATGTTTCGAGATGATGGTCGAACAACTTCAACGTGGATTGCCATACCGGCAGTTCATGGCGGCGTTGTTCCTGGCCGGCATCCGCAACGTCAGTCCGCAACCGCCTGGGTTCAGCTTTCATTGCGTCTTTATCATCCATGCGGCTCATCAATTGAGCCTTGACGCGCCGGTCGAGGATCGGTTGCTGCCACTCTTCTGGGCGCTCGACGCTTTCAAAGATTCGCAGATGCGGGACGCCACGGGTACCGATTTTCGCATGCGACCCGTCTCGGGAAAACTGCCCTCGGGCACGGCGGCCTGGAAAGAGTTTCACGCCGCCATGAATGACTGGGACGAAGAGCGAGCCGATCGGGCGATCGTCGCGGTGGTGCGCAGCAGCAGTGCTCACGAAGTGGTCAAGCAGCTTTGGCAATACGGGGCGCGTGACTATCGCAACATCGGCCACAAAGCGATTTTTGTTGCCAACACATGGCGAACACTGCAGACCATTGGCTGGCAACATGCCGAGCCAGCCCTGCGATCCCTGGTGCTGGGTCTGCTCGACTACGGTAAGAACGAGCGGGTCAATGGCTATGCGTTGGAAGACCAGTCGTATCTCAACAGCGCCGAACTGGCGACCCGGCACGCCTCACGCTTTCCTCGCAACGCCGCGGATGCAACTCGCTCGATAACATCAACGCAATCCCTGCTCGACGTCATGCGTTCCGGAAACTCAAACGAGGCCTGTGACCTCGCGCTTCGACAATTGCAGTCGGAACAGGCCGGCACGACGGAAATCTGGGACGCGATCCATCTTGCCGCCGGCGAATTGATGATGCGACAACCGGGCATCTTCGGGATTCATACCGTGACATCGACCAGTGCGTTGCGTTACGCGTTTGAAACGGCCGCCGACCGGAAAACACGTTTCCTGATACTCATGCAGGGCATCGGTTGGATGAGCCAGTTCAAAAACTTCATGGCGGGCACGAAAAAGGGATTGAACGACACGAAGATCACCGAGCTGGTGCCGGCGGAGGAAGCGGGCAACGGTGAAGCGATCATCAGCGAAGTCCTTGCGCTGGTCGGCAACGACGCGCCGGCCGCCGCAAGACTGGCCATGCGCTGTGCCACCAATCAGGCCGAGTTTGCCAGGGCAGCACGTCGGCTGATCCTGCGAAAAGGGAACGAGCCTCACGATTTCAAGTACCCCATCTCGATCTTCGAGGACTTCCATCGCGTCAGCCCAATCTGGCGGCCCCACATGCTTGCCACGGCAACCTACAACCTTGTCGGCGCCACGAGACAAGACTCACCCGTCATGAACCGCGCAAAAGACGCCTTGCGGATGACGAACGACTAGAAGCGGAAAACGCCGCCACGCTGATGTGACGTGGTCCCGGATTCCTGGTTGTGTGGCTGTCAGGTCAGCAGTCCCAGGCTCACGGCTTTCTGAATCAGGTCCTGTATGGCTCCGAAACCGGAGCCGTTTACGACCAGTTCCCTCATCACGGTTTCTGCTTCCGAGATGGTAATCTGGCGGCCGTGGACGTCGCTCCAGAGGGTGCGGGCTTCGCGGCAGGGTTGGCAGAGGGTGTGCATCTGGTCGGCTTCTCTGACGAACAGGACCTCACCATTGCGGCGGCACATGCCGCAGTCGCCAGCGTACGTGCGCGAGCTGTCCAGGGCTTCGTAGTATTGGTCCGACAGAAACTCGCGGCCGGCAAGGATGTGGTTCAGATAGTTGCGCGACGGGACCAGGCCGTGTGCGGTCATACTCGGCTGGGCCTGGTAGACCCAGCTGTCCACGGGGCCGATGTCCGTTTCGACGATGACTTCGATGCGGTCGTAGTGGTCGGGGTAACGCTCGGAGGCGTCCAGGGCATCGAGGTCGGCGACGATGATTTCGTAGAGAATGCCTTCAACGGAAGCGCCGGGATGCTCGTTGACGTTGGCGAAGCCGATGGCATCCGGCAGGAACTCGCGTTCCGCGCGTTTGTTGAACAGCAGACGGAAATCGTGCAGCGTCGCCCGGCGGCGGCACGTGTACCGCACCTGCTTGCGCTGCATGACCTCTTCACTGCAGTTCGAACCGTACGCGAAATAAAGCGGCATGAGTGCTTCCGCAAACGAGACCGTGTGGAATGGACCGGCCTCTAATTGTGACGATACGGCTTGGGAAGCCAACGCTTCTGGACGGCCTCTCGCGACACGGGAGTAAGGAAACTGACTTCTTGCCGGAGTCGAAACAGACTGGCTATTCTAATGGCCTCGCAGGCTGGTTCGGCCGCATTGGCCGTGTGTCGCGCGTCACATCGCGGGAGCTGTCGCCAGCGGCTTGAGCATCTCCATGAACAGCACTGCAAACCCGAGGAAGGACGCGAAGCCGACGATGTCGGTCACAGTCGTCAGAAAAATGGACGCTGATTAAGCCGGGTCGCGGTCCGTCATCGGCGCTTCGGCCGCGACTGCAACGCCGCGGATCAGGATCGCAACCAGGAGCTACTGGGCAGAGAGGCGTCGCATTTGTGGGAGTGTCAGAAACTGCAGGACCGGATAGAAACCCTCGGTCCGGATGGTGTCCATGACGGACGGGGTGAGGTTGAGCAATCAGAGTGCCAGTCCCGATTGAGCCCGCTTTTGCGTGTTTCGCCCTGCCTGATTGAGCAACCTGTAACCAGTCGGATCTGTTTTGTGAGCGTTTACTGCTCAGCGTGGTCAGATACTGCGCGGTAGCGTGCCCCGATTCGCAAATGGCACAGAACGTGCCTTCGGTGGAGACGGGCTCACATTGTCGACCGGCCCGGCCTTTGTTCACGCGATGTTGAGGATTCACCAATGCCCTTTGCTTCTGGCGTTCCTGCGCCGTGGTTTTCCGGACGCACCGGATCGAACACCTCGTTCAACTTCAGCACGGTGGCCGGGCGATACGTCGTCATGTGTTTCTTCGGTTCAGCCGACTCCGATGACCACCGTCGAATCCTCGGTGAGTTCCTGGCGCAGGCCGGTCGCTTCGACGATACGGACGCGACCTTCTTCGGCGTGTCGATCGACCCCGATGACGAAGTGCTTGGTCGCGTCACCGACCGCGAAAAAGGCGTCCGCTTCTTTCGCGACTTCGACCGGTCGATCAGCCGGCTTTACGGAGCACTCCCGCAGAGCGACTCCGCTGAGCAGTCTGTTAATGATGCTCTGATCGAGTACCGGCCGTTTACGCTCGTACTGGACGAACGGCTGCGCGTGCTGGCTCACTTCGACTTCAGTTTTCAGTCAGACATGCATGTCGCGCGCGTGCTGCAGTTACTCGACGCACAGCCGAAGTTCGCCCCGGCGACTCCGGCCGCGATTCAGGCTCCCGTGCTGATCGTGCCGCGCGTCTTCGAGACGGACCTGTGTGGCAAACTGATCCAGCTCTACAACCAGCACGGCGGAGAAGATTCCGGTTTCATGCGTGACGTCAACGGTCAGACCGTGGGCATCGTTGATTACGGCCACAAGCGACGTAGTGACTACACGATCGAAGACGAAGAGGTTCGCACGTTGTGCATGCACCGCATCCACGACCGTCTGATTCCGGAGATCGAAAAGGCCTTTCAGTTCAAAGCGACCCGCATGGAGCGTTACATCGTGGCCTGCTACGAGGGCACGGACGGCGGCCACTTCCGGGCTCACCGCGACAACACGACAAAGGGCACGGCCCATCGTCGCTTTGCCGTCTCACTGAACCTCAACGCCGAGGATTACGAAGGCGGCGATCTGCGATTCCCCGAATACGGATCGCATCTCTACCGGCCGCCAACCGGCGGCGCGTGCGTCTTCTCGTGCTCGCTGTTGCATGCCGCCACACCGGTCACGAGCGGGGCGCGATACGTCTTCCTGCCGTTTCTCTACGACGATGCCGCGGCGAGGATTCGCGATGAGAATCAGCAGTATCTTAGCACGGGGGCGACTAATCCGGAGCGGCCGACAGTTCCGCTCCCGTGACTCCGGTGGTCGAGGCCGTCAGCCCGACGACTCGTCAATCGAGAACGATCCATCCGTGACAACCGGATGCAGTCGGATGTCGTCGGTCTCACTGCCGCGGAGCGGCAAGGGCGAATAGCCACGGGCTTCAGCCCGTGGGAATGAGGCGCCAATCAATGTTGAGCCCCGGAGGGGCGACGGCGGTCATCCCACGTGTTCGTCCTCAAACAGATACCGCTCCTCAAACTGGATACCGTGCCGAATCAGAAGGCTCCGAAACTCGTCCTTGAAACTGCGTCTGCGGTGATGTTCTTCCTGATTCCGAATGTACTCGCTGACAGACGGAGCCTGCGAATGGCTGACCGTGAATGCGCCGTATCCGGTCTGCCACTCAAACCGGTCAACGAAATTGTGTTGCTCGTTGGCCCACTTTGATGAGTTTCCCTTGATACGCCGCAGCATGTCTGACACGGAAACAGCGGGGCTGAAGCCTGCGAGAATGTGAATGTGGTCCGGCATTCCACCAATCTCGATCAGCGAGCCTTTTTCGCCGCGGATGATCCCACCAATGTAGGCGTACAACTCGTCCCGGAATGGCTCGCTGATTCGAGACCGCCGGTATTTGGTGCCGAAGACGATGTGATAGGTGAGGCTCGTGAAGGTGCTCATGAGTCGGCCCGAACGCCTGAGACTGAGTATGTCGAGCGTCGCCCCTGCCGGGGCTGCATTCAATCAGAGTCACCGTATCACGGGCTGAAGCCCGTGGCTATTTGACGCCGCCGCTCCGCGGCTGAGTGGAACGGACGTCCTGGGCGATACTGATCATTCACGAGTGATCGGAGATGAAGTCGCGTATCGCTGACTGCAGCGATTCGACCTGGGGACGGAGACGAGTGACAAGTTCCGTTGTTCCGTCGCAGGCTCCGTCGCGGCCGGCGAATTCGAGTTGCAGACATAGCTCCGCAGCGGACGTCTGGTCGTAGCTGCTGACCAGTCCCTTCAGTCGATGGGCGGCCGATTGCAGCAGGTTGCAGTCGGCCGCTGCTGCCGCGTGTTCAATCTGCCGCAGGAGGGCCGGGGCGTCGTCCAGGAAGAATCGCATCTGCTCGACCAGAAGGTCGACATCGCCGTCCATCCGGTCGAGGGCTCCTGAGAAATCGATTTCTGAGCCGAAGAGGACAAGCTGAGCGTCGCCGGTTTCTTCCACATGGGTTTCTGATTCGGTTCGGGCTGCAGATGTGCCGATGCGGGCTGCGGCGATCGGTTCGCACAGTTTCTCGACGAGCGTGATCAGGTCGGCGGCCCGCAGTGGTTTCGGGAGGTATGCGTCCATGCCGGCGGCGAGGCACCGTTCGCGATCACCTTTCATCGCATGAGCGGTGAGCGCGACAATTGGTGTGTGCGTGCCGGCGGCTTCTTCCTGGCCGCGGATCGCGGCCGTCGCCTGCAGGCCATCCAGTTCCGGCATCTGGACGTCCATCAGGATGAGGTCGAACGAGTCGTCCTGCAGCAGGTCGAGCACTTCCTGACCGTTGGTCGCATGTGCCGGTCGGTGGCCTCGTTTCTCCAGGATGCGGGCGGCGAGGCTGCGGTTCGCTGCGTGGTCATCAGCGATGAGGACTCTCAGCGGGACGAGAGCGAGGTCTTCAGGCCGCGGCGACGTCTCGTTCTGTAGGATGGGCACTCCTGCCCGTCCATCTGAATCAATAGCGGGACGGGCAGGAGTGCCCGTCCTACGGTCACCGCTGCAGATCGCGACAATCGATTCGAGCAACGCCGATTGCGAGACTGGTTTGACGAGGTATCGGCTGATGCCGAGGTCGCGACACCGGCGGGCTGAATCCGTGCGGTCCGCTGAGGAGAGCATCATCACCGTGTCGGCATGGATGTCTGACCGCTGACGGATCGATTCGATCACTTCAAAGCCGTCGCTGTCCGGCATCATGGCGTCGATCAACAGCAGGTCGAACGGACGACCGTGATACTCGGCCGCTTCCAGCTCGCGGAACGCGGCGTCAGCTCCGTCTGCCAGTCGCGGTCGCAGTCCCCAACTGGAGAGCATCTCTTCGAGGATGCGGCGGTTCGTGGCGTTGTCATCAACGACCAGAACCGAGCGGCCTTCCAGGTGCTCGCGCGAGAACTCGACCCGCTCGGCAAACGGCTGCGGTTGCTCATCGGCCAGACGCAATGGGATGCTCACGCGGAACGAACTGCCGACGCCGACTTCGCTCTCGACCTGAATGCTGCCGCCCATGATGCGCAGCAGTTCGACGGTGATGGTCAGACCGAGTCCCGTGCCGCCGAACTGCCGCGTCGTCGACGCATCGACCTGCGTGAACGATTCGAAAATGCGTTCCTGTCGATCAGCCGCAATGCCGATACCGGTGTCGCGCACGGTGAGGTTGAGCGAAGTAGGCCGGAACAAGCTCTGCGCAGTTCCGGCACTGGGCGTATCTGAATGGCCCGTCTCGTGCAATTTGGCGCCGTCTGCCGGAACTGCGCTTCGCTTGTTCCGGCCTACATCTGCATCGACGCCGTCGTCGAACGAGAACTCGACGACCACCTCGCCGTGTTCGGTGAATTTGATCGCGTTACCAACAAGGTTGATCAGCACCTGTCGGAGCCGCAGCGGGTCGCCATACAGGAAGTGCGGCAGGTCCATAGGCAGACGCGTCGCCAGTTCGAGGCCTTTGCTGTGCGCCTTCACAGCCAGCGGCCTGAGTGAGTCACGCACGATGTCGCTGAGATCGAAGTCGACTTCGTCCAGCTCGACTTTTCCCGCTTCGATTTTCGACAGGTCGAGAATGTCGTTGAGCAGTTCCAGCAGCGACTCCGCCGACATGCGGACGGTCGAAAGGTACTCCTGCTGTTCATCGGTCAGGTCCGAACCGAGAGCCAGTTCCGTCATGCCGATGATGGCGTTCATTGGCGTGCGGATTTCGTGACTCATATTGGCGAGGAATTCACTCTTGGCCCGACTGGCCAGTTCGGCGGCGTCGCGGGCCGCTGTGAGCGCGTCCTGTGACTGTCGTTGCTGCGTGATGTCTCGGAGCAGGACGATCCAGCGCTCCACGGAATCGGCCGCATCGAAGACCGGAGTGAGATTGATTCCCGCCCAGCAGCTTTGCCCCTGGCTGTGGTTCATCAGCAGTTCGACGTAACGGCTGCGTCCTGTTTGCAGCGCGTCATGCAGTTCATCGACGGCGGCCGGATCAGAGTCAGCGTGTTTCACCAGCTCGACAAGGTGCGTGTTGTGGCATTCGTCCGGAGCGACGCCGCACTGATTCGAAAACGCTTCATTCACCCACACGATGGCGGCGTCGGCATCCAGAATCGCGACGCCGTTGTCCGTCTTGCTGGCGACCAGCGAGAGCATCGTCACGAGCCCGGTTTCGCTCGCGTCGCCTCCGGCCTCATCCAGGAGTTCTTCCTGACGCATCGTCGACTGCAGTTCCGAGTCGAGCTGCCGGCGACGGTGCTCGCTGCGGCGGATGACTTCCTCAAGCTGCGACTCGTTGAGCATCGCGGACCAGTCGGCGATGTCATTGTCGCTGAGCTGCAACGGCCCATTGACGAAGACTCGCAACGTGGCTGTCCCACCCGGCCCCGGCCAGTCATCGAGCGAAAACTCGTCGAGCAACTCTCCGACCCGGCGGACGGCCATGTCGGGTGCATCATCGGACGTCGCGGCAATGGAACCCGCCGAGTCGTTGTCGATGCGGGCCATCCAGCGGACGACGACTTCGACGGCAGCCTGTCCGGCGCTCGATGTCACCGCGTACGTCACCGTGGTGTGTCCGCCGAGCGAGAGGGCACTGCGACATATCTCAGTCACGGCTTTCCCCAGCTGGCCGCGTCGTGTCTTCTCAATGTTCGCCAGTGCCGCCAGCACGCGGGCCTTGCGCACGGCCACGCTGACATCGGCAGGTTTGTGGACACTGAATTCCGCAAGCATGGTGGCCATCGTGTTCGGTTACAGGTCGTGTTCCGTACGGGATTGTCGTCGGGCGGGACGTCGCCTGAAAAGCAACGGCCACTCAGGCATATCGCATGCCGCGTTCGCGAGAGCCGGCCAATGAGCGGCAATCGACCACCACGATGAGCAGTCATTGGTCTTTGTGGGCAGTCAGTGCTCACAGCGTCTGACATGTCTGTCGGGCACAATTGGTGGTCTCAAGGCATACCGTGGTTCCGGAGGGGCAGTCCGAGCTGGAATCCCCCGAGATTCCGGAGGGGCCAACAGCACAGCGGGTCGTCAGTCTGCAGCAGGCGGACCAATTCCATTAAAGCGAACCGCGAATGGCACGGTTCATGCTTTCTCTACCAGACGTGAGGAGCCAGGTCGGACTCGGCACAAAACGGTGCGTCGGCGCGGGATGAACGGGGGTGCCATCCGTCTCCAGGCCGGCGCACCTGCGAGCCGGCTCTGACAATGGCTCCTCTTCGGAACCGTTTCCAACGAGAACGCCCGAGGCGGCCGCACGCCTTCTTGTGCGGTCGCGTTTTTTTTCGGTGCTTCTGTCCCGGAGGGACATTGGCAAATAGCCCGGGGTTTCAACCCCGGGAATGCGCCGTATTTAAGAATGTGAGCCCCGGAGGGGCGGCGGAGACCACTGGCAGGATTGACGCCGCCCCTCCGGGGCTCACGGAATTTCTCGGGACCCCTTTTCCACGGGTTGAAACCCGTGACTAATCGCCTGAGCCGCTCCGCGGCAAATGGAATCTTCTCACCTCCTGATCACACGGCAGAGCCGAATGATCATGACCGACGAACGCGAACCACTCGTGAACGAAGCGACCTCGCCACCTGACGAGTTCCGGCTCCACACAACCAGTTCACAGCCGCAGGATGCGAGTTCGTCGAACCGCCCGACCGCAGCCAGCGTCTGGCGGGAATTCGCCTCTGTCGCTGCCCGGCACGTGGACAGTCACGCCGCCCTCACGGAGATGACCCGCATGATTGCCAATCAGCTGGACGTCGATGTGTGCTCGATCTACGTCCTCGACGACGACAACGGCGATCTCGTGCTGAGTGCCACAATGGGACTCAATCAGGACAGCGTCGGCACAGTGCGCATGAGCCCCGGAAATGGCCTGGTCGGCCTGGTCGCTCAGGAACTGCAACCGGTTTATGTAGCCGACGCCCCGGGACACCATCGCTTTCTGCACTTCCCTGATGTGGGCGAAGATCCGTTCGTGAGCTTCTTTGGAGTCCCCATTCTGCATCGCGGAAACTTCCGCGGAGTGCTCGTCGTCCAGACCGCCGAACCACGAAACCTCACGCACGACTGGGCCTCCATCGCGACAGCCGCTCAGCGAATCGCTCCCTACGTTGGCGGTCCGCCGAAATCGCGTCCCGTCGTGTGACGAGCCGGCAACAGTGGCCGTAGCTGATGGTCGCTGCCGGCTTGCTCACTCGCAGTGAATGGCTACCGATCTGACATCTGATCGTCGGGAGCAGGTCTCTACTCGATTCACTCCTCGACAGTCCGGCCAATCGTAATTCTGAGCTGCTTGACCTTGTTGCGGAGTGTCGTGCGGGTGATGCCCAGCAGTTCGGCGGCTCGGACCTGATTGCCGTCTGTGTGACGCAGCACGCGCGAGATCACGTGCTTCTCCGTCAGACGAATCGCGTCGTCGTAGATGCTCGTGCTGCCCGCCGCGATCTGTTTGGTAATGAAATCGTCCCACGCTGACCATTCGGTTTTCGGGACTGGCTTATGTGTGGTCGCGTCCGCGGCCGGAGATTCCGCAGCCTCCGCTGTGACGGGCTCGGGCGGTTCGGCGAGAATACTCGCGGGTGAAACTGCGTGTCCCTCCCGCACAAAGTCCGGCAGGAATTCTGGCATCAGGACTGGTCCAACGGACTTCAGCACGGCCTGTTTAATGACACTCTGCAGTTCCCGGATGTTGCCGGGCCACGGATAGGCTCGCAGTTCGACGAGCGTCTCGGGACTGACCGACTTCACTCCCTTGTCGAGTTCCAGACGTGTTCGCGTCAGGAAGTGCTGAACCAGCAGCGGCAGGTCGTCCAGTCGTTCACGCAGCGGCGGAATCTCGATCTCGAAGACATTCAGCCGGTAGTAGAGGTCCGAACGAAAACGCCCGGCTTCAGCAGCCTGCTTCAGGTCCCGGTGTGTCGCTGTGATGATCCGGACGTTGGTCTGAATGGTGTCGTTCCCGCCGACTCGCTGAAACGACTGCTCCTGCAGCACACGCAGCATTTTGCTCTGCAGAGCCAGCGGCATGTCTCCGATTTCATCCAGAAACATCGTGCCGCCGTTGCACTGTTCGAACTTACCGATGCGGCGACGATCGGCCCCCGTGAACGATCCCTTCTCGTGTCCGAACAGCTCGCTTTCGAGGAGTGATTCCGGAATGGCGGCGCAATTGACTGCGAGGAACGGCCCGTCGCTGCGGTCGCTGTGCTGATAGATGGCGCGGGCGACCAGTTCCTTGCCGCTGCCGCTTTCACCGCGGATCAGCACGGTGACATTCTTCGGAGCAACACGTCCAATGGCCTTGTAGACGTCCTGCATCGCCACGCCGCGTCCGACCATCACGTCGCCGGTCTCGCCGGACGGCTGATCCGTCTCGCCGAGCGTCACTGGTTCGCTCATCAGACGCCGCACTTCGAATGCCCGGTCGACGAGTTCGCGAACCTGCCGGATGTCGAGCGGCTTGGTCAGGTAGTCGAACGCCCCGAGCTTCATGGCATCGATCGCCGTCGCACTCGTGCCACCGGCCGTGATAAAGATGACCGGCAGCCGCGCATCGACCTGCTGGACCTCCCGCAGCAGGTCCAGCCCCGACCAGTCTGGCAGCATGAGGTCGAAGACGCCGGCATCAGGAGCCTGCTCACGAGCCAGTTTCAGGCCCTCACGCGCATTCTCAGCCGTCAGCACTTCAACTCCGTGCTTCTCGAACGCACTGCGAAAGAGCTGCAGCACGGATGGCTCGTCATCCACAACCAGCAGTCGGTGCCTGTTCATCAACCAGCTTTCTCGATTCGCCTCTGTGACCAGAATGTCGAATGGCAGTTGCCCGTGAAGATTACACAGTCTGGTCACTGACCGCTCAGTCTGATCAGCCACTGAGCAAATACCGGCCCAAAGCCTGCGTTGAATCCAAGCCATTGCACTGGCCGGCAGCCACGACGCCCGGCTGACAATTGCCGACGGGGATCATTCGGGCATGTGCTCCTGGCAGACAACAGACTCACCGTGTCGACCGAATTGCTCACCGGTCAACTGGCGACAACTCACGTCCCGGCGTTGGTTAATCGTCACGCAGGATGAGCAGCGGCTGCTCACGCTGATCAGTCGCTGTCCACGGTGGAACTGCCCGATCGCCGCCCGATCCGGGAATCCTGCTGAACCGAGCGAAAATCCCGCACTTCCTCGCGACTGGCACGACTGCTGCCTTAGTCGTCACTCGTTCGCGAACGGTCTCCACGGAAGGAGCTGAGTCGGTGGTCGAACGACGCGGACAATTCCTCTGTTTCGCCGGACAGCACTGAACTTTGTCCGGATTCCCCCGGCTTCTTGGAGCGGTCGCGGTGTGCGCCGAATTCCCGTCGACGCCGACGCCTTGACCGACAGGCCAACAGAATGACACAGAACATCTGGACCGAAAGTCTTGGCAGCGGCCCGGTCATTGCAACCGCGATTCACGACGGACACCACGTTCGCGATGACATCCTGAGACGCTTTGCCCTCAGTGACAGCGACCGCCTCCGCGAAGAAGACCCCCATACCGGAGCCTGGACCAGTGCCGCACCGACGCGAGTCATCGGACTGCGGTCGCGGTTCGAAGTCGATCTGAATCGTCCCCGCGAGCAGGCCGTCTACATCCGTCCCGAAGACGCCTGGGGCCTGACCGTCTGGTCCGACGAACTGCCAGGCGACGCGATCGAGGAATCGCTTGCCGAGTACGACGAATTCTATCGCAACCTGCATCAGCTCTTCTCAGCGAAGGTGCTGGAGTGCGGCCGATTCGTGGTCGTCGACATTCACACCTACAACCATCGCCGCGGCGGTCCCGATGGAGAGTGCGCAGACCCCGAGGCCAACCCTCAGGTCAACGTCGGCACCCGTACGATCCCGAGCCGCGAACGGTGGGCGCCTTTGATCGACCGGTTTCTGGGCGACCTGACTTCGTTTGAGTTTCCTGGTGGCCAGCTCGATGTTCGTGAAAACGTCAAGTTCTTCGGCGGAAACCTCGCTCGCTGGACTCACGAGCATTTCCCGGAAACTGGCTGCGTGTTGTCTGTCGAATTCAAGAAGTTCTTCATGGATGAATGGACCAGCGAACCTGACCCGATACTCGTCGACGCCATCGGCGCAGCACTTGGCTGGACCATCAGCGGTCTGCAGGAAGTGATCGGGCCACTTGCTGGCGATTTGATTGCCTGACCTGCCCCACGAATTTCCGGCGTCCCGATAGTCGCCTTTCGCTCCGCGAAAGATGCGCTGCTTTCGCGGAGCGAAAGGCGACTATCAACCAATTATCCACACAACTCTGGTGCCATTGGGTGCCCCGTGACCGAACCATCAAGGAACTGGACATCCCGTGAAGAAGCGGCCCGACAACTCGACGCCCAGCGGCCGCGAGCGGATTACGGATGCCCTGATCGCCGACGTCTGTGACCGTCTCGCTGCGGACAGGCGAGTCCGCCGCACTCTTCCCGAGAACGGGCGGGTGCATATTGATCGGCAGCTTCCGTTCCTCTGCGTGTACCGTCAGCCGCTGGACCGCGACGACGAAGGCACCGAGAAGACGATCATGGGCGAAGCGTCCTATCTCGTGGCACCGGGCGCGTCGCGGCATCACACAAAACTCGCGGCGCTCATAGAAGGCCTCGTTCGCACACTGAGTCCGGAATTCGGCGGCATGCTGCTGCTCGAAATCTGGGCCGGGGCGGAGGACACGAAATCTGCCGACCCGGCTCAGCATGAAGTCTCACCGGTCTTTCGAGTCTTCGCACCCGGTTCGTCCAGGATGGACCGTACTGTCGATGCGCTGCTCAGGGGTCTGCGTTCCATCAAAGTGATGAAGCAGTCTGTCCGGGTCGAAGTGGACCGCGGCGGTAAAACCGTGCCACCAGGCCGCAAGTCATTGGTCTCGCGCAGCGTCAGCTCAGAATTCGCGTGTTACTCGATTGGTATTGAAATTCCGCCTGTCTACCGTTCAAACGAACGCGACCAGGAGTTTCCACTTCTACTGAGAACATTTCGACGTCGCCTCGGGGCGTGATCCCTTTACGTGGCGGTGGTTATGCTGACGTAAGTTGTTGTTGAGTGTGAGTTTGCCGCGTTGGCGGCTGGATGTCGCGGGGGGACTTCATTT
>CAUZFZ010000172.1:0-19944 GCA_963579025.1 Planctomycetota bacterium | reverse complement strand
GGCTGCCCCGGACATGGGACAGGAAATGAAGTCCCCCCGCGACATCCAGCCGCCAACGCGGCAAACTCACACTCAACAACAACTTACGTCAGCATAACCACCGCCACGTAAAGGGATCACGCCCGTGAGGAGTTCGGCGGGATCCAATCCGATTACTGACGCGCTTCCGACGATTGATGCCGTAATGCGGTAGTAAGAGTCGAAGAAGAGTTTGTCCTTGCAACAGATTGCTACCGTCGGTTGGTTCATTTGTTCTCTCCGTGCTTGCGACACCGATTTGTGAGCCACCGTCCGCTGATTCTGACGGCTTCTTCAACTTCGCGGTCGCCTGGGTCATCTTGTTCATAGACGATGTATTCGAGGTTGCACGTTGCTGCGAACGTGAGCTCGGTTGCCGGGTCTGAGAGGCCTTCGCCTAGGGGGGCAAATGTTCGGTTGTGGTGATCTCCGTCTTTTAGATGGATGGTTCGGCAGCGGGCTCCATGGGTTGGCCACACGTCACGAAGGGCTCGATTCGCAGCGTGAAGCCAGTAAGTGTCGATCACAAGTGAGAGTGCCGGCGGGACATTACAAAGGAGTAAGTCAATTGCTGGTTTGTCATTGAATTGCGTCAGAAACTCGAAATCGTGGTGATGATATGCGAGGTCTATAGAATGTCGTTGGGCGGTTTGCAGCCGCTCGGATAGAAGAGACGCTGTTTGGAGGTAATGTGCGGGTACGAGTCCTCCATTGAGGATTCCTGAAAAGATGAGGGTAGGACAGTTCAGAGCCTTGGCGTCGGCGAGCAGGTCGTTGAATGTCCTTTCATTTGCAAGGAGGTCGATCCCAGAGTGGATTGCCGATAGATGTAGGGAATGAGTGGTTAGTAGTGCAAGAAATTCACTTGGTTCGTGATTCTCGTATGCGAGCGGACCGCATTCGATTGCTCGAAATCCGGAGTCATGTGCCAGTGCAAATCTTCGCCCTAAGTCTTCGGCCGGGTCTGGCCCAAACACGATGAGTTGAATTCCGAGCTGCACGTTGGGGCCTCGTTTCCGTGTTGCCGGGGCGGCAATATGCCTTGGATCGTGGTAGTGACAGATTTCAGAACTACTGGAAAACGTGTGTGTATATCCGTTAGTCGTAGGGGATAATCGTACAGAAAGTGCTTCGATGCGAGTATTGGGGGAGTCGTCCGCTTTGGTTAAGGCGAGTTCAAGAAGGTTGCCGCCCACTTCGATGCCTTGGGGACTTTTGTAAGCCAGGTCGCCGAGAGGACGCGTGTTTCGCGGGATGAGCCTTGTGATCGACGAAAACGGCAAGCCACACGTGGCTCAAATCAACGATTCGCGCACGGCGGACCACATTTGCAAGGGCGATTGGAATGACGTGCGGGTGGTTGCCCGGGTCAACAATTTCTGGTTCTTTGGACTGGCTTCGGAAGTTACCGAGAACCTGCCACTCGAAAATCGATTGGACAAAGGGCTGATCGCACTGCAGGTGCACGATCCCGGTAGGGTCGTTCGCTTCCGGGATATTCGGATCAATGCCCTGACCGCTGCCGACTCAGTGTCTGACAAATAACTGGCTCTGGCCTGGTGTCACTCGAGTTGATGTGCTCAAAGATAATTCAACCCGTCGCCAGCATCTTCACGCCTTGGCTGCCCAGGACCAGGCAAACTGCGGCGTAAGCTGCCGCTGCCAGGTCGTCGACCATGATGCCGGTGCCATCGGGCAGTTTTTCGAGGCGTCGTATGGGCCACGGTTTCGCGATGTCGAATATGCGGAACAGCACGAATCCAGCGCACGCCGTCACTGCATCCAGATTCTGGCTCATAACAATCTGCGGCAGAAAGACGATCCAGAAGGCTGCGATTTCGTCGAAGACGATTTCACCCGGATCGTGTCGGCCCATCGCTTTGCTGGCCCGCGTGCAGATCGGAATTCCCGCAAGAATGAAGGCAGCTCCGATCGACAGTACGGCCGGTAGCGGTAACGCAAGTCGAAGCACCGCCCAGATCAGGGGTGGCCCCAACAGGCTTCCAGCCGTTCCCGGGGCGACCGGGAAGAACCCTATGCCCAGGCCGGTTGCCAGGCTGATGGCAGCGATGTCCAGAGGCGTCTTCTTCATGGGGCGGAGTTGTCGCCTGGGCGGTGCGGTGTCGGCAAGTCACTTCAAACGCACGGTTCCACCGAAGTGAGCACGCGGCCCACCGTCGGACGCGATCAGGATCGCACCACTGTCTGCAATGCCGTGACATGCCCCTTCGACTCGGTGATCGCCAGACTGCAGCACGACGTCCTTTCCGGTCAGGACACACTGCTGTTGCCACCGCTCTCGCAGCGGCAGCGCCCCTTGCCCGAGCGTTCGAAACTGCTTCGACAGTTCGTTCAGCAGGCACTCCAGAACTTCATGCAGGCGATGGGCTCGCCCGGCTTCGTCAATGATTGACGTCGCAATCGAGCGGAGTTCTTCGGGAGCCTCACGCAGACTGTTGCCCACGTTAAGCCCGATCCCGAGGACCAGCCGGTCATTCAAGCCGGGCGGCGGCTCGACCAGTATCCCGCAGACCTTGCGACCATTGAGATGCACGTCGTTGGGCCATTTGAGTCCCACCTGACACTCGGGCGCAAACTCACGCAGGATTTCGGAGACGGCCAGCGCGGCTGTTAATGAGACGAGCGGGTAGGTCTCGCGACTGATTCCGAATTCACTCGGCGCCAAGAGCAGTGAAAACGTCAAAGCACCTTCGCCGGCCCACCACTGATTCGAGCCGCGACCACGACCCGCTGTCTGCGTATCGGTCAGCACCAGCAGGGGCAGGGGCGCGTCCGAGCGAGCGAGAGTAAGAGCGTCCGTGCTGGTCGACGAGCACTCGGCGTGAAACACAATTCGCCTGCAGAGCGTTTCGTTATGTAATCGCTGCAGGTCGAACCAGCGAGAAGGGGAATCCGCCTGAATCGCTGGTGTCATGTGTTACTCGGGCACGTCCGTCAGCAGTTCGATCCGCTTTGCTCCACCGGCGACGACCTCGATCGGCAGTTTCCAGCGTGCCGTGTGCACCTTGCACAGTCCGCCGACTCCGGCGCGGCAGTAACCGTAGGAAACGGCGAACTGGAATGTCGCTGCTCCACCTGCTGCGGTGAGCGGAACCTCGAATGTCGCCACGCCGTCCTGAAGAGTTCCCTTGAGACGTTTGCCAAGCTGGTCCGCTGCCAGGACCGTTTGCTCTGCTGCGGTCGTGACTTTTGCTCTGATGGGGAACAGGTCATTCAGTTTGTATTCGTCGGGAACCTGCAGTTTGACCAGCACTTTCACGGACTCACCCGGTGCCACCTTCTGGGCTGGAACTTCCAGCACGGACTTGTCGTCAACCGCAACACTGTCGCTGACGGACGATGCCTTCTTCACGGGGGGCGTCAGCCCTTCAACGACGAACTCGCGGGCGGCCTTCGTCTTCAGGTCGACCGCGACGACGCGGTGATTGTTTGTATCGGCGACGTAAAGTGTGTCATTGGTAATCGCGAGGCCCTCTGGTTCGTGAAACCTCGGCGGATCAAGACGATTGCCGGCCGTGCTGTCGCCCAGCCATGTCGTCGCCTCACGCGTTTCAAGATTGATGGACTTGATTTTGTGGTTGTAGGCGTCGGCGACGAACAACGTGTTCTTGCCGTGCAGTGCGACACCCAACGGATGTTGCAGTCGTGCCTCCGAACCAATGCCGTCCGTGTCGCCGAATTCGAACAGTGCCCGGCCGTTGGGAAGATCGTGCGTGCCGACGACGGTCGTGACGTTTCCGTTCGGATCGACGGCGACCTTGCGGATTGCTGAACCCTCACTGTCGGCGACGTACAGGAACTCGCCGTCGCTGACGAGGCCCGACGGTTGTGCCAGCGCTGCGGAATCATGAGGGCCGTTGGTGATGTCCTCACGTCCAGAACCGGAGAAGACTCCGATCTTCTCGGTCCCGATTTCGTGCGACCAGATTTGGTGCGGTCCGGCCATCGCGACGTACAGCGTGTCGTCAACGACCTCCAGAGCCCACGGGCTGTTGAGTGCCGTCGACAGGTCTCCACCATTCGCCCGGAATCGCGCCTGCTCGCCCGTGCCGGCCAGCGTCGCAACCGTCTTCTCTTTCAGATCGATCGTGCGAAGCAGGTGGTTTTCGGTGTCGGCGACGAACAGCGTGTCACCCTTGAGGGCCATGCCCTGGGGATGGTCGAAGCTCGCTTCTGCGTAGCTGCCGTTTTTCGCCCCGATGGAACCATCACCGACCACGTCAATCAACTTGCCTTCCAGCGACGAAATGATGATGCGGTTGTGATTGCTGTCGGAAATGAACAGCCGATCGCCGGCGGAATCAGCGAGTAGCTTGCCTGGGTACTTGAGTGGACCGGGCGGAACACGGTCGCGTTCCAGCGAGAACTGCACCGGCGTCTGATCGAGCGTGCCCTTCGCCTTGTGATAGGCAATCAGTTTCTTGATCACGACTTCCAGGATCTCACGATTCCCTTCACCTGACAGATACCCGCAGTAATTTCCTTCGGGGTCGATCAGAACGAGCGTCGGCCAGGCACGGGCTCCCATCTTTTTCCAGACGATCATCTCTGAATCGTTGATCACCGGGTGCTCGATCTCGTACCGCACGACCGCCTGTCGAATGGCTGCAGTGTCTTTCTCGTTGTCGAACTTGGCCGAATGGCAGCCGATTACGACGATGTCGTTCGGAAACTTGTGCTCGAGATACTTCAGGTCGGGCAGCACGTGCATGCAGTTAATGCAGCAGTAGGTCCAGAAATCGATCAGGACGATCTTGCCACGGAGGTCCTTCATCGTGATTTCGCCGGACGTATTCAGCCACGCCGTTCCGCCGTCGAGTTCCGGAGCCTTAAACCGATTCGGGAACGGGTTTTCGATCGGTTTGCCATCTCCATCGACAACCGCCTTTTCGCTGTCCGGCTTGTCCGTGGCTGGCTTGTCGGGATCATCCGACGCCGACTTCTCAGCATCCGCATCGCCTTGCGCCAGAGTCGTCCGTGCCACGACCAGTCCGGTGACGACAAGCACGGCGATCAGCATGGCCACGAGAAACGGCGCACCGGAAGGACGACTGCGTTTAGCGGATGAAACGACGGGACTCGGACGTGTCATCGATTGACTCCGACGTGGGACATAGTGAATCCGAGATGGTAGGTGACGTGGCGCGTTGCTTCAAACTCCGTCGATGCGATCTCACGGGAAGCGTGCACCTGTCTGGCCTGGTACGCACGATCGAGGGCTGGCGGAACCAGGGTTGCGATCTGCCGGCTGATCCGGTGAATCGGGCTGTCGCGAATTCTCACAGTCGGCCTGCATCGGTTCTGCTCAACACACCAGTCACCAGCGTCTGAAAACGACGATGTTGACAGGCCGCAGAGGGCGAACTAACGTCGCCGTCGCTCGCCGCCGATGCGTGAAAAACACCTTGTTACGCACCTTCATGGTGCCTCGTCGGCCTGTTCACTCGGGAGTCGTGCGACCCGATTTGCCAGACTGACAGCTTCATGTTCGGCCGGACGTACAACCAGCGAGATTCCGCCATGCAAATGCGTCGTCAGATTCTTTCCTGCACTGCGATTCGAGTCGGTCTGTTGGCCAGTGCTCTGGTCGCTGCATCTCTCGGCTCTTCAGTCTCGGCCGCAGACGAGAAATGGCCTGCCGAGATGTTTGAGAAACAGTCGCACGATTTCGGCGTGGTCGCGCGCGGTTCGGATGTTAACTACCGCCTGAAGCTGAAGAACATCTTCAAAGAGACCGTGCACATCACCGAGGTCCGCACGACCTGCGGATGCTCGGCCGGCGAACCGAGTCAGGAGACTCTTGCAAGTCTCGAAGAGGCCTACGTCACGATCACGATGGACACGCGGAAGTTTACTCGCCGCAAAGATTCGAATGTGATCGTCGTGTTTGACCGACCGGTTTATGGACGTGTGCAGATTCCGATTACGGCCTACATTCGCACAGATGTCGTGATTGAGCCGGGGTCCGTCCAGTTTGACAACGTCGATCGAGAGCAGAAGAACGAGCGAACTCTGAAGATCTCATACGCGGGACGCGCTGACTGGACGATTCGCGATGTGAAAACTCAAAGCGAGTTCGTTATGGCCGAGGTCAAACAGACGGCGCGCGGTGCAGGACGCGCCAACTACGACCTGATCGTACGACTGAGCGACAAAACGCCCATCGGGCCGCTGCGGCAGTTCCTGACGCTGGTGACAGATGACCCGGAAAACACACACGTCCCGCTGCTGGTCGAAGGCTTTGTGCGACCGGACATCGTCGTCAAACCGTCACTGATATCGCTGGGAACGATGCGACCAGGGCAGACGAAAACAGTCAACGTCGTGTTGCAGGGAAAGAAACCGTTCGAGGTCTCCGGTGTCACGTGCCTGCGAGCCAAAGACGTCTTTCAGGTCCGGTTGCCGAAGCGGTCTGCTCCCGTGCAGATCATTCCGCTGACAATTACCGCTCCACAGAAGCTCGGTCCGCTTGACGAAGAGCTGAGCGTGACCATTCGCGGGCGTACGGAGCCCGTCACATTCAGGGCTCGCGGCAAGGTTGCCGCGTCTGGCAAGTAGTGGGTGTGCAGTCGCCAGACGGCGCCAGGACGTCGATCACTTTCCTGATCACCGAGCTGGATCCCGGCGGCGCCGAACGCGCACTGGTTCAAATCGCGACTGGTCTATCGCCGGATGACTGGAAGCGTTCCGTCATCTGCTTGAGTGACCGCGGTGCCCTCGCCAGCACGCTTGAGGAATCCGGCATTCCGGTGACGTGCCTCGGTGCACGCCGCGCCAGCAGCCTGCAGGGTTTGTGGAAGGCCACAGCGGGGCTGACACGCGAACTTCATCGACAACAGCCAGCCGTGTTACAGACGTTTCTATGGCACGCCAATATCGTCGGTCGAATTGCTGCCCGGCGCACGGGGGTGCCGCACGTCGTCTCCGGCATTCGAGTCGCGGAAAAACGCGGCCGCTGGCGATTGCGACTCGATCGCTGGACCGAGCGATACATTGACCGACATGTGTGTGTCAGCCAGGCAGTTGCGGATTTCTCGATTCGCGAGTCTGGTCTCAGTCCTCAGAAGACTGTTGTCATCCCCAACGGTGTGGACCTTGAAACGTTCCGCAATGCGGACCCTGTTGAACTATCATCCTTCGGCATCCCCAACGAAGCGACCGTCCTGCTGTCAGTTGGGCGGCTCGATCCGCAGAAGGATCCGCTGACCCTGATTCGTGCTACAGGACGGCTCGCGCGGGATCGGCCTGATCTGCATCTGCTGTTGATTGGGCAGGGAACGCTCGAAGAGGAGATCGCCCAGGCCGCCGAGGCCGTCGGAATTGCAGATCGCGTCCATCTGGCCGGTTGGCAGTCGGACATTGCGGGAATCATGCGTTCAGCCGATCTCCTGGTGCTGACGTCACTGTGGGAGGGCCTGCCCAACGTGTTGCTGGAAGCGGGCGCATCTGGCCTGCCGATCGTGGCAACGCAAGCGGAGGGTGTGTCCGAAATCGTTGAGGACGGCGTCACTGGGCGCCTCGTGACAATCGGAGATGAACAAGCCCTGGCGGCTGCCATCGATCACGTACTGAACGACCCGGTCGCCGCAGCCGAGTCGGCCGAACGACTGCAACGGCAAATGGCCGAGCGTTTTACATGGCCGGCGGTGGTTACACAGTATGCAGATCTGTACCGGTCGTTGCTCGCAGCCGGTGAATGAGCAGGTCAACACGTCAGTCCAACTCAATGATTGAACACCCGACGCGACGAGCATAGGATGCCGGAAATATCGACCTGAACATCAACTCGTGAACATTGGCAGCCAGCCGCAAAGCCCGCCGAATATCCGGCTGGACTGTTAGTTTCACGGTGTCAGGACAACTCCTCATCGCGGGCTCGATCGCACCATGCCAGCCTCAACGGACGTTCGGATTGTCGATGCAAGTTGTACTTTTGAACCTGTTCCCTTCCGGGCACCGCTGAAATTCGGTGGCCGCGTCGTGGACAAGTCCTTCCTGATCAACGTCGAAATCAGGGTCGAGACGCAGGCAGGAAAGCACGTGTCCGGCTACGGCAGCATGCCGGTCGGCAACATCTGGGCGTGGCCTACGGCTCAATTGACGGGCGACCAGACCGAATCGGCGATGAAAGAATTCGCCGAGCGGATCACCACGATGGCCACGGAGATCCCGCATTACGCGCATCCGATTGAGCTGATGTACGACCTCGCGGCTGAGTACAAGCATCTGGGACGAACGATCTGCGAAGGTCATCGCTTTGATGAGGGGATGCCCGAACTTGCTCAGCTTGTGTCCGCCAGTCCACTCGACGCGGCCGTGCATGACGCGTATGGCCGCGTGCATGAAGTCAATTCATACGATGCCCTGTCGTCCGAGTTCATGAACGACGATCTGTCGGACTACCTCGACGAGCAGTTTGCTGGGGAATATCTGGACCAGTACACGCTGCGCCAGCCGAAAGAACGTCTGCCGCTGTATCACCTCGTCGGAGCGCTCGATCCGCTGACCAGCGAAGATGTCACTGACCGTCCGAAGGACAGGTTGCCAGTGACCCTCGGTGAGTGGATCAAAGCCGACGGCCTTACTCACTTGAAGATTAAGCTGGCTGGTGACGACCTGGACTGGGATGTGGCGCGCGTGGCGGCTGTCGAGTCGGTCGCGGTCGAGACGCAGGCCGAGCGCGGCTGCGGCGAGTGGTACTATTCGCTCGACTTCAATGAGAAGTGTGAGACTGTTGAGTACGTGCTGGACTTCCTGAAGATGGTGCAGGAGCAGACTCCGCATGCTTACGATCGGATTCAGTACATCGAACAGCCCACCAGCCGCAACCTGCAGGCTCACCCTGAAATCAAGCTGCACGAGGCAGCGAAGTTGAAACCGGTCGTCGTCGATGAAGCGCTCGTCGATTATGAATCGCTGCTGCTGGCTCGCGATCAGGGATACACCGGCGTAGCCCTTAAAGCCTGCAAAGGACAATCGGAATCGCTCTGCCTTGCCGCGGCGGCGCAGAAGTTTGGCATGTTCCTGTGTGTTCAGGATCTGACGTGCGCGGGAAGCTCATTCCTGCATTCCGCCAGCCTGGCGGCCCGGATTCCGACGGTCGCCGCCATTGAAGGCAATGGCCGTCAGTATTGCCCAGGACCGAACCGCGTGTGGGAACACCGTCTGCCGTCGATGTTCGACATCACCGATGGTACTGTCGGAACGGGTGTGCTGAAGGATGTCGGGCTTGGTTTTTGAGCGTCTGGACCTGCCGGCTCACAGTTTGCTGGTGTCCTCAATGCCTGGCAGCATCCGCCCCCCGGACCGCAGAAAGTGGCTGGACATTTCGAGGACCGGCCCGTTCACACCGATTTCGCTCAGGTGGCGAATCGTCGCTTCGATGTCGTATTCGACTCGGCGAAATTCGACGTGGCCGTCTTCGATCACACAATAGGCACTGCGAGGGTCGCCGTCTCGAGGCTGGCCCACACTGCCCGGATTGATGACCTTCGTATCGCCGACCTCGACGCAGAACGGCATGTGAGAGTGTCCCACACAGACAAAGTCCGCGTCGACATTCTGAAGTCGCTCCTTCCAGCTTCCGGGATCGTCTCTCAGATATTCGTCGAATGGATCCCGCGGTGTCGCGTGGACGAGGTAATACGTTGCTCCCCCGAGTTCCAGACGCCGCGTGACAGGCATGCGGGCGAGAAACTTCAACCGGGCTGAATCGAGCACATCCCAGTGGTGCGGTCGGACCTGTGCGGCGAGTCGGGACAGTCCACTAAGTCCACCCGATGGAATCCGCTGAGCGACGGCGTGGTCGTGATTACCGCGGACCGCAGCGTTAGCGTGTTCGCGGATCCAGTCGATACACGGGACCGGGTCGGGTCCATAATCGACGAGATCGCCCAGAAACAGACAGGCATCGAATGACTCGTCAATAGCCTGCAACGCCGGCCAGTTCGAATGGATGTCGGAGATCAGAAGTGTTTTCATCTGGCAGGATTCCGGCGATCCGACACGTGAGGCAGGATATTTCCGGCCGGCTGATGGCTGGTACGGCAATCGTTCTTGACCATTCACTCGTGGCGTGGATTAAATACAGGGTACGCTGCTGCCCGGCTCGATCAAAACGCCTTGCGGCAGGATTCCTGGGATTACGGATCGTTTAACAGATTCGTCTACATTTGTGGGCACCTGACGAGTACCGGTGCTCTTTCCAGCCGGACATGGGAGTGTGACATGGCTGAAGCTCTGGAGAATCTGCCGCTCAGAGAGGTCTGCAAGGAAGCCGAACGGCTCACACGGGAGCTGGTGGACCACTTGGAGAACAACCTGATTCCGCGGACACGGGACATGCACGAACTCGTCAAACCCGATTCTCCATTCAATACGTCCGAAGGTTCGGTCAAGGACGTCACCGTCCGAAATCAGGCGGCAAATCTCCTGGAGAGCCAGGAATTCACAGAACAGCTCTTCCTGAAAACGCGTCAGTACTTTGAGACGATTGATCGCGACATCAACGGCATGCTTAGCCAGTCTTAGTGTCCGTCCCATATCCACTGCGTACAGACGATGTGTGCAGTCCCTGTTGGAGTACAGCATTTCACCCAAAAATATGGCGAGTCGGCCGACGTCTGTGCTTCCACAGAAACAGACTCTCCCATCTTGCAACATCACATCTTTTTCAACTCACATCCTGTGAGAGGCGTTCCGCCTGATTTCAATGGTAACTGGCAGTGACGGTAGTTCGATTCGCCCACTACCCGCGTCCGAATTGACGGACGAGTCGGGTCAGTTGGCCGTTCCCGGCGGGCTTTTGTCTCGATCGGGCAGTAGCGCCAGTATTCCCGGACTGGGAAATAGCGAAACCGTCATCAATCCGGCCGGAAAACCGCTGATGCTTCCCGCATCCCAGCACGGTTCGCCGTCTGAGTTTCAGAGGCTGTTCCCTCCGCTGCAGGAATCCGGCGCGTCACACAGCTTGCTTGATCCCGCAGACATAACGCTGGAACACTTCCGGATCGAGGAACGGATCGGCAGCGGCGGCATGGGGGCCGTGTTTCGCGCGGTCGATGAGCGACTGGAACGGAATGTGGCGCTCAAGATTCTCGCCCCCGGTCAGGCTTTCGACGAATCCGCGATTAAGCGATTCCGGAACGAAGCCCGCGCCGCTGCCCGCCTCGATCACGAGAACATCGCACGGGTTTTCTACATCGGCGAGGATCGCGGTCTGCATTTCATCGCCTTTGAGTTCGTAACCGGCTCAACAATTCGGGATCTGATTCGACAACAACAGCGGCTCACTCCGACCGATGTCGTGAACTACGGATTGCAGGTTGCTTATGCCTTGATGCATACCTCGGCCATGGGAGTCGTGCACCGCGATATCAAACCATCAAACATCATCATCACGCCCAACGGACGAGCGAAGCTCGTCGACCTTGGCCTCGCCCGAAAAGACAATTCTGAATCACAGGCGGACCTGACTCTTCCAGGCACGACACTCGGCACATTCGACTACATCTCTCCGGAACAGGCCAAAGACCCGCGGTCGGTCGATGTTCGCAGCGACATTTATTCGCTCGGCTGCACGATGTACCACATGCTGACGGGCCGACCGCCGTATCCAGAAGGGACCGTGCTGCAAAAACTGCTCGATCATCAGGGCAAGGAAGCACCTGACCCGGCTGCCATCAATCCTCGCGTTCCTGACAATCTGTCCGCGATCATTCGGCGGATGATGAACAGCGACCGCAGCCGTCGGCACCAGACGGCTGACCAGCTCGTACGCGATCTGACGCATGCAGCGGGGACGCTGAATCTCCGCGGTGTTAATCCCGAGGGGCTGGTCTGGACTGCATCCCGCAACGCTTCTGCAAGAGGCTGGCGTGGTCAGACGGGTTTGATTCTTACGGTGGCTGTGTTTCTGCTCATTGTCGGGTGGCTGCAGAAGTATCCCGGTGAACTCGGACGGCAACTTGTTGGCGATTCCGGGCACGTCGGCGGGGACGCAGCGCCCGACAACACTGGCATGATTACCGAACCGGGGGGCTCGCTTGCTGCGGTGCAAGGCACTGGACCAACTGGCGAATCGCCAGAGAGTACTGCGGCTCGGGCAACCAATGATGATCCCGGTGCGGCTGCCGTCGGAGTTCAGTCGCCGGGTACGAGCGAAACGTTAAATCCAGACATTGATCCAGTCCGGCCCAACGGAACTGGACTGGAGACTCCCGAGATTCCGGCTGGTCCTCGTGACCCTGTGGCTGACATTGTTGGCGTCGAAATTCGTCCCCGTTCCGACCCTGGGACGACTGAGCCGACCGTTGGCCGCGACCCACCGGGCACCGGGGTTTCCACGGAATCGGAAACACCCGTTTCGCCATCAGCCATACCATCTGAGCCGTTGCTGGATGCAAGCCAGTTTCCGGTGGCTTTGTTCTCGGCGGACGCGAATCTTGTGAAGCCGTATCGCAGCCTGTGGGCCGCGTGTGCCGCGGCCGAGGACGGCAGCACCATTGAACTGGCATTCACAGGTCCACGTACTGAGAAGCCCTTCCGGATCACAAAGGAGAACATCACGATCCGAGCTGCTCGGGGTCATCAGCCGGTGATCGAGTTCAGCCCGGACGATTCTGATTCGTCCGATTCGGACGCTCGAATGATCAACGTGCAGTCCGGTCCGCTGCGAATCGTCAATGTTCAGTTTGTGATGTCCGTTCCGGAAGACGCTCCCGCACAGCGATATGCGGTTTTCGGCGTGTCGCGTCCCCGGCAGCTTGAAATGAATCGCGTGGCGGTGACCGTTATCAATCCGCGTCATATGCCCGCAACGATTGTCGACGTCACCTACGAAATGGTGGACATGCCGGCCGACGCGGGCATGCCGCGGCCGGTGCAGGATCGCGACGTGTCAATCCGAATGACCAACTGCCTGTTTCGAGGAGCAGCGTCACTGGCCTCGCTCGCATGGCAGGGACCATTGGACCTGACCGTTGAAAACTGCGCGGTCGGACTTGCGGATGACCTGATTCAGTTCGAATCGGCCAGCGCAGCTTCGCGAGCTAAGGTCCTGCTTCGCCATGTCACTGCGCGTCTGGAAGGGTCCATCATCCAGTTATCAGGACCAGTTTCGGCTGACGGCCCAGTGCTCGACTGTGAGGCCAGGAATTGTCTGTTCTCCTGCCGCGATCTGAACGCGGCAATCTACAGTGACCCGAGTGTTGAAGCAGACGATGCCCGTCGCCAGTTGCTGTGGCGTGGCGAACGCAACTTCTACGACAGCCAGAGTGCGTTCTGGCAGATTGAGAACTCACAGGAAGTGCTCGACCTCGAACAGTGGCGTGCTGCCTGGGGCTCCGCGCGCGAAGTCGGTCCGAACAATGTCGCGATTCAGTGGAGCGACGTTATTCCGACATCCGAAGACACCGAGTCTGATTTCGCCTCGGTGGAGCGAGCCTGCTTCACTCTGATGTCCGCGACCGTCGACGCTCCGAATCCCGCCGTCAGCGGCGCCACAGACGGGGGCGACGCGGGATGCCAACTAACCGCTTTGCCAGTCCTGTTCACCGAGTCCGTCGAGGAGTTACCGACCGAGCCGCTGCCTGCAGCCGACGACTAAAACTCGCCGAAGGTATCCCAGAGCCGGTTGAATTCCGTTTCGAACGAACGAACCAGTCGCTTGTCATCGGTGATCAGGAAGTTCTCTTCGTTGCGCTCGGATGCGGAGCGTGTCCAGTTGTAGCTTCCGGTCAGCAGTCGCGTGCGGTCAAAGATGGCAAATTTGTGATGCATATGATTCGGCTTGGCATCCACTTTCACCGGAACACCGGCAGCGGCCATACGCTCTGTGTCGGAGCCGAGATCGTGAGCTTTGTCGTTGTCTGAGATGACTCGTACAGCGACGCCGCGACGGTGAGCGTCCAGAATCTGCGACGCCACTCGATCATCGGTGATCGTAAAGACGCAGATGTCGATCGCCTGTCGGGCCGACTTCAGCAGGCTGGCAATGCGTTGCCAGCAGTCATCACCTGGAGTAAAGCACGCCTCGACATTCGTCGCTGCCGCCGGCGGAGCAGCGGACCGTCGGAGGACTTTTGATACGTCTTCCAGCCACTCAAGCACGGACGATGAATTGACGGGATCGATTGTCTCTCGCGCCAGCCGAAACGCGATGTTATGACAAAGTGCCTGGTCAGATTCGTCGAGCTCCGCATCCTCGAGTCGACTGGTCAGTGCCTTGCGTTCTGAGCGTGACAGCCGGTAATCGTCGATTGTCTGCGTGAGAATCGTCTGCAGTTCGTCGGGGCGCATCGATCAGCCTGTCGGATTGCGGAAGGTCGTCAGGTTGCAGCTCGGAGTACATTCCGGTGCGATCTGTCATTATCGGAATACATTGTGACCTGTGGAGCAACCTCGATGGACTTTTTGAGCGAATTTCCCGTCATCACGGAACTGCCAGTTCAGTGGGGCGATCAGGACGCACTCGGCCACGTAAACAACGTCGTCTTCTTCCGTTGGTGGGAAACAGCCCGCATCGACTACTGCCGCAAGATTGGTCTGATGCGAGACGACGCGTCGCTTACCATCGGCACCGTTCTGGCTGCGATGCAATGCGACTTCCGTCGGCAACTGGCGTTCCCGGATACGGTGCGTATCGGTTCGCGACTGGCCCGAGTGGGCAACAGCAGCATCCGCATCGAGCACCAGCTCATCAGCCTGACTCAAAATGAGATTGCCGCCGAAGCTGTTTCGACGATCGTCGCGTTTGACTTCGAAAAGCAGGTGTCCCTTGCCGTGCCGGACAGCATGCGGGCCGCGATGCGAAAGCTAGAGGCAGGGCGGACGATCGAGGGACTTGCCTAAGAGACGCATCGAACACGACCTGGACGCGAGTCAAACACAACCTGGCTGCGATCCGCCGGACTAATGACGGAAATGTCGACGGTTCGTGAAGATCATTGCCATGCCGTGTTCGTTGCATGCGGCGATGACTTCATCGTCTTTGACCGAGCCGCCTGGCTGGATGACTGCGGTGATGCCTGCTTTTGCCGCCTCGTCCACTCCGTCCCTGAATGGGAAGAACGCATCGGATGCGACGATCCCACCCTGACTCCGTTCGCCGGATTTGCGGGCGGCGATTTCCGCGGAATCGAGCCGGCTCATCTGGCCGGCGCCGACGCCCACGGCCATACCGTCGGCTGCGTACACGATCGCGTTTGATTTCACGTGCTTGCAGACCAGCCAGCCGAACTTCAGATCGCGGAGCTCCTTGTCGCTCGGCTCACGCTCCGTGACGGTTTTCCACTCGTCCTGTGGATCGGGCTGATCGTCGCGATCCTGTACCAGCAGTCCGCCAGACACGCGGCGAAACTCCAGCGTTGTCGATGACGGCGACATCATCTCGGGAAGACGCAGCAGGCGGACATTCTTCTTCCACTTCGGTCGTGTGGTCAGTGCCTCAAAGGCTTCGTTTGAGTAGCCGGGGCACAGGATTGCTTCAACGAAGCGACCGGGCTCGCATAGTTTCTCTGCAGTCGCCAGATCGAGTTCGCGGTTGAAGCTGATGATCGAGCCGAATGCGCTGACGGGGTCTCCCGCGTATGCCCTTTCAAACGCCTCGGACAACGACGAGCCGATTGCGCACCCACATGGGTTGTTGTGCTTGAGGACCGCGGCCGCGGGTTCCGAAAACTCGCGTGCGATGTTGAGCGCGGCGTCGAGGTCGAGCAGGTTGTTGTACGACAGCTCCTTGCCGTTCAGTTGTTCGGCTGCCGCGATTGACGCCTGCGGGAAACCGGGTTCGGTGTAGACGGCGGCGCGCTGATGCGGGTTCTCGCCATAACGCAGCGTCGAACGTTTTTCGAAGCTGAGCCCCAGCGTCGCGGGAAAAGCGTCCCCGTCTTCCGCGAGCAGGCCCTGCATGTAATTGGAAATCGCCCGGTCGTAGCGGGCAGTCATCTCGAACGCCGCGGCAGCAAGTTCTCGACGGAATCCGTCATCGAGGCTGCCTGCCTCGCCGAGCACCGTGAGCACGCGCTCATATTGTGATGGCGAGCTGACAATCCCGACGTACGCATGATTCTTCGCAGCCGATCGGACCATGCTCGGCCCGCCGATGTCGATGTTCTCGATGGCATCGGCCACCGTGACGTCCGGCTTCGCGATCGTCTGCTCGAACGGATAAAGATTCACGACCACCAACTGAAACGGAATAATCGCGTGCTCAGCGATCGCGGCGGCGTCTGTGGGCAGGTCCGGACGTCCGAGAATTGCGCCGTGAACCTTCGGATGCAGCGTTTTCACGCGACCGTCCATGACTTCCGGAAAGCCTGTGTAACTGGACACGTCGATGACCGAAATGCCGGCTTCTTCCAGAAAACGGCGTGTGCCGCCGGTCGAAACGATTTCAAATCCCAGTTCGACCAGACCACGTACAAACGTATCCAGTCCAGATTTGTCACTCACACTGACCAAGGCACGACGAGAAACAGAATCGGTCACGGGAATCCTTCTGAGGTCTTGAACACTCTGCCAACGGGCGGGGAATAGCCATCGGCGGAGTTCTCTCAGATTCGCGGCAGGATTTCCAGGAGTCGTGCGTTTCGGCGTCCTGGAACTGGGCGGACCGAATCACGCTGCTATTTCAGACGCTCGAAGTACCGCAGCATCTCGATGTCGAGCATACGCAGGTTGTCGCCAAATGCCTCGCGAAAGATGCTCACACGTTGCTGGGATGTCAGTTGTCCGGACACTTCTGGCGACGCCATTTGTTTGAGAAAGGCGGCGTACTTTCGCGGGCGAGTTTCGATGAGCCAGAACGACAGCGCCCACGCCTGAGCGTACGCATTGCTCATGTCAGAGTTGAACGGGACATCGTCTCGAATGAACTGTTCGAGATACGACTCGGGGCGAGTCATATCGACGAATCTCCGAAATCCGAACAGCCAGCCCGTATTGACTCGTTTGATCGCCGCACGGGCGGTCGCGTGCTTGTCCATACCGGGAGTTTCGAAAACGGTCGCGAGTCCTTCGACAATCCATTTGGGGTTGGAGCCCGTGCGATTGTGCAGTCCCAGGTTGTAGCCGAGTTGGTGCGTCGCTTCGTGGACCATCGTTTCACGCAGGTCTGCGTCAATGCCGGACCGCAGAGCGACTTCATCGGAATTGCCGAAGGCCCAGGCCCAGGCCCAGGGATCCTCGGTGACGAATGGATTCGTATTCGTGTGCCGCGTGTCTCGGAAAGCGTCGGCGAGCATTCTCTCACTTGAAGATACGGCACTGCCTGGGAGGGCCGAGACGGTGCGACCCCGCTCCTCGTACATGATCACTCGGTTGTGTCGCGACCAGTAGTATCCCAGCACACCGGTCCCGACACGCGCGTTTTCGCCCTGGGCGAACTGCATGAATTCTCGCTGGTTCTTCAGGACGACGGCGATCAGCGGAAACTCGGGATCGGGCATCTTGAAGCCGCGAACCGCGAAGTACATGTGAAATCGTCGCCACGTCTGCTCGAAGACATTCACGTATTCGCGAGCCTTGCCGGTTGGCGCGCACACGATGTAGTGACGGGTCGTCGAAACCTCATACCCTTTGCCGAACTCGCTCAGCAGTTCGGATCGCAGTTCACGGAAGGTGTGCGGCGAAAACCGCGACGACACTCTTCGAAATTTTGTGACGTCCTTGAGATCGATCGTGTGCATCCGGCCAGAGCGATCGTAAAGCACGCACCAGTTCTTGCCTCGGTCGGCAATACGGCCTTCGTACTTGCCTGTGCCCACGCGCAGTTCAACGGTGGGCTGCGTGTCGCCGGCAACGGCCGCGGAATCTGTCGCAAGAGTCAGAAGAGTCAGGACAGACAGCAAAGCACGCGTCGCATACTTAGCGACGAACCATTTTGGCAGTCGGCCGGAAGAATTAGATGCGTCGGCGGATAATCGCTCGACATTCGATGGCGCAGCGTCATTCGGGTTTGTCATGGTCGTCGGCAATGTCGGAAGGCTCAGAGCAGGCTCAAGCGTCCAGGCGACCGCAAGCGACGTCCATCCGCGCAATTATACCTCTCGACCGTGCAACTCGTCGGGACTCACCCGTGATTGCCGACTGGTTGCGGGTCCACAAGCTGCTGCACTCGGTGGTAACGCCGTGTCATGCCAATCCTGACTTGCAGTCAAAACGCACGACACACGACACCGCAGGCTCTGCTTACTCAGCGGTTATTCCGTCTGAATGTGGGACTCTGTGACTCGCACAGCTCGGCCGCTTTCCGCGGCCGTGTAGATGCCGAAAACCGTTTTCAACGCCCGCAGGCTGTGGGCGCTGGAGATCGGCGGGTCACTCATGTCAGCACACGCTTTGACGGCGGCTCGCACGAACGGTGTGTAACCGCGTGGCTCTTTCGAGCCCTCCCAAGTCTGGATTTCGCGGGCTGCCGGGTCCTTTGTCGAGTACCACTGCAGCGGCTCAGCTTTCATGGGCTCGATATGAAGCCATCCGGCGGAACCCCAGATCTTGATGTGGGAATGGTAGCCACGGTCAAGGTAATAGCCGGACGTCAGTGTGCCGAGCATTCCGTTGTCAAACTGCAACGCGGCTGTGGCTGAGTCTTCGATGTCGATCGGCTGGCCACCAATGTTGGCCGTGAATCCGGCGACAGTTTCGATGTCGGCTCCCGTCAACTGCATTGCCAGGTCGAGCCAGTGAATGCCCAGCCAGATCAGGTGTCCGCCACCAGCTCGGTCTTTCTGTGCAAACCACTGATTGTGGTAACCGGGCCGCGTCAGTCGTGCTTGATCGGCGATCAGGTGCATGTCGAGCCCGTACAGCTTTCCGATCTTTCCGGTCTCGATAATGCGTCGGGCGGCCACGATTTCCGGGTTGAGCCGATTGGCGAGTGCCAGCATCAGATGCCGATGCTGTCGATCCGCTTTGGCGACAAGCGGTTTGAAGTCATCCGCACGAACGCACCCGGGTTTCTCCGCGAACACGTGGCACCCGGTGTCGAGTGCCGCATCGATCACTGGTGGAGCGATCTTCGCCTCCATCGTGACAAGTGCCATAGCGGGCTTCTCGGCAGCCAGTAAGTCACGGTGATTCCGACTGACTGTCTTCAGCTTCGCTCCCAACACGCGCCGAGCATCCGCATCCCAGCGACCGTCGGGATCGGCGAGCACGACCGAGGAACATTCGTCGGTGGCAGCCAGTGCACTCAGGTATGCCCCGACATGAGCTCCACCACCGTGCGTCAGCAATGCCACCTTAATCGCATTCGTCATGGTTCAGCCGTCCGGTCCAGCGTTTTGTGACGCGTGCTTCATTGCCCCGGAGTACGACCACCGCCGGCAGCGGGAGTTTGTGCGCCTCCCGGTGTTCGTGTACCGCCAGGTGGCGGGGCGTTGCCAGGTGAGTCGTCTCCGTCATCGGAGAGAGCGGCCGCACTGTCGACATCCATCCGGCGCATTTCCTCTGTTTCTTCGCGGAACGCGTCGACCACCGCCTTGTCGAGGTGAATACCGGCAACTTTCAGGACTGAGCTACCCAGCTTCTTGATACGCCCAACAGACCGACGATCTCCACGAGCCTTTGCCCGTTCGATCGCTGCAAACTGAATGATCCCCACGCGTTTCTTGAAGCGGTCGAATGTCTCCAGCTCATCCAGCTCCTTCAGTGACTCCGTCACCTTTTTCCATTCACTCTTCTTGCGGCGATTCTTGATCATCGCCATCACCATTGCGCGCTTGGCGATAGTGTCAATCAGCCGGCCGGTTAACAGAGTGATCTGACCTTCGACGTTTAGCCGGATCGTGTCATCCGGACATTCGGCGAGCATCGACTGTTCTGCCCCGGCGACGAATGGAAACTTCGTCAGCAGTGATCCACCGCTACGGATCAGGACCCATTGCAGCGATTTACCGGGATCGA
>CAUZFZ010000171.1:0-20106 GCA_963579025.1 Planctomycetota bacterium | reverse complement strand
CGGTCCATCCGCTTCCATGCGAATTTCCATCGAGACTCCTTTCCCGGTCCGACTTCAACCATCAACCGGAAGGGAGTCTCGATATTTTCCCGATTCCCCAACACCCACGTTTTGGGATCACGCCCCTTCCGGCACGGCTTCAGCCTGTTGCCCGGTATCTGCCTCTGGCGCCGACACGTCATCTCCGACGGAGAGATTCGGGACGGTTGCCAACGCGGCAAATGAAGTCGATGCCCAGACAAGTCGACGCCAGTTCTTTTTCCGGTCCATGCCTACATTCCCAGTATACGCCTGTGCATTGTCCGCATATGAAGACGCGCCTGCACATTTCCGGAGTTCGATTTGATCAGACTTTCCGGTTGACAGGGATCTCCTGATTCATCGGAGATTGCGTGTGCGACACTGTTCAACGATTATCCAGCTTTGCATTGAAGTGGATGTTCCGGCTGTACTGGTTAGGCCGACTGAAATGGTATTGCCGGTCGATCAGCAGGTTCGATTCGATCAACCGGCCAGAATTCCTCGGCAATTCGATTGGAATGCGGTCCGCCACCGGACTCTCGCGTTCTGGCGACTGCGCCGACGGATAGATTGCGACTATCCATGAGTTACCTCGACACTCCGCGTCTGTCGTTCTTCGGAAAGTTCCAGACCGACCCGTCGACCATGAACAACGACTTCGGCAATTTCGCACACGTCGGCGGAAGCACGCCGGAACTCGCCCACTCGCTGTTTAACCCACACGGGAAGAACTACTTCAGTCTGCTCGAGTGTTCGATTCGTTCGGCAACAGACGAATCCGGTTGCGTTCATTCCACAGTGGCTGACGACATCGCCATCGGTGGGAATGTGACGCTGGTTCCCTGGGACTCCAACGTGCCTTCCGGTGCATACACAAGCGCGAAGCTCGTCGATCTGGACCCGCTGAACCAGACCGTGTCGACGATCTTTGGAGCCGTTTTTCGCTTTGGCAGCTCGGAGTGGAGTATCCAGGGCAAGTTCGAGCCGTCCGGCGTCCGGGACGCATGGTTCGGTCGATCACCGGTTGCTGGTGACAAAGGGGCGTCGGCGACCTGGCAGTCGATTCTCACTGACGTCCAGTGGGAAGGTGATTTCAGTTCGTCACCCGTTCTGCAGCAGCTTCACAAAACGAGTCCAGATGTCCTGTCCATCAAAATGAACATGGACTCGTATGAGGCCAATCAGGACTCATCTGAATTCACACTTGGCCAACTGACCGGCAGCATCGGATCGTGTTCTGAAAATGAACCTCGCCAGTTCATCGCCGGTCGCCGCCTGGTTCCGCAGATTCAAGCTCCGCCAGCTGCCGACTATAAGTCCATGGAATCAGAAGAGTGTCGAGTGCCGATGGACCAGTGGTACTGGTGTGCCCCCGGCATCCTCGACGCGAACCGCAATCGGCTGACGATCGATCTTGGCAATTCGATCCGTCGCAAGAGCTACCTGGGAGAACCAGCCGTCGACACCTTGCATGCGGCAATTCTTCCGAACGACGCGAACGGTCGGCGAGTCCACCTGGGACCAGTGCCGACTGGCGGCGAATCGTTCAGGAGTCGGGCCAGCATCACGCAGCTTGAGTTGCAGCCGGAGCAAACAACACTCCTCAAAGATCATCGCCTCGGCCTGTTCGTTCAACCGGATGACGAACGTCCGGTTCTGGCTGAGGACGAGTCCGGAGATTACGTCAATACCGACGCCGTCTTCGCGCGGTTGAATTCTGGTGAATCGGTCGACGTTGATGTGTACGCCACTCGATTCGGTCAGCCGCTGCCAGACAAAGTGATTGAGTTCTCGTGTGAGACGCGCGATTGGACTGAGAATGCCAATGTCCCGGAACGTCCGCTGTTCGGGCCGCCTGCGTCCAGGAAGAAGATCCAGGGGACGACGGATCGTCACGGAGTCGCGAAAATCCATATTGAAGCGGCCAATGAGAAGATCGTTGGCCTTCCAGAAGGTCGCATTCCATTGGACAGCCAGGTGTATTTTCTGCAGGGTCCCTGGAAAGACTCGGGAGGCCTTGGCTGGCGGTTGTGGAATACCACACAAATTCCCGTAGATGGAAGCCCACCGGTTGTCATTGGCGGCGGGCAACAGGGCGGGGGTGTGATCAGCGTGCTGGTTTTCAATACAACCACCGTGCCAGACAAGCCCGACTGGACGAGAGATGTCGAGCCGATTCTGCGGCTTTACGCGGGACTCTATCCGGCGATGAATTCACGCATTGACCTGACTGATGAGCATGTCTTGCGGCAGTATGCGCAAATACTGCACCTGTTTATGAAACTGCCATTTAACCATCCCGGATACATGCCGTTGACGCGGGATTTATCAAAGAACCGGGCTGCCATTGTCACCAGATGGCTGGAACAGGTTTACAAAGAGCAGACTGGAAAAACGCTCTCCGCAAACAACGACTGACCACCGACAAGGAACACTCCCATATGTCTTCTGCAAGGCATGTCACGTACAGGCTGGCCATAGTTTCTGTTGTCGTCATGTTTGGCTGTTTCTGCGCGAGCGGAAAACCAAGGGTCAGGAACTCCGTCGCCGGTACGACGACATTACCGTTCACAATCGAACTCGGAGAGCCCTTCACCATTCCCGGTATGCCTGGTCGACAGGACTGCAGCCACGCCGTAGCGCAGTCCGGCGACCAGACGCGTTACCTGCTTGTTGGTGGCGCTGGCAAGGGATTACATGGATTCGCCATCCCCAATGAGACCTCCGATGGGGACAACTTTCCTGCCTCCGATTCGGACGATTCCCTGTGGGTGATTGACATTCACCAGCGCAAGGTCTGGTCCATGCCACTGGCTCGCGTGGACACACCGGACCTTGACATCGACGCGCTGCGGGCCACTTCAGCGCAGTATTTTCAGGATGGGAAGTACCTTTACATTGCCGGCGGCTATGGACATTCCGCGAACGCCACA
Organism: Planctomycetota bacterium; assembly: GCA_963579025.1. GTDB lineage: Bacteria > Planctomycetota > Planctomycetia > Planctomycetales > Planctomycetaceae > CAUZFZ01. Next base: position 17,152 of record CAUZFZ010000171.1, on the reverse strand, counting down.
ACGCCAGGCAAGTTCGTGACCTTTGACACATTAACCGTCCTGGATGTGGACGCCGTCGTACGATCCGTTGTCGAAGGAACAGAGATCGGCGAGTCGATTCGACAGATTCGTCACCCCATGATGAAGGTCACAGGCGGAGGGATGCAGAAACTTAATAAGAAGACAGCCCTTGTGTTCGGTCAGCGTTTTGACGGTCTGTATTCGCCACTCGACCGAGGCAACACTTTCCGACAGCGCTACACGCGGCAGATTCGTACTTTTCAAGTGGAGACGTCGCCGGCTTTGCAGCTTACTGAGGTCGAGTTTGCGCCTCGATATCCTGCGCCAAGTACGCGTCCTCTCGGCGACCATCTCAAAGACCCACACCGGCGGCGTGACTTGAACGTGCTGCCTGTCATTGCACCGGACATGACCGCCCAGGTCGCCGTTTTCGGCGGCGTTTTTCAGCCCGGACGATTTGACGGATTTGTGCATCCCATCTACATCGACGGGTTTGTCCAGGAGGCTTTTCTGCTAAACGGTGCAGCCCACGAGTTCACGACGTTTTCTCCGGGAGTGGACGAGAGCTTTGAGCAACTCATGAATCACTACGATTGTGCGACTCTGAGCCTCTTCGACGACAAGTCTCGTGACATGTATACGGTCTTCTTTGGTGGTATCAGTTCGTACTGGTACGACAGGACGACTGGTACGCTCGTGAAGGACAAGTTGAAGCTTGACCCCGTGACAGGACGCCCACTTGTCGATGGCCTGCCCTTTGTACGTACTGTCACAACACTGCATCGCGGCGCGGATGGCACATCGTCGCAGCTCATTCTGAGGCAGGAAATGCCCGGATTCCTGGGCACGAACGCCGTGCTGTTTGAAGAACCTGCGTTGCCACGATTCCAGAATGGCGTCCTTCGATTGAATCTCGATGCGATCGAAAAGAAGACTCTTATCGGACACATCTACGGCGGGATCGAATCCTTGGCGCCATATAGCGCGGAGAAGGGAACAACCACATCCGACCGGTTCATTCCCGTCTATCTTTCGCCCGGACAATTGACGGTCGACCGAATGCCACCAAAGCCGTGACGCAGCTCGCCGCAGCCCGGACAATTGCAGTTCGGCTGGCGGGGGGGGGGGATTTTCCGCCGCAGAATGATTCGGTTACGGCTGGGCGTCGGTCCTGAGAATCAGCTCCTCGGCTTCCGCACGCAACAGCAGGCGTTCCGGATTACCCGGCCGCTCGGCATCCATCAAAACCTGAGCCTGTTTCAAGGTCTCCCGCGCATCGGCTTGGTTGCCTTGTTTCCAGAGTGCCATTGCCAGCGTGAAACTGTCGATGGGATCTGGGACAGGCCTGAGACTCTCGGCGATCGCAATCGCTTCGACACACGCGGAATAGTCGCCGTCTCTTAAACGCGCCAGAGCCAGCATACCCCAATAGCGTGCGTTGTCCGGCGAGTCTGTACGCGCCTGATTGGCGATCGCCACCGCCCGGCTGGCGTTACGATACTTCACGTCCGGGCACATCGTCAGGAACCACGAAAGGTTATGGAGGTACTCAGCGGAGGCACCTTCAGTCGTCAGACGGTTGCGCTGCTCCAGAGCCTTGGCGAAGTGTGTTGAAGCTTCCAGTGTTTTTCCCTGACGGGTCAGCATCGTGCCAATGTGCAGGTGAGTCCACGCCAGCGCGTCCAGACTGTACGAGTCGTCGGGATTTTCCATGAGTAACGTATTGAGTAAACGTTCCGACTCCTGGAAGTACTGTGCCGCGAGATCTTCCTCCTGCAGCTTGTCGTGTGTCCGAGCTAACGCACTCATGCTCACAGCCAGCCGACGGCGAAAGTCCGGGAAGTCAGGTCGGTTTTCGCTCAATTCCAGGAAACCCTGCGCCGCTCCATTGAGTGCCTGAATGGCGAACTCGTCCTCGTCCTGATCACGAAGAATCAAACCGTACAGTGACGAATTGCTGGCGTGTGCCTCGCGAAATCGCCCCACGGTGCGATAGAGGATGATCAGGTCATTGAGGATTTCGAGCCCGGACTCGCACTGCTGCCGGGCTTTGCCCGGGGCGCCGTAGCGGAACAGAATTTGAGCGAGATTCGTGTGGGCCACAGCCAGGTTGGCGCGAAAGTCGGGCACGCCCGGACGAAACTCCAACAACAGTTCGAAATCTTCGACCGATTGCGAATACGCCTCGAACGCTTCGTTGTCCTGCCCGAGCTGGACCAACGTGTTCGCCAAATCAACACGACTCCCGGCCAGCCCTTCAATTCTGGCAGGGTCGTCCGGACTTTCATCCACCAGCATGCGAAATGCACTCACAGAATCGCGCAGTTCTGCCATGGCTTGCCTGGCCTTGCCGGTCGCCAGCAACAGTTGGCCAACCGTGTGCCTGGTCTCGGCCAGGTCAAGTCGAGCTTTCGCATCACCTGACTTGTCGGCTCGTTCCTGAAACACGAGCCCAGCTTCTTCGAGTTTCACATGCGCCGACTCATGCTCACCGCGGCGGATCAGCAGCCGCGCATTGTTGACCAGGGCAGCTCCAAGAGATTCCAGGATCCCCGGATCGTCGGGACTGGCTTTGTACAGCGTGCGGAAACGACTGACCGCAGCGTCGAACAACTCCTGAGACTCGTCCGATCGAACATCTGCATCACTGAATAGTGTGGCCAACCGGACCTGCGATTCGGAGATGCGTTTCTGATTCTGAGCTTTGTTCGGTTCCAGTTGCAGCAGCGTTTCGTATCGTTCGATGCTGGAACGATATGCTGTTTCTGCATTGTCAATCTGCCCCAGCGATTTGCGGACGTCGCCAAGACGGACGAGGGCATTTGCCGCTTCTGCCTGAATTTCAGGAATCTCGCTGTGCTCGTTGGTAAAGCGTTCGTAGTCGGCGGCCGCTTCTTCGAGCAGTCTGGCCCGCGCCTGTTGTGCTCGTGGGAAATATGCCAGTACGTCGCTGACCTCCGACAGCGATCGATCCACGGCCGATCGAGCTTCGCGAAAACGTCGAACTGATTCCGCTCGGGCTAACTGTTCGGCTTCGAGTGATTGCTCGGCCGCACCACGTGCTTCGGCTTCCGCTTCTCTGGCTTTGTTGACGATCAGTGTCGAAACGGTCGCCGTCACGGAAACAACAATCAACACGGTTGCAATGGCAGTCGCCCAGGCGCGGTGTCGACGCATCCAGCGCAGGGCCTTGACTGAAAATGGCTCTGCGAAACAACTGACTGGTTCATCGGCCAGCCATCGTCGGACATCGTCCGCCAGCTCGGCGGCGGTTAGATAACGGTCCACCGGATCCAGGGCCAGCGCTTTGCGACAGATCGCATTCAGCGGTCGCGGGACCCATGTTTCCAGATCACGCGGTTCCGGAATTTCACCGCGCCCGATGCAGGACAACATGGCGCCCGTTCCTCGATGGGTCGACCCTTCTTTTGTGCGAACGTTGGGTGGTAAGCCGGCCAGGATGGCAAACAGGATTCCTCCCAGTCCGTAGACGTCAGTCGCAACTCCCATTTGCGAACGCCGCCCGAGCGCCTGTTCTGGAGCCATGTACGCAGGCGTACCAAGGACCTGCCCATCCCGCGTCTTCAAGCCGTCCTCTGGCCCCATGGAACCAGTGTCCGGAACGGTGATGTCGTCTTCACGGTCAGCGATGTATGTCGCCAGTCCCCAGTCAAGCACGATGACCTCGCCAAATCCTCCCATCATCACGTTGGACGGCTTCAGATCGCGGTGCATCACGCCGCGGTCGTGGGCATAGGCGAGCGCGTTGCAGACTCCGACGAAACTGTCGAGCAACCGCCGAAGTTCCATCGCGTCGAGGCCATTTTCCTTACGACTCTCGTGGAACCGGGTGACGTAGACTGTCAGCGTCTCATCCTTCAGGAGAGGCATCGTGTAGAACGGATCACTTTTGCCCGTGCGATGCCCAAGTTCATACACCGAAATGATATTCGGGTGTTCGAGCAGGCCGGTGATCTGCGCTTCCTTAACGAGACGCTGGGTATCCTCGGGGGTACCCTTGCCGGGAATATTCTCTTTCAGCGCCACTTCCCGCCGCAGCAGCGGATCGCGCGCTCGCCACACCTGCCCGAGTCCACCGGCGCCTTCCATGCGAGTCAGCAAATACCGCGTGCGTGTGTGCTGCGGACTCACGAATGCTTTACCGCCCAGCAGCGATGGATCGGCGGCAGGCACGCCGTTCTGATAGTCGACCGTGGCCTCGTACTCCGGCTCCGTCGTGGGGGGAATATATGTCTCCACGAATTCCAGAGGTGCCGAATCCTTCTGCACGGCGTCTGCAGCAGCAGCGTCGGGTTCATAGTCGACCGTGGCCTTCTGTTCTGGTCCCGCCGCGAGCGGCATGAACGGCTCAGCAGGTTCCGGAGGGGTCGAATCCTTCGGCACGGCGCGGGCAGCAGGAGCGCCGGGCTGATAGACGACCGTGGCCTCGTACTTCGATTCCTCAGACTCATCGCGCAAGTAATCATCCAGCACCGCGTGGATGGTCTCACTGCACTCGCGGCCCTCGACCACGTCGCCCTGCCGGATCAGCGCCTGTAGCGCCGCACGGGCATCTCCACCGGATTCCGTGATCTTCTCGTCCGCAAACGACATCACGTCGTCCAGCGTCTCGCTGCCGGCCAGTGATTGCGAGAGGTCGTCGACTGTTGTTTCCGGCCGGTCCAGGACCGCCCGGACCATTTCGCGGAATCGGTCATCCGTGAGATGTCCCAGACGAAAGGCCGTCACGGCAAACAGGATGTTTCTGGGCTGGGACATCGTATGTCTCGATTTTCCTGTGGGCAGTGTCACGGGCTGACGGCGATTGTAGATATCTTCGTTCCAACGTGCTTCCGGAAGACGTCGGTCCGTGGGTATGGCAGTTGAACGGGCCGACGCCGCGATCGAAGCCAGTTCCGGACTGTGGCTTCACCCATACACCATAAGGATGAACTGCGGGCCACCACCTGATTCACTCTGTCCGGACGTGTCTGTGCGCATCAAGTCCGAATACGTGCTGGACTACGGTCCGGGTGGCGTCGAGGCGTTCAGCAATGTCGGTCGGCCGTGCCATCGGCGCGGGAAATTCCGCTGACCGTGCCCCATGCACATTCGTCACAACCGCTTTTTCCGTCATCAGTTGCCGCCTCAATTGCCGATAGACACAAGAGTGTCGCATCCGCAGGACGGGCGTGCGCACGCGTCGCTTGTTCGTCAACTGCCCGTTCGGTGATTCGCGTCAAACGTTCGAATTTGACGGTGTTTGCAAGAGGCTCGCTACGTTCGGTCCCGGCCATCCGTAGGCCGATACTGGCTGTGTTTCGGCAAATGGGGAGGGGACGTGATGGGAACTCGGTCAATCAAGGGCCTGTTGTTGCTAGTCGTGTTTTTGGTTCCTGCCGTCGTTTCGGCGGATCCGCTGATTCCATGGCCGTGGCTGGAAGCCAACCGATACTTCACCTGGCGGAACGAACGCGACTCACGTCGTGCCGACTGGTACGGGCGCCGGGCACTTGACCCGGTCGGGACACGCCGCAAGTACTCCAAGGGTAAGTTCTGGCCGCCGTATCCACGTCCGGAAGGCCTCTCGATGCTGCCCTCGCATCGGTACCATGCCGAGCATTACTGGCCGCTGCCCTACATCTGCGACGACCGGCAGTATGTGCGGACATTGATCTCGCGGCAGGAGGATGCCGGCTGGGTCAACAACACGACTCTTTACGAGTACCACTTCGAAGCAGACACACAGGAGCTGAACCGTGCCGGTCGGCTGCACATATTGTGGGTGATGCGTAATGCGCCGCAGCACCGACGCATTCTGTATGTGCAAACGGCGGACAATGTCAGGCAGACGGACCTTCGCCTTGCCAGCACACGCATGACGACGGCCGATATCGTCGGCAGCGCAGCTCAGCCTCCCATTATTCCGCGCGTGACATCGCCGCTGGGTCGCAACGCCACCGAGGTCGATGGCATTCAGCGCGCGAATCGTGATTCGCAACCGGTGCCGCGCATTACTTCACCGCTCAGCGGTGGCGGCAGTGGTACAGGATCGACCGGCGGCGGAACCTGAACCGTGGAGCCGACCTGACCGACCGCACCATGCCAGACAGACACGGAGACGTCAGATGATTGGCCCGAACGATCCGTATTCCGGCGGATCCGCCGACTCGACCGAATCCGCTGCTGATCCTTTTCCGTTCCCGAGTGCGTCAGTTTTTCCGGGAGGAACTGTGCCTCTTGGGGGAGCCGTGTTCCCGGGCGGGAAAACACCGTTGCCCGGAGCAGCGCCGCTGTCTGGCGCTCCGCTGCCACCCGGTACGTCTCCACTTTCAGGTGGAGCGTCGCCAGACTCGGCACGGACGCAATCCGGTCCCATCCACACTGGTGGTGTACCCGAAGTGGGACCGGAGTACGCTCGCCCGGACGGCCAGTCGTATGGCATTCCGCAGGGTCCAGGCGAGGGCACGAAGCACGTGTCTGGTCAGGCGGAACTTTATGCCGAGCTTTTCGGAGTCGCTCCGCCGCAGCGTAATGCTCCCCGGCGAACTCAACGTAATTCGCTGTTGAACCAGGTCCAGGCTCCGCCGCCGCGCAGCCCGCGCACCCTCAAAGAAAGTGGTCTGACGCTCAATCAGATCTGCGACCTGACGCTCAAACAACTGTATCTGCACGGCAAACTGCTGGGCGTCGAGATTGCCCGCAACGCACGTCTGCCGTTCAACGTGATTGACGAATGCCTGCGGTTCCTCAAAGACGATCACTGCATCGAAGTGGTCACCGGCGACGTCATCGGTCGTGTGTCGTATCAGTTCAATCTGACCGAGGCCGGTCGCGGCCGGGCCAAAGAAGCGTTTGAGTTCTGTCGTTACGTCGGTCCCGCGCCCGTGCCGCTGGAAACGTACGTCGAACAGTGTCGCCGTCAGGCAGTCTGCGGAATTAACTGCACTCCTGAAGCACTGCTGGAAGCTTTCGAACACCTGATCATCCCGCCGGCTTTGCTGGATGACTTGGGTCCCGCCGTGTGCAGCGGCAAATCGATCTTCCTGTATGGCCCCCCGGGCAATGGAAAGTCACAGATCGCGAAGGGCCTGGGTCGATTCCTGAATCAGCACGGCGGGGAGATCTACGTTCCGTATGCCATTCAAAGTGAAAACAGCATTGTCACGATCTTCGATCCCAGCCTGCATCAGACGACCGACGACGAGGAAGTGCAGGCGCTGATGGGCGATTCGAAGCGGCCGGAAACGCAGCACGACATCGGGCGTCTGCTGCACGAGAACCACCCGGACATGCGATGGCGACGCGTCCGGCGACCAATCGTGGTCACCGGCGGCGAGCTGACACTCGAGATGCTCGACCTGCGGTACAACCCGGTGAGCAACTTCTACGTCGCACCGTTGCAGCTTAAGGCCAACGGCGGCGTCTTCATGATCGACGATTTTGGCCGCCAGATCGTTTCGCCGAAAGACCTCCTGAATCGGTGGATTCTGCCACTCGAAGAACGCATCGATTACGTCACGCTGGAGACAGGCAAGAAATTTCCCGTGCCGTTCGAAGAGCTGATCATCTTCTCGACCAACCTCGACCCGCGCGATCTGGTGGACGACGCGTTCCTGCGCCGCATCCGGCACAAGATCGAGATCGGCACGCCCGCTCGCGAGCTGTACACCGAGATCTTCAGTCTATGTTGCGAACAACGACAGATTCCGTACGAACCGCGGGCTGTCGAGTACCTTTATGACAGTCATTACGATCAGGGAAGGCAGCCAAGATCGAGCGATCCCAGGGATTTGCTGGAGATCATCCAGTCGATCTGTCGATTCAGGAATCGGCGTCTCATTTTGACTCAAGAGCTGATGGCCGAGGCGACCCAGAGGTTCTTCGCAGACGTCTGATGTTTTTGGGCAAGGGTTGAGGGCCCAGAGGCAAGGGGGAACGGCGACGCGATCGTCCCCAAGCGACCCCTCAACCATCGTCTCTCGCCCGTTTCGCTCCCGGAGATTCCGGATGTTGTCTCACCGCTCGCTGTACGCGTTGGCTCTCTGCGGCGCATGCTGCGCGGCGGGGTGTCAGACACCACCCGGCTTCTTTAATTTCAAGTTCTGGAACTCATCCGCCAGCAGGGATTTGAAAGATCCGGAAAAACTTCATCTGACATACGCTCAATACAGCGAGCAGAACGGCGATTTCGACACCGCCCGCACGTCGTACGAAACGGCGCTGGAACAGAATGAGCAGTCGTTCGACGCGGTCCTCGGCCTGGCCCGGCTCGATCTGTTGTCTGGCAAGACACCGCAGGCCGAACGAAATTTCCTGAAAGCCTTCGAGATGGCGCCGACCAACGAGGTCGCTATCGAAGCACTCGGTCAGTTCTACCTGACGCAGGATCGGTTTGTGGAAGCGGCCCAGTACCTGCAGCGTGGCCTGGACCTCGCGCCAGGCAACCGTCGACTACGCTACCGCATGGCACTGGCGCTCGCTCGACAGGGCGACATCCCCGCGGCGGAATCGCATTTTATTCAAGCCGTTGGCGAAGCAGAAGCTGACTACAACATCGGACTGATTCTGTACGAACGCGGCGAAGTCGGACCGGCCGAGCAGCGGTTTCTGCAGGCCGTGCTCAAGAAGCCCACGCTCGCCCAGGCGCAGCACTGGCTGGACACTGTCCGCCAGGAACGCGATCCACAGAACATGATCGCCCGACGAAATGCCGCAACCGGCCAGCAGTCCGCAGAGACATCGCAACAACAGCCGCCACTGCAAATCGCACAGGCGCCGGCCGGAAGCGACGCGTCTGTCCGAGGCAATGCTCCGCAGGAACAGCGACCATTACTCGATCCGCGGACGTTGAATGCGACGCAGTTGGAGCAGCTCGAAAACTCGATGACGCCGGAAGAAAGAACCGCCTTCCGCGCAAGTCTCCAGTCCGGTGGGACCGTGCTGCAATAGCCCGCGCCTGTTGTGCCTGCTGAAGTAGTACCTGAACTCAGTAGTGCTGCGGTGCAGAATTCGTAGGCCGGCAAGAAGGAGCGCTAGCGACGATGTTCCGGCAGGCTGTTTCAGGGGATTACTGACTTGCCGGACCTGCGCTTCGCTTGTTCCGGCCTACGACGCTTTGCATGGCGGATCAGCCGGGATCGACATATCACTCATCAATAGTGAACCCAACTATTGAGACCGTGCCGTATGAGTGATGCTCCATCCAACCACATTGAAACCACCGACGAGTTGCGGCAGCTCTATGCCGAACCGTCGCTGTTGTCGCAGCAGAAATTCATGACCGCTCTGGATGAGCATTGCCAGGCGATGGTGCGATTGTCTCCGTTCGTGTGCATTGCGACATGTGACGCGGACGGCTCGCTCGATATCTCGCCGCGCGGCGACCCGCCTGGCTCGATTCAGATACTTGATCCGTCGTTGCTGCTGATACCCGACCGTCGCGGCAACAACCGACTCGACACGATGTCCAACCTGACGGCCAACTCAGAAATCGCGTTGTTTTTCGCCGTGCCGGGAATCCTCGAATCGCTGCGTGTCAGTGGCCGTGGTCGGATCATCCATGACGATCCTCGGCTGGAGACCTGTGCCATTAATGGCCAGATCCCCACAGCGGGGATCCTTGTTGAAGTGCAAAAGGCGTGTCTGCAATGTGGGAAGGCTCTGAAACGTTCTGCCTTGTGGGAGGACACATACCGAGTCAAGCGGAGTGATCTGCCCTCGTTCGGCACGATGCTCGCCGATCAGACGGAAACCGGATTGTCACCGGAGGAGCTGGACTGTTCCATTAACGAGGCATACGTAGAACGCCTGTATTAGCTCCGCTTATGCGTCAAGTCATGTGGCAGTCGAGCCAGTTTGTTTTCGGCCATGAGGGAACACTAATCGACGCTGATTCTCGCTAATCCGGGCGACAGTCGTCACGTGAATCATCAGCGTGTGAGACCTCTCGAATGTGGATCGTGCGCTCTGGTTGGCGGACTGCCGCTGTCCTCTGCGTGGCGCCTCGCTGACCGTGAAGCGCCACAGACCCGGCTGCAGTGACAATGTGCGCCGCTGGTCACGGAACGGGTCGCACGCTGCCGTTTGGCTGTCAGTACGAGCGATCCTTCGGACTCAGTCTGTCATCCTCGCGCCAGATATGTACACTCGTCGCAGGCCAGTGTGGTGCGAACGTTGATGCTGCTTGCGACATTTCCCGATTGACCGGGGCGTGTGGCACTGGCCTGCGGCACGTTTGCGAGCGGATTTCAGAAATCTCAATTCAGTCACCGGAATTCCTGCACCGCGACGCAGCCGGAATGGACTCTTAGATACAGGGACGAGCGAAACCGACAGACACGACGACAAGTCACCGGCGACCTGATCCGCCGGCACGAGGGCCATCACATGCTGATCCCGAACTGGCTGAGACGACTGACCGAATTTCACGCGATTCGCCGTGCCAGCCGCCGGTCTTCCCGCCGTCGCCGCGACCGCAGACGGCCTCACAACCGCCTGGTGATCCAGTCCAGCATCGCCCGCTCGCCGGACGTCCTCGAAGACCGGACGCTGTTGACGACCTTCCTCGCCGACGAGCGGCATCTCGCCGATTCGGCGGTTCAGTCGACAATCGGCATGGAGACCTTCCTGCCGCAGCACGAAGTGAACGCTTCGTCCTCGCCCCTCAGGTCTCACCCCTCAGCCCTGCCGGACCTTCCCGGCCTGACGCTCGTCGATCCGGACACCGACGCCTCCGGCCAGATCATCTTTCTCGACTTCGACGGCGCGGAAGACGTGATCTACAACGGCCCGGTAACGGTGGGGCCGTTCGACGTGCCCGCGTTCGAGGCTCCCGGCGAACTGGCCGGTCAGGAAGAGGCGATCATTTCCTCCGTCGTCAAGCAGTTGGAACAAACCTTCGCCGGCAGCGGCGTGTTCTTCACGACAGAACCGTCTGCTGACGGCGTGGAATACTCGACAGTCTACATTGGTGGTGATGACTCGGCGTTTCACACGTATGGGTCATTTCGCGGATTGGCGGAGCAGGTGGATGCCGGCAACTCGAATGCTGTGGACAACGCGTTCATCTTTAGCAGCGCACTCACGGTGTCGGACTCTCCGTCACGAGCTGCAGAACGTTTGTCACACGTCATCCAACATGAAACCGGACATCTCCTTGGCTACAAACACTCAAGCCCCTCCGAAACTCGTCACGTACTTTCGATTGTTGCGGACGCGGGGAACAACCCTGGCTACACCGCCCAGGCCGTTGTCTTCGGATCGACGTCGATGCCGATCAACGAGCATGTTGGAGGAAGTGATTCTGCCGACTACTTTCAAATCGCGGCGGCGCCAAATGGCGCCTTGGGTCTCGTAATTGCATTGGGAGGATTAAGTGCAGACCTAGACCTTGAACTCATCGAGGATAAGAACAATGACGGCACACGCCAGGACAACGAGGTACTCGCTCACTCGCGTGCAGGTGGAACGACCAACGAATTGATCCAGTTCTTTCCGGCACGCGATACCCTCTATTATGTCCGCGTGTACCCGTTCGGACAGGCCGATTCAGACTATTCGTTGACCATCGCAGGTGCGAACGCATCGGTGCCCGATCCAGACCTCCGCAGGGTCGACGGTGTCCCGACGTCCGTGATCATTGGAGAACCATTTACGGTCACAATCACTGCTGAAAACGACTCTGGACTTGGTGGGCCCGACTCAGCAATCAATGCATCAGTGGTTCATTCGGCGGGAAGCGATGCCGTCTCCGTATCGAACCTTGATCTTTCAAACTGGGACGGTGACGAAAACTCGCCTGATTACTTTCGCAATATTAACCCAGGCGATGGACAGAATGTCTATCGCAGAGGACCGGAGCTCATTAGCGGTGGCGCGATCCATCACATCCGAGAAGCAGGCGATAAAAACTGGCGCAGCGGTGAAGAACACGAAATGTCATTTACAGTCACGCCGAACGAGGCGGGGACGATTCGGCTCCGTGTCCGTACGACAATGCGCGACGGTGTCAACGGAATCACTAATCCCAATGATGATCTCTGGTTCCGCAACGATCATAACATCAGTGGAGGAGTCGACGGCATCGACCAGCAAGGTTGGGATGTCGAGGAATTCACGATCAACGTCGTGCCACCGTTTGATCCGGGGCCCCGAATCATTGAGCAGACGCCGCCCGGGACGACGACCGGATCGGTTCGCTTTGTTGATGTGAGATTCAATGAAGCGATCAACAGTTCCAGCTTTACGGCTGCAGACGTGTCCGTAACCAGCAGTACGCAATCGCCTTTGATGACTGACGTGTCGCATGTCTCCGGCAACATCTATCGAATCAGCTTCAATGGCACGTTATTCACGCCCGACACATACAACCTGCTCATCGGACCGAACATCACGGACGTGGCCGGGAACAAGATGAATCAGGACAACGACACGAGCAACGGTGAAAGCACTCAAGACCGCTATTCCGGAAGCTTCGTGATTTCGAGCATCACGAGCAGATACAGCGGCAACATCCCACGCCCTGCCAATCTCGCGTTCCATAACGAACCAAACATCGACGTCTATCTTGAGCGAATCACGTCGACCGGAGACGAGTCGTTCACGAATACACAGCCAATCCAATCATCTGTCGAAACGTGGGTCGTGATTCATGGACGGGCCAGCCGTGCGAACAACTTCAGGAATTTGGCCCAAGCAATATCTACGGAAACGGGCGATCAAGTTCTCGTTCTTGACTGGGAGACGGGAGCGGATGACAACCTGCCGAAATTTGGGGGCTTGCAAGGTGCCGGCTGGATTCCGTCAGTCGCCGATTGGGCCACAACTGTGCTTTCAAGCGTTTATGGGATCACCGGCCCCCAGCTGAGAGTTGTTGGCCATAGTTGGGGAAGTTTCGTCGCCTACGATATAGCTGAGAATCTCCCGGAAGGAGTGAGGTCACTTGTCGCGCTGGACCCGGCAACGGCAGCCGGGGGTAACTACGAAGAGAGTGCAGTTGACTTTTCGGAGGTGAGCGCACTCTCGTGGGCCTTTTACGGAAATGGGTTTTTTGGGAGTGATAACCGCGCCGCAACTGCCGACGAGTCGTTTTCGGTGAGATACTCAGATAGGGATCCTGATGATGGCGAACGACACGGAGCGCCTGTTGACGTCTTTGAGTTGCTCGTTCGACATGCCCAAGAACATCGGATCGGCGAGTTCTTCGCACTCGAACGACTTGAAAATGCCCTCGTCGGCCCGTGGAGAGAGGATCAATACACGGATAACTACGGTTTTCCCCTGCGAGCATTCGAAGGAGAAATCGAAGTGAGAGACGCACCTGTCGTCGACTGGGACGACATTCGGGAATTCCGATATCGGCGTCTCGACAACGGTGTGCAAATCGAAATTGCTGGATCCGAGCTTCCTTTTCCTCCAGTAGTTGGAACGATTCCAATCCAGTCCATCCACGAGAATCAGGCGACGAGTGAGATCGCGTTCACTGTCAGTGACTTCGAGACACCGGACGCACTGCTGAGCGTGACAGCAGAAAGCTCGAACACAACACTTGTTCCATTCGAGAATATTGTGATTGGAGGTAGCGGCACCACTCGCACAGTGCAAATCACGCCGGCCTCGACTCAGTTCGGCACAGGTACCGTGACATTGACCGTGACGGACCTCGCAGGACTGCCAAGTCGCAGAAGCTTCCCAGTGTCTGTAGATCCGGTCAACGATGAGCCCTCATTTACTCGCGGCAGCAATGTCACCGTCGACGAAAACTCCGGTGTATACTCGGCGATCTGGGCGACGAACCTCTCAAAAGGCCCGGACAATGAATCGAATCAGACACTGACATTCGAGATCAGCAACGACAACCCGGTCCTCTTCAGCGCAGGGCCTGAGATTTCGGCGACGGGCCGGCTGACATTCACTCCGGCCGCGAACCGTGATGGCATCGCGAATTTAACCGTGCGTCTGAAAGATAGTGGTGGGACCGACCGGGGTGGGGACGATACGTCATCCGCAATACCTCTGCGTATCACGGTGAATGACGTACCGCCGACGCTGGCAATTTCGACGACGAGCGCCGACAAGGCAGAAGGCGATTCCGGAAACACGCCGTTCACTTTCACCGTTTCTCGCAGTGGAGACGTCAGCACTGCCCTTGATGCGACATGGACCGTCACGGGCAGTGGCGGCACGCCTGCGAACGCCGACGATTTTGGCGGAACATTCCCGAGCGGACCAGTGCATTTTGACTCGAACGAGACGACTGCTCAGATCATTGCGATCAATGTCCGCGGCGACGGCGTGGTTGAGCGGGACGAGGAATTCACGGTCACTCTTTCCGATGCGACCACCGGTGCCGTCATCACTATGCCCACGGCGATTGGCGCAATCCGCAACGATGAGACCGCGACCATCAGTATTTCCGGTCCCAATCCAACGGATGAGGGCGACACCGGACCGACCCCGTTCGATTTCACGGTGACTCTGTCGAATCCCGTCTATGTCGCGGTCTCAGTCGAATTCAACACAGTCGACGGCACGGCTACGACGGCCGATGATGACTACGACGCCGTCAGCGAGACGATCACATTCCAACCGGATGGGCCGCTTTCGCAAACCAGGAGCGTGCAGGTCAACGGCGACGAAGGAGACTTCCAAACCGAGACCTTCGACGTCGCTCTGAGCAGCCTCAACACCGGCTCCCTTGACGTGTCGCTGGGCACGTCAAGGGTGACAGCAACAATCCTGAACGACGACCTCGACCCGAACGCCGGTGAAATCCGAGGTCTCAAATGGAACGACGTCGATGGCAATGGCGAGCGGAATTCCGCCAATCCCGATGCGACTGACTTCGAGCCAGGACTCCCCGGCTGGACGATCTACATCGAGACGACCGGCAATGAGGAGTTGAACTGGACCGACTCGAACTCAAACGATCAGTGGGATCGTGGCGAGGGCGAGCAGTGGACGGTCACAGGATCAGATGGCACCTACGTCCTGACCGAAGTCCCGGCGGGTAACCACATCGTCCGTGAAGTCCAGCAGGACGACTGGGAGCAGACGTCCGGGAGTACCGATCGAAGCACGTTGTTTTCCAGTGACTTTTCGAGTGATCCCGGCATCGAGACCAACGACAGCAGCCGCTACTTCGTGTCCGCAGGTGCATTGGAAGCCCGAACGTTTACCAACAGTCAGCAATTCGGAACGTTTCCAGTGGCCTACGCCGGCGATTCCTTCGAGCTTGCATTCGACGTGGAGATTCAATCGAGAACATCCGGTGATGCCAATATTGGCCTCTTCTCCGGCTCACGCCAAACCAACTCTGGGGTGGATCCGGCTATCTACGTTCTGTGGGGTGGATTCGGACAAGTGATGGGAATTCGTGGACGTGATGCGAACGGTTCCGATTTCGTTGCACCAGCCATCGAGGGCGATGCACCGACGTTTGCACTAAACACCGTCTATCACAACGTGGTGACGTACAATGCGGTAAGTCGAAACGCAACGCTTGATGTGAGTTCCCCAGCGGATTTGGATTTCTATTCGGTGACCGTTGCAATCCCCGGCGGTCTTCCGCCACTTCCCAACATTGGAGTCTCGAGTGTGGGAAGCTGGTCACAATCCAACAGACAGGAAGTCGTTCGGATCGACAACCTCGTTCTGACGGGTCCCCCCGATTCCCGGACCGTCGTCGTTGAAGCTGGTCAAGTCGTCGAGAATATCAACTTCGGCAACCAGATCGCCGCAGGCCACGTCAACGAACCGCCGGTGAACCACGTTCCAGGAGATCAGCAACTCGACGAGGGTGGAACGCTCACATTCTCCGAGTCGAATGCCAACGGCATTTCTGTCAGCGACCCCGACGACGGGGGACTCCACCTGCAGGTGACGCTGACCGTCGATCACGGAAGTCTGCAGCTATCGACGCCTGACGGAGTCGGATTCACCGTCGGGACCAATGGAGCCGCGTCGATGACCTTTGCAGGGGCCAGCGTGGCCATCAATACAGCGCTCGACGGACTGGTTTATACGCCCGACACGGGCTACTTCGGCGCCGACAGCCTGCAGATCACGACCAGCGATCTCGGTCACAGCGGGACGGGCGGAGTGCGATCAGACGCGGACTCGATCGAGATCAACGTGCGGCCAGACGACATGGAACCGCCAACAGCGGACATCGTCGATGTGACCCCGGACCCGCGCAACACGCATGCGGGCTTGGTCACGATCAACTTCAGCGAAGCTGTCACCGGTGTGGACATCTCCGACTTCACGCTGACGCATGGTGGTACGACCATCAGCCTGAACGGACTGGCTGCCAGTGGCAGTGGTACAACTTACACAATCGATCTGACGACCGTGACAGCCCCCGAGGGTAGGTATGTGCTGACGTTGGTGGCAGCAGGTTCCGGGATTCAGGACCAGGCCGGAAATGCTCTGGCCAACAATGCCTCGGACAGCTGGTCTGTCGCTTTGCCGGCGATCGATTTTGATGATGTGACGATTCGCGGTTATGCGGTAGGAAGCCAGGATTTCTCTGGAGGAATCACGGTACTTCCTGGTGGTAACGGGATTGAACTGAACGGGAATCACTGGAAGGCAATCGACTTCGTTTACACCGTGACACCGAACACGATTCTGGAGTTTGATTTCGAGAGCAGCCGAGAAGGTGAGATCCACGGAATCGGGTTTGATACGGACGTCAACCTGCACGGTATTAACTCCCAGCCTGATTTCTTCCAGCTGTACGGCACGCAAGGCTGGGGACGTCAGGACTTCCACAACTACACGCCACCGAACTCCGAACCCTACCGCATTCCAGTCGGCCAGTTCCTCACAGGCAGCTTCAACCATCTCGTGTTCGTCCAGGACCACGACATCCGCTCAGCTGATGCCCAAAGCATCTTCCGGAATGTTCGCGTCTTTGAATCCGGGTCGGGGGGAGTGGACACGACACGTCCGACGGCGTCGGGCTCGGCGTCAAACATCACGAGTGCCAGCAGCAGCACACACTCGATTACGGTGGAGTATCGGGACAACGTGGCTGTGGATGCGTCGGACATCGGCACGGGTGACATTCAGGTCACGGGGCCGAACGCGTTCAGCCAGACGGCAACGTTCGTCTCGGTGAGTTCCAGTTCGGACGGGACACCGAAGA
>CAUZFZ010000170.1:0-20509 GCA_963579025.1 Planctomycetota bacterium | reverse complement strand
GTAGTGGGCTCCTGAACGACATCACTGTTAACCGCAAGCCGGAACCGTCAGGCGACACCTGACCGACGGACAAGACTATGAGCGTTACACTCGAAGATCCCCGCATCGTTGAATTCGACGTCCGCACCGACGAGATGCTCGTCAACATGGGGCCGCAGCATCCCAGCACGCACGGCGTGTTGCGCTTGCTCCTCCGGACGGACGGGGAAATCGTTCACGAGATCACACCGCATCTGGGCTACCTGCACCGCAGTGCCGAGAAGATCGGTGAGAACCTGTCTCCGGTTCAGTGGATCCCGTACACGGACCGCATGGACTACCTGGCCGGGATGAACATGAATCTCGGCATGTCGCTGGCCGTCGAAAAGCTGGTCGGCATGGAGGTTCCGGAGAAAGCGATGGTGCTCCGCGTGCTGATCGGGGAACTCGGTCGGGTTGCCAGCCACCTCGTCGGTATGGGCGCGTATGGTCTCGACCTGGGCACATTCAGCCCGTTTCTGTATGCGTTTCGCGAGCGCGAGATTGTCCTCGACCTGTTCGAGGAGGCGTGTGGCGCTCGTCTGACGTACAGCTACCTGACACCGGGCGGCGCTACTCACGACCTGCCCAACATGATTCCGATTCCGCCAGGACTCGCCACACTGACGGAGCGCGATCCCAACATGAAAGTTCGTTGGGTCGATGCCGTCACGATGTTCCTCGACTGGCTGGAACCACGGATTCAGGAATACCACACCCTGCTCACGCGCAATCACATATTCATCAAGCGAACGGCGGGACTGGGAGTCCTCTCGCGTGAAGATGCCATCAGCTACGGCTGCACTGGTCCCGTACTGCGTGGCAGCGGCGTGGACTGGGACCTACGTCGCGACGGCGACCCGATCTACACACGCATGTATGAAGGCTACGACTGGGATGTCCGCCTCGCACCGTTCGATGAGATGCCGCGAGAAGCTGTACTCGGTGACAACTGGTGTCGCTTCTTCGTGCGGATGATGGAAGTCGTCCAGGCGATGCGGCTCGTACGTCAGGCGATTGAGAAGTACCCGACCGCCGAGGGCGAGTATCGGATTCCGTACAAGATGGCCACAAAGTTGCCGAAGGACGAATGCTACCTCGAAACAGAATGCCCTCGCGGAGCCATGGGCTTCTACTTCGTCGGCAACGGAAACGCGGAGCCCTTCCGGGCACGAGCGAAGAGTTCCTGCTTCTGCAATCTCGCCCCGACAGCACCGCTCAGCGAAGGCTATCTGCTGGCCGACATTCCGGCGGTGGTCGGATCGCTCGACATCGTGATGGGCGAAATCGACCGTTAATCAGCGTTGGCGCTTACGCCCGGCCGCTTGTAAATCGGCCGGGCTTCTTCATGCGCAGCCCCGGCAGGCAACGATGTGAAGCATTGTTTTGCGGAGAAAAGCAGGGCGTTCGTGGTAGCCGAAGTCGCCAGACGTTGGCCGTTCGGGCCGGACCGCCAAAGTCTGGCGACATTGGCTACGAAAATGCTTCACAGCATTGCCCGACAGGGTGCAGCAGACAATCGGAAGATCAGGCTCTTTTTTTGCTTTCCGCGCGAAACATGGGGGCAAAGCGCGCGTTTACAGGGCCTCAATCACACAACCGACTCCGCAAAGGGAATTCGCGGGTCATGCCCAGTTGTGCTTCGACAGCGGTGTCCAAACGAGGAAAACACATGAAACGGCTCTCAATTTCTGCGCTGAGCGCTGCGGCTCTGGTCGCACTAACGGTCGGCTCAGCGGCAGCGGATGACGATGCGGTCGACAGCCCCTCGGACGAGAAGGGAGATCGCATTTCAGTCGAGGAACTGCAGTCGCTGTTCTCCGACCGGTCTGACGGTGGTCGACGGGACGGCGGTCCAGACCGAGGTTCGCGAGGCGACTCTCGACGTGGCGATGAATGTCGACGCCCCGATGGTCCTCCACACATGGGACGTCCCGGTGGCCCTCCCAATGGGCGGCCTGGCCCTCCGGATGCACGTGGTGGGCGGCCGGGAGATCGCGATGCCGGTCGCGGCAAGGGCAAAGGTTCTCGCGGTGATGCCAAAGGTCGGGGAAAAGGCCACGGTCGTGACGCCGGCCGCGGAGGCCGTCGAGATTCACAGCAAGGACGACAGCAGGGTCGTTCGGCTGGCAGTCGTGATTTTCGCAAACCTGACATGGCTCGAGGACGTGGCCCAGGCGGCCCGCCGTCATTCGCTCGCCCGCAATTCGGTCGACCGAGTGGACCGCCTGCGTTTGCCCGTAACTCGGGACGTCCGTCATTCGGTGGCAGACCACCATTCGCCGACCCACCTCAGTTTGCGTCAAGAATGGGGCGACCACAGTCAGGCCGGTCCGGACCACCGTCCTTCCGTGGTCCGCAAGGTGGGCCGCCTTTCAATCGATCATCCGGGCGTGGACCGGACGCACGTGGCGACCGTCGAGATGGACCCCCTCAAGGCGGTCGCGGACCGGCAGCAGGACCGCGTGATGGTCACGGCCGAGGCCCACAGAGTGGACCACCGAACGGTCGTGGAGATCGAGGACCGGGACCCGATGCACGAGACGGCCGTCGCGACGGACCACCTCACGGCGATCGCCGACCCGAATCAGGTCCGCGTGATGGTCGTGGCCGAGGCCCACAGGGTGGCCCGCCAGACGGACGTGGAGATCGAGGTCCAGGACCGGATGCACGAGATGGTCGTCGTGACGGGCCTCCACCCGGAGCTGACGGACCGGGACGACGGGGACCAGATAGTGATCGGCGTGACGCGCCCGGGCGCCGACCAGATGGCGATGCTCCACGAGACGGCGACCGCCGACCCGACCGTGAAACGGCGTAGTCAACCGACTTGACGTAGATCTGGAAACAGCCCGGGTGCCCACAGTTGGCGAGGCTTTCGTGCCGCTGCCATCACTGTGGGGTTTCCGGGTCATCTTCGATTGAGTAGGTCCGCTGGATGTCGTCGGTCTGAAACCCCAGAAGCATCGGGCGGCGGGCTCCTTGCAATACGACTACGTCATAGAGTTCCTGCACGTCGCCTTCAAATCGGAGCCACTCCTCAACGTCGCCTGTGTTGAGATTAATGATGTGCAGGCCGCTTCTTGGCTCGGCGTCGCGCTCTCTCAAGTTCTCGTCGAGTTTCAGTCCCGAGAAGGTCCCATCGCGCCGAGGTCGTGACAGACCCACGATCGCGTAGTCGCCGACGAATGCGAGGCCGCGCAAGAACCCGGGGCAGAATGCAAGCGGTTGAAAGTGGCCGGCGCCCAGGCCGATGTGTCCCAGGAATCCGGAGCCTGAGTCCAGCACCCACAGTTTGTCGCGCTACCATCTGGGCGAATGCGGCATCGATAGTCCGGTACAGACAACGTTGCCGGTTTCCACGTCAGCCACGACACCGCCATCCACACGTCGGTCGCGCCAGCCATCGACGACGTCTGTCCTGCTGACTGCGGTGACCCACCTGGGACGGCCGTCTTTCATAGCGAGGCCATTCAAGTGGCAGCGATCTTCCGGTGCCATGCGCGACAGCCACGGTGGCGACCAGAGCGGGCGAAAGCTGTGTCGGTCACTGATTGTGGCCAGACAGCCAAAGTGCGTGTTGACGAACGTCAGACGCCCGTCTCCATCCACGGCCAGATCGTGGACATCCAGGTCGCCGGTCGTGTGACTTGCCTGCGGAATATAGAGGCGGTCGTAGCCGTCGTGCGTTTCGCCAGGGCGAAGCCGGTTCTCGAGGCGCCACAACTGGTACAGCGTACTGATCCACAGCGTCTGGCTGTCCGAGCTGGCCCACATGCCCATACAGCGGCTGAAGCTGCGCTCAAAAATTGAGAGCCGCATATCCGCTTGTGAGCCAATCAGGAACAGTTTGCCGGTCTGATACGTGGTAAATCCCAAGCTGACCTGATGCCGCTGCATCCAGGACGTCAGCGACCTTGAGCCGCTGATTTTCATCCATGGCTCCTGCTCTGCAGATTGAGCCTGCGGTGAGTGAGCCAGGGGCACTTCGGTCATTGGTGGCACTCCGGGATCACACGTCAGAGAGATGTTGTGTCGCGGCTGCGGGATTGCTTTCTGACAGTCGTCTCCAACGTCACTCCCTGATCAAAGAGTGCCGCGGTGACGGTCTGATCGCCAGCGATGTCGATCATGAAATCATAAAGGGCAGCCCGTTCCGTATCGTCAGCGGCATCCGGACATTCAGATTCTTCGTCGCCTTCTGCGTCCGATCCGCCCTGTGCAGGAGTCGTCTCGGTCCCGTCCCGAGCGGCGTCCTCTGTCGTGCGTGAGCCATCGTCATCGCCTGCCTGCGACGCCTCGTCAGCTTCGCCGGAAGTCTCGTCCGGGGGCACCAGTTCCCGCAGGCTGTCCAGCAGAATGTCGAGGGCAGGCCCAATAAACGGCGGAAACATGATTGGCGAAACAAACAACGGCGGGATGATCCCACGGAGTACGCTCCCAGTCGGGGAGTCTTCGTCAAGGGCGTCCAATCCACACGCGAGAGATGTGCCGCCGGAATCGCAGCGGAAGTAGCTCGTAACGAATTCACTGAAGCGCTGAATCCAGAGGAATCCGCCGGCCTGGTCCTCGTCATCAGCGAACTCCGGCGTCACCGACAGGAATGCAAAGAGAAGCTGGGTACGGATGGAGCCGATCGCAATCCCGGACTCAGTGCCGGGCTCGTCCTCCGGTGAATCTTCGGACTCAGGACCGGGCAGATTGTCAGCGAGGGCTTCTTCAATCTCGCTGAAGTCGAAGACAGTCGCCGTCTCCTCACCCTCGTCCGTGGCGAAGAGTTGCAGGATGCCATCGACCTGCGCGAATTCGAGTGAACTCGGGTTCGACAGGTTGGGATCAGTCAGGAGCCCGGCGACCGAGAAACCGTCGAGAAGCCCCTCCAGGAGACCGATCGTCCCATCCCCCGTGTTGGCAACGGCCAAGTCGAACAAACCACCGCCCGTAAAGTTGAACGCGGTGAGGAATGATGGAGACCGGCCTCCCGTTCCAAAAGTCTGCACACCCCCAAATCCTCGAAATGCGTCGGCCAGATTTCTCACGAACAGAATGGAATTTGTTAGTGGACTTGTTGCGACAAACGAGTTTCCGACCAGCACTCCACCCTGCTGTGATGTTTGACCGAAGGGGATGGTCGTGGCTGCCGCGTCGTTGAAGAACCCGCCTCCGATTCCGGACAGCATCGAGAGCGTGCCCTCGCCTGCGTTCGTGACCACCAGATCGAGTGTGCCGTCTTCGTTCAGGTCCGACAATGCGGTTGAGACCGGTCCCGCGCCCACATCAAGACGCGGTCCCAGATCGAAACGGATCTCTCCACCTCTAGACGATCGATTCAGGAGTACCGTGACGTCATTGGAACTCTGGTTGCTTACAATAAGATCCGGTCGACCGTCTGTATCGACATCGCCCACTGTGATTCCGGCCGGACCCGTTCCTGTGAAGAACTGGGCGGGATCGCCGAAACTGCCGTCAGTCATCACGAAAACGGAGACTGTTGTGCCTTGAGTATTGGCCACGACCAATTCCGGCTTGCTGTCGGCATTCAGGTCGATCAGTTCCACAGCCCCGGGAGCGAGCAGGCCGTCATCGACTTCCTCTGTGACGTTCTGCGATGCCGCATCGAGGACAACCAGTCGGTCCTGAGACTGATTGGCCAGTACAACTTCTGTTTTGCCGTCGCCATCCAGATCGGCGACGACAAGTGGCACGCGCTGCTCAGCCCGACGAAAGTCGGCGAACGTCCCGTCTCCGTTCCCGAACAGCGTCTGGATGTCCCCGAACTCATTCCCGACCAGGACATCGTCGAACCCATCCCGATCCAGGTCCGTAATGGTCAGTGCCGTTCCGGGGGACCCTGTCGCGACCTCCACCTCAGATCGAGTGAACCGACCGGTTCTGGCTCCTTCGTACACCGTAAGGACATTGCTGTCATTCAGCAGAATCAGATCGACATAGGAGTCTTCCAGCGAATTGAACTGCCCGACCGCAATCTCTACCAGGGACTCACCAATGAGAGGCACTGTCAAATCCGGGGCCAACTCGAATCGGCCATCTCCGGTTCCCGTCAGGATACTGAGAGTGTTTGGTCCCGTGTTTCCAACGACGATGTCCATCAGGCCGTCTTGGTTGACATCCGAAACGGCCAGCGTTTCAGGAAACAACGTCGAATTGACGTTCGGCTCGCCGCTGACGACCGAGATTACAGTCGGTCGGTCGCCCGTCGGAACGCGAATCTCATCAAACCGACGGTCGCCTAGATTCCGAAAAACACTGACGTCACCCGACAACTGGTTTGCGACCACGATTTCTGGAAAGTTGTCATTGTTCACATCAACAACCTGGATGTCGGTTGGACCGTTTCCACCTTGCAGACGGATCTCAACAGCCGTCTCAGACGAGTCCCGAAACAGAACGGACACATCATTGCTCGATGCATTGGCAGTCACGAAATCTGCGAATCCGTCCCGATCGAGGTCGGCGGATTCCAGCCGGCGGGGCAGAACGCCGCTCAGAGCGAATTCCCTGTCCGATGTGTTGGCGTTACGGGAATCAAGTTCGTTTGTGAGAATGATGACGCTATCGGACGTGACGCCAGAGTTAACGGACTTGTCACCCTCGCTTGAGATGGCGGCCGCAACTATTCCGTCACTCAAAGCTAAAACGTTGGGAGATGAAAGTGTTGAGTCGGTCAGGAAGTCACGGACCAGAATTTCCCCGTTTCCGTTAACGCTGATCAGCTGCTGATTTGCAGTCGTTGCGCTAGTACGAACGATGATCTGGTTGCGGAAACGAATGCTGAACTCTGGTTCTGCAAACGAGCCATCCCCACGCCCGAGCAGTACAGTCACGTCGTCGGTGGCACGATTGGCTGTTGCGAGATCAGGACGTCCATCCCCGTTAAAATCGTCACTGAGCAAAGCTGTTGGCAATTGCCCGACGCCAATACGCTTAATAGCGAACGAGCCATCCTCACGCCGCAACAGGATTGACACATCGTTAGAGTCCCGGTTAGCTGTTGCGAAATCGAGTCGCCCATCTCCATTGAAGTCACCACCCACCAGGCCTTCGGGGCTTTGGCCGACGAACCCCGAATTCGTAACTGGTAAGAACAGTGACGGGCCATCCTTATCGCCCAACAGAACGCTCAGGTTATTTCGATTAGTATTCGTTGTAGCAATATCGAGCCGTCCGTCACCGTCGAAATCGCCGCTCAACACCGCTGCCGGGAGTTCGTCGACACTGAATTGACTCGCGGACATGAACGTAAATGAACCGTCCGAGTTCTCAGCCCCGAGCAGAACAGAAACGCTGGCAGAATCCCGATTTACAACGGCCAGATCGATTTGTCCGTCATCGTTCAGGTCGTCGCTCAACAACACGTGCGGGACGGATCCGACAGAGAACATATTCGCTGCCTCAAACGACCCGTCGCCACGGCCTAGCAGCAATGATACTTGATTAGGAAAAGGTTCGACGTTGTTGCCATTCCCGATAACGAGATCGAGTCGTCCATCTCCGTTGAAGTCGTCAGTTCGTGCCAGAAACTCGCCTCTGCTTCGATCGCGTAAGCCACTTGGCGGGATTGCTCCTTGACTACCGCCCGGGGCCTCAAATGAGCCATCCGTGCGCCCCAGCAGAATTGACACGTCGCTGTTTGAGTAGGCAGCCTGTCGGTCGGCCTTGGTCAATACGGTTGCGAGATCGGACAATCCGTCTCCATTGAAATCCCCGGTCAACTGCACAAGCGGTGCTTCACCCACGAACGACTGACTCGCGTCCAGAAACGAACCGTCTCCTCGCCCCAGCAGAACTGACACATTGTCGTCAGAGATTACAGCGGCCAGATCGGGTCGCCCGTCCCCGTTGAAATCGCCCGACCGGAGTGATCGGGGCTGGCCGCCAATAGGTACTTGACGCGATTGCTCAAACGAGCCGTCACTTCGTCCCAGTAGAATCGACAAGTTGTCGGAATCGCGATTTGCAGTAACGAGGTCGACTCGTCTGTCACGATTAAAGTCACCGATCAACTGCAATACCGGATTGTCTCCGACAGAGATCACTCCACGCCGTTCTTCAAACGGTCCGCCTTCAAAGTCGGTGGTCCTTGGACTAATGATGAGTTGAGCTGCGGATGCCCCTTCATTGACAGAAATACGGATGCCGAAAAAGCCGATAGGCAATTCTGTTTCAATGGTGGCTTGTCCGTCTGTTGATGTCCGCGTGAGGAGCACTCGGCCGCTGTCATCGAACACGGAAATCTTGCCATCGCCACCTTCTATGTCGACGTCGATTCGCATCCGATCACGCTCGGTGACTTTCAGTCGAACCAGCGCAGGATCGCCAGGTCCTGCGGCCAAGTCGACGGTCGAACCCACCAACACAGACGGAAGTATGACCTCGGACGGGTCAAAGACCTCGGAGGTCGCGAAGGTGCGGTCTGGGCCGGACGCGAGCGAACTTAGAATTCCACGTTCAGTCAGCGCGCCGTCGTAGACACGGAATTCATTAAACGAGCCGTCCAGATTGTCGTCCAACGAATTCAGAGATCGGCCCAACCAGTTGTTGACGTCGTTGAGGCCAATGAGAAGCTGCTGCAGTGTGTAGCTTTGCGTGCTGTCAGCCGGTGCCAACATGAGCTGGCCGTCTACGTAGACATTGACGGTCATCCCGTCGTTACCCGACACCGTCACAACGACGTGATGTTCCGCGCCTGCACTCAGCGGATCGGTGAAATTCGTCGCACGTAGGTTGCCTCCGATAACGTCCCCCACAAACAGCGGGGGCGAACTAAGTGCACCTCGGCCCAGGAACAGTGATTCCCTGGCGTTGCTCTCGAACACGCCACCGACGTTGAGGATCTCCCCGTGAATCGTTTCTCGGAAGTCGAACAGTCGTGGGAAACTGCTTCCGGAATTCTGCCAGGTCACCCACATTTCAAACGTGGCATTGTTCCCACGCAGCGCAGACACGATTCCGTTTGGCAGGTCGACATACCCGGCGGTCGACGAGGCACCACCACCCAGAACCACTTGTCCGCCTTCTAAACGTGAGTCATCAGCTTCACGCAACACACCGTCGGCACCGCTGATCGAGTCGACGATCGGTGCACCATTGGTTCCGGTTCCATTGAAGCTGTAGCGGTGGACCAGAGTCGTTGTTCTCGGATTCCCAATATCCAGAGTCCGCAGGACCGAAAGCTCGTAATCTCCGGGCGACTGCGTTGATGTGACCTCAACGGTGAACCGACCCGTACTCTGCGGAAAGAACGTAGACGGAAGCTGTTGAACCAGTTCGTGCCCGTTATCCGCGAGCAATCGGACCTGGCCACCCTGGATCGCTTCTGTGCGTGGCCCCGTCAGTTCGACTCTCAGGACTTCGCCCGCGTTCAAATCAATGCCGTACCGGTCAACACTGTCGGCCGCTTCAAGACTTCCGGGGATGATGACTTCGTTTCCGATGCCGCCTCCGACCAGGGGGATTCCTGTCCCCGTGGAGAGCATCGTTCGGTCCTCCAACGGATCGGGCCGTGTGGCAAGGTCCGATGGGCGGCCACGCTGCGTAAAGCTGAGTGGAGTCGGAGTCTCGGCCCGGGACGCGACGCCAAAACGTCGAGGACGACGGCGATGATGGAACCAGAAGCCCGACATTCGTGCGGCCTGAGAGGTAGAGTGTTGGCATTAATCCTATGCAGAGTTCGACTGGATTTGTTCAGCATTACAGTGAATTCCGGTATCGATCGTCGTTCGGTGTGAGTTTCTTACGCATTTGTTCATGGTCGTCGAGCTGTGACGCCAGGATCTGCTTACACTGAGTCACACTTTGTGGATGGAATGTGAAGGAATGAACCGTCAAATCGGCATGACGACGCTTGTTGCCTGCTGACGACTGACCTGTAACGTTACGCGGTACCCGGCATGACTCGGTCGAACGCTTCAACGCCGCATGACGACGAACATGTGGAGCAAAGCCAGGACGCGACGATCGACGTGGCTCTGGAAAGCCAGGCCCTCACGCAAACAGACTCCGACAGGTCTGGTCTCGCGGCCACGACTCCCGATCAGCTTGCTGGCCCGGATTCGAGTCTGGAGTCGTCCGAGCAGGAAACCATCGTTAACAACGACGAGCAGGACTCCGTCCTCGCACCTGGCTCGCATGCGGCATTGGCCAATAGAGATTCGGGGACTCGCGGGAGACTGGTGCCCGAGAGATACCAGCTTAAGGAACTGCTGGGTGAAGGCGCATTCGGCAAGGTCTTCCGGGCCTGGGATAGTGCGCTCAAACGCCACGTGGCGATCAAGATCGCAAAATCACCAGAAACCCGGTCGAGGCAACAGGCAGATCTGTTCCTTGACGAGGCTCAGAAACTGGCCGGACTGCATCATCCGGCAATCGTCGACGTGTTTGACGTCGGAATGAACGACGAGCATCAATGCTATGTCGTGTCGCGATTCATTGATGGCACTGATCTTTCGAATCGAATCCGGGGCGACCGGCCATCCGTCGAAGAGAGCGTTCATATCGTCATCGAGGTGGCTGAAGCGCTGCATCATGCTCACACGCGAGGGCTTGTGCACCGCGACGTCAAACCGGCCAACATTCTGCTGGAAACGTCTGGCCAGCCATTTCTGGCAGACTTCGGACTCGCGCTCCGCGACGAGGATGTTGCCCCTGGATCGGGGGCAACAGGCACGCCCAGCTATATGAGCCCCGAGCAGGCCCGAGGCGGCAACCTTCTTGATGGGCGAAGTGACGTTTTCAGTCTCGGCATCGTCTTCTACGAACTCCTGACAGGCGAACGTCCCTTTAAGGGGAAGTCGACCATGCAGGTCATGGAGCAGATCCGGTCTGCCGATGCGCGACCTCCAAGACAGCGAAACGACAGGATTCCCAAAGCGCTCGAAGAAATCTGTCTGCGCGCGATCGCAAGAGAGCTGAAGGGCCGCTACTCAACCGCACGTGACTTCGCTGATGACCTCCGCGAATGGCAAAGAACGAGTAGCGCAGAATCGGTAGCCGTTTCTGCCGGCTCGACCGCATATGTCGAACCGTCACAGTCGGCCTCGGGTAGTCACCCTTCGATGTCGGTCGCGAGTCAAACCGCGACTGGTTCGGTAGGCGTCACAACTCCGGGAAAGTCCGCGCGGTGGTATCTGGCATTGACTGGATTGACCGCAGTGCTGGCCTTCAGTGCGCTTCTGGTCGAAGTCTTACGGAGCCCTGCGGCTCCAGAGCCCGCTGTGGTCGATCAGCCGGCGACAGAAGACGTACGGCCTGCCGATGTGGAGCTGCCACTGAATCCGTTTCTGATTCAGGATGTTCGAATCAACTTCCAACGGGCGGACCAGATTGGAAGTTTTGACGAACTGGCCGGCAGCCATGTCCCCCTGAGGATCGGTGATCGTCTGCAGATCCACCTCACGACGAACGAGCCTGTGTATGCGTGCCTGTTCTGGTTCGACGAGGCCGGCAAACCGGCCCGTATCTGGCCTGATGACCTGGCAGATCAACGACCGGTCAGTGAACTGTATGTGCCACCGATGGTAAGCGAGGATGACGCGGATAACCAGCAGTGGATCAGCGTCGCCGGTGCACCAGGCCTCGATACGATTCTAGCTGTTGCGTCAGTGCGTCCTGTCAGCGAAGACCAATTGCGAGAGTTAGAATCGTGCCGGGTTGCCTATCGCTATCGAGACGCTGGCGGTGTCCTGCAACCGTTCAACTTTGGCTCCGTACGCCCCGCAATTCAGCCTTCCCGCGGACCGGTTCTTGACTTCGTGCTGGCAGCCGATGCAGGAAAAACATTGCCCCGCCCTGGTTCGCATGATCTGGAAGCTGCGACCGCGGACCCGTTCCGAGTGTATGTCGGCGAGAGATTTCAGTCTTACCGCGGTCTCGTGTTCTTTCACGAATGAGAAGTGAAAATGAGCCGACGACTTCTGATCACCTTTCTAATGATTCCGCTGTTGGTCGTGGCTCCCAGTGTGCGTGCTCAGGATACGCCATCAGTTGGAAGTCGGATTCGTCTCGCTGAAACTCAGATCAATCGAGGTCAGCATCTGGAGTCCATTCAGCAGCTTCAGGCGGCGCTCCTCGAAGCCGATGTTGCCGATGAGTCTAAGGATGTTTCAGATCGGGACCGTCGACGGATTCTCTTTCTGCTGACACAGCAAAGCCGTTGGATCGGCGATCATGCGTCGACCGTCACTTATGGGGTGGAATACGAGCGTCGCCTTGACGGGCTTCCCGCAGCGCAATCGCTTCGCCGGGAAAACCTGATGCTTGTCGCCGACAGTCTGATCGCGCGACGTGATTTTTCTGAAGCAAGTTTTCAGCTCAATCAACTGCTCAGCAATCCGAGTCGGTATGGCCAACTGCCGAAGACAGTGAGGCTCGGAGCGCTCGTCCGCGTCGCTCTGATCCGTGTGGCGGCCGACCCCAGTGCCACACCGACGGAACTGGAAAAGTCATTTCGGCTTGCTCAGGAAATCCTGGCTGAACTCCGGACCCGACAGAATCTCAAACTGGCAGCTGACAGCCGCTCGTTGCAGGAATGCCTGACATGTCTTGCTCTTTGCCTTGATATCAAAGGCAAGAGCGAGACTGTAGACAAAGTGGTCTTTGGCAAGATGTTGAAGGCTGATCAGAAACATTTGAAGACTGAAATGAGGTCTGCCCTGTCGTACTGGTCGGAAGTGCGCGGCGACACCAGGAGGGCTCTGGAACACCTGAAGGCAGCCGTTCGAGAAACGGATTCGGACCAAGACCAGGCGGCGTTTCAATTGCGTCTGGGTGCCCTTTACAGAAGCGCCGGAGATTTCAAGGCGGCCGACGAGGCGTTTCAGAACAGCGTCAAAAGCTACGAAGAGCTTCTGGCAGCCGCGTTGAATCAGCCGCAGAATGTCGAGCTGGCGGTGGCACTACTTGCGCGACTGCAGACACTCCACATTGCTTCCGGACGGACGCTACAGGCCATTGATGCCGCGCAACGACAGTATCAACTGGTGAACAGAACCCGAGGAGCCGGACATGTTCTGACCGTTCAATCCGGAGCAGCGCTGGGGGCCGTCCTGGCGCATGCCGGACGGTTTGCAGAAGCGGACGGCTACATGGCTCGAGCGGTTGGCTTCTGGGAAGCGCATGCAGACGAATCTCCGCTCCGACTGGCCGCTGCATTGAGCAACCGCGGAACACTGGCCCTTGCTGTCGGCAACGTCGCAAGAGCCACGGAGCACTTCCAGAAAGCTCTGAAGCTGCATGAGACGCTGAAAAGGACCGGGGCAGTCAGCAAGGCAGAACTGACTTTAAGACAAAATTACGCCAACGCCCTGGCGTCAGCCGGGCAATACAGTCGAGCTGAAACGGTCTACAAGGGTGTGCTTGATAGAACTCGCGACGCCCCTGGGCTCAATGGTGTGCGTGCAGTCGTATTCTCAAATCTGGCCGCGCTCTACAAGTCTCAGGGGCTACTGGACCGAGCTTCGTCAACTGCCATTGAAGCCACGGACCTCACGCGGACAGTCTTCGGACCTGCGTCGATCGAGTTGGCCAGATGCCACACGCTCATCGCTGCGATCAAACTTGCTGAGCGGGATCTGCCCCGTGCCTATTCGTTCGGTCAGGAAGCGCTTGCGATTGTTGAGAAAACGGCTGGTCGGAATGTCTCTGTTGAAGCCTCCGTGCATTACCGTCTGGGTACCATCAGCATGTCTGCGGGGGCGACAGACTCTGCAGAGTTTCACTTCCAGCGTGCACTGAAACTTTACGGAACAACGGGCCAGCGTGTGCTTGAGTCACGGGTGCGAAACCGACTCGCCCTGCTGTCGATTCTTGCGCGTGATTTTACCACGGCGGAGAGCATGTTAAGGGAGACGCTGACGGTTCAGGAGCAGCTCAGCGCGCCACCACAGGACCGCTACAGCGTCCTGTGTAATCTCGCGTATGTGCTGGACGCCCTAAAGCGGCGTGAGGAAGCACAGGAACTGCTTAACCAGGCTGACGCGATTGTCGAACTGCCGCGCGCTGCATCGATCGGCGCTGAGCGCGAAAGGGCCGAGTTTCTGGCCCGCTTTGCTGACTCCTACCAGTTGCAGTACCAGTGGGCTCTGGAGGCTGGAGATTTTGATTCGGCGTTTGCAGCAAGCGAACGGACGACCAATCGAACGCTGCTCGACCAGCTCGATCTGGCTGGAATTGATTTGAGAGAACTCCTCACAGGCGATAACGCTGCACAACTGAAAGACAGGGAGAAAGAACTGGCAACGGAGTTGATCTCGCTAACAACCGAGGCTGCGTCCTTACGCACAGGTGCACCGACTGATTCCACCAGAGCGGCGGGTGCAATAGTAACAAGCAGGATGCGACAAACGCGTCAGGACTATCAGAAGATCTGGACAGAGATTCGCAACGCGACTCCCGTCTACCGGGAAACGCTTGCCGGACAGAAACCGGCAACGCTTGTTGAATTCCAGTTGTCACTCGCAACTGGCGAGGTGGCTCTGCTCTATCACATTTCCAGCCAGAGCAGCTCAGTGCTGGTCATCCGCAAAGACGCCCCTGTCGAGGCAATACAGCTTGACATCTCGTCCACGGCAGCAGACGCCCTTTCCAGGGCGATTACTGTGGAACGGTCCAAACCGAGAGTTGACGGTTTCGAAAGAGGACCGGGATCTGTCGTGACAGCAGCTCGCGGAGAAAAGCTGACAGCACGTAGCCCGTCCATCGAATCTGGCCGACTGAAACAAGAGACCGCAGAACGCCTCGTTTACTGGTATCTACAGCAATTGCGTGGCCGCGAGTTTGGAACAGAGCGAGGAGCCGGGCCAAGAGTCGTGGCGGCCCGCGGTAAGACCGGCACGAAGCCATATGTCGAACTCGGGAATGTACTGTTCCCCGTATCGCTGCGAGACCGCCTGAAGCAGAAACCGGCAAAGTCCCTGCTCATCATTCCGAGTGGACCTCTTCATCATCTGCCCCTTGAATCGCTGGTCTTTTCTGACTCTCCAGAAACGCGATACGGGCTGGATGAACTGCCGCCAATCTCCTACGGCCCTTCTGCAAGCATCTTCGTGAAACTTCGAAATCGCTCGAATGCAGCGGGGCAGTTGAATCGTGGCCTGACAATCGGCGATCCAGCGTATCCAATCCCACCCGGCAGCTCAGATGAGCCGCCTCGACCACCAACGCGTGAGGAATTTGCCCACGGGCTGCCCCGACTACCCGGGACTCAGCGTGAATGCGAACAGGTTTTCCACAGCATGTCGGGTGTTTGCAACATCGCACCACCGCTTCTGGGCCACAAAGCAAGTGAATCGGCGGCTCGAAAGAGGTTTCCCGGTCAGCAGTTTATACACGTCGCCGCACATGGGCTTGTCGATCAGCAGTTCGACAATCTGTTTGGAGCAATTGCCCTGTCGTCCGGAAGCGGACCGTCATCAGATGACGGATTTCTAAGATACCATGAAATTGTGAGCCTTGATCTTCGTGCGTGCCAGCTTGCCGTTCTGAGTGCATGCCAGACCAATGTCGCACCAGACCGTCCGCTCGAAGCAGGCGCATCGCTTGCTCAGGCATTCATTGCAGCGGGCGCGAGTCGTGTGATCGCCAGTCACTGGAGCGTGCCCGACGAATCGACCGCCGAACTCATCGCGTCCATGTTCGGTCATGTTGCAATACAGATGAAATCCGGTACGACTGTAAACTTCTCCAAGGCGCTCCATGACGCACGCGTGTCGATTCGCGCAACCAAAAAATGGGAGTCCCCATATCACTGGGCGCCGTTCGTGTTGATCGGTCCAGGGACCCGGATGCCCCAATAGTCGGACGGGGCACGACGTCTAATAGAGTCGAGGCAGCAAGTGCATTGGATGACGTGCGTGACGCAACAACCAGAGGTCTGGCGTCAGCTACTTTGAGGTCATGGCGAATGCCCCGTCCCAGCTTGCGGGCGGCACATCTCCGAGTTGCGAAAGCTTTTCGTTCAGAAAAGTCACGGCACCATCCACGGGTAGTTTCGCGAGCATGGTCCTGGCCTGTGTCCAATCACCGGCGATTACCGCATCCAGTGCCGACTCATAGGCCAGAATGTTTCGATCGGTGACGTCGCTGTGGCTGACTGGTGGGAGAAGCTCGCTGACCTCAATCGGAGTATCCATGCCTTTCGGGCGCAGTCGTGCGAGTCGCCGGACTCGACCTTCAGTCGTTTCCATCTCTTCCCGGACAAACCTGCTGGTCTGCTCGTCAATACAGATGGAAACGTCAAAATGTCGCGTCAGCCCCTCGATGCGCGCGCCCTGATTCACAACCGGCCCGAACACTCCAACTTTCGCCTGTTGTCGCGTACCAATCTGTCCTGCGACCGCTCGCCCGTGAGCAATCCCCAGCCCGATCGAAAACCCATCCAGCAGCCCTTCTGAATTCCGGGGCTCTGCAAAGACACGCTGAATGTCCAGGGCAGCTCGACATGCCGGGAGTGGTCCCTCTTCGAGTGAGACCGGCCACCCCCAGAACCCCAACGCAGCATCGCCCTGGAAGTCTGCGATCGCTCCGTCGAATCCCAGTATACCGTGCGTCATTGCACCAAGAGCTTCCTTCACACAGTCGAGCAGGTACAGCAGGTTGTCCTGATGCTGTTCTGATTTCCGTGAGAAACCGCGCACGTCGCAGAACAGGACAGTAATGTCACGTTCGGACGGAGTAAGCAGTTCAGCACTATTAGTAGTCGTGAGGCTTTCGACAACTTTCGGGGACAGGAATGACGCCAGTTGAGTCTGCGTCTGCTGCAGTTGCCGAATCGAGTGTGTCGCGCCCGTGAATTTCGCAAGCAATTGAGTAAATCGGATATCCGACTCCAACATCTCTTTCGTGACGCAGATTGCACCGGCCTTCCCTCCAGCGCCCGCCACATAAAGACACCAGCCCACACTGGCGTGCCCGGGAATCGGGACGTTGAACGCCCAGTTAAGACTATCGGTCAATGTGAACTGACCGGACTCATCCCGAACGCCCCAGATGTGTATCGTGGATTCACCCGTCCGGAACGCTCTGCCGACGAGTCGGCGGCTCGGTCGGAATTGCCCGTTGTATTCGGCTCTCGTCTGAACTCGCATTGTGTCTGGAAGCAGAGTGCAAGGTGTATCCGGGTCGGAAGACACCAACTCGCTCACGCCTCCCTCGGTGTAATGCATCGCCGCAACGGCGGTCGCTTCCGGGATCGCGTTCAGCAGGATGCCACAAACCATGTTGGCGAGTTCTGCATCGCTGTCGGCGCGCGCCAATTGGTCCGGCAGGTCGCACAGGAGCCGAATCTGTTTCTGAGCGTCCCCGAACTCGTAGTTCGCCAGATCGGCACTGCTGACCGAGAACTCATCAAGATCGGACTCTTCGTTGATGGTGGACGACGGGTCGACACTCTCAACTTGAAAGCTGGTCTTGCCGATTTGAAACTCATCACCCGCTTGCAACGCAGCTTCTCGCGACTTCTCTGCATCGACAATGAGCGGCCCGCGGCCAGACTCAAGACAGGAGACCCGAAGTTCATGTCCACAGTGCTGCGCACACGCGTGAATCCTTGAGATACCGCGATCCCACTTCGCGGGCAGATCATTCTCTCTCGAACGTCCGATACGAATTGTTCCACCTGATTCGACGGTCGAGATGACAACCTCGCCCGTCTGAGGATTTGTCGCAGAGATCGAGAATGGATCGCTCATGTCTGGCCTCGCAAAGCCAATGCTCTGGTCGTAAACACGCAACACCATATCGGCCTGTCTATAACTTGTCCTCACCGACTCATCTGGATCGTGTTCGCGGATCATCAGTCGTCCGACGTTCTGCACAAAGCACAGATCGCTCCGGTCTGCCCCCGTCGGCTGGCCGCCAGTTTGGCTGAACAACTGCCCTCAATGGAATTGGGACAGGTCGCCAAAGTCTGAATTCGCTTGACCTACGGCCCCGGAAAGTCAACAGGTCTTGCCAGGTCGCGTGAAGGCACATGAGAAGGGTAGATCACGACCCAAATTCGGTGGACGATGACAAACTGTGGGCGGACGCTGGCTTCTCTCAATAAGAGGGGAAGCCATGAGCGAACTCATTCATCTGGTTAAGAATCGCAGCTTTGGATATGCCCGCGTCACTACGGACGATCAAGACCTGAGTCTTCAGATCGACGCTCTGCTGAGATCCGGTGTCGAATCGAATGACATTTTCACTGACAAGCTATCGGGAGCGAAAGAAGATCGGCCAGGCCTGGCTGCATGCCTCGACGCTCTACGCACGGGCGACACCCTCGTGGTGTGGCGTCTGGATCGCTTAAGGCGTTCGATGCGGCATCTGGTGTCTCTGGTTGAACAGCTCAAGGAGAACGGCATCGCATTCACCCACACGGCTTTCGGGCTGTTTTACATTCCACGTCACAGTCGTGCGAGTGCACGAGTCTTGCCCGACGGCGGCCCATCGAAGGCCACTTTCGGGATGACCGACGGGCGAGGCTCGCTCGTCGTGACGGTCGGGACCGTCTGCCGAATGCCTTCGCGAACTGGCAGGTAGAGGCAGCCTTCGCCTTCCAGGAGTGACAGGAAGGCCGTCCCTGTCTCGAAGGGGCGGAGAAGTTGAGGGTCTCGTGAGTGGACCAGCGCGAATTCGGGCGTCGTGTGCAGGTGGCAGCGAAACTCGGAAAACGTATACAGCAATTCCGGCTGAACCCGTCCGGAGATGGCGGTCGCTCCGGATGACCTGGCATGGCGGATCAGGTGATCCACCACGTCAGCCTGATGGTTACGGCTGGCCACAATCTGCGCCACCTCGGCGGAGCCGTCCGGTTCCCTGTTGTAGACGAACCAGCCAAGCGGCAATTGCTGTTCGTCTCGGAGCAGTACACGATGCACGCTCCGGGAAGAATACATCCGGTCAAGTCGATCAAACAGCCACGCTGACGACACTTTGTCTACGACCGGTGTCAACGTCTGATGACGAGTGAAGTCGGGCAACAGCCGAGCGTACGTGTCAGAGGTGAGTTCCTCGGCGGTGAGCTGTTGTCGGGGCGCGTCGGTCGACGGGAGCGCCCACGGAATCCGTGGAACCCGTGAAGTCGAATGATCAAACAGCCGAGCGAGCGGGCGGGCGAACGGTGTCAGCGCGCGAAGCCCCTGGCGCCCGGCCAGTCGCTCCACAATCAAACGGCCGGGATTGAGAAGTCGCGACCACGACAGGCTGTAAAGATGAGCGGTCGACCCGCCCATCGATTCCCAGATTCGTCGCGTGGTCGCATTGGCATAGTCGGCAACGGTGAGGTCCTGTGGTCCGCGCAGCAATCGCTTCAACAGTTGCAGGCCGAGCAGTTTTGAGCGGGCGGCGACGTCAACGGTGAGCTGCGTACCAACAGCCATCGTGATCTCTCGTCCGGCGAACGACATCAGTCGCGGCACGATCCCCATGAAACCGACGATGCGCCCGTCGGGCGATTCAGCGACCAGACTCGTTGGCCCGGCATCGGTCCAGGGATGCTCCAGAAACATCGCCGCGAAATGATCGTTGTAAGCGGCCTCGATCTGCTCGCGAGAGACGTCGTCGCCCTCTTCGGCCCGGAGATGCAGGTCGACGAGCCGGGGAATATCGCGGTGTTCAACGGCTCGGATCATATTCATGGAACAGCAAGTCAATCCTGCAGACTCGAACGCGAATCAACGGGCCTGCTGAACCTGACTAATCGTCACAGATTGAACATCGCCCAGTGCGCATCCAGAGGGTCGGTGAATGTCACGTTGACTCTACATCGCTCCGTCACGTCGCGAAGGCCGGACAGACAGCGAAAGTCCGAAAACTTGAGCGAGCCGGCAGCATGCGCGACAAATGCACGTTGCTCCGGACCAGAGCAATCGCCAGCACGCACATACAGGTCCGATGACGAGCAACGGGTTAACGAACGCCACCAGCAGATCATCGAGTTCCAGAACGGCCAGATTGAGGCCTTGCTGAAGAAACTCGGCAAGAAGCGATTACTGCGGAAGGCCGAGGATTCGGCAGGTCATCGTGGATTCCATGCCGCGGTTTGCCCGAGAGAATCCGACGTGGGGCTATGATTGAATCCAGGGAGCACTGGCCAATGTCGGCTACCACATCGCCGATTCCACGGTGGCCAACGTGCTGAAAGCTCACAGCATCGAACCTGCACCAGACCGACAGCGGTCACAGTCATGGAGCACATTTCTCAAAGCTCACTGGGATTCGATCTTTGGAGCGGACTCGTCACGTTCTATGTTCTCGCCGTGATGTGATTCTCGATGAATGGCGGTGAGCTGTCGACTCTCATCATTCCGACGGCAGGTTCGGTCTGCGTCATCCACGGATCGCGACACTGCGGAGACGGATAGCCTAGCGGGGATTATTCAGACTTGCGGGATCTAAAAGGCCTCCATGGGCGTCTAAGTTTTGGTTGACGAAGAACTTAGGCACGGACATGGAGGCCCGCAGTGCAATCACAGTCTGTTTTGCAAAGTAC
>CAUZFZ010000169.1:0-20620 GCA_963579025.1 Planctomycetota bacterium | reverse complement strand
TGTAGCGGGTCAACCGAAGAGAATTCGCTGAGCCAGAGAAAGCCGGCATCGTCAAGTGCGCTGAGTACATCCTGCCGAAGTTCGAATAACTCAGGCGCAAATCGAAGCGGATCGTGGCCTGAATCGCAGTGACGACCGGATTCCCGCCGCCCAAGTGGCTTAAGAAGCTGTGCCAGCAACCGAAACAACGTTCGCATGGTCTGTTTCCGGACGTACGCATGATCGGTGGTGAGTTCTCGTTCCCCCAATTGACAAGAATTTGCAACGCTTCGCTCTGAAGAAGCAGGCCGAACATGGATTCCGCCAGCCCCGCAAGGCGATCGGGATGTAGGTGGCGTTTCTCGACGATCGATGCGGAAGGCAATGAACTCTGCCTTCGTCTGTGCCTCACCAGGTCATGCTTGCAGAATCTCGTTGGAGTTACCTCTTTCAATCAGTCGGTCTGCGTCCCACCACAGGAACTCGGAGCATCCGCGACTGACACAGGCAACGATGCCCAGCCAGCGTGCGAAGCGATTGGGGCCGATGTATCATGCACCTGCGGCAGTGGCATGACTGCGATCGATAACTGAATCCATGAGGTCACCAATCGTGAAACAAATGACGTGCAGATGTCGTCCGGTTCCAATGCTTCACATTGCAGTGGTTGCGATTGGGATCATATTGACAATCGGAGTCACGGCTCTGCAGGCCGGCGCTGAAGCAGATCAAGAGACCGCACTGAGTGCGGATCACATCGCTTCAGTGCTGCCTGAGGTCTTCGACGGCAACCGGATACTGTGGATCGGCTCGACCAGTACCGGCAGGCAGAAAACTCTTTCGGCTGTGGCTGTCGAAAGTAAAGGCCGGCTCACCGCGGCGCCGCGTAATCCGATCACGAAACCTTACGAAGGTCACATCAAGGGACTCGATGCCTGGTGGCAGGCGGCGTTCGATCGTGAGAATCTTTACGTCTTCGTCCGGGCCAATATGCCTGACGCACAATTCAGACAGCCCAGGGGGGGCGACGAATACGGCGGCGACCTGTTCGAACTGTTCATCGATCCCACCGCATCCGGGAATCACAAGTATCAGTTTTGCGCGAATCCAATCGGTCTGCGTTACGACAGCTATCAGAACCAGAAATCGTGGGACGCTGACTGGACTGCAAAAGGCGCTGCCGATGAAAAGGGCTGGCAGGTTCTGTACACAATTCCGTTGGACTGTTTTGGTAAGAATCATGACCCCGGCACGCGCACAGTTGGCATCAATGTGGGCGTGTTCGGCTCGGGCCAACACGTGAGCTGGACCGGTCATTGGGGTGATCCGGGCAGTTACAGCACACTGATGTTTGGTGAGATCGCAAAGCCAGCCAGACGCTCACTGGGACTGAAGCTAAGACTCGATCGCAAGGTCTACGATTCACTGGATCTGACGGCACAGGCGCTGGTGAACATGGACGGAGAGACCCCAGACGATTGCGTGCTGAAACTGTCGCTCGATTCCGCGGGAACGCAGGTGTCGAGCCATCAGGTTCCGATGGACCAGACCAGCGGCAGCGGTTTGGCGTTTGTGATCGACCTGCGTGATCTGAAGCCCGGCAAGCATTTACTGCGCGTACGAATCGCGAAAGACGAAACTGAACTTGCCACAGCAACTGTTCCATTCGAGGTGGTGCCACTCGTACCGGGAGCAGTTCGCCCGAAACTTGAGGGTCGTATCCCCATCCTTGTGCAACCAGATCTCGTCGCTTCCACGTTGGGGGAGCAGCCGGTCACGACCGGCGTGCCTATGCCGCGGGGCGCGGCAATGTCGGCCGAGCACTTCAAGCTGCTTGCGCCGGATGGACTCACAGAGGTTCCACTGCAGGCCAGGGTTAGCGCACGCTGGTCGCCACGCGGCTATGCGAAATGGCTCCTGCTCGATTTTCCCGCCAATGTGGACGCGAAACGTGTGACGTCGTACTCGTTGCAATACGGCGCCGGCGTGGAACGGATGGCCGTCCGGAATCCGCTTGAGATTTCACAGGACAATGATCTGATCACGGTAGACACGGGGCCGCTGCAATTCTCGATCAGAAAGCACGGGTTCTCGTTTCTCGAATCAGCATTCCTCAATGGAAAGAAGCTGATCCGCGGCAGCCGTCTCACGCTGACCGACGAACATGGGACGGTCTATGACGCATCCGGTGATCTGGATTGCAAAGTAACAATCGAAGAAGCCGGCCCGCTGCGCGCCGTGATCGCAGCGAAAGGCTGGTTCGTCGCCGGTGGCGAACGTGTCGGACAATATGTCGTGCGAATCTACGCCTGGCGAGGCGAGCCGCACCTGCGCGTCTTTCACACATTTGTCGTGACGGAACCCACGAAGACACTGCGCTATCGCAATATCGCACTCGAGTCACAGTTGACGTCTGCCGGGCACGCCGTTTTCGGAATCGAAGACGGAGACGCTGTACGCGCTACGGCGTCGAATGCGTACCTCGTGCAGGAGTCATACGATCGCCTGCGAGTTGCGCAGCAGAACGGAAATCAGAAAAAGGTACTCGCGACGGGGCAGCGAAGTGCAGGATGGGTGCGGTCTGGAAATGTCAGCGTGGCCGTGCGCGACATGTGGCAGAACTTTCCAAAGGAACTTGAGGTCGAGGATGACACGCTCCGTGTCCATTTCTGGCCGCGCCACCCTGGACCGGTCCGCCATCCGACCAGGACTGTGACTGCACGGGACATTCACATGCTTTGGTTTGCACACGAAGGTGAGTTGCTCGATTTCAGTATCCCAGGTGACTACGCGCGGTTCCATGACAGGGACGACGCGAAGACGCACGAATTCTACTACATCCCCAACGTCCTCAAGGACAACTCTGACGAAGCGCTGGGTATCGCCAGGACGCACGAAATGACCTGGTTGTTTGGCGCGAGCGAAGATGACACCAACAGCAGAATGGCTGCGTTGACGCGGGACATTGGTTGTTTACCCGCACCAGAGTGGATTGGTGAAAGTGGTGCCGTCGGGATGCTCCATGCGGTCGACCGCGAGCGATTTCCTGATGTCGAGACGGCGTTATCGCGTCACTTCGACTGGCTGCAGCGTTCTACCGAATTCATGCACGACTATGGCATGTGGAACTTCGGAGACCGCCACAGTCGCTGGGACCCTGCCGACAATCGAGTGCCGGTCAACCGCACATGGGCGAACCATCATCACGGCAATCCGCGCACGTCCTGGCTGCTGTATCTGCGCTCAGGCGATACTAAGTATCTGACGGCCGCACGCCGCCAGGCGCTGCATCAGATGGACGTGGATATCTGTCACTATTCCACGCCGGAATATGAAGCTAAGGGATACCCTGTCGGAAAACTCCCCGGCGCGCTGTGCGACTACAAAGGCCTGGTGCACTGGCACTCGGGCAACCGCCTGTACGATTACAACAATCTGAACGACTATCTGTACTATGATTATTACCTGACAGGCTATCGACGAGCGGTGGACGTGGCCCGCGAGACAGCCGACTCGGTGGCACGCTTTCCGCGCGGCGGCAACAGCGGACGCGACGGCGAAGGCCCGGTGGCGAGCCTCGCGTTTCTTTACGAAGCGACCTGGGACGCGCGTCTCCTGCCGCAAATCGAAACCTACGTGTCGGTCCTCCTCAATAGTCAGACAGAGGCGGACCATGAATTCGGTCCCGGAGCCTTCACGGGATGGGCCGGCTATGCCCCCTGGCTGCCTCGGTACATTCACCTGTCCCGCGATCCGGCGGCTATGAAGAGTCTTGAGCGCTGGTGCGACTACACGGCTGCCAACGCCTTCTACGGCAGTGGCGGTGCCATGTGGCACGATCTGGCCGAAGGATATCGCCTGTTCGGCAAGCGCGAGTACCTGGAAAAGGGCGTGGCCGAAATGAAGCTGATGATCAGTGATCAGTTTCTCGAACGCGGACATTTCTACGACGGGTTCTTCACACCGGCACTTACACTGAACGGAGGCTACTTCAGTCAGCGCATGCCCCGGTTCCTCGCGGCTCTTGCATTAACTGAAGAGAAGATTCGTCCACGATACGGTTTGAGTTACTACGCACCGGGAATGATTCGCATGTGGGTCAATCCGAAAACGCATTATGCAAGTGAGCGCTACTACAGAAAGTGGAACGGGATGCCCCTCGCGGTCGTGCGCAAGGCCGCGGATCGCGAATTCCAATTCACGCTCAAAGGATCGCTGAGTCCAGGTCAGGCGTGGGTCACGCGGGCCGACGACGGTGTCGAGGTATCGCGAACCGGGCTGCAGGAAGAAAGCACAATTATACGTGTCCCGGTTGATGGTCACACCGGTGAGTATGTTCTCTGGATCAGCACGAGCCACGGACGACCCTGGGTCGAGTTTCCGGTCAGCAATCTTAAGAAGGAAGTGTTCGCATGGGAACTGTTGATATCCCGTCGCATGCAGGCGATGTTCTTCAGAACGCTGCCGGATGCGGATGAAGCGGTGATCAGTGTTGCGTTCGGCTATGACGCCGGGCAGCCAATGGTGTTGAAGGCGGATGGCAGCGAAGTGGCACGGTTGCCAGACGGCAACATGGCCAAAGCTCGCTGGGGCGACCTGGCCTTTCCAGTCACACCGGATCTCCGTGGCGAACTGTTACATTTCATCCACGGTCGCAATCACGACGAGACAAATTTCCACCCGAAGCAGGGTATCATCCCCTGGTTGTCGCTGACGCCTGAGCATTATTTCGTGCCACAAGTGAAACTTGACCCGCGAGCAAAGGCGACTCCGTGAGGCCCTGCACGTGGCACTCATTGCACATCGCTAACATGCGAACGCCGGCTGCCACTTGCGGAGCGTCTATTTATTCGCTCTTCGCACGACGGGTCCGGTGATGACTGCCTGCAATCCACTGAAGGAAACGCCGCCAGTGACGACCTGTCCCCAGGAGAACATGCCGCGACTCAAGCCATCCATCAGGCTGCTGTTACCGCCGGCATGACCGCGGACCAGCGGCGTATCGCTGATCAACCGCTTGCCTTTCCACCCGCCCCGGAACTCAAGCAACCGAAACAACGGTGCGCAAACCAGGTTGAGTCCAACGACCGGCACTCTGCCAAACCTCAGCGTAATTCCCGTACTGCCTGGTTGTGTTATCGGATCCGGGTATTCTGCTCGGCGGTATCAGAATGGGCACGCGAAGCCCATGTGCGACGGATACGGTTCTCGGATATTCTGGGGATCTCATCACGATAAGAAGGTCCTTGAATGCTTCACCGAATCGCATGGATGGCCGCTATCGCGACAGCCGTTTTGATCGAAGCCTGTCAGGCCGATGAATCCAGCGATGGACTGTCGTGGGGCATCATTGGCAGTGTGGCGGCACAGGAAACCGGTCTGGTTGATCTTCTGACGTTGCGACTATCCGAGGACGACCGGTTTCGGCTCGTCGAACGTGCTGATCTCGCAAAAGTTGTCAGCGAACAACAATTTGCCGCGGCCCTTCAGGACCAGGGTTCGGGGTCACGTCTTCAAATTGGTAAACTGATCGGGGCCGACCGACTCGTCTTGCTCGACGTGCGTAAGCGCCCTGGCGACGGACTGCAATTTGTCGAGATGACCGTCTGCATCACGGCTCAGGGTGCTCGACTGGCTCGGCACGCCATGCCAATTCGATCGTACAAGTTGCCGACCGTGATCGATGACTGGTTTCACATCATTGACCAGGTCGAGCAGCAGTACCGCGGCGGAATTCGGTATCTCGTCGGCGTGCCGCCGTTTGTGACAGACGACGTGCTCGATTCATGGCGGTATCTGCAGTCTGGATTCGCGGGGCTCCTCGAGGCGGGTCTGCGAGACGTTCCCGGTGTCGCAGTCGTCGAAATGAGCGAAGCCCGGTCTATCGCCCGCGAGCTGAGCCTGTCCAGGGGCGAACTGGTAAATCGAGTTGTTCCACTATTCGTGTCGGGCGAATTCAAGGTCCGCCGCGAGGGTGACAAACGACATTTCGATCTCACCCTGCGGCTGATGCAGCACAATGCAGCAGAGAACAATTCGGCGACGCAGACAATCGAATATCAGGGACTGACTCTGGACGCGGCGTCTGATCTGCTGCGCGGCCCACCTGCCCGCAAGTTGCTTAAGGTCGCCAACACACAGCGGCAGACACCACTGACACGTCGAGAGCAGTCTGCGGCGCTGTGGAAGCATGCTGGAATGATGACAATGTTTGGACGGCCGGATCTGGCGGCAGGTCTCCTGGATGCAGCCCTGCTCGTCGAAGACAACTCGTCGATGCGGCGGTTTGCTGTGGCGTTCTGCGTCGCAGCATTCCAGCAGACACGCGAACCGGACGGTGTGCTGCGACACCCGGAGACGAACACTCGACTGCAGCGTGAATCAGTGACGAATCAGCAGCTCTTCAACGTGTCCGCACACTGGTTCCACCGGGCGACCGAACATGTCGAGTACCTGATGCGGAACAGACAGATCAGTCTGCGCTTTGCGGCCGACCTTCAGCGACAGATCCTGCGAAACGCGGATCCCGTGATCCGGAAACGAGGACAACCGTCGTTTGAAGCTGAAGCACTCGCTATGCGCGAACGCTTCTTCTGGCGAAGCGTCGAACTGGCTGGTGGTCTCGAACAGGGGTCATCGGGAAGCCGCCAGATTCTCAACGCCACAGCGAGCGATCACGAACAATGGGCGTACGACTGTGTATTCTGGATCACTGATACACGCCCTCGCGCTAAAGAGCCGCGCGACTACTCACGGATGTTCGCGGACCTCGAACGGTTCCTGACGCGCAAACCACGCGCGAGCTGGCCGCTTGATCGCTGTGCATGGCACGTAGCCACCAGAACCCATCTGGTCGC
This sequence comes from Planctomycetota bacterium, assembly GCA_963579025.1. GTDB lineage: Bacteria > Planctomycetota > Planctomycetia > Planctomycetales > Planctomycetaceae > CAUZFZ01. The sequence continues at coordinate 13,784 of CAUZFZ010000169.1, read as the reverse complement.
CGATGGGTATCTCAGCACGGATGCATTTCGTGACTTCTACAAACGCCTGGCAAAACTGGGTGAAGACAATCAGTTCTACGCCCGTCTGGGACTGCTGCGGCTGGATCTGAGTGGTGCCGATGCCAACTCCGCGGACGACCAGAGTCGACTGGTGGACGAGCTGAATCAGTTGAACGACCAGGCGGCGACTTATTTCGCCCGAATTCCGGACGGCGAGCGAGAGCCGATCAGTAAGTCGTTCGATGCACACATGCGGGATTTTCGCACAGAGCTGGATCGAAGGAATACGACCATCACGCAGCGAGTTCATCGGTTGCCGGTCAATCCCATTCCACTCCGTGACCCGGAACCTCGAGTGACGTTTCACGCCACGGACATTCGAACCGCGTGGTATCGTCTAATGGCATGTGACGGAGAATTCGATGCAATGTGGAACGACTCGGTCGTGACGGCACGAATTGAGCCCGATCGTGAAACAACGGTGCTCAAGACGAATCTGCTTGAAGGCCGCATCATGGATGTCGCCTGGGACGGAGAACAGTTCTGGGTCGCTTTGTCACGTGGAGGGGTCGTCGTCGTCTCGCCCGATGGAAAACGCGTGGGGCGCATTCCCGTGCGACCGGATACCCGGCCTCGAATCGTCCGTAACACAGGTACGCCCACGCCGACCGAGAACGATGATCTATCGCGTCTTCTGCCGCCGTGGACCGTGCGTCCTTCCGGGCGACAGGATCAGTTGTTCGTCGAGCCGCCGATCCTGCACGCCATAGAACCGGGGCGCTGCCTCGTCGTTGGAAACGCCCGGCTACAGAAACGGACATGGTGTGCAGAATTGACGTACGAGGTCGGGCGCGAGGTTAATGCCAATTTGATCTACACCTCCACGCGAGTCCCGACTCCAAACCGCTTGGCCGGCAGACCACGTCAGATCGAAGATTCCGTCGACGTCGTGTTCCTGCCGACCTGGAAAGCCGAACTCAACCTGCAGGGGAATCGCCACCTGTTGATCGGTCGACCTCATACCAATCGCTCGATGCCGCGCCGTCCTTTGGACATGGATCTGCAGACGCTGGAAGTCCGCCTGTTTCCGCAGCCGGTTCGATCGCATCCGGGCGACTATGCACCGCGACTCGGCGCAGGCAGCGACCTGTTATGCCCAACCAGAACGGGTCTGTACTGCTATGCCTGCGAGGATCTCGAATTCGGGTCCGGAGTTGAGCACACTCTGTTGTCCCCAAAACCACGACTCAAGAACTCGCACGTCGAACAGCCACGCAAGCAGTTTCTGCTGTCGAAGGGAGACGTCTATTCGCCGGGCACACGCTGGCGCAGGGTAGATCGCCAGCATCACGAGTTGGAAGACTTAAGCCGTCACGATATGCCATTGAAGTGGCGTTTCATGAACTACGGAGTATCGGCCCATAACGGACTTGTGGCGTGGAATGTCGGAGGGCTTCTGTATGAGGTCCACATAGACGAGTCAGCACCGGAAGACGGCACGCTGGCCACCCAGTACCCGTTCGTGCCGGCGGTGGAACGGGAACGTCACCACCTTGCCATTCGCAATATCCAGGCCGCGGGAGGCCATGTCGATTCGTGGTGGGACACAACCTACGGCAAGCCCCCCAGTTGGATCGCACTCGCATGGCTGCCGGCTGAGTGGACTGCGGGTGACGCCGGCCTTAAGGACCTGGCTGACCTCCACAATCTTGCAAAGCTCTGGGTCGTGGATGCGCACGTTACAAACGACGGCCTGCGTACGATCGGGCGGCTCCACACGCTCTCAGACCTCACACTGGCCGAAACACAAGCCACCGACGAGGGGCTCCGGCATCTGTCCGATTTGACGGGGCTCGCATCTCTGCACATCGAATCCACTCCCGGATCGAAGGACTTCACCGATGGCGGTCTTGAGTCACTATCGAGACTGCATCAACTGAAAAAGTTGACTCTGTGCGGCCCTGGATACACAGATCGGACGCTCGCATTTGTGGAAAAGATGCCGGTTCTGTTCCGGTTGAACATGTACAGCACACACGTATCAAAGGCGGCCATTGGAGAGGCAAGGCAGCGCAAGCCAAAACTTCAAGTGGCCATCGGTCAGCCCGGAATGTGGCACCCCATTGAGGTGCAGTTTCGGCGTTAGTGCAGCTCTGGATGTCTGTGTCGTCACGGACCGGTTGTGACCGTCAGGCAAACTGTGGTACTGGACGACTTCGAGCAGCCAGCGGAGCACCATTCAAAAATGCATCGATTTCCAGACCAGCTTCAATCATTCCTTCGATTCCTGTTACCAGTGATTGTCTCGCTGACCGGGCTGTCGTGCGAACCGGCTTCGCAGGATTCATCGAAGCAATCTGCCACCACGAGTGCTTCTGAACCGGTCGAGAGCCTCCTCGCCTTCGATCCGTTTGATGAAGTGACCGATGAATCGTCCGACGATGACAAGTCGTTCGGTTGGAATGGCACCTGGCAAATTGCGTGTGACGCCGGAGAGACGGCCCCGAAAACTGTTGTCGCACCGAGCGAGTTTCAGTTCGATGTTGCCATTCAGAGCCCCCAGGCACTGGAACTGTCAGCAGGAATGGCCATTCGCCGTGAACTCAGCGAACGCGTTTCGCTGAAAAAAGACGGTGACTTCTGCATTAGCTTCCTCGCACAGGGCACGCCTGTGGAAAAAGGCCAGCGAGGGATGCTGAGGGTGACGCTGGAGCCGAGCGACGTAGCTCGCCTCGCAAAGAATAAGTGCATCTCGTTTGGGTTTTACGGCCGGGGAGTGGCACACGTACGCGACGGTGACGGCACGGCGGTGGGAAGGGCGAAGCTGCCATCGCAACAGACGCGGCTTTGTGTGTTGAGAATGCTCATCCGTAATGAATGTGTCACGCTGTTAATGAAGGCATTCACACCGGGGGAGCCAGTTGTCGATCCTCAGGATCACGAACGGTTGTTCAGTGCCAAAGACTGGTCAACTCTTATCCAGTCATGCTGGGCGCAGTCGGACATTGTGAGTATTCGCATCGAAGTGGGCGACGACGCATCATGGCGTGTCAAGGATCTGCGGATTGGTCCCCCCTGGCGATCCGTAACAGTTCCCTTCCAAACGACGCAGTAGTCACCGCACGCCATCGTGTGACTCACAGTCGAGATACGGTTACCCCCAGTAGACCTCCCAGTCGCTGGCAAACAACTCTTTGAGCCGTTGCATGTCAGCATTGGTTTTCATTTTGACCATCCAGACATTACCAGTGGCCCCTCCTTGGGATTCTGCATAAAGGGGGGTTCTGCGCTCGCTACTTGCTCTGTTTGGGAGCATACCCTTTCCAGACCCACTCGATGGCGTGAGGCAGGAATTGCTCCTTCGCGTTTCGCACGCCGTGACCGGAGTTCTGACAGAATAGATATTGGTATTCGTAACCCTTTGCCTTCAGCACTTTGGCCATGCGATTGTTCGCCTCGACCCAGTCGTGCATACCATCGCGCATAATGTTCGGGTTAAGACTGTCACGGTCGCCAATGGCCATGAAAATCCGAAGCGGCTTCTTCGGGTTCTCTGGAATGAGCTTGTCATGAAAGTCCCAGGCTCCGCCGGGCGTTTCCGGATTGAAGGGCCATTGCTGGTTTACAAAAGTGCCTGAAGTCGTCAGCACGCGGTGATACAGATCCGTGCGATACCAGGCCATGATGAGCGCGGCCGAGCCTCCGGAACTGCTACCCATGGTCGCGCGACCGTCGGGATCTGTGGTCAGTCTGACATTGCAAGTTTTCTCTACGCGAGGCAGCACTTCGGTTTCAATGTACTCGGCAAACAGCCCCGACATCGTGTCATATTCTTTGCCGCGTTCGTGTCCCTGAGCATCGCCGCCACCGTTGGCGACCATAATGGCAATCAGCGAGGGAACACGCTTCTGAGCGATCAGGTTGTCGAGGATGCGCGGGACCGTCATGTTAGGTTTCCCTTTGGGACCGTCGTGGATCACCATGAACGGCGATTCACTGCCGGGCTTGTACTGCGACGGAATGTAAACGGTGATCTGCCGCTGATAGTCAATCTCATGAGTGTCGACGATCAGAGTCTTGGGATTCTCGGGATCAACCTTGCCGAACACTTTCCGGGCAATCCCCGGATTGAGGAGTTTCGTGTCCCTCGAATCGATGGTGAATTGCTGCACCTTCCCCTGCGGGACACCCTCGACGACCTTGCTCTCAGGTGCCGGTGTGTAGTCGGGGCCGATGAGAAAGTTGCCGTCCACGTTGAGCGGTGGATTCACCCCAGGTTTCGCATCCAATCGCACGAATGTCGGCGAACCAGGAGCATCGAACTTGCGAGTCGGTGGCGCCTTACGTTTAGGTGGTGCAGCGAACGCTGTTTCGATTGACGGTAACGAGACCGAGAGAAATGTGATGAAAACTGTCATCCAGTGCTTGGACATGGAGAATCCTCGACAATTTAGGGACCAGAATCTGGCCCTGCCGGTTTGCGTGAGGGGCCACAATCTTCATTTAGCTCGACTACTCAGGTCGCAGGCCACGTGGCCCTCAAACCAGCACCTCACACCTTCTTCTCCTGCTTGGGGTAAGGTCTCAAACCGAGGAGCATCTCAGCTCTCTCGGTGAGCGGTTTGGCAGCGAATGCTCTAACGGTGTACTCAGCGAGGCCGCTGACGACGAGGGCATAGACGGCCTGACGGTCTTGACTGGTGTCGATTTCAACACACTTACTCTTGCTCTTAAAGAGCTCAACGGTGGGCAGTGTCTCAGCCTTGAAGGTGTCGAACCTCAGTTTCATGCTCTCAACATTATCGTCACTTCTGTCTGTGTATCTGGCGCGGCCCAGGATGCGTTGTTGGAGAACTTCATAGGGGCACTCGAAGTACAACATTTCAGGGAGCTCGGCTTCCTGACCGAAAACTTCGTACCATGCATCCAGATTGCCCAGAGACCGAGGGAATCCATCAAGCAGGAAGTTGTTCTTTCCAGTCGTTCTGGTGACAGCCTCCATCGCGTTCTTGAGCAGTGTCACAACGATTTCATTTGGTACTAACTTTCCGGCAGTAATGTATTCTTCGATGGTGGCGGCGGTCGAACATCCAGCCTGACGCTCGGCGCGAAGGAGATCCCCAGTGGATAAGTGAGTCCAGCCGAGTTGAGACTCGGCAAGTTCACACATCGTTCCTTTTCCGGCACCGGGGCCTCCGAGAACGAAGACGACGTTGGGCTCAGGGCAGGGCTGTCTCGGGTCGTAGTAGTGGAGCACGACCTTAGGCGCAGGCGCGACTCCCTTCTTGTAGACGTGCCATTCTCTGTCAGTAGGTGGCATCTCATCTTCGCATGTTATGTCGTATGCGAGATGACCATCCAGACGGCAGATCCGCCAGGATGTGTAGCTGTTGGAGTATGAGAGAGCAGGGCTTCTGGCAGAGTTGCCATCGGCACGATCCCACGCCATCTTCCCGTTCCAGTAGCCGATACTTGATACTGTGCCCGATTCCGATTCAGCGGGAGGTGCAGTTGAAGGAATGAACAGACCATCAACTTCGGGAAGACCCGATCCCGACACTTCAAGATAGAAAGTGTTAGGTGTGAGTTCGTTTGTTTCGACCATGATTCTGTCTATTTGTAGTTCAGTGATTTGGACTTAGCGTTCGTCTGCAAATGCACGTGGGCGGAGGGCTGATTCCTTTTGGCCACATTGCGTTGATTGCGGTTGGCAGGAACCGGCTCCACGTGTTCTTTCTGACGCAGGGAACACAGCTAGTTCCGGTTCTTGTTCTTCCGCGGCTGAGGCACAGGCTTGATCATCACAATCGGAACATCGTTCTTCAGCTGTGGGCCGGGCGTGGAGCGACCGTCCGCGATGAGTTTCTGGAGCATGAGCTTCATCTGCTCTACACGTTTGGTTTGGTGAGCCATGAGATTGGTTTGTTCGCCTGGGTCGTCGCTCAGGTTGAACAGTTGAATGGTCGGAAACTTTGACGTGTCGACTCGGCCGGGGCGCGGCGAACTCCAGCCGCCTGAGCCCGGGCAGAGACAGAGTTTCCAGTTTCCGTCTCGAACCGCGAACTGACCGCCGATGGACTGTGAGACGATCGACGTGCGAATCGACTCCGTAGCCTCGCTCAACAGGACTGGCAGAAATGAAACACTGTCCTCGCCGCCATCTTTCGGGACGGCCACATCGATGATATCGGCTGCAGTTGCCAGGAGGTCGAGCTGGCCGACGAGCTGGTTCGTGCGAGTCCCGGCTTTCACCTTTCCGGGCCAGCGTGCGAGGAACGGTACTCGGTGACCGCCTTCGTAGATGTCGGCCTTGTGACCTCGGTAGATGAAGTTCTGGTCGTGTCCGGCTTTCTCCAGTTCCGGGATGTTGGCAGCCGGTGAGCAACCATTGTCTGTTGTGAAGATGATCAGCGTGTCGTCCGCAATGTTGTTCTCATCGAGTGCTTTCAGGACCTGCCCGACAGTCCAGTCCACCTGCATGGTGAAGTCGCCGTACTTGTTGATGCCACTCTTTCCCTGCCAGTCACGCGTCGGCACGATCGGAGTGTGCGGTGCGTTGAGCGGGAAGTAGACGAAAAACGGCTTTTCCGAGTTTGCATTCTCGTTGATGAACTTCACGGCTTCGGAAGTAATCGTCGGCAGAACGTCGGTCGCCTCAAAGTTTTTGCCCGCAGGTCCTTTCCTGTGAAACGCTTTCTCAACAGTCGCCACTTCCGTTGGAATTCGATTCCGGACGAATACATACGGCGGCATGTCCAGTGACGCGCTGATCCCGAAGAAGTAGTCGAAACCGACGTCGTTTGGTCCGTTCTGAATTTCCCCCGCGTAGTCGACGTCCCAACCGCCTTTGAATCCACCCGAGAAGTTGCCTTTGTCGTCAGCAGAACCGCCATCCTTCAGCGGCCAGTCCCAGCCAAGGTGCCACTTGCCAATGCACGCCGTTCGGTAGCCGTTGTCTTTCAGCAGTGACGCCACGGTCAGCCGACCGGCAGAGATCAGGGGTTTCGAGAAACCGCCCAGAACGCCTCGCTGCAGGTGTGTCCGCCAGTGATACCGTCCGGTCAGCACTGAATAACGTGTCGGAGTGCAGACCGAGGACGACGAATGCCCGTCCTCAAAGATCATCCCCTCCGTAGCGATCCGATCGATGTTCGGCGTGGGGATCATTGAACCCGGATTCAGGGCTGACACGTCTCCGAATCCCTGATCGTCCGCGAGTATGAAGACGATATTCGGGTTGTCGACGGCGAAGACAGGAACGGTGTATAGAGTCAGCAGGAAGCAGAACGGCAATATCCGCATCGGTTAATTCCAAGGTTAAGGCGTGAGAATTCGAGAGCGTGCAGCAACGTCCGCAGAGGGTAGTCGAGTGAGTCACCGAGATCCCGCCCGGCGGTCCGACCTCTCACGCGCGGCAGCGAATACCGGGCTCACGTAACGAACTCGAAGTCATACTCAGCACTGCAGTTGTGGCTGCGTGAAAACGGAGGCCCGGCGTCGCTTGCGGGAAAAAGCTTAGACTTTCCGTAGGCGATCGAGTGTGCCGGTCGAATTCGAGTATTGATCCTGCTCGATACCAAAGTGCTGAATGAGCGTCAGCAGGCAGTTCGCGTGTGGAGGCTGTTTGGGATACTTCAGCAGCCTTCCCGTATTCAGACCGCTGTGAGCCCCACCAGCAAGAAGCAGCGGCAGGTTCGAACCGTAGTGCTTTCCGCCGTGGCTCAGCCCGGAGCCGAACATCAGGACGCTATGGTCGAAAACGCTGCTCCCGTCGAATTCCTTAAGTGACTTCATCTTCTCGATTGCGGCGCCGAACTGGGACACGTACCAGGTGTTGGCCGCATTGAACTCTGCGGCCAGCGTCTTGTTCCGTTCGAAGTGCGATGACCAGTGAAAGTCTGCCTTGAGATTCAGGAAGTCATGAATCCGACGGCTGCTCTCCAGTGCCATGATGCATGACGCAACACGAGTCGCGTCCGTCCAGAACGCCAGGGCCACCAGATCGACCATCGTCTTCATCTTCGATGGAAAGTCGTCAAGCCGGACGACATCGTTCTTGACCTGCTCCAGATGCGGTCGCGGCTGACCTGTCTGTTCATGCTTCTCGATCGCCAGCTCCACTTCGCGAACCGAGTCGAGGTAATTTGAGATGACGGCTTTGTCGAGACTGCTCGCACGCTTCAGCAGGGCGGCCGTTGGCTCGCGCACCGCGTCAAGCACGCTGCTCATTTCAGAACGGACGCGGGAATCACCCAGTCCCCGGAACAGTCGGTCGAAGGCGAACTGGGCATTACGTTCAACGAAACAGGCGCGTCCTTCCTTGTCGTAAGACAAACTGTTCAGCGTTGTTGACCGAATGTCGACAGGCTCAGCGGACAACTGAAACGACTTGAACTGCGTCGTCGCACCAACGCGATCTGCGATGACCTGGTCGAACGTGTAACCGGGACTGCGGTTCTGAAGACCCGTCATAAACAGCGGCATGGCCCCATAGTGATCGCCCTTTGCCTGATTGCTGACGTTCGACAACACCACAATGTCGTTGATAAACGGCTGCAGCGGTTCGAGATTCTTTGACAGCTTGAAGTCCTGCTCCGAACCGGTCGCTTCCCAGCCAGCCGGGTCAATTCCGTTGCCCTTGTGGAAGACACCCAGGCGGAGCGGAATTCCCGCGTTCGCGGTGGATTCCGCGCGACACAGTGCCGGACGCATGATCTCCAGTGCCGGCAGAGCCATGCAGGCACCGACGCCTTTCAGAAAACTTCGCCGCGGAATCAGGTAGCTTTGTTTCATTTCACCCTGCCGGATCTGAATTCTTTGTGACGAAACGGATAGCTCAGCGCAACCGCTTCGATCAGGTCTGTCATGCGATAGCCGTTCGCCTGAATCGATACTGTGATTTCTCGAATCGCCGGACGATCAATCGGCTGGATCTTTCGTCCTAAAGCATACGCCAGAACGCGTCTCACAGCATTGTCGATTATCTGGTCCCGGTAGTCGGCGAGCAGGAGTTGCTTTAACTCAGCCGGTGACGCGAACGATTTTCCGTTCGGCAATTGATGCCCGGGACTTTCGTCATTCGGGCCGGAAACCGTAATCGTCCCGTTCGAATCCGTGCCGCCGTCCCCTTCGACGTCCGCGGTCAGACGCCAGTCTGTCTTCGGTGCGTTCGCGGGAATGGAAAAAAACCAGACGTTGTCTCGTTGAGCCTCTCCTGTGAATCCAAAATGCTTGTCGACGAGGCTGACGTCACCGGTTTCGAGCCGGACGTTTCTGATATTCAACCGATGCCGGCCTTTCGTGTAGTGGAAGTAAACGCGAGTTTCCGCTCCCGGAACAAGAGGCTCGATCAGCTCCCAGGATCGATCAGCGTACTTCGCCGGTGTTTCCTTCGGTGTCCACTTGAGCTTCTCGCCACCGGGATTTGCGGCCGAAAGTGTCCGGCTGATGCCGAGCTGATCGAAGACCTCAAGGCCAAAGCCAATCGGGTCAATGTACTGATGACAGGACGCGCAACCCGGTTGCGAAGAATGCAGCTTGAGGATCTCGGTATGGCTCAGATTGAGCCGCTGACTTTCGGCCTTCTTCTGCGTTGCTTCGAGGTCGGGCACGTCAGCCGGGATTTCGAAGTGAGTGCCAAGAATACGTTCCATCACCCACACGCCCCGTCGGATCGGGCTCGTCCGATTCGGTGTCGATGTCACACTGAGCGTCGGGCCGATCGTCAGAAATCCGCCCCGGTTTGCATCGTTCACTTTGACGAGGTTGAGCGGTGCGTGCCGGTACTCATAGTTGCCCTGCCGGATTTCGCGTAAGTCGTCGCGATAGTGGATGTTGACGGACGACAGTGCTTCAACGCCATCAAACTGCTTCGGCCCGGTTGATAGTCGATAGATGCCCGACTGATGACGATTAGTAAATGCCCAGTCCGCATTTACGATACTGAATATCGGCTGGTGGTATCGCAGGATGCTGTCAAAGAACAGCAGAGCCTCTTCCCACTGAGTGCGGTAGAAACCGGCCATCTTGTCGCTGCGTTTATTGACAGAGCTCTGCTGCCGCAACTTTTTGTAGTCGAACCATTCACCGCCTATGTTCTCGGCCAGAGCGATACGACGCGGATCGGCCAGCATCCTGCGGACCTGTTCCCGCAGAACGTCTGGCTGGCGCAACTGGCCATTCGCCGCCAGCTCGGTCAGCGTTGCATCCGGCGGCGCCGACCACAGGAAGTACGACAGTCGCACGGCCAGCTCGTCTCCTGACACGTGAGTCTGATTGGCAGTGGGATTCTCAAATCGGTACAGAAACGAGGGCGACAGCAGGATTGCCAGAAATGAAGACTTGATGGCTTCGTATGCGGTCTTCTGTGATGCCATCTTTTCGAAGACAACTGCAAACGGTTCGACCTCTGTCGATGCGACGTCGCGACGAAACGCCCGTCTCGCAAACCGATTGATGATCTGGCGGGCCTCAACAGGCGAGAGTGCTTCCGGCAGCCTTGACTGCCCAAACAGCAACTCTCGCGCTTTCTCATGCGAATCCAGCAGCGACAGCACGAGCGAGAAACACCGAGCAAGCGTTTGGATGTCGAGAGACTCCTGGCTGAGCGTCGTCGAATCGTTGGAGAATCCGGATTCACCGATGACTCCAGCCGAAAAGAACTTCTCAATGATTGTGTCCGGTATGACGTGCAGCCGGCTATTCGTCACGGTCTCACGAATGTCAACGTGCAGGATGTCTTCGAGCGTGTTTTGCAGCTCCTCACGAGTCAGGCGACGCGGACGGTAGACTCCGGCGTGCTGGACACCACCCGGTGTTACGAACTGTTCCTCAAACCAGTCCTGTATCTGGTCAACGTGCTTTGGCGAAAGTGGTTTCTCATCCCGCGGAGGCATTCTCCGGTCGACGATCACCGCTTCAACTTTGATCCATGTGTCAGCATCCTGCCGTGGATCGAATTCAGCGATTAGATCGGCCAGGTTGACTCCGCCATTCTTCTCATCGTCGTTATGGCATTGGACACATCGATCCTGAATCTGAGTCTTGATCTCCGGAGTCAGTCCGGCTTGGGCACTGATGGCCGGAACCTGCAGCGCGGACAGCAGCAGAATATGTAATGGGAGACGTCCCATGCGTTTGTGTACGTTGAGCATTCGCAACGTCTTCCTCTTGCTGACGATTGATCAGTGACTGATGGCCTCTCCCGAAGAGCGTCGGTGGCAGAGACGATTCGGTCAACCGATACTCTCGCCGCTCAGTGCCATTCGGGGAACGCTTTGGGTGTCGACCGACTGATTGCTCGCGGCACGGACCTCTTCGCGCGGCGCCGCTCCTCTCGATCAGCTCGGCACATTACAATGCAGCCGACCCTGTGCTCGCGAGACTGATGATTTCGCCGACAGCACCAGGATGCTGTCTACCGAGTGACAGCAATCACTCGGCCAAATCGGAGAAAATAATTCGCAATGATCAGAGCTTCCGGATTAAAACTGTTCGCGCTTGTGGCGATGCTTCCCTCGATGGCGAGCGCAGGCGACTACGAAACACGCATCCGGCCGTTTCTGTCGAAATACTGCGTGAGTTGTCACGGCCCGGCCAGGCAGAAAGCTGATCTGCGTCTCGACAAGCTCGATCCCGACATGGTCCGCGGGAGCGACACGGACATGTGGCAGGAAGTGCTTGATCTGATCAACGTCAACGAGATGCCACCGAAAGAGGCGAAGAAGAGGCCAACTCGATCGGAACGCCAGGTGATTGTCGACGCTCTCACGGCATCGCTTCGCCAGGCCATGGAAGCCAGGCGTTCCACCGGAGGACGGAATGTCCTGCGGCGTATGACGGCATACGAATACAACAACACACTTCGCGACCTGCTTCATCTTGATCTCAAATACGCTGCAGATCTGCCCCCGGAAGGGGCCGCTCAGGAAGGCTTCAAAAACAACAGCAGCGTTCTTGGTACTTCAGCGCTTCACATCGAGTACTTCGAACGGATCGCTCGATCCGCCCTTGAAAAGATCATCCTGGCTCCCGCGGAACAACCGGAGCCTTACTTCGTTCGTGTCGAACCGGAACGGGCATTCAAGGCCACGACCGGCGAAGCCAGTACTGGAAAGAAGAAAAAACGGAAGAAGCCTTCCGGAGTCGGATACGGCATCACAGGAGACCACTACCGTTCCGGCAACGGTTCCAGAAATCCGCTCTTTCGACTGGAGCATGGCGAATTGTCCGGTGACGGAATCCTGGTCGCCGGAAACCGTCCCGGCGACAAGGTCGACGATCCATTCGCAAACGACAGAAAAATTGGCGGAGCACAGGGAGATGGCCGTTCCGGATACCAGCCGGAGTTTCGTGTTGAGATGTACGAAGTCCCGCACGATGCCCCTGTTCTGATTCGGATCAGAGTCTCGGCGATACCGGGAAAAGGTGAGACGTATCCCCGTCTTTCGTTCGAACTCGGTTCGTTCCGCGGCGCTGGTGTCTCCGACCAGAAGGAAGCCGCCAACATCGAAGTTCGTTCCACCGAACCGCAAACCTTCGAGTTCGTTGTGCAGGGAGCCAACTTCCCGTTCCAGTCGAACAAACCCAGCAGGCCATCGTATTTCAGAATATTCAACGACTTCCGACGTGGCACTAGCCAACTCAGCTATGACGAACTTCCCAAACTGAAGATCGACTGGGTCGAGATTAACGGCAACCACTTCCAGACGTGGCCTTCACCGCAGAAGCAGGCCATTCTGTTCGAGTCAGACAACCGGACTGACGAATCACTCTACGTCCAGGAAGTGCTTGCCCGGTTCATGATGCGAGCCTATCGACGTCCAGTTTTCGCCAGCGAGGTCGACCGGAAGGTGGCACTCTTTAAGAAACTGCGAGATCAGGAAGTCTCATTCGAGGCCACCATGGTCTCGACCCTCACGGCGGTGCTTTGTTCGTCACACTTTCTGTTGCTTTCGGAGCCGACCGAAGATGTCGCTGCTGAAGATTCGTCCGTCGATAGACGCCGATCGAATGACCACGAACTGGCCTCGCGTCTGTCGTATTTTCTCTGGAGTTCCATGCCGGATGAAACGCTCTTCGAGCTCGCATCGAAGGAGCAACTGCGCCAACCTGAGGTGTTGCTTGCCCAGGTAAGACGGATGATCGCCGATCCGAAATCAAGTGGCTTCTCACGAAACTTTTCGTCTCAGTGGCTCGACCTCGCAGGAATCCGGCGTCTTGCGGTCAACCCGGAGTATTTCGATTTCGAGGAAAAGACCAAGGACCTGTTTGAAGAGGAATCGATTCAGTTTGTTCATCACGTCATGAACGCGAATCTGAGTATCACGAGTTTTGTCGACTCAGACTTCGCGATGCTGAATCCCGCTCTGGCCCGTCACTATCGCATTCGGGACGTCAGTGGCGGTGGCTTTCAGCCTCGCCCGATCGATAAAGAGCTGCATCGCGGCGGTCTCATGACTCAGGCGAGCATGCTGTTCGGAAACTCGACCGGCGCGGAAACCCATCCCATCAAGCGCGGGGTCTGGGTTCTGGAACGTTTACTGGATGATCCACCGCCACCACCACCGCCACCACCACCGCCGAACGTCCCCGATCTCCCGGAGCCGGAAATCAAGGACGAGACGACGTTGTCCCTGAAGGAACGCCTTGTGGCGCATGGGGGCTGTCGATTTAATCGGGGCGATTGTCCCTGGCTGTTTGTCGACCATCGCGCTATCCTCCCGGTGGTTTCAGCCGGGAGGCTCCAATGGGAATTCATGGACGATGGGCCAAGGCGCCTATTG
>CAUZFZ010000168.1:0-21039 GCA_963579025.1 Planctomycetota bacterium | reverse complement strand
AGGCCCATTTCCGTTTCGCTCAATCCCGCGCAGGACCCGACTGACCGGAGAGCCGTATGCGGGAAAACCGCACGTACGGTTCGGAGGGAGGGGGAGCCGAATAAAATCGGCTCTTCCTACCCCTATTCACATGTCGCCACTACGCGGCTCGCTAAGCCGACCGTGCTTCGCAATACGGCAAGACGTCAATGGCATCATCATTCGACGGAGAACGTGCGGTCGATCCTCGTCGTGTTTCCCTGATTATCTTTAATGGAAACGGAGATCGTCCGTTCGCCAGGCGATGTGATCGGCTGCTTGAGTTTCAATTCGTAGACTTCTTCATTGACTGGTTGAAACAGTGAGGCGACGTTTTTACCGGCCGGAGTGCCGTTGACCGAGAAGTCGGTCGTTACACGGAGAGTGTCCATCTCGATTCCCGAATAGTAGTCGGTGATTCCGATGAGGAGCCGCGACAGTTTTGTGTGGGTTCCGAGGGCAGGCTCGGTCAACGTCAGCGTTGGTCGCTTGTCGTCACCAGCCCAGCCGAAACCTCGGTGGTCGGGGTTTGCCGGGTCATAGCCGAAGTCGATCGGGCAGCCGAGATCGATCCACCGGACAATCGTTCGACGGTTCTCATCGGAGAGTGGCTGGACTTTACGAGCATCAACGGCGGCAGCAGGCGGCATCGGACTTCCGCGGAAGTCGAGATCGGACCGGTCGCGATTGGCCTTCGTGTTTGGCACAGGTTTGCCAGCCATATCCAGAGTGTTCGGATCGCCAGGAGTTCGAGCAGATGGGAAATCGAAGTTCGACCAGCCATCGCGTCGCTCGCCATAGATCTTCCACACGAACAGACTGCGGCGTGACTGAAACTTCCTGATGTAGCGTGACGCGTTGGTTTGCCGCCATGTCCCGTTATGGATGACTGGTTTGTGCCCAAACTTCGCTCCAGAGTCCGCGGCAAGCCGATAGTACGTGCCCGGCCACTTACCGCGATTGGGAATCGAAACTAACTCGTCATCGGCGTCGAGATTCAGATTCCCCGCCGGTTCCTTGCCGTCTTTCGCTGTGTGACACGCGGCACAACTGCGCTGCAGAATCGGTTGCACGTCGCGGAAGTACTCGACGTTGACGACTCCGGACGTTGCATATCGAAGCCCGGTGGATTTGTTTTCGTCCCACTGCTGCTTTGATTCGTTTTTATCGGCTGCGGTCAGCAACGGCGTTCGCTGCGTCAGGTCGAACAGCGCATAGTCACTTTTCGCCGCCAGAGTATCTTCAAAACGTGTTGGCTTCTGGCTGTGAGCGTGGCAGCCACCGCAGTCGTGACGCACTTCACCAGGCCGGAGCTGGTGCCATGTCTGCGCCGCGTTCAGCACCATGCCGTCCTTATCCAGCGTCTGGAACGTGAATGCCGTGTCTGCGGGAAGCTTCGCCAGAAAGCTTGTGTCCGGGTTCCCGTCCGGGTCGACGGGCTGCTCACCTGATCGGTCGAATTTCCGCACTGGAATCTCGCCCAGGATACGCAGTCGTTCCATCGCGTGGCTGTGGAAGAGACGTCCGCTTTTGGGCCCATGATGGCGATCGGTCGTCGGCTCCATGGCGAGTACACGAATCGCGTGAACCTCATCATTGTCGTACAGCCCGGCATCGGAGCCCTGATTAAACCAGTTCAGTGATGCGCCATTCTGAGACGTGTTGAATGGATCGAGTCCCCGGTAACCGTTGCCATCCCGCGTGCCTGCATATGTGGCGGTGACTGTCGTCTCGGAGACGGCACCTTCGGGATAGCTTTCGCGTTTGAGCAGGCTGGACGTGCCGACCAAGCCGAACGGTGTACCGGCCGGCAAATGCGCGGACAAAGTACCGTCGTTGGCGAGTGGCTCGATCGTGGCCGGTTCTTTGACGCCGTAGATGCGTTCGTACGGGACAACCGCACGAGGCCATTGTTCGTTGAACTTCGGGTCGTTCCTGATCAGCACCATCTGATCGGGACGGTCAATCGGCGAGCCGCCTTTGATCAGATACAGCCCGCCATCAACCGACGGTTTCTTGAGTCCGTTCTGGTGATTCGCTGGACCCATCGTATAGACCGTCAGCAGATGATTGTCCGGAGCCGCCGACGGATGCGTGAACTTGCCCACGCGAGGTGACTCGTTCTTTCCAAGTACGGATGCATCGGCCGGGCCTTCGCCGTTGTTTGCGAATCGGGTGAACGAAGTCAGTCCGAATGGAGTAAAGGGCAGGCGATAAAGCCTGGGCTTGCTGTTGTAGAAGCGGCCGAATCGCAGTGGCGTATTTCGAGGATCGCCGCGCCAGCCAGGACCGAACGCCGAATAACCGTCTGGCATACTCGCGGGCAGCTTGAAGTAGGCACCAAAGCCGCTGTTGTTCAGGTTGTAGTATTCCTCAGCGACGATCGATCCATCCGACAACTGCGTCTGAAAGTGAAACGCGTTCGGCGCGCCGCCCGTGTCAAAGGCACTGATCACCGGAGCCCAGTTCGTTCCGTCGGGATGAATGCTCCACAGGCCCCACAGAATGCCGCTGCGCAGGCCCTGTGATTCCATCGAACTGAAAATGATCCGGCCGTCTTTGAGGACCACGGGATGGAGGGCCATGCCAATGTTCAGATGGCCGATGCATTCAACGTTCCGCCCGTCGTCGTCCATCACAAACAACTGCAACGTCGGGCCGTTGTGTTTCGGCGGCCGGAACGCATCACGGTTGCTGGTAAACACCAGGCGACCACCGGGCAATGGATACGGACCCGTGTTGAAGACTCCGTAATCGAGATGCGTCTTGCCGTCTTCGCGCGACACAAAGTCACTGGACCAGTCTGCCGCGCCGGTGTTGGGCGTAAACTTCTGATGCGTCAGCCGGACGATCTTTCGCGTCGCTAGGTGAATCCTGTAGATATCCGCTCCAGCCTTCGGGTACTTCCCGGCCCAGTTGACCGTCATATCGTGGATATGCGAGTAAAACACTGATTCACCGTCGAGCGACACGACGGGATCGATGATCGATCCTTTTCCACCCGCGACGAGCACTTCCTCGCTGCCGTCCGGTTGCAGCAGCATCAGATCTCCGCCTGGATCGAGCAGCACGGGATGCGCGATCTCGGCCCATTTCGAGCCAACATCGTCACCTTTGCGAGGCACGCGCACATAGACGATGGGATAGTCGTAATCGAGCGATCGGTCGCTCGAAATATGCGGTACATTCAGACTGATCGGATCAGGAAAACGCTGGTCGGCCACGTCGGCCGCCATACCGAGCGAACAACTGAATAACGCGAGCAACGCACAGATGAGACATCGCTGAGACATCGAACACTCCCTGCAGTTTGCGGAACGCAGTAGCTCCAGGTCTGGGGTAGCCGAAGTCGCCAGACTTTGGCCAGATCGCGATGACACGCGAAAAACCAAACGCTGGCGAGTTCGGCTACCAGGCCTCGTCAGAGATCGTCAGGAGTTAAGCCAGTGTGCTTGCTGATCCGTGACAACATTCGAGGGCCGATCGTTTCGCCATCGTGAAAGGCAAACACATAGTCCGACCAGCCTTCGCGCGACAGGATGCGGTGCGAGCCGGACTTGTGGCGTTTCACGACCCAGCCGATTTTCAGGAGTCCTACCAGTACACGCCGAGCCCTTGTTGACGGCCACTGGCTCATGGGACGACCGAGAAGAAGTCAGCAGATTGTGGGACTGGCTCCCCGTTTTCGAGGCGGTCAGCCAGGACGCGAAGGGCCAACGCTTTGACGCGAGCCACCGCTTCATCACGTGAGTCGCCGTAAACGACGACACCCGGGAGATCCGGAATCTCGGCGAGCCACCGACCATCGTCTTCACATTCCGTCTCGATTCTCAGGTTTACTGCCATCTGACCAGTCTACCACAACGCGCCATGTTCGCCTGCCCAACGGGTTCGCACAGCCGTCGCCGCACGCTGAGGGCACCAACGGCCATGCATCAGTTTCAGTTTCGAACTCTGCGGCTCGTGCGTTGTTAGCCGTCGCCATCAGATGTCATTTTTGATGAAGTTCGCCAACCCCAATACGCGGCAATTACAGCCAGAGTAGTTGCTGTAACGAACCATCCGACAAGCTCGCCCGTGTCTTTGGCCACGGCATGACCGATGAGTGCCCCTGGGATTCCGCCCACGATTACTCCGAACGACAGGTACCAAAATGCAACGAGGCCGCGATAAATCGTGAATTGCCGACTTGAGTTGAATCGTCGATACGAGGTGAACGCGATTACGATACCGGCAATGCCTCCCGTGATTGCAAAAATACGCACGCCCAACTCGCTGCCAATGCCAAATACGACGGCAGCGCTCATGCCGATGGCACTGCTGATGAAGAAGGTGACCAGAGCCCCGTAGATGTAAGGAAGTGGGTGGAGCATCGTGATGTGAAATCGGCTACGGCGGCAAACGGGGTTCTGGCTGACACACTGTCGCAGAGAGGAATTGTGGGAGTGAAGATGTCCAGTGAGCGTACTCCGGAGAATGCAACTCGGCAATTGGGCAAGTCGGGATGACGCGGTTGGAACAGGTGCCAGGCGTGGAACATCAGACGGGACGTCTGCAGAACTGATCAATTCATACCTGGCTGACTCACACTGCGGGATGGCCCCGTGCGATGATTCGACGAACGGTTTTCATGGTGTCTGCAGGTTCCAGGGATGCAGCGACATGAGTTCGTCGTCAACATCCGGCCGTGCGGGCGCAGCTCCTGAGCCAATGGGCTCACCCCGCCGCGCGAAAACGTCGCTTCTCGCAACGTGGAACAAAGGCCAACCGATGAGACGACTGATTTCCTTGACGGTTCTGACCGCGTCCGCCGTGTCCCTCGCCGCTGCGCCGGAAGTCAGGGACGAGCGTCTGGAACTGACACTTGTTGCCAGTGAGCCGGATATCGTGACTCCTGTCGGTGCGACATTTGATTCGAAGGGCCGACTGCTGGTTGTCGAGGTTCATACACACTTTCCACCGGACAACTACGCCGGGCCGAAACACGATCGCATCCGCTTCATCGAGGACACCGACGGAGACGGGAAAGCCGACCGATTCCGTACATTCTACGAAGGCTCGCTGAAGACGATGAGTCTTGCCGCCGGGGCGGACGACTGGATTTACGTTGCGACCCGAATGCGAATCTTCCGGATTCGAGATTCCAACGGAGACGACAAGGCCGATCAGGAAGAAGAGATCGCGCGACTCGACACGAAGGGCGATTACCCTCACAACGGTCTGGCCGGGTTGACGTTCGATGGCGAAGGACGACTGATCTTTGGGATTGGCGAGAACCTCGGTCTTCCGTATGCACTGATCGGCAGTGATGGTGCGAAGCTGAGTGGCGGCGGTGAAGGCGGCAATGTCTACCGGTGCCAGGCAGACGGCTCGAAGCTTGAGCAACTCGCCACCGGTTTCTGGAACCCGTTCGGGATGTGTGTCGATCCCCACGGACGAATCTTCTGTGTTGGCAACGACCCAGACTCGATGCCACCCTGTCGGCTGATGCATGTCGTCAAAGGCGGCGATTACGGGTACCAGTTCCGCTACGGCCGTTCGGGCAGACACCCGTTGCAGGCCTGGGATGGCGAGTTGCCAGGCACGTTGCCGATGGTCGCCGGTACGGGCGAAGCCCCCTGTGCGGTGCTGCCGTATCATGGGCAACTGTGGGTAACGAGCTGGGGCGATTACCGCATCGAGCGATACACGCTTGAGCCTCGCGGCGCATCGTTCGGAGCAAAGCTGGACGTTGTCGTGCAGGGTGATGAGAACTTCCGGCCAGTCGACTTCGCCGTCGCGCCGGACGGGTCGCTCTACTTCACCGACTGGGTCGACCGCAGTTACCCGGTTCACGGCAAAGGTCGCATCTGGCGACTGAGCTGGAAGTCGAAACCAGAAGCCACGGACTTCCCCGCGCTGTCCGAAGCCGAGCACCAGGCGGCACGTCTGGCAGCCAACCGCCAGATCAGGGAACTGCGAACGATCGGCGACCCGGACCCGTTTATCCGCAACGCAGCCATCGAGGGCTTTTCGAAGTCGGGCCTGGTTGTGCGCGTCGATCGAGATGGTCTGGCCACGTCTTCACAGCGGGTCGGCCTGCTGGAAGCCGGTCGTCGCGCTGGGTTTTCGGGGGACGTTCGACATGCCGCCATCGACTCCGCGCTATTGGACTCTGCTGCTGAAGTGCGGCTCTACGCCCTCCGCTGGATCGCCGACGAAAAGCTGACGGAGTTTCGAACGCCGGTGGAGAAAGTCGCAAAGTCAAAAAACACGACGCCCGCTCTGTTTCAGGCGGCGGTGGCGACACTCGAGTGGCTCGACACGGGCAAGGTCGCGAATCTGAAACGCAGCCATCGCGGGCATTACTTCGCCGGTGTCCTCACCCAGGACGGCTACCCGGATTCCATTCGAGCGATGGCGTTGCGATCACTCCCGCCGGATCACGACACGCTGACTCCGAGTCGGCTGGCAAATCTGTCGCGGTCTCCCAATGAGACGGTGCGCCGAGCATCGGTACGAACGCTGGCACTGGGAACCGGAACCGATCGATTTAAGCTGTTGGCGGAGATCGCCGGGGACGAATCCCGTGGTGAGCAGCTTCGAGCGGATGCGGTGTTCGGCCTACGAGCGAGCCCCGACCACAAAGAACAACTGAAGATCCATGCGAAGACTGGTCCAGGTCCCGTCCGCCAGGCAGCTGTTAACGCGATCCAGGGAGCAGGCAGCGCGCCAGGTCCCTCTCGCCCTTCACCACAGGACACCGGCGCATGGATGCAACTTGTCGAAGCCGCAGGGGCCGAGCCGGACATCGACGCCGGATGGCGCATCTTCTTCGGCTACGGCAAGTGCTCGACCTGCCACGCACTGCAGGGCCGAGGCAGTTCGTTTGGCCCTGACCTGACGAGCATCGCGAAACGAATGCCTCGTCGAAGATTGGTCCAATCCATCCTCGAACCCAGCCGCGAAATCGCTCCTCGCTACGTCCCGTGGATCATCGAATCGAAATCCGGAAAGACGTTTACTGGCATCGCGCTGAACCGGCCGGGAGGAACGCGGGAAATCTTTGTCGCGACCGACGGCAGAGAGAACGAGATTCTCACCGCAGACATTGAAGCACGGCACCCTTCACGAGTGTCGATCATGCCGGCAAGTTTCGAAAAGACTCTCGGGCCTACAGAGTTGCGGAATCTGATCGCACTGCTCGAGGCATCGGCCGGGGCTGGCGTTCCCAGGTGAATCGCATGCGCCAGACGTCTGATTGAATTCCCTCGCTCTGGGCGAGCGACCTGCGTTTACTCCCACGCTGGCCCCGAATGAATCAGCGTTTTTTCTTTGCCGCTTTTTTTGCGGTCGTTTTCTTCTTCGAAACCTTCTTGCCAGCCGGTTTTTCCGGAGCAGTTTTTGGACTGGCCTTCGCAGCCGTGGAGACTTTTCCCGCTGCAGGTTTGCTCTTTGCCTGGCTGGCTTTCGACTTTGCCTCGACGGCGGCTTTCTTCTTCGCCGCTGCCTTCTCCTTCTCGGCGGCTTTTTTGGCCGCACTGGCGCGATCCTGCGCTGCGTGGCGTCGCTTCGCCCGGCCACTCAAGACATCGATCAGCCGCTCGTCTGCAGTCTCGAGAGAACAGTCCGTGTCTTCGATACCCTTGGGCGACAAATCCATACCCAGGATAAACTGAGCTTTCGAGGACACGGACAACGATTTCACGAGCCAGGTGAATTCGGAACCGTCCGCTTTACGTGTATACGACTTCAATGCATCGGCGGCCGTGTCGTCGCCGCTTCCGGGCGGGATAAGTCCCAGCCACACCGAGCAGCGGATTATGTTGCCGTCTGCCGGCACGACGTGGTTTCCGAGTGCCGTCTGCAGCAGCCAGTTGCGAGCGAACGGTGTCAGATACTTGATTTTGGCGAGCTGCTTCTGAGCCAGCTCCATGGTCTTACGGCGAATGGCATCAAAGTCGTACGAGTACTGATGATCGAACACGTAGTGCAGAATTCCGCGGATTCGATGCGCTCGAAGTGCCGGTTCGGGAAGACCGTCGAACACAGGCTCAAGCTCGGAAATCGTGCTGACACGAACTTCGTTCCAGTCAAAAAAATCACCGGTCAGCCGATCAAACGCTGCCTGAGCGGCCTCAAAGGTCGCGTCCTCCAGGCAGGTCGCAAAGATCATCGTCTCAAGCACGGGAAGCTGCTCGTACCTGGGCAGACCTCCGAACTCTTTTTTCAACTGCTTGAGCAGTCGGGTAACGATCTTCTGCCGGTCGGCGGCTGATGACTTGGATTTCGATTTCGCGGCAGCCATGGATTCTCAGCAGAATGTGCAGGACGAGTGAGCAGACCGGACGGGACGGATTTGACCGCCTTGATTCCGCAGGTTCAAGCTTCCCGGACAGTCAGTCTTCGGATTCGACATCAACCGACGACGGGGAAGTCGCGTCGTCAGCTTCAAATTCTGCCAGTTGGGCGTCTTCAAGTGGTCCATTGTCAGACTGTTCGTCGGATTCGCCCCGCTCGGCTGCGAGCTCGTCGAGGATACGTGTGGCCTCGGCAGCGCCGCCCAGGTCGTCGTCCAGAACAAACTTCAGCACAGGTGTATAACGCGTTTGAATTCGGTCGGCGACTTTCTTCTGCAGAAAGCCGCGTGACGAATCCAATCCCTGCAGACACAGCGCCCGGTCGCGATCGCTGCCCCGCACCGACACGTAAACTTTCGCCGTCCGCAGGTCCTCGGCAACTTCGGTTCGTACCACAGTCACGTTCTTGATCCGCGGGTCGCGCAGCTGAAACTGCACGGTTGAAGCTACGGATTCCAGCAGCGCCTGAGAAACGCGGGCGACACGACGTGTTGCCATTGGGATTCACCCGATGCTTTCGCTTGACTGCCGGCTAGAGGCGTGCGGTTGGAAGAGCGCGGCACGTCCGCAATGTTGGGGCTGCCGCCCGGCAGGGAATTTCGCGTGATTGAAAACCATCAATCAATAAATGTGACGGAATAGACAGTACCTAATCGTCAAGTGATCGCTTGACCGAGTCGATGCGGAAGGATTCCAGCAGATCGCCATCTTTCACATCGTTGAAGCCCTCAAGACGAATTCCGCATTCCATTCCCTCGCGAACTTCTTTCACGTCGTCCTTGACGCGTCGGAGCGAAGCCAGCGGATAGTCGTTGAGGACTTTCTGATCGCGAATTACATGGACGCGATTGTTCCGCCCAATGGTGCCGTTCAGGACGCGACATCCCGCAATCGTACCCGTGCGGCTGATGCTGAAAGTCTGCAGGACGATGGCTCGACCCGTAGCGACCTGCACCAAATCTGGTTTGAGCAGTCCTTCCAGAGTCCGGCGAATTTCGTCGATGACTTCATAAATGATGTTGTATCGACGGATCTCGACACCGACCTGTTCGGCCAGGCTCAAGGCACGATCTTCTGCAATGACGTGGAAGGCGATAATGATGGCGTCCGAAGCTCTCGCCAGATAAATGTCGCTTTCGTTGACCCCGCCAACAGCATCGTGCAGCAGTTTGACACGCACTTCCGGGTGCTCGAACTTATCGATTTCGCCCTTCAGTGCTTCGAGCGAGCCCGGCGTGTCGCCCTTCAGAATCAGGTTGAGATCCTGAACCTCGCCTTCGCGAGCCGCATCCAGAATGTCTTCCAGTGTTCGCGGCTGACCGCTGCGTGAGAGGATTTCCGTACGCCCGTCCGCAGCTCGTTCTTGTCCGATGTCGCGAGCTTGTTCAATGTCATCGAGCACATAGAAATGATCGCCCGCGCCGGGGACTTCACCCAGCCCGGTGACCTTGACTGGCATCGACGCCTCGGCCTCCTGAATCGTCTCACCGCGATCGTTGTAGATCGCGCGAATTCGCCCGTATGAGCTTCCGCAAAGCATGACGTCGCCAACTCGCAGAGTTCCCGTTTGAACCACGAGCCACGCGATTGGTCCAACACCTTCGTCGCGAAACGCCTCGATACAGACACCCAGAGCCTGTCGCTCGGGATTCGATTTCAGTTCACCGATTTCAGCCGTCAGCAGAATCGTCTCCAGTAGATCATCGAGCCCCTGGCCGGACATCGCCGACGTGCGAATCACTTCGACCTCGCCGCCCCACTCGTGCGGCTGAACACCATGGTTGGCCAGGTCAGTCAGAATCCGCTGCTCGTTGATGTCGGGCAGGTCCATCTTATTCATCGCCACGATGATCGGAGCACCGGATGCTTTCGCGTGAGCAATGCACTCCACCGTCTGTGGCATGACGCTGTCATTGGCCGCCACAACCAGCACGATGATGTCCGTAACATTGGCACCGCGAGCACGCATCTCACCGAAGGCCGCATGGCCGGGTGTGTCAACGAACGTGACCTTCTGGTCCCCGTGTTTCACCTGGTAAGCGCGGATGTGTTGCGTAATTCCGCCAGCTTCCCCATCAGCCACAGTTGTTTCGCGAATCTTGTCCAGCAGCGACGTCTTGCCGTGGTCGACGTGTCCGAGAATCGTGACGACCGGCGGCCGCGTTTGCAGATCGTCCTCAGCCTCTTCCATTTCGGCGATTCCGGTCAGGAGTTCCTCCGAGGTCTGCTCTTTCCGTATCTTCAGCTCAACGCCCAGTTCAGCAGAGATTTCCCAGGCAGTTTCTTCGTCCAGAGAGTCGTTGATCCTCGCCATCGTACCGCGGGCAAACAAAGCACCGAGAATCTGTTTCGCAGGACGGCCGATTGCCTCCGACAGGCTACGAATCGTCACTGGCAGTTCCAGCGTCGCGGAGGTCTTCAGGTCAACGGGTTCGGTGCGCCGTTTTCTCGGCATGCGCCTGCGCCGACGCGAATTATAGTCGTCACCAGAAGGTTGTCCCTGGCGCCGCTGCCGACGCTGAGCACGGGCTGCGTCCAGCGAACCACCACCCTTCTTCGGTTCACCCTCCTGGTTAGTGAACTCGACATCTTTCTTCTTCCCGCCACCTGTGCGTTTGTCTTCCGACGTTTTCTTCAGTCGTCCCGCCAGCGGACTGTTACCGCCCAACTGATTCGGTGTCAGGGGGATATCAGGTTTCTGAGCGACCGGTTCGGCTGCGATCTTCTGTTTGGACCGAGTCGGCTCAAATTTCGGAGGCGGAGCCAGGCCGGGCATCGATGGACGCGACCGAGCCTTCTCTCGACGGGCCTGCAATTCTGAATGAGTCGGAGTTCCGCGTGGCACCATCTCTTTAACTGGTCCGCCACCATGGGCGGGCATGTAGTCATCGCGACTGTGCGTCTCGACATCGTCGGGATCCAGCGCGGGATCGTCTAACGTGGGTGCCGATTCAGCGGCATCTACTGTCAAAGCGTCCTCCGCAGCGACACTGTCCGGCTCGGAGTCGTCTACCTTGGTTGTTTCGTCATCTGCATCGAGTCCGTCCGCCACATCTGATTCAGTTGCAGACGCTGTTGCAGCAACGGCGTCTTCGGTCGGCGGCGCCTCGACCTCGGGCGTGACTTCAGGTTCTTGCCGGGCCAACTCCTGAGGGACCATCGCGCGGATGTTGCGCATCCGCTTTGCCGGATCGCTCGCCGACTCACGTGTCGGAGCGAGAGTGTCCGCAGGCTCAGCCGGCTCTTCCGGTTCAGAACCGGACATGTGGCTGAGAACAAGATCCTTCTCTTCAGGCGAGATTGACGCCAAAGCGGAGCCCTTGACGGTCAAGCCCGCAGCGCGGCAGTGCTCAATCAGCACTTTGCTGTCTAGACCGAGCTCTTTCGCGAGCGAAAAGATTCGGATTTTGGTCGCTGCTTCGGGCATTGAACTCCAATCGATCTGTCACATAGCTGTTGTCCCTGTCAGATGGCTCTGCTGATGCCAACGACAAAAACTCTGAACGCTTTGATCTGGTAACAACGGGCCAACTGCAGTCACGTGGCTCGATGTTGCCAATCAGGCTTCCTGTTCCGAGGCAGCGGGATCAGCCACCACCAGACTCTCAGGAGCCGGAACCTCTGCAGCCTCCTCGGGTCCATCGAGTCTTTCGACAGGCTCCTCTGTCACTTCTTCAGACGTCGCCTCGACTGTCTCGTCGGCACCCTCAGACGACTCCGAAGCAGCATCTCCATCGGTGGGCTGCTCTGCGGCCGCTTCCGATGCGTCCTCGCCATCGACCGGTCCACTGTCGCCAGCCGAATCCGTTGCTTCCGTTTCCGATCCATCTTCATCTGCTTCGGCCGATTCACCTTCGTCGGCTTCCGCTTCCGGCGTTTCGGCGTCTGCATCCGATGCGTCTTCGCCCTCGACCGGGCCGCTGTCGCCGGCCGAATCCGTTGCTTCCGTTTCCGAACTATCTCCATCGGCTTCGACCGATTCAGCTTCGTCTGCTTCCGTCGTTTCGGCGTCTGCTTCCGGGGCCGACTTCGCGGCAGCTGCAGCCGCAGCCTGCTGCTCACGTTCGATGGCTCGGCGCTTCGATTCTTCGCTTTTGCGCTTGGCGTCCTCTGCTTCCTGCCGTTCCGCTTCACCATCGGCAAAGTCGACGATTGCCGTGCACTGTTCAGCCGTCAATCCGCCCAGTTCGGCCAGTTCATCGGGCTCGATCACAGACAGGTCATAGAAACTGAAGAACCCTTGGGAGACGAGGTTTTCTGCCACGTCTTCCGTGAGGTTCGGGACCTCCGAAAACGCCATCACCGATTTTTCAAGCTGCTCATCGAGCTCCACCTGAGTCATCACCTCGATGTCCCACCCCACGAGCTTCGATGCCAGCCGAACATTTTGACCTCGCTTACCAATCGCCAGCGAAAGCTGATCGTCACGAACAAGCACGATCACGCGGCCAAGCATGGGGCAAAGAATCACGTCTTCGACTTCCGCCGGCTGCATCGCGTTGGGGACGAGCACCTGCAGAGAGTCATTCCAGCGGATGATGTCGATGCGCTCACCGGACAGTTCATCGACAATGTTGCGAATCCGAGACCCACGCACACCGACGCACGCGCCGACCGGGTCAATTTTCGTGTCGATACAGGACACCGCGACCTTGGAGCGGTAACCAGACTCGCGTGCCAGAGAACGAATCTCGATGACGCGCTCCGCCACCTCGGGAATCTCGGACTCGAACAGTCGCAGTACCAGTTCCGGGTGGCTTCGCGACAGAATCACTTTGACACGGCTGCCGGCCTTGCGGACCTCAAGCACAACGGCTCGGGTGCGTTCGTTGGTGCGATGCGACTCGCCAGCAATCTGTTCGCTCCGAGGCAGGACCGCTTCAACCTTACCGATATTCACAATGGCGGCGCCACCTTCAAACCGCACGATCGAGCCGCTGACCAATTGGCCCCGCAATCCCTCAAACTCGTCGTACAGCGAATCCCGCTCTGCCTCGCGAATCTTCTGAATCATGACCTGCTTGGCGGTTTGAGCCGAAACACGGCCCAGAATCGGGCCAATGTCATCAGGCGGAACTTCCTCACCGTTGCAGGCAATGGCGGGCTCACCCGTGTCACGGTCGACGTCGACCTTCAGCTCATAGTCTTCACCAAAGTGCTTTCGGGCCGCCGACAGGATCGCCTGTTCGATTCCTTCGAACACAATTTCCTTGTCGATATTCTTATCGCGATGAATCGCGTCGACCACTCGGAGTACTTCGGTGCCGTTCATCTCCATCCTTCCTGGCCCGGCAAAGTACAGGGCCAAAAAAAAAGTGGGACACACACGTCCCACTTTCACGCCAGCATCGCCGGCGGCACAACAGCTCTGCAATACAGAACCGCCGCTTCCGGTATCCTCAAGTTGAGGAGGTGATGTCTTCAGTCGCTCACATAGAGAAAACCTCTAAAGGAAGCTCGGCCAAAGGCTGAATCCTATACGGCCCGGCCTGACACCACGGACGCTGCATGAACGTGAGAACCCGAATCGAAACGCCTGCAGTACGGACGCTTCCCGGGCCGTGTCCAGTGACGCGGGAAGATACTGACGCACTCTCGGCAAGTCAAGCGGCGGCAAGTCAAGCTGCAGCAGGATGTTGTGCCACGACACCACCTCTCGATGGAGCAGACTCGAATTGACCCGAAACCGCAATTCTCCCTAGTGTCCCGACTGGTCCCGACGGCAATCGAGGGCCTGCTTTTGTTCAGAGGTCCTACGATGACGATCCCGTGCCCGAGTCAGAGGCAACGCATTCGGTTAGATTGTCTCGTATGTGTCATCTGTTTCGTAAGTGTGTTAAGCGGATGCCGATTGTTCAATCTCGACGAGCGAACAGAGGAGCCTCCTCTTGAGCTGCCGCGGATGGTCGCGCCGCGAGATTCTGTTCAGTTGGACGTGTTATTTATCGACCGGCCACAGAACGACGCACTCCTCACCGATGCGCTGTGGAGGGAAGTCGATCAGATTGCGGGTCGACCGGCCGCCGAACGTCGTCAATTGAAGCGACACGGCTGGCGGGTGGGTCATGCCAGCTCACATCCGCCCAGGGCCCTCGAGGAGTTGCTCAGACTCTCCTCGGAGCAGCCTGAGTTCCACGATCCGTCTCAGCGGTTGATTGGCCGGCGAATCGCACTGGCCACGGGAACGGACTTTCCAATCGACGTGACCGAGACCCTGCCGGAATTGCGTATTCGCGTTTCGGACGACGCAGACGTTCGTTCCTACTCAGACGCAAAATGCGTCCTGCGAACGCGACTCGAACGCCAGCAGGACGGCTGGGTCAAACTACACTTTCTTCCCGAACTCCATCACGGCAAGACCTGGCTCAGGCCAGTCGCGACGCCACAGGACTGGACCAGTCGCCGTCAACAGAACATTGAGCCGCTCTACGATCAGCAGTTTTCGCTGAGTCTCAATCTGGGAGAAATGGCCCTGATCACAGCCGAGTCCTCCACAGCCCAGACCACTGGTTCGGCCTTCTTCCGCAGCCTTGACGAAACCGGTCGCCTGCAGCGAATGATCGTCGTGCGAGTCGCCGACATGCGCCGCCTGACGCCCGTCTACGACGGCCCTTGATTGCCGCATCTGACTCGGACCCCCGTCCAATTTGCCAGGCGCATAAAAAAGGGAACCGAAGCGAACTCCGGTTCCCTGCTTTGACTCAACGTCGACTCTAGGAGCTCAGGCAGACTTGGCAGTCTTATCGGCTGCTTTGGCGTCATCGCCCTTCTTCCGACGTGGCTTCTTGTCGCCTTCTCCCGGCTTCTTGCCAGCGCCGGGCTTCTTGCCACCGCGACGACTCTTGAGCTTCTCTTTCTGTTCCGGTGTCAGGATCACATCGACCTTGGCCAGGAAGTCCGTTCGCAGCTTGCCAAAGGAGGCACGAATCTCGTCGAACTTCTCCTTCTGTTCCGGGCTCAATTTCATGACTTCGGCCAGTTGCTTCCGGGTTTCCGCATCGGGCTTCTTGCCGGCTTCACGAGCCTTTGCAAACACCTCCTTCTGAGCCGTCTTCTGCTCGGGCGTGTAGATCGCCTGCCGCGACTTGTTGAGTTCGGCAAACTTCGGAGCAAAATCCTTCTCGGTCGGAGCCATAGCTTCCTTCTGCTCTTTGGTCAGCTCGATCCCACGCAGCACCATGGCAGCCACTGACGGAGCCTTGCGTTCGCCTCGCTTGGCTCCCGGCTTCTTTTCGCCTTTGGCACCCTTTTCACGGGCAGCTCCCGGCTTCTTCTCACCCTTTTCGCCAGCGGCGGCTTTCTTTTCGCCTTTGGCTTCGCCCTTCTTTTCGCCGTCACCCGCCAGAGCACCGCTGGCGATGGTGAGGGCCAGAGCCAGACTCAGGAAACAATTTGCGATCTTCATACTGTCAATCTCCCGTGACGACGTGCGTCGTCTGTTTAAAACCAAAAGGGGGGGCAGCCAGCCGGAATCGGCAGGCTTGTTTACATAACCATGAACAGTCGGGCCTAACGCGAAGTTTCTCGCAACTCGCCGGATATCGCAGATTTCCGAAACTTCAAAGAGTGGACGCCCGAGGGAAAAACACCCCGGCTTACTGAGTAAAAACCGGGGTGTCTGTTGTTAACGGAAAACGATCAACCAAAGAGCGGTTCGATGACGTTGCCATCACGCACGACCATGATCGGTCGGCCCGTGTTGGTGTGATATTCAGCGGTGTGATCGATACCGAGCGTGTGGTACAGCGACGCAGCCACGTCGTCGGGTGAAAAGCCTTTCTCGTCCTTCGGCAAGGTCGCGTTTTCGTTGGACTCGCCAAGTACCTGACCACCCTTAACTCCACCACCGGCCATCAGCATGAACATGCAGCGTGGGTAGTGGTCGCGGCCGACTCGTTCTGTGTTGATCTTCGGCGTTCGGCCGAATTCACCCGTAACAAATACGGTTGTGGTGTCGAGCAGCCCTTTGGCCTTCAGGCCCTGCAGCAGGCCGGACAGTCCGCTATCGAGAACGGGCAGTCGGCGATCACGCAGAGCTGTCCAGCCGTCACGATGTGTGTCCCAGCCACCCAGCGAAATCGTGATGAACCGCGAACCGGCTTCGACCAGACGCGTCGCCAGCAGGCAGCTTTGATCGAATCCGTCTTCGCCAAACATCTGTGAGATCTCGGCCGATTCTTTGCTGATGTCGAACGCTTCCCGTGAGCGCTTCGACGTGATCATGTAGTAGGCCTGCTGGCCGAAGCGATCCAGACCGTCGATCAACTGGTTGTCCTGCTCGATACCCCGGAACGTGGAATCCAGATCACGCAGCAGGTTGTGACGCTTCTCGACTTCGCTGATCGTCAGCCCGTTACCGAGCTTGATGCCACGGACGCTGTAGGGCTGTCCGGCCTGGGGCGTCGAACCTGTGTTCAGAGCCGCATAGCGAACACCCAGAAAACCTGGCTTCTGAGCACTTCGGGGAATCGCCACGAACGGCGGAATGTCGCGTGGTGCTTCCATCTCCTTGCTGATCACGGCTCCGTAGCCGGGGTACTCAAGCGACGGCAACGGGCGGCTGCCCGTGTTGACGTATTCGGTTCCCAATCGGTGGGCACCGAGTGTGTGAGACACGCCACGCAGAATCGCGAACAGGTCCTGGCACTTGGCCAGCTTTGGCAGGTGCTCGGAAATCTGGATTCCCGGCACGTTGGTGTCGATCGGATTGAACTCACCACGGTACTCATCCGACGATTCGGGCTTCAAATCGAACGTGTCCATATGAGATGGACCACCTTGCAGATTGATGAAGATCGCGGCGTTCGCTTTGCCGGATTTCACCTTTCCCGCTTCGGCCATCTGCAGATAGTTCGTCATCGTCAGGCCGGTTGCGCCGATGGCACCAACCTTCAGGAAGTCACGACGACTGGAGCCTTCACAGTTCCGACTAATAGACATGAAATCAGTCCTTTCGAAATTCGCCCGGGGAGGGCTGTTGGTAGGTTTTCTGTTCTAACTCTCGTTCCCACGTTCTGCGTGGGAACGCTCATTTGGCCGCTCCGCGGCCCCAGCTTTGACTCTCGGGACGCGGAGCGTCCGTCATCTCGTTCCCACGCAGAGCGTGGGAACGAGTAGGTCTTCTAGTGGTTGATGATGAACTCTTTGGTATTCACCAGAGCCCACAACAGGTCGCGGACACCGGCAAGCTGGTCAGGAGTTGATTCGACGTAAGCGATGGAGCGACTCAGTTCATCCGCATTGGGCTCACGACTCAGCGTCCGGAGGTACGTATCTCTTACGACCTCTGGCAGCATGTCGGGATCGGCTTTCTGCTCGACGATTGCTGCCTCTTTCGCCGGGCCACCTTGCAGTTCCTGAATGCGTCCGCGGACCTTGGCCATGCGGGCTTTCAATTGCGTGGCGAGTTTCTCATTGCCAGCCTTCTCAGCCTTTTTCAACTGGTCGGCACCACGCTTGATCTGAGTCTTGAACGCCGCGATCTGGCGAGCCGTGGTATTGCCGCGACCGGCGGGTGTTGCGACACGCGTCTGCTTCAGGCCAAGTTCCGACGCGACCTGGTTGATCCAGCCGCCACGTCCGCGATCGATCAGCGAGTAAATGTGGTTGTCGTTCTGCAGGAAGACAGTCTGCAGCAGGCTGGGTTCTTCCGAGCGATCGCAGTCGCAGTTGGACTCGCGGATTGAACGCCCGAAGACGGACAACGCGTAGTTCTGCGGGTTCTCGTTGAAACGTGAACCGGCCGAGACCTGAGCGATGTACCGGCCTTCAATCTCGCTCAACATGGAAGCGAATTCTTCGTCAGATGAAGTGGCCGCAGCGATCGCGTCAAGTGCCACTTCGGCCGGCAGACGTCGCGGGACCGCGTGACTGAAGTTCCGCTCGTCACCGCGATTCGTTTCGTTCGGCGCCCAGGTGCGTTGATACGTATCGCTGTTGGCGATCTCGCGGTGGAGCCATTTCAGGTCGTAATCGTTCTCGACAAACGCCCTTGTCAGATAGTCGAGCAACGGGGCATTACTGGGCGGATTGGCCAAAGCCAGGTCGTCTGGTGGATCAACGATTCCCACGTTGAAGTAATTGGCCCAGACACGATTGACGATGGCTTTCGCGAAGAGTTGTTTCTTGTCGTTCCGCAGCCAGTCCATCAGCGGCTGGCGCGGGTCGGCGAACTCAGTCAGATCAGTCTTCTCAGCTTCACCAAGCAGTTTGGCTTCACGGGCGCCGGCACCGCCGCGCTTTCGAACCGGTCGTCCATTCTTGTCCTTGCGGGGAGGAGCGGGCTTCGCAGTCCAGACTTCTTCAAACGGGACAACCTTGCCTTCCGCAGCCAGCTTGCCGAGTTCTCGACGCAACTGGCCACCGCGGAGACTCGGGTCGACGCCCAGGTCT
The DNA here is from genome assembly GCA_963579025.1 of Planctomycetota bacterium. Lineage (GTDB taxonomy): Bacteria > Planctomycetota > Planctomycetia > Planctomycetales > Planctomycetaceae > CAUZFZ01. The sequence continues at coordinate 2,290 of CAUZFZ010000168.1, read as the reverse complement.
TTCAGCATTTTTTTAGACTCTTCGCGATACTCCGGACTGCCACGGAAACGCGTATTCGTGAAGAAGTTCTTGAACTGATGGAAGTCCTGCATCGTCCATTGATCGAACGGGTGCTTGTGACACTGAGCACACTGAATCCGCGTGCCCAGGAAGTTGTAGGCAAACGAAATCGCTCGATCTTCCGGCGTCCGGAAGTTGTTCCGTGCCCAGTAGTGCGGCATGGTCGAGCGTTCGGCGTACGTGGATGTTGGCTTCTCGCCCTTTTCTGGACGGGAGTAAATCTCCGACATCTCCTTGCAGAATTCCTGGAAGCTTTCGCCTTCTTCTCGGCTGTTCGCCAGTACGAAACCTTCGGCGATCTTGTCGTAAGCGACGTTCTTTTCGATTCGCACGCGCAGCCACTCGTACCAGTCCCGAGCCGCCTGGCTGCGAACGGGCGTCACGTTATTGAGCTGGTCGTCGCTGTTGCCCGTCCAGTCAGCGAAGCGAGTCGCCCACCACGCCGCATAGGCGGGGCGTTCGAGCAATGCGTCGATCTTCTTTGCCCGCTTGTTCTTGTTCGTATTGTCAACGAAGTCTTTGATTTCCTGGGGACTCGGCAGCGTGCCGGTCATGTCGAGTGAAACACGTCGCAGAAACTCGGTGTCGCCCGCAATGTCAGACGGCACGATGGCCAGCTTACGGAGCTTGTCGATGACCAGCTTGTCCACTTCCGTGCGGCTCGCCAGTTCCGGGTACTTTTCGCCGACCTGATCACTCACGGGCCGGACCACGGGAATCGGCAGAACTCCGTTGTCGTAGAAAACGACGATGTTTGTGTCACCGGCTTGATGGCTTGTGACTTCGCCGGTCTTCGAAACATCGGCAACAACTTCATCATTCGTCTTAAAGCGCGTCAGGCAGGTGACGTCTTCGCGACTGCCGTCTGACCAGGCTACGACAACTTTAAGCTGGATGGCTTCGCCATCTTTCTTGAACTGCAGCTCGCTGGGCGTGACTTCGAGCTTCTCGAAGCGTGGCGTCTTGTCGAGATCGACCGTCTTTGCTCCACCGGCAATCCACTTCAGCAGGATGTTGTATTCCCAGCTTCCCTTTTCCAGCCGCTTGCCGCCTTTATGTGGCTCTTCCAGCAACGGCTTGTGCAGGGCGTAGCTGTCTTCCGGCGCGTCCACGTCGACGCGGTCGATCAGGCCTTCGTGATCGAGCTTGAAGTCGTATCCGAATAACGAGAGCCGAAACCCGCCCTGTCCCTTAAACGAACCGTGGCAGGCGCGGCCGTTGCAGCCCTGTTTGCCCAGCAACGGCACAACGTGACGTCGGAAGTCGGGAGTTTCCTCACCGTCGGCATTGGCAAAACGCTCGGCTGCAGGCGGGACGGTGGGTGCTGCTGTAGCAGTCGCCGATGCGAACGCAACAACAAGCAGGCTGAGAACGAAGTGTCTCACAATTCGACTCCTGAAATGTAAATTCGAGGTCGGCGGGACCAAAGTCTGGCGACCGCAGCGACGCGTCAAGGGGCAGGTTTCTTCTGAGGAGTTTGGGGGGACTTCTGCCGGACGGTCTCTTTCGAGGTGGGTTCCGTCCGGTTTGTTTTCGATCGCCGCGTTCTACCGACGATCGACTTGCGAATCCGTTCAATCTCAACCGCGATTTTGGCGTCGGGTTCCGTCGACAGCGTCGCGATCTGTTCGTTCAGCTTCTGTAATCGAGTCGTCTGCCGTTTCGCTTCGAGCTGCAGCAGACTCAGCCGCAAACTTGATCGTTCAACCAGCAACGGTCGGATTTTCGCGTCAATCTCGTCATCACCAGCCATGGTCAGTCGTGCGACAGCGAGTCGAATCCGGGAATCCAGCTTCCACAAATCAAGCGAAACAGGATACCGCTCGTCCTTCCGATCTGCCAACCGGGCGAGGCGTTCGGAATGCAAAGCCAGTTCGCTGATCGCCATTTTGTAGTTTTGCGCGTCCGCCTTCCGCAGAATCTGCAGCAGGTTGGCCAGCTCGGGATGGTGCTCCCGAGCAAACTTCAGCGCAGCGGCGCGAGTCCGGGCATCTACTGGTTTCAGTGGTTTCGCCGCAGCACGGGTCCGGGTCTTTGGCTCGCGACTGGCCGCATTCGTCTTCTTGACCGTCACATCGACCGGATTCTGCGCGTGGATCGTGCCAGCCCACAGGCATAGCCCGACAAGTCCCGCCAATAGTGATCCAATTACCAGACGCACGGTTCAGTTCTCCAATGTCACAGAATCCTCAGACACAGACTCGGCCTGCACCGCCACCAACAGCCAGTC
>CAUZFZ010000167.1:0-21272 GCA_963579025.1 Planctomycetota bacterium | reverse complement strand
GTGCGCACGCATCGTAGGATGGGCACTCCTGCCCGTCCCGGCACCGGCAATGGACGGGCAAGAGTGCCCATCCTACTTTTGGTTGCGGCTCTGCCGCTTTGGGACAGGGAGTCATGCAAGGATTGCGGCTTTGGCGTCGGCGAGTTCATCGTCGCGGCGGTGGTAGCCGCAGTCATTGATCAGCTTCTCGGCCGCGGCGAGATCGGTGGCGGGCGACTCCCACGGGTACTCGACTTGCTCCTCTCCCTCTTGGGGAGAGGCTGGGAGAGGGGTTCCAAACAACCTTGCCCGATGCAAATGAACATCCGCCATGAACAACGGCATCGGGCCGCGGACAGCGATTTCCCAGGCTTCGTCCAGGTCGCTCTGCGCGCTCTCGGGGCCGGTGTGCGCGCCGGTGAGAAAGCGTTGCCAGACGCAGGTGAGAAGGGCGAGCGGAAGATAGCCCTGATGGCCAGCGCGGCGGAGGCCGGAGACGGCCTGTTCAATTTCGGATTTCGGATTCGAGCCTCCCGCCTCCGCCCCGGCTCCCTCTTTGATTCGGGTTTCGGACTTCGCCAATACCGCCGCGTAGAGCGCGGCGCGGCCCAGGGTGAGGTGGTCGAGGGCAATGTCGAGGGGGCCGAGCTTGCCTGTCATCCACTTGAGCGTCTGCGCCGCGCGCTGAGAGACGGCGCGGCAGGCAGCAATGCAGTCCGGGAGGGAGTGGCTCCCGTCGAGCCGATCCTCAGTGTCGCCTTTCGCTCCGCGAAAGCAGCGATCCGGCGCCTCTTTCGCAGAGCGAAAAGCGACACTCTGCCACGCGGCGCGCTCGGGGGCGGCGAGGAGCAGGTCGCAATACCGGAAGCCTCCTGTCGAATACAGCAGCGGGTAGTCGGGCTGGCTCTCGGCCTGCATTTGCTCGGCCTCGCGGAAGCGCATCTCCGCCTCGACCCGGCGGCCCGCCTGGTGCAGGGTGTCGCCGAGGGTTTCTCGATTGAACCCACGCTGTGACGCATCGCCGCTGCGGTCGGCGTAGGTCACGGACTGCTCGGCGTCCCCCGCCGCCTCGGCCACCTTGCCCAGCGTCAGCTCCAGCTCGCTCAGGTTGCTGGCGCGGGTGGCGGCGCTCTTCCAATTCTCCTGCTTGACGCCCATCTCCAGCGCCGCCCGCATCAGCTCGAGGGCCTCGGTCAACCGGCCCAACGCGCGGAGGTGATAGGCGGCTTGGTTCAGGAGAAAGGCTTGGGCCGGTTCGATCAACGAGGTCGCAATGTCGCTCCACGGGTTCGCGAAGAAGCAGGCAACGGCTCCCAAGTCGGAGCCGAACGCGCCGAGTTTTTTCGTGCTGTAGAATCCGTCGCTTCCCATGCCCTTGTTGATTCGCGCGACGTAAACCTTGTCGAGCGCCTCCTGCTGCAAGCCGGCGTGGCAGCCGTGGGCCACGGCCTGGTAGAGCGGTTGGAGGGCTTCGAGCGTGGGCTGGTCCCCTTCCTGTGTGCTCGCGCAGAGGTGTTCGTAGAGCCGCCGGTGCCCGGCCCGCCATGCCTCAGTCGTTTCGTAGGATGGGCACTCCTGCCCGTCCGCGCTATCTCGACGGGCAGGAGTGCCCATCCTACGTAGTTCCCGCGCGAAGTATTCGCGAATGTGCGGATGCGTGTCGAGCCCGAGCAGTTCGCCGGAGGCAGCGCGGGTGACGGTCAGGAGCTTAGCGCTTTCAAGCGCATCAAGGCTGAAGGTCCAGTCGTCTTCGGCGACATCGGCCAGGGCTTCGGTCAGGCCAGGGATGGCTGGAGCTTTGAGCAGGGCGTCGATGCAGTCGGCGGTGGCCGGGCGGTCGAACAGGCCGAGGAGCCGCAGGATGGCGAGTTCGCGCTGCGACTCGGGGCTGTCGCTGGTCATCCAGTGGACGTAGGCGTCCATGGCGCGGAATGCGTGGCCGCCATCGATTTTTTCGTCGGCCTTCTCAAAATTCACAAGGTCGCGGCGCCGGATGTCGCCGCGGTGGGCGCGTTTGAGGAAGCCGCCCATGATGTGCAGCGTAAGTGCGTGGCCTTTCACGTCTTCCACCAGCGTCTCGAATTCCTTTGCAGTCCCGCTTTCCTGCCTGACGCCGAGCGTCTGGAGCAGATGCACGCCGTGTTCGCGCGACAGGCGCAGGAGTTTTTCTTCTGGCGCGGTGGTCTGCCAGAAGGCTTTCAAGTTAGGGATGGAATAGCGGGTGGTGACGACGCACAGGCCGTGGCTGCTGGCGGCCAGCCCGCTGAGCAGGGCGGTCACCCCTTGGTCGCGCAGTTCGCCGGGCGTGGGCGAAGTGGGCGCGTATTGCAACGGCTCCAGGCCATCCAGAATGAGCAGCGTCCGCCGCTCGCCCACAAGCTGGGCCAGCCGCCGGCCTTTGTCGTGCGCGCCCTCCGCGCTGTCCGCCATCGCCGCGTCGCCGAAGAAGGTGAGCGCCTCACGCAGAAACAAGTCTGAGGAAGCCGCCACTTGCTCGCGAGTCCCCTGGCTGTAGAAGGACCACGCAAAGACCGCATCGCAGCCGGGCCAGTCCTGATGCGCCAGCCCCGCCGCCCACTTCGCCACCAGCGACGTCTTCCCCTCACCACCCAGCGCGACGAAGGTCAGAACGTGGGGGCGTCGATTGGAGTGCGTGGCTGGGGTCGAGCCACGCGAGCCCCCAGTCGTGGATGCGGATTCCGCTGGGGGCTCACTCCGCTCGACCCCAGCCACCCGACCGCAAGCCTGGTCCCAGGCGTCGTCGAGCAGCTTCGTCGCCACCTCGCGTCCGATGAGTTCCGCCGGGGCGTATTTGATGATCCGCGAGATGTCGCGGTCGAGAGAGTCAGGGCTAGAATTCGGTCGGTTGTGCGCGATCGACTCCAACTCGGCGATTCTTGCTTGGGCTTTCTTGATTTGCTTTTCGAGCGCAAACTTCTGCAGACCATCGACGACGATGGCTTCCTCATTCAGGAGGTGCTCCAGTTGCTCTTTCCACGTTTCGAGGGCTTGGCTCATGACCTTAAACTTCCCCGCCCAGCGCATGAAGTTTGTCATGGGCTTCGGTAATTAAGTGCTTCAGCCGGAACTTCATTGCTGGGTCGACACAAATCGCGTCTTCGACCAGCAAGAACTCGAGTTTTTCACGCCACACTGTCAACGCGGCCGAAACGGGCGCCGACGGGATGGGTTTCGGAGGAGTTGAGCTGTTGCTAAAGGTCAGAGGCTGGCCGGTCGCGGCTTGTGTTTCAACGTGCCGACGGCTCCCGGCGTGACGCCAGCTTGATCAAGCAGCGCATCGTAGAACGCTTGGTAGCTGGCTTCGGAATCGAGTACGTAATGTGTCTGAGGACGCAGCGGTTCCGGAATGTGGGGCTCGTCGGCAGGTATAAACAGGACGGGGATAAATCTGTTTGTCCGGCTGCGTGCGTCATAGAGTGCCTGAGTGACGAGTGCCCCTTCCCAATCCACGCCCTTGCCTTTGCCAAGGACTTCCTGCCCCAGGAACCGGCGGCGATAGGTCTCCGTACAAACGCACACGATGTGCGTTGCCGCGTTGAGCCCATTCATCATCCAGCTCGGCCAACCTTCGGGCGGCGAGCCTTTTTCCACGTAGCGATCGAGGATCGTCGCGATCCCGTCAGCGCGAAGCCGCTCGGACAAATCGAGAACCCGTTCGCGGTGGAAGTCGGAGTCATGGCTGTAGCTGAGGAAGACCGTGATTTCGCTCATCGGTGGTTGAACGAACTGAGACGCAGGTTGCGGCTGCACAGGTTTCATTGATGGCAATGGACTGAGTGTGTCGCGCGACGTCGTGGACGAGATTACTCCATTGAAATCGATAGCGAGATTGTTCTTGGTCAATACCTTGATGACTTGATCACGACCATGTAGCCACTTCTGGTCAGCATCGCGATCAAAGTTCATGAACTCAACGAGCACATCGCCCAATAGGTCAAGCGGGATTATCCCACTGGTTTGGTTGGCCCGACGCATCCACTCCTGGCATTTGTCCACGCAATTGCCGTCGGGCGGGTCGCCCGGAAAACCGCAACCGCCGAAGAGGGTATTGAGCTTCGAATGGCTGTAATACCAGCTCCCGAGCACATCGCCGACAACGTAAATGACAGAGTTCGGAATCTTCATAGGCTGAATTTCGAGTGCGGAACAACAGGCGTCACGAACCGATTGACAGCAAGAAACATTCATTCAGTTCCTGAGCTAGTCTACAAGAATACATATGGCGTCACGAGCAGACGTTGCATTCGCGCCGGGCAGGGCCTGAAGTCTTACGACTCAGCGACATCCAATTCAATGGCATCGCGGCGAATTCGGCCGTTCAATCGAGGTAGATGAACTCGTTCGTGTTGAAGAGTGCCAGGCAAAGATCGACCAAGCCGTTCACCGATACGGATACGGGCCCAGCCGTCTGCCTGTCGTCTGCCTGCGACCTGGTCACGAACTCAGTCGCGAGCGCGCGTTCCGACGCGTCTGGCCAGCGGGCGAGTGTCATTCGAAACACGAGGGCAACCTGCCGACCTGTATCCACGGGCGCCTGTGCCAGAACACGATTCGCCAGGGCTGTTGCCGCGTCGAGAGACTGCTCTGAATTCAGCATTATCAGGGCCTGTGGCGCCATGGTGGATCGATTGCGCTGCGGGCAGCTTGCGTTGGTGTCCGGTTTGTCGAAGGCATCGAACAGTGGATACCTGAGATTTCGACGCACAAACAGATAAACGCTGCGGCGTGAATGATCCGCGCGGTCTTCGCTGACCGGCCATTGATTCCGCAACAGTGTGCGGACGAGTTCGTCCGGTAGCGGTGGCCGAATACCGGGGCCCCTGCGACGCTGTGACAGCGTACCGGACGCGTACAGCATGGCGTCGCGGATAGCCTCACCCTCCAGACGTCGGCGTATCCCACGCGAATGGAGTCGATTTTCCGGATCGAGTTTCGAAGCTTGATTCCACATCAGCGCGAGATCGGAATCGGCGTCACCTGGCAAGCGACTTGCCTGTCTCCATGTCGCGGAGTTGACGATCAGCCGATGCATCTCTTTGAGACTCCAGTCTCGCCGGGGAATCTCAGTGGCCAGCCAGTCGAGCAGCTCCAGATGAACGGGTTCGTCGCCGCCGAATCCGAAATCACTGGGCGTGTCGCTGAGACCTGTCCCGAAGTGGTAATGCCAGAGCCGGTTCGCCAGCGTGCGAGTCGTGAGTGGATGGTCTGGGCGCGTCAGCCACCGCGCCAGTTCGGAGCGCAGGTTGGCTCGGTTGTCTTTGACGTTTGGCTGATCGTTGTCTGGATTCCCGATTCGCACGTATGCCGGTCCGACGGCTGCTCCCTTACGGCGGAAGTCGCCGCGGACCATCAGGTGGCTTGATGTTGTTCGATTATTGGAGGCCGGCAACGGCACGGTCTTATTGCGGGCGAGTTCGGGGAACGCCGGATCGAAAAACGCCCTCAGTCGGTAGAAGTCGAGCTGGCTCATCGGGTCGAACTTGTGATCGTGGCATTGCGCACAACCAATCTGCAGACCCAGAAACACGGAGCCGACGGTGGTGGTCATGTCGTTCATGAAACTGTGCCGGCGCTCGTCCTGCAGGTTGATATCCGGCATGTCCGGACCGCACGTCAGGAATCCGGTTGCAACTCGATGCTGCGGACCGATCTCATCACCCGCCAGTTGCTGTCGCACGAATTCGTTGAACGGCAGATCCTCATTGAGTGCATCGATCAGCCAGTCGCGGTACTTCCAGGCATCGGGTCGCAGTTTGTCATGCTCGAAGCCATCGGTCTCGGCAAAGCGAGCCAGGTCAAGCCAGTGCTGAGCCCAACGTTCGCCGTACGCGGGAGATGCCAGCAACCGCTCGACGAGTCGCCCGTATGCATCGGGTGAGTCGTCGGCCAGAAACGCGTCGATCTGTTCCGTCGTCGGCGGCAGGCCGATCAGGTTGAACGTCAGACGTCGAATCAAGGTCACGCGATCCGCTGCGGGCATCGGGCTCAGCCCGGTGCCAAACAGCTTGCTCAGGATGAACTGATCGATGGTGTTTCTCGGCCAGTGCCAGATCGTTGGATCGTTGCCATCAATCTTCGGCGGGGCAGGGCGAACCAGCGGCAGGAATGCCCAGTGACTTCGCTCAGCCTCTGTAATCTCCGGCTCGGTCGATTCGTCGGCTGCGTTCAGTACGCGAGATAGAACGACGGCCATCACGGCGCAGAACAAAGTCAGCCGGAAGAGCTGTCCATTATGGATGTTGGAGAGCCTCGTCACGCGAGTATCTCCTCGATGACGTTTCCGGCAACATCGGTCAGGCGTTCGTCGCGGCCGTTGTGGTAGTACGTCAGCAATTCGTGATTCAGGCCCAGCAAATGCAGGATCGTGGCGTGCAGGTCGTGTGCGTGGACTGGATTCTGTACGGCGCGCAGGCCGACCGGGTCGGTTGCGCCGTACGCGAATCCGCCCTTTACCTGGGCTCCCGCGAACCAGACCGAGTAACCCCACGGGTTGTGGTCGCGCCCCGTGCCCTGTTCGCTCATCGGCATGCGGCCGAATTCGCCGCCCCAGATGACCAGTGTGTCATCCAGCAGACCTCGCTGCTGCAGATCGGTGAGCAGTCCGGCAATCGGCTTGTCCGTGCGGCGACAATACGTTGAATGATTTGATCGGACATCCTTGTGTGCGTCCCACCCGCCGGTGTCGCCTGAGTAGAGTTGCACAAACCGCACGCCTCGTTCGACCATCCGCCGCGCCAGCAGACAGCGGCGGCCGAACTCGTCCGTGTCCTGTTCGTCGATGCCATACAGACGCTGCGTATCGGCACTTTCCTGAGTCAGGTCGACGACGTCCGGAGCGGCGGTCTGCATACGGAACGCCAGTTCGTAGGCATTGATGCGGGCCTGCAGTTCCTCGTCGAAGTCCCGGTGCTCCAGATGTGGTCGGTTGAGTTTCCGGATCAGATCGAGTGACGCGCGCTGCCGCGTTGCGGAATAGCCGGGCTGAGGGCGGAGGTGCAGAATTGGATTTGCTCCAGCACGGATGGTTGTGCCCTGATACGTGGCCGGCAGGAACCCGCTGCCCCAGGCCGGCGGTCCCCCTTTGACTCCGTTGCCGGGATCGGGCATCACCACGAACGCGGGCATGTCCTGATTGTCAGTGCCGAGGCCGTATGCGATCCAGGCGCCGACGCTCGGCTTGCCCATCAGGATGCTGCCCGTATTCATCTGATAGACCGACTGCGGATGATTCACGCTGTCGCCGTGACAGCTTCGCAACACGCACAGCTTGTCAGCGTGCTGTGCGATCTCGGGTAGAAAGTCACTGATTTCCAGCCCCGATTCACCTCGTTTACGGAACGGCCGGATTGGACCGAGCAGCGGATTTCGGGCCACGTTGCGGCGGGTCATGACCTGGCCAAAGCTGCCGGGAAGCGGCTGGCCGGACAATCGCACCAGCTCTGGCTTTGGATCGAACAGGTCGACCTGGGATGGTCCTCCGTGCATAAAAAGCCAGATCACGCGCTTCGCGCGCGGCTCGAAATGCGTTCGCCTCGGAGCCAGCGGATTGGTCGCCGTATGACTCGGAGCCGCCTGCAACTGACCCTGGTCACTGAGCATCGCCGCCAGCGAGAGCAGTCCCAGGCCGCCTCCCGCCTCGGTCAGAAAGCGACGTCGATTCATGCCGGATCCGCCGTCGAGACATTGCATCGTGCGTTACTCCTGCCCGGGGCCTTCCCGTTCGAACAACCAGTGTTGTGCAATCCGCCGCATTCGCTTTCCGGCGGTTGCTCAAACGTTGCGGTCCCGACGGGATCGTCAGACCCCACCGGCCCAGCGGTTTTCGTCCACCACCACTGAAGTGTAACGAAAGCGAGCCCTGGTTCCTGTTGAGAAACCGGGGCTCGGGTGTCTGTAGATAACGGATGGCCGCAGGCTGTCGCTCAAGACACGCCAACGACCTCTCGCACGACGCAATCGTCCTCAGCAAGGACTTCGGTCGAGACATCGACGACAAAGTTCTCCACCTGTTTCTTCTCTGCCTTGGGAGCAGGAGCTCCGGCGTTCATACCCACGCCTGGGTTCAGGAACATGTAGGGAACCGTGTCGGCGATGGCCGCCCAGTAGCTGCCGAACATGGGATACTTCAGCTCGGGAGCCTTTTCGGCGTACTCGTGCATCTTCTTTCTGAGCGTCCTGTGCGCGACCCTGGGGTGTCGATGGTGCGGACCGTGGATGAAGATGTCGAAGTTGAGATACGTGCAGGCACGCGTCAGCCAGTTCGCTCCGACCACGGTTCGTGTTCCCAGCATCGGGTCGTAACTCTGCATCCCCAGATGCTCAGTGAACTTGCGGGCGTTCTGCCACATACCGGTCAACGCCAGTGGGATCAGCCAGCCGCGGACGAAGTACATCCATGTCCCCGTCAGTGACAGGGTTATGGCCAGAGCGGCCCAGAAAACCACGATGACCGCGTACTCCAGTCCAATCGTGCGACGCAGTTTCGGGTCGGTCAGCGGGCTGTCACGATGAAAGAAAAGACGCCCGAATGTGTAGGGGGCGGTGAACATTCCCGCAAAGAAGTCGACCCAGACAAAGGCGCGTCGGAACGACAACGAGGCGTTGGGGTCCGAGTACGGCCACAGTTCCCAGTCGTGCGGCTTGTTCAGATAGGCGTGGTGCCGAATGTGGCTTTCCCGGTAGATCGAATAGGGCAGGAACATGACGGTTCCCAGACCGCGACCGATCAGGAGACTCCAGAAGCGGCTGCCGCCAAGCGTCTGATGGGCGCATTCGTGAAAACAGCTCGTCCAGCAGAACATGCAGTAGGCCGCAAACAGCGTCCAGCCGATTTGCCAACCCAGATGCCCGGACGGCCATTCCATCGCCAGTGCTGTGATACCCAGCACCCCTCCGGGAAAGAACTGGAATCGAACCCATTCCCATGGGTCTCGAAGTTCAGTCTGCTCTTCTTGCGTAAACGTAGTCACAGACACGTGGAAGACTCCTGCAGTGAATCCCGGGTGAAGCAGTTCGGGCAGGCCGTGGCGAGAAACAGGACGACTGGCGGGGAGCGGTTTGAAGCAAACCTCCATGCACCGTGGCACCCTCGATGGTGCAGAGGCACTCCCTCATCCTGTAGCGGTCACAGCCATGCTACAGCCCTATTAAAACACACGTCAACCAACCCGCAGTAAGGTTTGACTAGTTTGCCTAGTTTATCTGGTCATTTTTGTCTGGCAGGTCGCGAAAATCGTCTGGAACGGTTTGCGTCAGTGGTCCCAAATGGAGTGGACGAACGGACTTTGACCACTGCGCAGGCCAATGTGTTGAACGCGAAACAACCAGCACGATCACTACGTCTGGCACGGTGAAACGACGCGTGCGTAAGCAATCTTCCGCCACGATCGGACAGACGCCGATGGCTATTCGTCCCTGGCCATAGCGATGAATTCCTGCTCGCGTCGCAACCAGGCCTGCTCCAGCTCTTTAACTCGATCTGGGTGCGTGCCGGCCAGATCGCGTGTTTCCGTGCGGTCGTTACTCAGGTCGAACAACTCCCACGGTGAGCCTTTGGCGGCAACCAGTTTCCAGTCCCCGACACGGATGGCCCGGTTTCCTTCGTGAGACCACCACAGGTCCTCGCGTTTGATGGTGCCGTCGCTAAAAAATGCTGGCACAAGACTGTGTCCCGGAGCCGCCGGCACGGGCGTGTCGTTCCAGGTCTTGAATGGTTGTCCTCCGACAACATCCAGAATCGTCGGCACGAGATCGATGACGTGCCCGGGACTGTGTCTCAATTCGCCGCGAGCGCGGATGCCAGCCGGCCAGTGGACGATCAGTGGTGTGGAGATGCCGCCTTCATGCACCCATGTTTTGTGGCGGCGGAAAGGAGTGTTCGAGCATGTCGACCAGCCGGGACCAAGGCACAGGTAGCTGGCCGCGGACCCCGGTGATGCCTCGCGATCGTGGCCGTCGGCGCGGACCATGATCTCTGCGCTGGCTCCGTTGTCGGACAGAAAGAAGATCAAGGTGTCGTCCAGAGCCTTCATCGTGCGGAGCTGTTCCAGCACGCGTCCGACTTCGCGATCGATGCGGTCGATCATCGCGGCGTGAATCGCCATCTTGGTTGCCTGGAACTTCTGACGGGCCAACGTGAGTTCCTGCCAGGGCAGCGGTCGATTGACTTCATTCGGACCGAGAATCTTCAGGGCTTCAGGAAAGTGGTAGGGAGGTCCGATCTCTCGCTCGACAGGCGATAAAGTCGCCTCGGTCAGGCCGATCTTCTGAACTCGTTGCCAGCGTGCGTTTCGGGATTTGTCCCAACCACCCAGATACCGATCACGATAGCGGGCGATGTCCTCAGGCAAGGCATGCAGCGGGAAGTGCGGAGCCGTAAATGCCAGGTAATGGAAGAATGGTCGATCGGCATGCTTCTCAGCGTGCTCTCTCAGGCAGCGGACGGCATGATCTGCAATCGCAATCGTGCCGTAGTACCCGGAGCCGCGTTCGACGGGCGGCAGCTTCCGATCGTCTTCCCAGTGAATCCCGGGACTGAAGAATCGGCCCTGGTCCTTGAGGTAATACGACCGGTCGAAGCCTGTCGCGATAGGCATGCCATCCAGATGCCACTTGCCGGAATGGTAGGAGCGGAAACCCAGCGGCTTGAGCATGTCTGGCAGCAGTCGCGCCCAGCCCGGTCGATTGCCTCGTTTGAGGCCGGGGAGCGCGTCGCGTCGAACCTGCTGAGCGTAGTAACCAGTCAGCAGTGCAGCGCGTGTCGGCCAGCAGCGAGCTGTGTTGTAGAACTGCGAAAACCTCAGGCCGTTCGCCGCCAGAGCGTCCAGGTTGGGCGTCGCGATCTCGCCACCGTAGCAGCCGATGTCCGAATAACCGAGATCATCGGTGAGAATGACCAGGACATTAGGTCGCTCCGGGGCTGCTTCGACGCCGCCTGTGAACGCGAACGCGACAAGAACGCCAGACAAGGACAGAGATGTCTTCACAACAATGCTCCGATGAGATGCAGGCCGGTCGATTCAAGTGAGTTGGTTGGACACAGAAAGTCGTCTTTCCTCTTAATTGTAATCCTACTCCTAATCTTACTCACCAGTCCTGCCTGCAATGGTTGACCGTGTCGTCGGGGGATTAAGATCATGAGCAGGATAAGGTCTAATTCTCATTGCGGCTTTGCCGCGTTAAGGAGACGTAAATGATGTCATTCCTGAGGTTGGCCTCTGTGGGCCTGGCAGTGTGTGTCGCGTCGATCGTCGGTTGTGGAGGCGCGGACGAACCAGCACCGGTCTCCAGTCGCGTACTGGATGGGATCGCGAGCGACGACACTTCAACCACGGAACCGGTGAACTCGTCGGAGACCACGCTGGAACCGGATTCCGGCAACTCGTCGACGGACAAGGAGCATCATTACTTCCACAAGGCCGCGCAGTCACACGCTGCCGAGTGGGGCTATGACGGCGACTCGGGACCCGAACACTGGGGGAATCTCAGTCCGGATTATGTGCTGGCTGTGAAAGGACAACAGCAGTCACCGATCGACATCACGGGTGCCGTCAGTGAGGACCTTTGCGCGATCGAATTCGAATATCACCCATCGAAGATTGATCTGGTCTACAACGGTCACACGGTTGAAGAAATCGAGGACAAACACAGCTCCATTAACGTGGAGGGCAAACGATTCGTTCTGCAGCAGTTTCATTTCCATGCTCCCAGTGAGCACACCATCGACGGCCGACACGCATCGATGGAGATGCACCTCGTGCACAAGAGCGATGATGGGAAGATTGCGGTTGTGGGCGTGCTGATCGACACGGGGGCCGACAACCCCGCGTTCGACGCCGTCTGGGATTACCTCCCGAGTGCGGACAATCGTGAGCGGATCGAGAGCGCAACGGTCGATGCTGCGAACCTGCTCCCTGTTGATCGCAGTTACTATCGCTACATGGGATCGTTCACCACACCGCCGTGTACGCAAGATGTGCTCTGGATGGTGCTGAAGACCCCTGTCGAACTCTCGGCCGGGCAGATTGAGAAATTCCGGTCGGTGATCAGCGGGAACAACCGTCCCACGCAACCGCTCAACGATCGAACGATTGCGGTGTCCGCTGAGTGAAGTCGGTGGAGATCGCGGTTATCCTGACGGGCAGATCACTTCGGCCTTTCCTTTCAGCCCGCAGCCGTCCCATGAGCCATGTACTGGTTGTCGACGACGAACCGGCCATCTGCTGGGGCTTCCGGGAACTGCTGCGTGGTGACGGACACGACGTCACGATTGCGTCGTCAGCCGAAGAGATGCTTCAGGTCGCCGGCCCCTGTCAACCGGATGCGGTGATTCTCGATGTCCGACTGCCTGGCCAGGACGGTCTCTCGGTGATGAGCCGACTACGTGACCTGACGGGCGACGCACCGATCATCGTGATCACGGCATTTGGCAATCTCGAAACAGCCGTCCGGGCTGTTGAGGAAGGGGCGTTCGACTATCTCACGAAACCGTTCGACCTTGATGACGCGGCGGCCGTGATCCGCCGCGCTCTGCACGCGCGCACTTCCGTCCGCAGCGTAGTTCCGCAAACGGGATTGCAGGAGTCGAACGAGCCGCTGATCGGTTCGTCGCCAGCGATGCAGACCGTGTTTCGTCAGATTGCGCTGGTTGCTCAAAGCGACGCGGCCGTGCTGATCACTGGTGAAAGTGGAACCGGCAAGGAACTGGTCGCGCGTGCGATCCACAGGCACAGCCCGCGAAAATCCGGACCGTTCGTGCCGATCAGTCTGGCGGCGTATCACCCGGCCGCGGTCGAGGGTGAGTTGTTCGGTTTCGCCAAAGGTGCGGGGACCGGCAGTGAATCAGCGCGCAAGGGACTGCTCGAATCGGCAGGTGGCGGAACAGTGCTGCTGGACGGCATCAGCGATGTTTCCGTGCCGGTCCAGGTAAAACTGTTGCGAGCCATCGAGCAGCAAGAAATTCTGCCCGTCGGGGGATCACGAACCAAGCCCGTCGATTTTCGAGTCGTCGCAGCGACCGATCAGGAACTTCGGGCGTTGATGGATCGCGGCGAATTCCGCGACGACCTGTTCTTCCGACTCAGTGTTGTGCAGATCGAACTCCCACCACTGCGTGAACGTGCGGAAGATATCCCGCCGCTGGCCGAGTTCTTTCTGCGTCAGTGCAGTGATGCTGAGTCACCGAAGCAGCTTTCAACAGCGGCGTTGTGCGAGCTGGGCGGACGGTCATGGCCGGGCAACGTAAGGGAGCTTCGAAACGCAGTCGAACACGCGGCCATCATGTCTCGCGGCAAATCGATCGAGGTCAGTGACCTGCCGCCAGCAGCGACGTTCACGACCGCCGGCGGTGGCGGAGCGATCGAGTTGCTGCAACGCGAAGTCGCACGCTGGGCCGTGGAACAGGTTCAACCGCTGGATGCGACGACGACAGAAGCCAGTCTCTATGAAGACTTCATTCAGTCTGTCGAACCACCATTGCTCAAGGCCGTACTTGACCGTTGCGGAAACAACCGAGCCGCGGCAGCTCGCCTATTGGGACTGCACCGCGCCACGCTGCGTCAGAAACTGAAGAACCACGGCATCACGGGACCGGATGACGAGTCGTAGGCCAGGCGTTTTCGGCCGCGTCATCACGTGCCGTCAACTGACGATTACGTTCGGCTCAGAACCTGCTCAATCGACGTGTCCAGCCTTCTGATGATCTCGTCGATTTCTTCAGCGGTGATCGTCAATGCGGGACCGAAAGCGATCCAGTGCGGGTCGAAACGCATCAGCAGGCCGTTTGCCAGAGCCTGTTTGCCGATGGCCAGTCCGATCGGCGGATCGAATCGGCGCTTTGTCTGCTTGTCGGCCACGAATTCGACGCCCAGAAACAGCCCGCGTCCGCGGATGTCTCCGACGATCCCGTATTTCTGTCCGAGTTCCACAAGCCCAGCTCGCAGACGATCGCCCATCGCGCGGGAATTGCCACACAGATCCCGCTCGACGATTTCGTCCAGAGTGGCCAGGCCGGCCGCTGCTGCCAGAGGATTTCCCTCAAACGTGTGCCCTTCGACAAAACCGGGGTTCACCGACGAGTCACCCCAGAACGCATCTCGGATGTGCTCACGACACAGCAGAGCGGACAAGGGAGCGATGCCACCGCTGATGCCTTTTCCCAGACACAGCAGGTCCGGAGTGACTCCAAATGTTTCCGCGGCGAACATCTCGCCCGTGCGACCAGCGCCGTTGATGATCTCGTCAAAGATCAGCAGCACATTGTGACGGTCGCAGAGTTCCCGGAGTTGCGGCAGGTACTCTTCGGGCGGTTCGATGATGCCGCCCGTGTGACCAATTGGCTCGACAATGACGGCCGCCACAGTGCTCGCATCTTCGCATTCGATGACGTCACTGATCAGCGTCGCGCACGTCAGGTCGCAACTCGGATACTCCTTGCCGAACGGGCAGCGGTAGCACGTCGGCGGAAAGACATGAATGAACCCGGGAGCCAGCGGCTCGCTCGAAGCTCGACGCGACGACAACCCGGAGGCCGACAGCGAACCCAGCGTCGAACCATGCCACGAATGGTAGCGCGAAATGATTTTGTATTTGTCTGAGTTCCCCGTCAGACGGTGATACTGCCGCGCCATCTTGAAAGCGGCCTCGGTGGCTTCCGATCCGCCGGACAGCAGCTTCACGCCATTCAGATCACCCGGTGCCAGTTCCGCCAGACGATTGGCGAGCCGCACGGCAACTGGATTCGACCCGTGCATCACGGGAGAAAAGCTGAGCGTCTCCATCTGCCGTTGCACCGCGTCCATCACGCGGCGGTTTCCGTGACCGACGCTGACGACATAGATGCCAGACAGCGCATCCAGATAGCGCTTGCCGTTGACGTCTTCGTACCAGACACCCTCGGCTCGCGCCATCAGCAGCGGGTCACGCACGAAGTCGGTCATCTGGGAGCGGATAAAGATCTGACGCAGAAATCGCTCTTCGCTGGTTTGCGCGTCGGAGATGCTGTTGGCGATGGATGCGTCAGTCACGAGTGGCTCTTCCCTGTTGGATTCGGTGAAACGTGACGTATCCGAGCATCGGCGTCTGATTTGACTCGCATTCTTCCGACGTCATTCGACCGAGTTGGCTCTGCTCCGCATGTCCTTTTGCAGCCGTCCCAGATCGGATTGCTTCAGGGCGAAGCCCAGAAAGCCGCAACCCAGACAGACGAACTGACGGGGCAGGTACGACTTTGCAAACTGCAACATTGGCGTTTCGGGTACGAAGGGCACTTTGAACACACCTCCCCGCCCGAAACGCAGTTCGTTGCCCGAGCAACATGGGCATTTCAATTCAGTGGCGGAAGAGACATTCGCATCCGCGGTCGTCGCATCGTTGGTCATCAGATCGCTTTCTGTTCGTACTGAGAGGCTCTGCGGTCGGTGAGACCGGAGCCGTGGTCACGCAGGCGTGGCCCGCCTGCATTGATTCTTCGCATTTTTTGACGGCGAGACAAGTCGCGGCAGGAAGATCGCGACTTCCCGCTACGTCCACACGCCGGCGACTGGCACATGCGTCAACTGCAAACACCCGCCCGTTTGTTCCCATCCGCCAGCGGGAATATATTGCGGCCCCCGCAGTAGCTCGATCACGGCAGCCCGCAGGACGTGGACTGCCGACTCGCGTATGGATCGCCAGGGCCGCTGCTTCCCGCCCCACAACCCTCCCCAACTCGCAGACAGGTTTCATGATGAAGCGCACGCTCCCTCTTCTTGCGGTTTGTTGCATCCTGGCCTCAACACTCACTGCCGCGGCCGGCGACTGGCCATCCTGGCGTGGTCCCAATCGCGACGGAATTTCGCTGGAGAAGAACCTGCTCGCCGAGTGGAGTGACGATGGCCCTCCGCTGGCATGGCAGGTCGAAGGTGTGGGACGCGGATATTCGTCACTGGTTGTTTCTGGTGACCGCATCTTCACAATGGGCGAAGCGAACAAAGACAAAGAGGATCCTCGCAGAAAACGCTGTTATCTGATCGCACTCAGCAGCAAGGACGGCTCGGAGCTGTGGGCTACTGAAGTCAGTGGCGGAAATCCGAACTGCACGCCGACTGTCGACGGCGATCGCGTCTACGCGTTGGCTCGGGACGGCGTATTGGCCTGCATCAACGCGGAATCCGGCGAGCTGCTGTGGAACAAGAGTTACCCGAAGGACTTCGGCGGCAAAATGATGTCGGGGTGGGGCTACAGTGAATCACCATTGATCGATGGAGATCGGCTGATCTGCACGCCGGGCTCAAGCGATGCCATGATCGCGGCACTCGACAAGACGACCGGTTCAGTGATCTGGCAGTCGAGTGTTTCCGACCTGGGGAGTCGCGGTCGTGACGGAGCCGCCTACTCGTCCGTTGTCATCAGCGAGGCGGCTGGTGTGAAACAGTACGTTCAGCTCACGGGACGGGGGATTGTCTCCGTCGATGCTGAGGACGGCAAACTACTATGGAGCTACAATCGCATAGCCAATGGGACTGCCAACATTTCGACTCCGCTGGTGCGCGGCGATCATGTCTTCTGCTCAACGGGGTATGGCACCGGCGCCGCTCTGCTGAAGATTTCCCGCGACGGCGACGCATTGAAGGCCGAAGAGGTCTACTTTCTAAACGCCAGCGACATGCAGAACCATCACGGTGGCATGGTCCTGTTTGGCGATCACGTTTACTGCGGGACCGGACACAACAAAGGCTTTCCCTTGTGCATCAATCTGCTGACGGGCGAGCAGGCGTGGAACGGCGGACGTGGACCAGGCGGCGGATCGGCAGCTGTTCTGCTCGCCGACGGGCACCTCTATTTCCGTTACGAAGACGGCACCATGGCGCTGATCGAAGCGACTCCCGAGGAGTACCGACTCAAAGGAGAATTCAAAGTCGCAACCGCCGCGGCAAAGAACCGCAACTGGCAACATCCGGTCATTGTCGATGGCCTACTCTACATCCGTGATCAAAACACACTGATGTGTTACGACATCCGCAAGCAATAGGTGAGGAACAACAACATGCGATTGATTCATTCAACAGCATTCGCGACCGCGTTTGTTCTGGTCACCGGCGCGCACTCAGCGTCCGCTGGCGAACGGACTGGTCTGACCAAAGAAGAGAAGCAGGCTGGATTCCAGTTGATCTTCAACGGGACCGACTTTGAGGGCTGGAAACAGGCCGGCAATTGGACGATCGACGGCGATGCCATGTCCAGAACAAAAGGCGGAGGCGGTATCGCGTATACGGCAAAGAAGATTCCCGACGACTTCGAACTGAGGTTCCAGTGGAAAGTCGGCAAGGGCAGTAACAGTGGCGTCTACTACCGGCCCGGCCAGTACGAGTACCAGATTCTGGATAACAAAGTTCACGCTGATGGAAAGAACCCGCGCACCAGTGCGGCGTCGCTCTACTTCTGCATCGCCCCGTCACGTGATGTGACAAAGCCGGTGGGAGAATGGAACAGCGGACGCATTGTCTGCAAAGGCAGCATCGTGCAGCACTGGCTGAACGGCGAGAAGGTCATCGACTTCGATTACACCGATGAGAAATGGGCGTTCGAGGTCGAGCTGCTCAAACAGCGTGGAGCGAAGCTGTCGGCTCGTGGAGCGAATCTGAATCTGCAGGATCACGGTGATCCCGTGTCGTACCGCCTGATTCGTCTACGAATTATTCCCGAAGACGAAAAATTGAAACACACCGACGTCACTCCAGCCGAGATTCCGGCGGACATCCTGGAAGCCGAGCGGAAGAAACTGGACGGCATTCTTAAGCGACGCCAGGCCGCCCAGAAAAAGAAGTAGTGAACGCGAATAATGGCTGATCCCACTGATTCGACAGAGCCGATCGTCGATCTGCCCCGCATCGAGCGCGCAGTGCGGGAGATTCTGTGCGCGGTTGGCGAAGATCCGGAACGCGAAGGGTTGCAGGAAACTCCCGCACGTGTCGCACGCATGTATGCGGAGATGTTTCAAGGATTGAATCTCGATCCGGGCCGCCACTTGAAGCGTGTCTTCCAGGAAACGTACGACGAAATGGTGCTCGTGCGGGACATCAGCTTCAACAGCATGTGCGAACACCATCTGCTGCCATTCATGGGAGTCGCTCACGTCGGCTATGTCCCCAACGGCAAAGTGGCGGGGCTGAGCAAACTGGCTCGTGTGGTCGAGGAAGTCTCGCGTCGCCCTCAGGTTCAGGAACGGATGACTCATCAGATCGCCGATCTGATGAGTTCCGAGCTGGAAGCGAAGGGTGTGATCGTCGTTCTCGAAGCGACTCACACCTGCATGAGCATCCGCGGCATCAAGAAACCCGGCAGCCTGACAATAACGAGCGCGGTGCGCGGCCTGATGCGGACGAATGAGTCAACTCGCTCTGAAGCCATGCAACTGATCAACGCCAAACCGTCCAGGCTGATCTAACCAGTAAAGCCATCACTCACCCTTCTGACCGCGCACGGAGAATTTAATGGCTGAGACTCCCAGGAATCTGCGATCGCTCAAGGACGAGTACGTCTTCGAGATCACCTGGTCCGACGGTGACCCCGTGGCCATTCCGTTTCGCTATCTGCGTGGTCGCTGCCCGTGTGCAAGCTGTGTCAATGAATTCAGCGGCGAGCGGGTGGTCGACGTTCCCGACGTTCCAGTGGGAATCGCGGTCGTAGCGGCTCAATTGGTTGGCAACTATGCCGTGAAAATCAAGTGGAACGACCAGCACGACACAGGTCTCTACACGTGGGAGCATCTCCGCAATCTGTGCGACCAGCGTGAATGGGAATAAAACGTGTCCCCTCTCCCCCGTGGGGAGAGGGTTAGGGAGAGGGGCGTCCGACAGTCAGTGATTCGTTGTGTCGTCCTTAGAAATCGGGAATCATCTAATCCCCGGATTCTTCGGGCGGCCGAGGCCAAAGTCGGGGATCAATTGATCTCCAGTTTCTCAGTGGGAAACTCACGATGACCGTTGACGAAGTGATGACTGAGCTGAAGTCGCTGGGAAACGAAAAGACGGTCGTCACGTATCGCAGGCACGGTGCAACCGGAGAGATGTTCGGTGTCAAAATCGCCGACCTGAAGAAAATCCTGAAGAAGATCAAAGGCGATCAGGACCTGGCACTGGCGCTGTGGGAGACCAGTAACGCCGACGCGATGTATCTGGCTGGTCTGTTGGCTGATGGTAGTCAGATGACTCGCAAGCAGCTCGACGGCTGGGCCCGATCTGCATGGTGGAGCATGCTAAGTGCCTATTCAGTTCCGTGGGTTGCTTCGGAACACGATGCGGCATTCGCGATCGGCATGAAGTGGCTGAAGAGGAAGAACGCGGACATGGCCTGCAGCGGTTGGAACACGTACGCATCAGCCATCTCCGTGCGGCCGGATGAAGACCTGGACCTGGATGAAATTCGCGGACTGCTGCAACGCGTCGAATCCGAAATCGACAACGCGCCCGACAATGTGCGTTATTGCATGAACGACTTCGTGATCGCCGTTGCTTCATACGTCAAGCCTCTGCTGAAGGTAGCAAAGGCCACGGCCAAACGAATTGGCAAGGTGGAAGTCGACATGGGAGACACTGCCTGCAAAGTGCATGTGGCTGCCGACATGATCGCGAAGATCGAATCGATGGGCCGGGTCGGCAAAAAACGCAAGTCCGCTAAGTGCTGAGGTCCTGCGAAGTGGTGCAGGCAGGCACGGGAGTCACTTCGCAATCGCCGGCCAGATTGCACCACAGTACCGACGGCAAGTCCGCAGCCAATGAGGGGAAGACCGCATCAACAGCCCCGCGCGGAGCGAGTTCTTCCAGTGAACCAGGTGGATCGATCGACTTGACGAGCACCAGACGGTCCGCTGGCCACACTCTCGCGATCCAGGCGCTGATCGAGTCACTCGTCGCATCCCACGAATGGGGTAGATGCGGCGATGATTCAGTCGCCAGCGTGGGCAGGCAGGCAGGCAGGTCGGCGATCGCTACTCGGTGATCTTTCCAGCAGGCGATGGCTTCGTCACGGTTGCGAATCAGTGTCGACTCGGGAATCAGATGACGTACCAGTCGGGCCGTCAGGCCGAGCGACTCGATCGCCAGCCAGTGAGCAGCCTCATCGCCGAGCTGATGGCTTCGGTCCCACTCACGGACCACATCCGTTGCCGCACCACCCCCGACGACACACAGAACGTCGTCGTGCTGAAACTGCTGCAGCACCTGCGACAGCCGACTCGATAGGTCAGGCATCGACAGCACACTTCCCCCGATTTTGACGACTGCGGTCGGCACGATTGTCCTCCTCGGACCGTGAGCCGTTGACGGAATCAGGAAACTCTAATCCACCCTGATGAACCCGTGACAGATGGCACGCGATTGGCAGAGATGCGAGCCATTCTGTGTTCCTGCATGGTCGACAGAATGATTCAACACACGCGACGCAAAGGTAGACGCCGAGGGGGTGCTTTCCAACTGAGCCGCATTCACCAGTTGCGCGGCTCGGCAGATAACGCCATTCCGATCGGGAACTTCGAATTTGTCTCAATTCAATCAGAGACGGCGTGGCGGCACGTGGCCTCTGCTGCCGATCCAATATCCATGGGCCAGACATTTCTGCGGCGGTCATTGACTGCGGCGGTCCTGTGCGGGAGACGAGAAAATGATTGCCCGGCTCGCAAACGACGATACCCAGGAACTGCTGTCCGCCGACTTCGACGACGCCAGAGACTGTCTGGCTGCCAATGTCGACCAGTTGATCAGCGAGGCACGCTCGCGGTCCTGGCATGAACGCGGACGGTCGCAGGTCGTCTTCAACGGCCCACCCGCGGAGCGGACGCCAGGATCAGTCCCGGTTCAGGTGACGCCTTGAGTTAACGCGGCACATGACGCGACAGCGTCACTCGTGCGAGCTTCGCACCATCCGGCGCCCAACGGTACTTAGTTTAGAATTTCGTGAGCCGACGGCGCTAGCCGCGGACCTTCGTTCTAGCGGGGTTTTCGTGCCGGGGCCCGACGCTAGCGCGTTTTGAAGTTGCACGGTTTTGCTGCCCCGGAGGGGCAAAGGCGAGTAGCCCGGGGTTTCAACCCCGGGAAACAAGCGGTGAGAGCTTCAATGAGCCCCGGAGGGGCGACGGCAGAGACCGACACGGAATTGCCGTCGCCCCTCCGGGCAACGCCGTTAAGGATAATTCAGGTGACTTGTTTGAGTTGAAGGTACGCCTTTCGTTGTGCGGCGGTGGCCTTGAGCAGTATCGGTTGCGTGGCCGACGGTTTGTCTTTTTTGTTGGCTTTGTA
>CAUZFZ010000166.1:0-21908 GCA_963579025.1 Planctomycetota bacterium | reverse complement strand
GCCTCAACGGCACGCACTCGTATTTCCAAAGTCGAATAACCGTTCTCGCTCATAGCGAGCGGCTTATCGCAAATCTAACAACTCGACTCTATATCAATGTTGCGCTTTTTTTGCGATGAGCCATACGACGTCGATGATCACGGGTTGATTGGAAACGTTATTCCGCGGGGGACGCGGGAGAAAAACCGCACAAGTGCGGTTACTACGAACGAGCTTTGCGAACAATAAATCATGCTCACCGCTGAAACTGACACAACGCTCTTCAACGGCTATCAGCCGATCAAAGGCATTCATGATGAGTTCTTTGTGGCGAGTGGCCAGCCGCGCGAACACTGTCGCCATCTGATCTCGCTGCTGGAATCGATCGGAGCCGACGAGCTGGACCGTCGCTGGAAGCTGGCTCAGAAGACCGTCCGGGATAACGGCGTCACCTACAACGCGTTCGATGAATCGGGAGAAGAATCGCGACCCTGGCAACTCGACGCAGCACCGACCGTGCTGTCGCGCGAGGATTTCACCGGGCTTGAAGCAGGCATCAAACAGCGAGCCACACTCCTGAACCTGCTGCTCGACGATCTGTTTGGTGAACAGCGGCTGATTCGCGAGAAGGTGATTCCACCTCAACTGCTGTTCGGACATCCCGGGTTCTATCGCGCTTATCACGATCTTCCCGCCGAGAGGTCACGACTGACTTTGTATGCCTTGGATCTGGCTCGGGACCCGCAGGGCGACTGGTGGGTGACCAGCGATCGCACACGTGCTCCAGACGGTCTGGGATTCGTGCTGGAAAATCGCATTGTCACGTCCCGAATGCTGCCGGCGGCGTTCCGGAAATGCCGCGTTCAGCGACTGGCGTCGTTCTTCGTGCAACTCAGCGAGACGCTGTACGAGTCAGCGACACGTTTCCAGGAGAACCCGCGGATTGTCGTGCTTTCCCGTGGTTCGGAAGCATCGACGTATTTTGAAGATGTTTATCTGGCCAAGTATCTGGGTTACGCGCTGGTGGAAGGCGGCGACCTGGCCGTTCGCGACGGACGTCTGATGTTGAAAACTCTGGGCGGTCTGTTGCCAGTTGAGGTCATACTGCGGCGCGTGACGGACGACGAGTGCGATCCGGTGGAGCTCGACGGATCGTCGCTTTCAGGCGTCAGCGGGCTGGTTGAAGTGGCTCGCAGCGGGAATGTCGCTGTCGCCAATGGACTGGGAAGCCGGCTGGCGGAATCGCTGGCGTTCTTTCCGTTTCTACCCGCGATATGCCGCTTCCTTTTGGGCGAGGAGCTGATGATCCCGTCGTCGGCCACTTGGTGGTGTGGTCAGCCGAAGGTGTTGAGCCACGTGCTCGATCATCTTGACGACATGGTGATTCGCCCGGCGTGGCGAACTCACAACATGCTGCCCGCCGAAGCGTCGCTGATGACGAGCAATGCCCGAGCGGAACTCGTTGCTGCGCTGCGGGCTCGACCGGGTGACTACGTAGCTCAGGAACGGATCGTCCGCTCGACCGTGCCCGTATGGTTCAACTCGCGATTCGAACCCTGGCACACAGCTCTGCGAATGTTTGCCGTCGCCAAAGGCGATTCGTATGACGTTCTGCCTGGCGGACTGGCTCGCGTTTCCGCGGACCGGCTATCACTGGACCGATCCATGTCGGCTGGCGAGCGCACTCAGGATGTATGGGTCCCCTCAGACGGACCCGTGGAAGCCGTCAGTCTGCTGCATCCGCCCGGTGAGAGCATCACGCTCAAACGCGGTGGCAACGACTTACCGAGCCGCGATGCCGACAACCTGTTCTGGCTGGGGCGGAATATCGAACGTGCCGACGGAACCGCTCGGGTCCTGCGTGTCACACTGCAGAGAATCGTGTCGGAGACAGATGTCACAGCAATCGATGACCTGCCAGCATTGCTGCGAGCTCTGGCGGCACTGGGTCAGATCGAGCCGGGCTTTGTTCTGGACGGACTCCAGACTTCGCTGCCTGAGGTCGATCGAGCCATCCCTGAGTCTGTCTTCAGCGACGAAGAACCACGTGGTCTGCGCACGACCGTCAGTCAGATTGTGCGTCTGGGCGACGTGATTCGCGACCGGCTGTCGACACTGCCGTGGCAGTCACTGCACCGATTGGGAACGCTGCTCGATCCGCCCCGCCACGGACATCAGCCGGACGCGGCCGACGTGCTCGATATTCTGGATCAGATTATTCTGGGCATCGCAACATTCGGTGGTCTGGCCAGCGACGGCATGACTCGGTCGCAGGTGTGGCGATTTCTGGAACTCGGTCGGCGGATTGAACGAGCGTGGCATATGTCCTCGCTGCTGCATGCCACGCTGGTGGAAGTCACCGATCCCGAAGATGCCGTGCTGGAATCGCTGCTCGAAGCCGGCGACTCGATCATGACGTATCGTATGCGCTACCTGGCGACGCTGCGGCCGGAAGCCGTGATCGACCTGCTGCTGTGCGACGACACCAATCCGCGGTCGATTGTGACTCAACTCGCGTCACTGGAGAATCACATCTGCCGGCTGCCCAGCGCCGGTCAGGCATTACTGGGCAACGATGAGCGACTGGCCATGTCGCTCCACAACGCCGTACGACTGGCCGATCCATATGAGCTGGCAAACGCCGACGGCGAAACCCGCCGTACGCTCGACAGACTTCTGCAGCGGGTCATCGACCAACTGCCGCGACTGTCCGACGCGATTACGAATCGCTACCTGATCCACGCCGGCCTGCCACGTCAGTTCACGAGCAGTTCGTAGTATCGACCAGCAGTGGCGCGTCGTTCGCCGAAACCCCTTTGACAGAGTCGAGAGCGTGGGATCGGTACCGTCCCCACGCCTGGCGACGGTGCCTGCTGGTACGTTTTTACTGCCGACTCGATTTAAGAGCCCAATCTGGAACGAACTGTCTGCCCTACCAGCAACTCCTGGGGGGAGGTATGTCTCTCACGACATCGAATCACACTGTGCAGAAACGGGTTGCGTGAATCGATCTATGAGCCAGGTTGAAAACGGTCCGCTCGGGAGACCCTTAGTCGCTGTCAACGACGGCGACCGTCTCTGCTCCCGGGCGGACCGTTTTTCATTGTTCAGAGCATTCGAAATAAGATCCCATGACGGCGCGTACATCGTGGGCATCTGCAGGAAATCCCCTCCCCCCTACGGTCATGTTTGTCGCAATTGACAGGATGCCCGTGGCTGCAACCGGTTCGTCCCTGCCGTCCAGGAACGAATGGAAACACGTTGGAAGAACACAAACGACCTCGCTTATGACGTCGCGGGCTGAGTGTCGTCGAGTTCTGGCTCGGTGGATTCGATCCGCGACACGATGTGTCCGCGACGCAGGCTCGTCTGCAGCAGGTCGCCTGTCACAACCTGGGCCGCGTCGGTGATCAAGTCACCGCGTTCAAAGTCACCATCCACGAAATCGCCGCGGAAGGTCATGGAGTATCCACGCGTCAGTACGGCCAGCGGACTCAGCGAATGCAGCGTGGCACCCAGTCGCTCGGCAATGCGGCGAGAATCGTCAACACGCCGCGCCGCCGCGCGTGTCATACGATCGCCCAGTTCATCAACATATTCGGAGAGCTGCCGGATACGCTGCTGCGGATCGGTCAACACTCTGCGCGTCGCGAGGGCGTCAACCTGCAGTCGGGCTCGCACAGCCCGTTGCCTGAGAGAACTCACAAGACGTTCGCGGAGTGATTCAAGGTCGGCGGAGAGTTCGATTCGATCCGGGACAACCAGTTCGGCGGCTTCGCTGGGGGTCAGCGCGCGGCGGTCGGCGACGAGGTCGGCAATGCTGACGTCGATCTCGTGACCGACGGCGCTGATCACAGGTACCGGACATCCGGCGATCGCACGAGCGACAATTTCTTCGTTGAACGCCCACAGATCCTCCAGGCTGCCACCTCCGCGACCTGTGATGACGACGTCAACGCCGGGGATCTGATGAACGCCGTTGAGTGCCGCGGCGATCTCCGGAGCGGCGGCCGCTCCCTGCACGGCGACCGGTACGATGACGATATCAACCGCCGGCCAGCGCCGCGTGATAACCTGCAGCATGTCCCGCACGGCCGCACTGGTCGGACTGGTCACCAGAGCGATTCGCCTGGGAATCCGCGGGATGGGTCGCTTCCGTTCCGGGGCGAACAGCCCTTCAGATTCCAGCTTGTCCCGCAGTTGTCGCAGCTTCAGTTCCAGCGTTCCGACCCCCTGCGGAAACGCCTTCTGCGCGATGAGCTGATAAACGCCCCGTGCCTGATAGACCTCGACGCGGCCGGCGACGACCAGCTCCATGCCGTCCTGCAACTCGAAACCCAGGCGTGCCGCGGTTGATCGCCAGGCGACGGCGGGAATCTGCGAGCTTTCATCCTTCAGCGTAAAGTAGACGTGCCCGGACCGCGCCGGGCGGCAGTTCGAGACTTCTCCGCTCACCCACTCGCTGTCGAGGTTGGCCTCAATGAGGTCCTTGATCTCACGAGTGAGCTGCGAAACGGATTTCGCGTTGTGCTGCGGTTCGGACATGGAATTCCGTGAGACCAGTTTCTGTTCGGATAACCGCAATGTCACTCGCCGGCGGCGACGTTGCGGACGAAGCGAATCGCCCGGCCGATGTCACCCGTTCGATCGTCGCCGGTCGATCGAGTCGCAACCAGCCAGCCGCGGAACGAACCCTCTTCCAGCAGCGCCAGCAGCTCGTCCCAGACAACTTCGCCACGTCCCACTGCCACTTCGACGCCCTGCCCGTCGATGTCCCGCAATCCGTCCCTGATCTGCACGGACAGCACGCGTTCGTAGAACGCACGGTAGGTCGTTACCGGATCGTGCCCGCCCATGATCAGACCGGCCGGGTCCAGATTCAGGCCGAGTGGCCCGTCGGTTACCCGATCGAACACACTCGTCAGGGCGTCGACCGAATCGGCGGCTGGTGTGATGGCAAACGTCGCCCCGACCCGATTCGAGTGACGGGCCACGTCGTTCAGAACATCACACAACAACTGATGAGCCGGCGACTCGGGATCGTCTGGAATCCGACCGACGCGACCAACAACAACTGTCACGCCCATTGAGTACGCAAACTCCAGTGCCGCCTTCAGACCGGCCATGCGGGCGTCGAGTGCGTCCTGATCACAGAAGGCGCGACGCGTCGGATACTCAAATGACGAGATCGACAGCAGCTTCTCGCTGAGCTGATGTCGAAGCTGTCGTCGTCCGGTTTCAGTCAGCTCAGTGGGTTTCAGTTCGTTGCGGACATCGAACTGGACAGCCTGGGCGCCGATTGAGGCGGCCGTATCGAGGGCTCGCTTCAATGGCTGGGCGAAGTGACGGGTGGCAACGGCAAGTCGGAGTTCTGGCATTGGTGACCGAGGGGCTTTGGCTGGTTTAGCGGACGACGATGGTCGTATACCAGCTCCACACCGTGAAACAAGCTAACGACTCGGCTTCTCGGGTGACGGGCGACCGACTATCGTTCCGTCATTATTCAGGGCCACTCGGCCGCACACATGTCATCGGTAATTTCATTGCTCATGATCGCCATCGGAAACAAATCTATGGGTGGCTTCGACGAGAGTTTTCAACTCGTGTGGCACGGCGCCACGGTTGTCATTATTCCTGCCAGTGATGTCGAAGGACTGCAGTGGGACCTGATCGAGCAGGCCGCTGAGATCGTCATGGATCCGCTCCGCGAGCAGGAAGTGCCGATGGTCGTGTTTGACCTCACCGAGGTGACTTACTTCGGCTCGGTCTTTCTGGCACTGCTGTTGCGATGCCACAAGCTTGTGAAGAGCCGCGGAGGTGAACTGGTCCTGTGTGGAGCGAGCAAACTGGCCACGGAACTGTTACGCATTACCGCGCTCGACACTCTGTGGGCCATCTACGACACGCAGGAAGAAGCGATCGCAGCGCTGGCAGGGTGAACCGTTTGACGTGTTTGTAGTAGCCGGATTCATCCGGCTCGGTGTTGATGCCGGTGGACGGAGCGAAACGCCAATCCCGTTGACCATGTCGACCGTCGCGCCGAACCGCATAAATGCGGTTACTACAAACAGCAGTTGCTGCGAACGGCGGTGGCTACGAACAACAGGTGTTTTCATGGACGACCAGGACAGCACGCCCCCCGAAGAGCCGCAACCCCAAAAACGCCCACCGGTCAGGCGTGACGACCTGATCTCGGAAATGCGGCGGACGATCGACCGGCTCGAACGCGACCGGGCCTCACGCGGCGACCTGAAGATTCTCAGTCGCTCGTTGAAAGAACTGCGGTACGCATTTCGAGTTTTCTCGAAGTACCGCATGAGCCGCAAGGTAACGGTTTTCGGTTCTGCCCGGACACAGCCGGGAGAGGCCGCCTACGAGCATTCCGTCAACTTCGGACGCATGCTGGCCGAAGCTGGCTGGATGGTGCTGACCGGCGCCGGCGGTGGGATCATGGAAGGGGCTCACGTCGGAGCTGGCCGCGACATGTCCATGGGCGTGAACATCATGCTGCCCTTCGAACAGGATGCGAACCACGTCATCTCAGGCGACAAGAAGCTGATCAACCTGCGCTACTTCTTCACCCGCAAGCTGCTGTTCGTCAAAGAAGTCGAAGCGGTCGCTTTATTTCCCGGTGGGTTTGGCACGCAGGACGAAGGGTTTGAAACGCTGACTCTGCTGCAAACCGGCAAGGGTGACATGATGCCCATCGTCTGCATCGACGAACCAGGTGGCAGCTACTGGGCCGACTGGCACGAGTACATCGAGAAACAACTCCTCAGTCGGAAACTGATTTCACCCGAAGACATGTCACTGTTTCTGGTGACGGACAATCTGCAGGAAGCCTTCGACGAGATCGTCAATTTCTACCGCGTGTACGACAGCATGCGGTACATCCGAGACCGGCTGGTGTTGCGACTGCGAGTCGAGCCCTCGGACGAATACATCGAGGAGCTGAACGACGAATTCAGTGGCCTGCTCTCGCGCGGCCGAATCGAGAAGTCCGTGCCGCACACGTTTGAGCAGGACGAAACTCATCTTCGTGACCTGCCGCGGCTGCGCATGCACTTTAACCGTCGCAGTCTGGGACGGCTCCGGCAGTTGATTAACAAGCTGAACCGCGATCTGGAGCTGCCTGGCGATCCGGGTCGGCCGGACTGACCGCTTCCACGGCGCAGTTGAGCCCTGCTTACGGTGCCGCTGACTTCCAGCCGGGTCGGATCACGCTGGAAATCATCAGACCTTCGTCGGTCTGAAACGGAGTCAGGCTGATCCGGACGGCGATCTCGCTGCCATCCTTGTGCCGTCCCATCAGGTCCAGTTCCGAATTCAGCGGTCTTGCCTGCGGGTTTGCGACATACCGCGCGAAGTCGTTCGGATGCGTCTCGCGAAATCGCTCGGGGATCAGCACTTCGACCGGCTGACCGATCAGTTCGTCGCGAGAATAACCGAACAGTTTTTCCGTCCGCTCGTTAACGATTTTGATGGTCCGGTCCGTGTCCGTGACGACCAATGCGTCGGGAGTTGTGTCCAGCAGGTTCTGAAACGCCTGCTGCTTTCGCTTCTGTTCGGTGATGTCGCGACCAACCGCGTAGACCAGCGGCGCACCGGGAAGCTTTGTCAGATGCCACTCAACCCAGCGGAACGAACCGTCTTTGCACAGGCAACGTCGCTCCAGGCCGGACATGCTCTCGCCGTCCAGAACACGCTTGAATGTCGCTTTCGGATCGACCATGTCTTCCGCATTGATGATGTCGAATACGGACATGTTCACCATTTCTTCCGCACTCCAGCCGATCAGTGTCGCGAACGCGGGATTGACCTGCTTGAACCTGGCGTCGCTGTCGAGAGTTGCGAGCGCGTCGAGTGACATGCGGAAGAACTGCTCTCGCTCCTGTTCGGTCTGGCTGCGCTTGGCCTGATCCGTGACCCATTCCTTGACCGCTGATGCCAATTCCGCTGCTGATTGATGTCGGTCACTCTGGCGTTTCGACAAACCTTTGAGACAGATCTCATCCAGTTCGGGCGGTATTTCCGGATTAAGCCGCCGTGGCCGGTTCGGAGCCTTAGTGCAGACCGCGAGCAGAATGGCGGGCACATCACGTCCCACAAAAGGCGGCAACCCCGTCAGAATCTCGTACAGGATCGCCGCAAGACCGTAGACGTCGGTCCGCTCGTCAAATTTTTCGACCTCTCCCAGTGCCTGTTCCGGCGCCATGAACGCCGGTGTTCCCATCGCCGCCCCGTGAATTGTCTGCAGGCCGTCCGACGCACCCAGAACATCCGGTTCATCCAGATCATCGAGTTCAGATTCCAACTCACCGATCCGCTTGGCCAGTCCCCAGTCAATCACCACCACCACGCCGTACTCGCCGACGACGACGTTCTCACCCTTCAGGTCGCGGTGAATGATCCCGCGCGAGTGTGCATACGAAAGCGTGTCGCAGACGGTATCGAAGATGTTCAACAGTTCGAGAAACTCACCGATGTCAGCCTTGGACTCGCGGCGCCGCGTGTGGTAGTCGTGCGCAACTTCGCTCAGTGTCTGGCCGCGAAGAAACTTCATCGTGTAATAAATGCGGCCGTCTTCGTCTCCAGCGTTGAAGTCGTAAACGGGAACAGTCCCAGGGTGCTGCAACTGAGCGGTGATTTGAACTTCGCGCAGAAACCTCGCTCGCTGCACCTCGTTGGACATGCGTTCGGGCCTGAGTTCCTTCAACGCGATGTCGCGACCAATCGCACGATCCCGAGCCATCCACACGCGCCCGATGCCGCCAGATCCGTGAATAAACCGCAGCGACAATCGTGACGACTTCAACTGATCTCCCGGGTCGTGAACGTCGCTCGTCGCTGGCGGCCCTTCGGACAGAAGCGTCTGTTCCAGTTCGTCCTGGTTCGCGTTCTGCCCTGTTCTTGCTCGGAAGTGATGATCGCGTACGTGTTGATTCACCAGGACCTGAATTCGGTCCCGTGTCGTCACGTCGATGACTTTGTCCTGCACGAGAACATCACCCAGATTTCCTCCGGGCTGCAGCAGCAGGCACGCGCACGCATCGGCAAACTGCTGCGCACTGATCAGATCGCCCTGCAACGCAAGGACGCCGAACAGCAGATTCGCATCGTCCACCCGCTCGGGCAGGGTCGTCGGAAACGACATCCCTGCGTCCTGGGACTGCGAGCGGTCAGAGGAATCACTGTCCAGATTCATCAGCTCAACCACGCGTTAGCAGGAAACGGATTGCGATTAACTGCGTGCTGATCTTACGCAGTTGCGAGGACATTGTGCAGCAGGCTCTGGATCCCTAACGCACGTATCTGGCCGTATTACATGACGACCGGCATCGGGCGTCGTCGGGTAGCCGTTCATTGGCCAGGTGCGCTGCGGGCCGATGATCTTTCGCGCCGCCAGAGTACAAACCCGGAAATGCCGAACGCCGCCGCCACCACCAGCCACCACGAGGGTCCGAATACGACCGTCGCGTTCAGAACGATAAAGGCACAGGCCCATTCATTGAGTCGGCGAACCGGCTTCCGCAAGCGGATCGGTCGCTTGCATCCAATCCAAAGCAGGCAGACGTCGGCCGTCCACAGCAGCAGCAACCCGTAGTTGAAATACAAACCGCCGCCCCAGTCGATCCCCGCAACTTTCAGCGTCTGCTTCGCGGTGTGTCGGAGTGCGGCCGCGTGACTCCAACCATGTTCGTAGTGCATCGCCGTCAGCACATGAATGGCGAGCGTGATGCATCCTGCCGTCCACGCAGCTCGCCACACGAGTATCCCTCGAGCCGAACGGCGGGCGCCGGAGAACACCAGCAGCCATGCGACGACGCAGCACGCCACAACCGCTCGAGCAGTCCACAGAGTTAACGGATGTGTCATCGCATTACTGACAGTGCCAGGTTGACACTTAATTCGGGTCGAGCGAAGGTTCCGGATTCTACTCGTTTGGGAGGCGGAACTGCGTGTGGGACGAACTGAGAACGCGAGTTGAACAGGCACTCGACGATTACCTCGTCACCGATTCGGCATGCCCGGACCGGCTGAATTCGTCCCTGCGGTACAGCGTACAGGCCGGCGGAAAACGCCTGCGCCCGTTGCTGGTGCTGCTGTCCTGTGAGGCCTGCGGCGGTGAAATTGAAGCGGCCGTTCCCGCCGCGGTCGCGATTGAACTGATTCACACGTATTCGCTGATCCACGACGACCTGCCCGCCATGGACAACGACGACCTGCGACGGGGTCGACCGACGAATCACCGACAGTTCGACGAGGCCACTGCAATCCTGGCTGGTGACGGACTGCTCACACTCGCCTTCGAGATTCTCGCCCGGGACGTCCATCCTCCTGAGGTCGCCGTGTCGTGCGTGCTTGATTTGTCTGCGGCGGCTGGAATCACTGGCATGGTTGGCGGACAGATGGCCGATCTGCAGGGCGAACGCCCGGAACTGCGAGACTCGAATTCGGACGAATCGGGCCAAAAAAGTGACCAGTCAGCGGCAGTCGACCAGCTTGAATCCATCCATCGGCGTAAGACAGGCAGGTTATTACGATCTGCGCTGACAATGGGGGCTCGAATTGCACGGGCCGAGGCCGATACGGTCGATTTGATGGATCATTTTGGAAAATGTGTTGGTCTGGCCTTCCAGATCGCGGATGACCTCTTGGACTTCACCGGCGACGCGGCGAGAATGGGCAAAGCCGTTCGTAAGGATGCGGAATCTGGTAAACTGACTTACCCCGGACTGCTCGGGGTCGAGGAAAGCCGCCGGCGGGCAGAACATCTCATTGAAGAGGCCCGTTGCTCCATCGCCCCGTTGGGCGATCGAGGTCAACAGCTGGATGCCTTGGCGCGTTTCGTTCTGGAAAGAGACCACTGATGAATCTCGAACTGCTTCCGCGGATCACATCGCCGAAGGACCTGCACGATCTCGACGCCGGACAGCTCAAACAGCTTGCCGCGGAAATTCGGGAAGTTCTGTGTACGGTCGTTGAAGAACGGGCCGCTCACTTCGCCAGCAATCTGGGCGTCGTCGAACTTTGCATCGCGCTGCATCTGGCATTCGACTTTTCGCAGGACCGCCTGATCTGGGACACCGGTCACCAGATCTACCCGCACAAACTGGTCACGGGCCGCTACAAGGATTTTCAGAATATCCGTACGCGCGGCGGGCTGATGGGGTATCCGAATCCCGAGGAATCGCCCTATGACCTGTTTATGACCGGCCACGCCGGCTCCAGCGTGTCAACGGTCCTGGGTTTGAAAAACGGGGACGACCTGCTGGGCGAAGACAACCGTCGCGCCGTGTGCGTCATCGGCGACGGAGCCCTGCCGTCGGGCATCGTCTGGGAAGCGATGAACAACGCAGTCGGTCAGAAGAAGGACCTGCTGGTCGTTCTTAACGACAATCGAATGGGCATCTGCCCCCGCGTCGGCGGCATTGCCGAGTATCTGGACAAAGCACGGCTGGCTCCGTTTTACAGCGGTCTGAAACGTGATGTCTCGTGGTTGCTCAACAAAGTCCCGGTGGTCGGTGAGCCTGTCGAGCACGCGATCGGCAACTTCAAGGAAGCTCTGAAAGGCTTCCTGCACGGGGGCATGCTGTTTGAGGAAATGGGTTTCCGCTACGTCGGTCCGGTCGATGGGCACGACATTGCCGCCCTCCGCCGCCACCTGGAAATGCTGCATGACGTCAAAGGCCCGGTCATGCTGCATGTGCTGACGGAAAAGGGTCACGGTTACGAACCGGCCTGCGAAGATCCGGTCCGCTACCACACGCCGGCTCCCTTCCGCCGCGATGACAGCGACATCATCCCCGTCAAGAAGGGTAAAAAGCCTGCTTACACGAATCTCGTCAGCGACGGCATTTACAAACTGATGCAGCGGGACAATCGAGTCGCGGTACTGACCGCGGCCATGTGTGCTGGAAACGACTTGGGCCGCATCCGCGACGACTTCGAAGACCGCTTTTTCGACACCGGTATCACGGAAGGCCACACCGTCGCGTTTGCGGCCGGCATGGCGAAATCCGGGATGCGACCAATCGTCGACATCTACAGCACGTTCCTGCAGCGGAGCTACGACCAGCTTTTCCAGGAAGTCGCCCTGCAGAACCTGCCCGTGATCTTCGTACTGGATCGTGCCGGCCTGTGCGGACCGGATGGACCGACCCATCACGGCGTGTTCGACAACACCTATCTCCGGTCGTTGCCGAACTTCACGCTGATGGCACCAGGCGACGAGCATGATGTTGCGCCGATGCTCGACTTCGCGCTCAGCCACAATGGACCGACGTCGCTGCGTTATCCCAAAGCGACGGCAGAGAGCGTTGAACGACCGGTGTTTCCCATCGAACACGGTCGCTCGGAGATCCACCATTGGGGAGCAGACGGAATGCTCATTGCGTTCGGCTCTCTGTTTCCGTCCTGTGTCGCCGCTGCCGAACAACTGGAAGCCGAGGGACTCGATGTCGGCGTGGTCAATGCCCGCTTCGCTAAACCACTCGACCACGAAACGATCCTGCGAGCCGTTTCTGACTGTCCCTTTGTGATCACCGTCGAAGAATCGACACTTGCGGGAGGCTTTGGGTCGGCGGTTCTCGAAGCCGCAAACGATGCCGGCCTGAATACGGCGAACATCGTCCGACTTGGAATCCCGGACCAGTTCGTCGAACACGGTGAACGCGGCGAACTGCTCGCGTCACTTGGTCTCGACACTGAAGGCCTGGCCGCAAAAGCCCGAGCACTGGCCAGCAAATTCGGCGTGACGTCACCGCAGCTCTCCGAGCAGGTATCGAAATCTGCTGGCTGAGATTAGACATCGCGGACGGCGCGATGAACAAACGACGGTGACTGCGGCTGTTCGCTACACGGTCGCCGAACGCTGGAATCGAAGTCGTGTCGCACCGAGTCTTCGTATCGGAATACATCTGCGGCGGTGCATGGCCGCATGCGTCACTCGACAGCTCGCTGGCTTTGGAAGGTCGGGCGATGCTGACGGCCATGATCGCGGACCTCATGCGCATTCCCGACGTCCAGGTCACGACAACCAGGGATGCACGCCTGCCGCCGCCGGCAGCATGGAACGAGAGCACGAATCTCGACGTCAGTACGATTTCCTCACCGCGACACGAGGCCGACCTGTTTCGCGAATTGTCTCTCCAAGCGGATTCCGTATTCGTGATTGCACCAGAGTTTGAAGACTTGCTCGCCGGGCGTTGCCAGGTAGTTGAGTCACTGGCTGGCCCGCAATTGCGCGGCTGTTCGAGCCAGGCCGTCCAACTCTGCACGGACAAACTTACGCTCGCCGAACAACTGAATCATTCCGGTATCGAGACAATTCCAACCACTTCGTTCGACCCTGCGGACCAGAATCTCCGGTATCAGTTTCCAGTCGTCATTAAGCCACGGAACGGCGCTGGTTCACAACTTACGTTCCTGGTTGATCGACAGGACAAGCTCGCTGACTACGTTGAAGAAATCACCGCGTCCGGGCAGGGAATGGAATTCATTCAGCAGCCGTTCGTCTCCGGTGTCGCCGCAAGTGCCGCGGCCATCTTCGTACGGTCCGGTGAAATCACAGACTTCTTCCCGGCAGGCCAGCAACTTCTCTCTAACGACGGGCGCTTTCAGTACCTCGGATGCGATTTGCCCGGTCCGTTCAGCGCTGCAAAGCAGGAACAAATCGCAACATTGCTCCGCCGTACCAGTGAGGTGGTCCCAGGACTGAACGGCTATGTCGGTTTCGATCTGATCGTCCCGGAGAAGGATGATCAGCCTCCAGTTCTGGTCGAAATCAACCCGCGTCTGACCACCGGATACCTCGCCTGGCGGAAGCTCACAGCGAACAATCTCGCCGAGCGAATCCTGTGTCCCTCAGCGGCCACTCGAGAGGTCCGCTGGCATCGCCGGCTGGTTCGATTTCGACTGGACGATCTGACGCAGTGAACGCGTTTATTCGCACAACTCGGCGCTGAATCCACACGTCCGCAGATACTCAACCGAGAAGTCCAGTTCATTCCACACGTCATTCG
This sequence comes from Planctomycetota bacterium, assembly GCA_963579025.1. GTDB lineage: Bacteria > Planctomycetota > Planctomycetia > Planctomycetales > Planctomycetaceae > CAUZFZ01. Next base: position 7,905 of record CAUZFZ010000166.1, on the reverse strand, counting down.
ACGAGCGGATCTCAAGCAGATACGGACCGCGATAACCGGCCGACTCAAGTAATGTGATCTGCTCGCGCCAGTCGACATCGCCGTCATCGATCCGCGGCAGGACTTCGCCGTCTCGACGTTGCTTGAAATGCACCATCGAGATTTCTTCCGCTGACAGTGTTCGCGTCACGACTCCGGGATCGAGGTCGGTGTCTCCGAAGAACAGATTCACCGGGTCGTAACACAACCGCAGATGATCAGCCCGCGCGCCCAGCAAGCGGCGGGCGTCCCGGAATACGCGAAGGAATGGCTGCCACGGCTGCAGAGAATGTTCAATCGAAAGCCAGCCGTCGCGCTCAATCATCAACTCCGTCAACCGCACAACGTTCCGCGAGATCTCCTCGCGGTGACCGCCCAGAAGTTCCTGCGCTGACGTGGTCAGATCCACGAGTCGTAGATGTGGTCGGTACTTGCCCGCCACTGCCTGGGCGGCCTGCACCGCTGCGGCGAAGACGGGTGTCGCCTCAACATACTCCGCCTGAAGAAAGGGCACATTGACCGCAATGTTGAAGACGACGTCCGGAAAGGCCTCTGGTAGTTCTTTCAACGCTGAAGCGTCTGGCACGGGCGGTTCACCGCACTCGAATCGCCCAAGACACGTCTGTCGCAATTCGATGCAGCCACATCCGGTGCGGACAGCCTGAGTGATCAAATCGAACAGGTCAGCACCTGCGTCGAGTTGCATCTGCCAGCAGTTGGAAACGAGTCCAAGTCTCTTCACGGAGTCCATCTCAGGCATGCCACGGGCCGGTCACTGCAATCGTCAGTCCCGGCTTCTGCAGGTTGAAGAACAGCGTTGACCCGTCGGGTGAGAACGTTGCTCCGGCCAGCTCTGATTTCAGATGGCAGGCAGCGAAGACGAACGGCTGACCGGACTGTGTGACTCCAATCATCCGCTGGGTGTTCGTGCCGCGATCTTCGCACACAAACAGTTCGCCGGACGGCGCGACCGTCAGATTGTCGGCGTTCTCAATCAGCGCGGAATCATTTGGTTCAATAAACAACTCGAGCCGACCCGGCTGCTCGCCTTCCTCTGACGATGCTTCAATGGGACTCGGAGTGTACTTCCAGATTTGACCAATCTTCTTCTGACCACCAGATGTACACGCAACGTAAGCAGCACCGTCTCCGAACCAAATCCCCTCGCCGCGAGCAAACATGGCCGCGCCGGCCTTGAAGGCACGGTGGCGCAGGTCATCGTCCGGAGACTCGACGTCATCCAGATCAATCCACTCCACGTCGAACGCATCACCCGGTTCAATCAAACCGAGTTTCGAGTTGTGGTTACGAGTATCGCGACTGGGCTGTCCCTTAATTGCCAGGGCCTGCAATTTTCCGGATGAAAGATTCGGCCGGAGTTCGTCGTGGCGGTCTGCAATGAATCGATAAATACAGCCGTCACCACGATCTTCCGTTTCATAGATAACGCCCAATTTTGGATCGACGGCGATCGCTTCATGATTGAACCGACCCATCGCCTTCAACGGCACGGGATCGGCCAGATGAGGCTCGACGGTGACGGGCACTTCAAACGTAAAGCCGTGATCCTGCTCCGAGAACGCACCCGTCTTGATGTCAAAGCCGGTTCGCGCGTTCGTCTCCTCGCACGTGATCCACGTGCCCCACGGAGTCGGGCCGCCGGCACAGTTGCGATACGTGCCTGCCAGACTCAGGAACTGCCTGACGACCTGCTGCTTCTGAGTGTCATAAACAACCGTCGTGGTGCCCCCGATCCCCGGAGTCATCCCGCGTCCTGCGTCGTAGAGTTTTCCTGTGGGAACTTGATCAATCAGCGCGTTCTTCTTCCCGAACGGACCACCGCCGCCAGGAGTCAACTCGTGATTGCGAATCAGCACGGTTAACCCGGAGGACTCATCCGCGAACGCACCCATTCCGTCCGGAAGCCCTGGCACAAGAAACCCATCAACCATCTCTTCGCCAGCGGTCGAGATGACGCGGTACGAAAACCCTTTCGGCAGATCGATGCGCTTGTCGGGGTCCGGCTGGAGTTCGCCGTAACCGGAGGCGCTGTCGGATGCTTTCGTCCATTCCGGATGAATCAGCGATCGAAGACCAACGAAACCAGCGGCAACGAATGAGCTTTGTGCAAGAAATCCGCGACGTGAGACATACATCGTTTGGCTTTCGGGAAAAAGGCTGCTGACGCCTGCATGAAGAAATCCAGACTGGTTGTGCCGAGCGTAGTCGTCGACTTCATGGCCTTCCAGCCAGCCGATGCAGTAGCTTGAAGTGCTGTCCGAGTTGATGCACCTCACCACAGTGCCGCGGAGTGGCCCGATGCGAATCCATTTCATTGGTTTTGTCGTTTCAGTTGCGGCGTTCGTCTCGGCAATATCGGCAGCGGATCGACTGCCGGTCACGAGGAGCTATTCCGGAAAGGGCAGTCCGGTCGCACAAGGCTGGATTGAATCTCACGACAAAGCGAATTCGGCTACTGCGAAGTCAGGCACAGCGTGCTGGCGCATCGTCGACGATGACGGCGACGGCCCCGAAGGTCTTTACTACCGGACCGAACTCTCCGATGACGAACGCGATCGAGCCAGACGTGACGGATTTGTTTACCGCTGGCGCGTGAGGGTTGTCGAGGAGACTCAAGTTCCAACGCGAGCCATCGGTACTGAAGTCTGCATCTGGCGTAAGGACAAAACGGGGCGGCTGCGCTTCGGCGTACAGCTCGGACGCCGTGGTTCCGACCTGATTGGAACGTTTCACTCGGGGACGCACGGCGCTGTTGAAGGAGCCGTGACTGTTGACGATCCTAGCGGGTTTCACAACTGGGATCTGCTCTTCGACGGGGTCTCGCAAACCGTCAATCTGCGCGTCGACGGACGGTTGGTGGTGACTACACTCTGCGACAACGACGACTCGGGTCATCATCTGGTGTTCGGTTCGCGCGCAACGGGCACGGGTATTTCTGAATGGCAACGCGTGGAGTTCTCGGCGGGCCCGCCAGCTGATGTGATGGTGCTACCTCCACCCATTCCACGGGAGCGCATCGAGGTGTATGTGGCGGGCGCCGATGATTACTTCGCGTACCGCATTCCCTCACTGCTCGCGACGCCAACCGGAACGCTGCTTGCATTCGCCGAAGGACGGAAAACAAGTCTGGCGGACCTTGGTAACAACGACATGGTCCTCAAACGTTCGACCGATGGCGGCAAGACCTGGGGACCGCTGCAGATCATCTACGACGAGGGCGAGTCGACCATTGGTAACCCGACTCCCGTCATCGACCAGGACACCGGACGAATCTGGCTCGTCTTCGGACGCGAGGGCAAAGAAGTCCTTGAGATGCACAGCGACGACGATGGCATCACCTGGACGAAGCCCGTCGACATCACACGTCAGGTGAAGAAGCCGAAATGGGGTTTCTACGGAATCGGGCCGGGCGTTGGAGTGCAGCTCCGACATGGTCAACACAAGGGACGAATCGTCATACCGGCGTATCACCGACTGACCAAGCACAAGGGCAGCTCGCCGTATGCCAACATTTTCTACAGCGACGACCACGGCAAATCGTGGCATGTCGGTGGAACGGTCGGCCGCGAAATGTGTGAATGCCAAGTGGCAGAAACGGCGAACGGTGGCCTGATCGTGAATGCGCGCAATCACTGGTGGCGAACGGGTAAGTCCCAGGAGAAGTCGGGGAAACGAATCGTGGCCCGCAGTTCCGATGGTGGCCTCACATGGACCGAACCGATTCTCGATGCTGTTCTGATCGAGCCAACCTGCCAGGCCAGCCTGCTTCGCTATTCGGGGCTCGGGGACAAAGATCGCAGCCGGTTACTGTTCGCGAACCCGGCTGCCACACCAACAGGTAACTGGGGTGGTCCGCGGCATCGGCTGACAGTCCGAATGAGCTACGACGAAGGCCGCACCTGGCCAATCAGCCGCCTCATTGAACCCGGTCCGGCGGCCTACTCTGCACTGGCCCGACTTGCCGACGGACGCATTGGCGTGCTGTACGAATCCGGCGGCTACAAACAGCTCACATTCGCAGCCTTCGATCTCGACTGGTTGGCCCCTGAGTAATGCGAGGCTGTTGGCGTCCTGGACACCGGTCAAACCTTGCGAGTTTCTTCGACCAGCCAGCTCAAATAATCCGGCGATCCATGGGTGATCGGCCATGACACAATGCAGGGGCACTCATAGCTGTGCAGCTCTTTGACTCGCTGGATGACGCGGTCCACGTTGTCCGATCGCGTCTTGCTGATCAACACAACTTCGTTGCTTGTCTGGACTGCGTCCTCCCACCAGTACAGCGACGTAACTGGATCGAGCAGATTTGCGCAGGCCACCAGTCGCTCGCTCACCAGCACGTGCGCAATGTGCATCGCTTCGTCGCGATCCTTCGCGGTGATGTAGACGACGCTTGCGTCCATTCTGACGCCTGCCAATCCGAGAGAATCAAAAGATCGGATAGATGAACGGCGCCACGACGGAACTGCTCAGCACGATCAATAGACCGACGAGCATCAGCACAAGGATGATCGGCGTCAGCCACCACTTCTTGCTTTCCAGCAGGAACTCGCAGAATTCGACGAGCAGACTCGGTTGCTGTTCCTCAGCAGCCTCGGCAAACGTAACTGGTTTGGTGGCTGGTTCCGTCTTCTGTTCGTCGTTCTGCGGGGCTGTGTCGCTCATGAGAATTCCACGGCTTGTAGTTAAACGGCTCGGCTCGATCTTATTTCTTGCGAAGAACGTACACGACGTCCTCCGTTTCCGGGCCGACGACGACCGGCTGATTCAGGTCGTATGAGAAATCATAAACTCCGGCGCACTCAAACGCGGGCACTTTTTTCAGCAGTGCTGCCATCTGCCTGGCCGAGTACGTCCGATAGATCATTTCATCTTCGATTTCATAGTGCTTCGTCGGAGTGTAGACGTTGATGGTCAAACCCAGATACTCGTTCCGGGTTGCCTGATCGATCCCCTTGGACCACATGTAGGTGTTGACCGCCAGATTGCCTCGCCGGGCGTGCCATGCTTCGTCTTCCAGTCGTTCCCCTGCCGACGGAATCAGATGCAGTCCGAGCAGATACAGTCCGCCCTTGACCAGCGAATCGGCCATGCACTGCAGATGTCCGATCGCCTGCCTGTCACTGAGCAAATGCCGGAACGTGTTGATCATGTTGAAACCGGCGTCGACCTTGCGCTTCAGCCGGAAGTCTGACATGTCGCCGACGACGGCAGTCTGGGGATAACCACGTCGTTTGAAACGATCGTTGCAGAACTTCACTGCGTGCGCGTTGAGGTCATTCCCCGAGACGTCGAAACCAGCTTCCGCCAGCTTGATCAGCAGACGGCCCGTTCCGCACGCTGGTTCGAACACTCGCCGCACCGGACGCTTCCCGAATCGTTCGAAGCAGGCGGTCAGGAAGTCGTATTCGGCTCGCCAGTCCGAACCGAAAATCAGATCGTAATAGACCGGGTAGTCGTACAGGTCACCTTTGATTTGCTCGGGCATGACTCACTTTTTCGACGGCTGACAAACTGGGCTCCGGGCGACTCACAACCTCGACGCGTAGTGCGACGGGCAGTTAGACCTCAATGCCCAGCTCTTCGATCTTGCGATACAGGCTGGAGAGCCCCAATCGCAGTCGTTTAGCAGCTTCGCGCTTGTCCGGCCACTGTCGCAGCACACGCGTAATGTGCAGCCGCTCGTAATGCTTCAAGGCGCTGCGAAGATCTTCCGTGTCCGGCAACGGTTGGTCGAGCCCCAGCAGATCGGGCGGCAGGTCGGACGGTTCGATAGTTTCTTCGTCGCACATCATCACCGCCCGTTCGATCGCGTTGTCGAGCTGACGGACGTTGCCTTTCCAGTCGGCCGACATCAGCAGTCGCACGGTTTCGCTGGTAGCTCCGGCAACGCGTTTCCTCATCTGACGCGAATACTTTCCGATGAAGAACTCGACCAGTTCCGGAATGTCGTCGAGGCGGTCGCGCAGTGGTGGAATCTGAATCTTCACGCCGTCGAGTCGGTAGAACAAATCTTCGTCGAATTGCTCCTGTGCCACTTCTCGCGTCAGTTCGCGAGTGGTCGATGCGATGATCCGGGCACGGACTTTCTGTGGTTCAGAGCCACCGACCGGAAGTACCTCGCCATATTCGATCGCCCGTAGCAGCTTGGCCTGGGTGCTCAGCGGGAGATTGGTGATCTCGTCGAGGAATACCGTGCCGGCTCCCGCATGCATCAGCAGCCCTTCTTCGACCGTCTGCCCGCTGCCTGGGACTGCAGCACGAGTTCCGAAGAGTTGACACTCAAGCAGTTCCTCAGGCCGTGTCCCGCAGTTGATCGCCAGGAAGTGCTCGTCCTTGCTGGGACCCGCGGCGTGGATGGATCGTGCGAACAGCTCTTTGCCCGTGCCCGTTTCCCCGACCAGCAGAACATTGGCGTTGGTCACGGCGACTTTGCGAATCTGCTCCTGGACTTGCCGCAGTGCCGCGCACGAACCCACCACTTCAGGAAACTCTTCCTGCCGGGCCAGTTCCCGTCTGAGCGACTGGTTTTCGAAGTACAGGTTTCGAAACTGATACAGTCGATCGAGCTTCGTCAGCAGGTCTTCGAAGATGACCGGCTTGACGATGTAGTCGAAGGCCCCGGCTTTGAACGCGTCCACCGCGTTCTCGACCGTGGCATAAGCGGTGATGATCAGAATGCAGGCATGCGGATTCATCTGATGCAGCTTCCGCAACAGCGCGATGCCATCACCGTCGGGCAGTTGCACGTCGCAGATCGCCACGTCGAAGTCTTGTTCTCGCGCTGCCTTCAATGCGTCCACGACGCAGTCGGCTTCTGTGACGGCGTAGTCCTCGCCAGTCAGAAACTCACGCAATGAACTGCGAATGATCTCCTCGTCCTCGACCACCAGAATGCTGCGCTGATCATTCACCGTTCGTTTCCTTCATCTCGATGCGAGGCGATTCGTGCTTAACTCAGCGTCCCTCGTCAACAGCCTGACTCAAACTTGACTGGCTGCGTTCGCGGTGAGTTTACCCGGTGCCGACACCTCCGGCACGCATGGGAATCGTGACTTTCAAAGGCGGGAATGACGGGCCGGTCCTGTCAGGCAGATGCAGCCTCCGACAATCACTCAGTCTCGACTGATCCATTTGTCGGTATGTGGGGCTTCATATCGGGCGAGCGAATTCAGCAGATTCTCGGGGGACTCATCGACGATCAGCATGTCGCGGTGAATCGGCTTCACGAACTCCTGAGACACCATGAAATCCAAGAACAACAGCAGTTGATCAAAGAACCCGCCCACATTCAGCACACCGCAGGGCTTGTGGTGAAAACCAAGCTGCCCATGCGTCAGGACCTCGAACAGTTCGTCGAGCGTGCCGAATCCGCCAGGCATGGCCACGAAGGCATCGGATGACGCGAGCATCAGCTCCTTTCGTTCGTGCATGGAATTCACAACGTGCAGCTCGGTCAGTCCGTCGTGGGCCACTTCCATGTCAACGAGCAGAGACGGGATGACACCGATGACTCGTCCTCCGGCTGCCAAAGCCGCGTCAGCCAGGATTCCCATGAGTCCGACGTTTCCCGCCCCGTAGACCAGTTCCAGGCCGCGTTCGGCAATGACCCGGCCAAGACGGTCGGCCATCTCACGATGCTCGGGGCAGATTCCCGGACTGGAACCAGTGAAAACACAGACACTCTTCATCAGAATTCAACCGTTCTCTTCGAGTCGATCCGGCCTGGTACAAGCACGGTAAGGCGTCGTTCGTAAATAAACTACCTAATTGGCATTGACCTTCTGCATTGAGTTGTTGCAAACTGTTTATATGCCGGATGCAACAATGGTCGATGGAATCCGATCGAAATACCACGCGCTCGTT
>CAUZFZ010000165.1:0-22558 GCA_963579025.1 Planctomycetota bacterium | reverse complement strand
TAACGAGCGCGTGGTATTTCGATCGGATTCCATCGACCATTGTTGCATCCGGCATATAAACAGTTTGCAACAACTCAATGCAGAAGGTCAATGCCAATTAGGTAGTTTATTTACGAACGACGCCTAAAGAAACCGCACACACCCTTACGGAGAGGTCTTCTGTGACGCACTGCGCAAGACTGGATACAGTTTGTGACTTTCTCTTGCGATCCAATGATTCCCCTTGCCCGCACATGACCATCAACGACGCGCATCGCATTTCTGGAGCTTCTGAAGGACACAGTGCAATCTCTTCCAAGGCCTTCATGATACCATCTACGCGGCTACTCTCGGACAGTACCGACAGCGCGGCTATGCGCACAACGGTTGCCTCACCAGAGTCGACGACTATTTCACGAAGAAGTGACTGCAGTGTTCCCGACATCCCCTCTTCGAGGCAGATCACCAATGATGCTACAGCCTGCTGCCTCGCGCAATCGCTCTGAGTGTACAATCCATCCAACACGCAATCGCTCTGTGCGTACAATCCATCCGACACGCAATTCCAGTCCAAGTCGAGGTCCGCACTGTTAGCTAACGGGGAGTCAGCGCAGCACACAAGGATGAGCAATGGTATGACGACTAACGTCTTACTAATGAGTCTCTTTCTGTTATGGGGCGTGTTTTTCACAGTTCTTTCCCTTGTTAATAGGACGCACATCTATCTAGTTCGAATGTATTCGTTTATGGGTAGTACAGAAGACGTGAAACCACCGGGGCAAGCCCGGTGGCGATGAACCAACAGACCCCATGTAGCTCGGCCCGAAATTGAGCGGGCGGGTCTCATGAGTTCGAAAACGGCCTCGCGGGTTATCCCAACCGTCCAAACCGACGATCGAGTTCTGCCTGGCTTAAGAGGAGAGCTGTCGGGCGGCCGTGCGGGCAATGATGGGCGTCGTCGATCAGGTGCCGCTGAGCCAGCAGGCTGTCGATTTCCTCGGGAGTCAGTCGCTGCCCGGCTTTGATCGCGGCTTTGCACGACGTCATGTGCAACAGCGAATCCAACACATCGCGGCGCGTTGGTTTTTTGTCATTCGATTCAAGCTGCTCGACGATGTCACGCATCAGATCGGCCGGCCGTGCCTTCTGCAGCATCACCGGCCAGGCATTCACCAGCACAGTGTTGGCCCCGAATTCTTCAACGCCGATGCCCAGCTGGCCCAGCACATCCGCGTGTTCGATGATCAATGCCGCTTCGCGCGCGTTCAACTCGATCGATTCGGGAATCAGCAGACGCTGCGATTCCACCGAGTTCTCCAGCACGCGCGGCCGCAGGTATTCGTAGATGATCCGTTCGTGCAGAGCATGCTGGTCAACCATCAGCATGCCCTGATCGGTCTCGGCGATCAGGTAGCAGTCCATGATCTGCATCGCTCGCAGCCCGGACTGTTCGCCGACGCCGGGTTGTGGCTTCGACGAGGGCGTTTCCGGAACGTCTGCTGCGCCGGAAGTTGCTGCGGCTGCTCTCCGCAACAGGTCGGCCATTTCAGTCGCACTCATTTCATCCGTTGCGTCGTCAGCAGTCACGGGCAACGACTCTCGACCGACAAACAGTTCTTCGGCTGCCGCTTCCGTTTCCGGCAGGTCCGCCACGTCGGCGAGTGTGTCATCGTCCTGTGCTGATTGTTCCGCACGCACGTCTTCAGTCGGGCGATGCTCTGGAGCAGGACCCGCTATCAGCGCCGCCTCGCGTCGGGCGGACCCAAGCGACCATGTCGTCACCGGCGGACTGTCGCCCAGGTAGCCGCGCGATGCGCCACTCGATGTTGTCGGCGACCCGGTCTGGCTGCCGGCCCAGTCATTCAGCTCTGCCTGCAGTTCCTTCGGGCTGCCGGAACCGGTCGATCCGTCAGCAGATGAGTCGTCGTCGCCCTTGCGTGAACCGAGTTTCATCTGGGAATCGAGGTCGATGCCCAGGAACTTTGTGCGGAGCATCGACAGGAGTTGCCGGTAAAGCTGCTGACTGTCGACAAAGCGGACTTCGATCTTTGTGGGATGCACATTGATATCGAAAGACGACGGCGGCATGTCGACGAACAGAAACGCGATGGGCTGGCGGCCGACCATCAGAATGCCGCGGTAAGCCTCTGTCAGAGCATGCTGGAGTGAGCGGTCCTGAAACCAGCGACCGTTCAGAAAGAAGTGCTGCCACTTGCGGCTGGACTTGCTCTGGCTCGGATGAGCCACGTAACCGGAAAACTTCACATCCTCGAACTCGCTTTCGACATAGATGAGTTGTTCGGCGAGCGAGTCGCCAAAGAACAGTCGCAGGCGATCGATCAGTTGTGCCGCTGGCGGCAGATCCAGCACGACTTTGTTGTTGTGCCGCAGGACCATGTGCAGCCGCGGATTGGCCAGAGCGATGCGCGTGAACTGCTCGTTGATGTGACCGAATTCTGTCGACTTCGTACGCAGGAACTTGCGACGCACCGGCGTGCTGGAAAACAGCGCCCGAATTTCGATCGTTGTGCCGGGCGGGCACCCGCAGGGCTCGGGTGGACTGATCTCTCCACAGTTGACGTTCAGCTCGACACCGGCCAGCGCGTCATGTTGGCGGCTGCGGAAGCGGAACTGAGAAACTTCCGCGATCGATGCCAGTGCTTCGCCGCGAAAACCCATCGTCTGCACATAAAAGAGGTCTTCGGCCGTGCGAATCTTGCTGGTCGCATGGCTGGCGACTGTCAGCAGCACATCATCCGGATGGATGCCCTGTCCGTCGTCCGTGATACGAATCAGCTCGGCGCCGCCTTCGACGATGTCGACTTCGACGCGCGTCGCCAGGGCATCAATGCTGTTTTCCAGAAGTTCCTTGACCACGTTGGCCGGGCGTTCGATGACCTCGCCCGCCGCGATCTTGTTGATCACACTCGCATCAAGCTGCTGTATTCGAGACATCCGCTTCCTCTGCATTGCAAATGCGTCGAGTTTTGTTTTCTCGACAAGCATTCTGACGATGGCAACCCGACGCGTTAGCGTCCATGAGGAAACGGGTTGCGAAGACACCCCCGCTTACGCTTCATGAATTTGCACACTTTTAGCCCCCTCTCCCCCGCGAATGCGGCAGAAACAGCGTTCCTACGCAGATTCGACGTACTCCGCATTCGTGGGGGTGAGGGGGAATGGGACGCTGAGTGAAAGCCCCCTCACCCCAGCCCTCTCCCCCAAAACATTGGCGATGCAGGGCTCTGCTGCAAAATAGAGAGTCGACCGCGCCAATGTTTCGGGGGAGAGGGGGCAAAAAATGGACGAAACAATGTCGCAATTTAGCTCTTCCCGGCCTTATTCGCACGCGCGTCCACAACCGCCTCAACGGATCGTGGCGTCCACGCTACAGCGGAGCCACAACCGCTTATGATCTGCTTCAGCCGAGGGAAGCTGTGGGATTTCAGTATCCCACTGAAATTCGCTGATTTTCTGTCCGTATCAACATCAGGAGAACAACATGCCCGCGACTCCAGTCATGGGAGACGGCCTGCCGCAACCGATGCTCGGAATGCTGGGAGACGAGTACGACGTCTTTCAATGGGACCTCTCCAAAGGCTCCGCGGCACTCGACACGTGCGTCGCGGTGATCACGTACGGACATGTCGCCGTCGATGGAGCTTTGATGGACCGCATGCCGCGTCTGAAAGTCATCAGCAACCACGGAGTCGGAGTCGACCATATCGACGTTGCGGCCGCGACCGAGCGCGGTCTGCCGGTGGGCAACACGCCCGGCTGTCTGAATGCCGGCACGGCCGACATGACCATGGCCCTGTTGATGGCTTCGGCCCGAAACATTGTGGTCGGAGATCACTTCGCTCGCAGTCCGGAATTCACGCACTATGACCCGGCGATTCTGATCGGACGCGAAGTCACCGGCAGCACGCTGGGCATCGTCGGGATGGGGCGGATCGGAAAAGAAGTCGTTAAACGGGCGAGCGCGTTCGATATGCGAATTCTGTATCACAACCGAAACCGGGACGAAGCGGGAGAAGCCGAACTGGGTGTCGAGTACCGGTCGCTGGACGACTTGCTGCGGGAAAGTGACTACGTGTCGCTCAACTGCCCACTGACTCCAGAAACGACAGGGATGATCGGTCGGGCTCAACTGGAACTGATGCAGCCCACGGCCACGCTGATCAACATGGCTCGCGGGCCGGTCGTCGTAACTGATGACCTTTGCGAAATCCTCACAGCCGGTGGAATCCGCGGAGCCGCGCTGGATGTCACGGATCCGGAACCGCTGCCGCGCGACCACCCGCTGCTGAAACTGGAGAATCTGGTGATCGCCCCACATCTGGGCAGTGCGTCTCATCGGACCAGGCAGAGAATGATGGAAATGACGATCGAGAATCTGGCAGCCGGGCTGGCCGGGCGGGAATTGCCGTACCAGGTCCACTCGAACTGACGATCGTTCGTAGTAGCTGACCTCTTGTTGTAACCGCGCTTGTGTGGTTGCCCGTCAACCAGAACCGGATAAATCCGGTTACTACGAACGAGATTACCCATGCGACGTTGTGTGCCTGCATTGCTGACTCTTGCCTGCCTGACTGTTGCGATTGGCACAGCCAGCGCACGAGTCGTGTACGTCAACAATCGCGTTGGGACCGATCGGAGCGACGGCAGCTCACAGCAGGTCATCGGAGAATTCGCCGGGCCTGTCTGGTCGATCTCGCGAGCCCTGAAACTCGCCGGTCGCGGCGATTCCATCCACATCACCAACACCGGCGTTCCGTATTACGATTCGCTGACGCTGGTTGGTCGTCGCGTGAGCGGTTCACCGTTGCGGCCGTTTCGCATTATTGGCAACGGTGCCGTACTTACGGGCGCGATGACGTTGCCGCCGTCCGCATGGCAGGAAGTGAGAACGGACGTGTGGAAAGTCGTGCCGCATCGAAAAGGTCACTTTCAGCTCGTCCGTGACGGCGAGGCCCTGCCGGAACTGCGACCGGCCGCTGGAGAGACGTGGTTCCGCGTGCCCAAGCTTCCTGACGACCACTGGTGCGTCTTCAAAGGGGCGATGTACTTTCAGGCCCAACGCAATGCGGATCCCGCAGAGCAGGGATTCGCGATTGCTCGTCGCGACTGCGGCATCACCATCATGGATGCCCACGACGTGCGGATCTCAGGCCTGCTGATCCGACATTTTCGGCTGGATGGCATTCAACTGCACGACCGCGCCGAGAGTATCACGATCGACAATGTGGTACTGACCGGGAATGGGCGTGCCGGACTGACCGTACGCGGATCATCCTTCGTGGATGTGGCTCAATCCGCGGTGCGAGGCAACCGCGAATTCTCGATCCTGATCGAAGAACGCGGCGGTGTCGAAGTCATTGAATGCGAAATCGACGTCGACCCAACCGTGCGCGATTAGAACATTTTCAGAATTGGTCTTCCGGGGTGAGCCGTGACGCGTAAGCGGCCGGGCGGACAAATGCCCGAGTCCTTACGGCTAGCGGCACATCGCTCCACTGCAAACCAACTCTGAAAACGCTCTAGTGCTTTGTCATGGTGGAAACTTAGGGTTGGGTGGCTGGGGTCGAGCGAAGCGAGCCCCCAGCGTTGTCGGACTGGGGGCTCACTTCGTTCGACCCCAGCCACCCTGACTTTTGACTCTGACAAAGCACTAGTGTGTGCCTGACTGATTGCGGTGCTCTGAGATTTCACATGCGCACCGGCCGCTGGACTGCTCTGCCTGACAACGGCCAGTCACCCATCATCTCGGGCGTGCATTCGAAGCACTCTGTTTCCCGCCGCGGAAGCGGGAGAGTTCAGTTCGCATCGCTGCCTTCATGTCGACGCGCTGCTTGTCTTCCGGACCGGAGATGAGCCGGACATCGTCCAGCACCAGCAGGTCGCCTTCACGCACCAGCAGCACGCGAGCTCCGAAGTAGTCGTCTCCGAAGCTGGCGACGGCGCGGTCCTCGGTGAATTCGAGCGCACGCAGCGGGACCGCGAAATGATCCGCTGGCTGCAAGCCGATGCGTGGCACGCGTTCGGTGTGCCACACTGCATGATTCAAATCACGAGAGGAGAGTCGCTGCAGTGATTCGATGTCTGTGTTCTTCAATGCCTCGGCGAACCGCAGCACGGGAATCATGACCGCGAGTGTCTGCCTCAGTGAATTTGGTCGGCCCACCACCGGCATCAGCACATCGTGCACAAACAACTGCCCGCCCTGATCGTGCAGGACATAAACCAGAGCACGCGAGCCTTGACTGACCGTTACATGTGTGACCGGGCCCATGAAGATTGTCGAAAGGACTCGTGGTGTGACGTTTTCAATCTCCACCATGGGCAGGTCGAGGAACAGGCGGTCGTCCATCTCCGGCCGTTCCCACACTTCGCGGCGGAAGTCAGCCGTCGACATCAGCCGAACCGAATCCAGTTCACGCAGCGAAAGTGACTCGGAGAAAATCTGCACCATTGCGTGCGACAGGAACATGGCCGACAGACGCTTCTGCTCGCTGCCATCGAGTTCATACAGCGTGACTTCGTCAACCAGATATTGAACCGGCGTTTCCGAATCTTCCCCCTCGATGCGGACCATGCTGAGCTTCACGATTTCGTTTGAGAGCGGGATCATGAAATCTGCAAAACCGCTTTCGAGACGCACGTCATACAGCGTTGCGGCAGCTTCGGCCGTCGGCAGTGGTACGGTGCTCAGGCGAGTCGACTGCAGGCAGCTGTCGAAAAACACCGGTCGCGTGACGCTCTTCAACTTCTCTTTGTCTGCGCCGTTGTACGCGTCCAGGAATGTTGCCGCCGAGGCGAGCACTGTGGCGAACTGGCGAACCGATCCGATGTGCTCGCCATTGCGTCGGGATTCCACGGCCAGATCGTCGACTCGCCAGGTCCCCTTCAGCTTACGGAAAGAGATAACCATCTGACCGGACTTGCGTGGCAGACGCACGACCGCAACGTCTTCGTCCATTTGCACTTCCGGACGCAGTCGGGTCTCGGACGCTCGATCACCGATCGTCTGTTCGGCGAGCCGTTTCAGATACGCCGGGGGGATCGATGCCATGATCCGCGCGAGGTCCGGCTCCGCCAGTCTCAGCATCTCGCGTCGATGGCCCTGGTCCCAGGCAGACAGGAATTCCCGCACGGTGGCTACCAGGTCCATCAGCTCGGTGACGGGTTTGTGCGACGTCACTCCATCGCGTTCGCGCGTCAGAATGATGTCGTCGACGACCCATTTCCCGGTATCCGAATTCTTCACCAGCTTGAATCGGAACTTCTTTGAGCTCTTGCCAAAGCGTCCGGTGACACGTCGCTCAAACTCGCTGACTTCGTCGACTTTGGTAACTTCCAGATCGCCCTTGGGCAGCTTGAGCAGCGAAAAATCCTCGACGGCATCAGGCCGACGCAGAGCTTTGTCCGCGAACCGTCCCGATGCACTCGACTTTAATTCCTCGAAGTTTTCGGTCTGAAGAGCTTCCGTAAACGCCGATATCGATCGGGTTTCCACAAAGTTGGCACACCCGGAGATCACTAACGTGGCGAGAGCACACAGCGACGCGGCGACACACGGAGAGGATCCGGCGTTGCCGGGCAGGGCATACGCAGGATTATCCGCCTTGCGGGTCGGACGAATCATGAAAGGCTCGAATGGAAGGTTGTGTGCGAGACGCAGAAAAGGCGGGAAACTCGACGTGGGGGACCGGCGTAGAACCGCCAGTCCGAAATGGGGTGCGGGCTTGTCGCACATTCGCCGAATACGGTCAATACGGACCGGTTGACGCTTCCAGACGATGTTTTTGGTGAGGGCGAGGCTCCGGCGGAGCCACCGATCGCGGAATACGTGCGGCTCGGCGGGAGCCTCGCCCTCCCTGCCAGCCGCTCGGTGACTACCGGTTGCCAGATGAGACCAGTGACTGCTGATCCGGATGGAAGAATCGTCGCCAGAATCGGGCTCTGTTCTGTGTTCTTCGCTGATCGGCAAATGGTGGACGGTCACCAGGACCTGCGGGATCGGGGTAGCCCTGCATGCCAGCGAACGGGAGAGGGCCAACTGTCTGTCCGAAAACCGTGTTCAGGTCGGCGTCTTTGTCCCAGCCCACATTGTGCAGGATGAAGTCGCTGGTCCAGCCGCTGGGTAACTCGGGTCCGTCGGAGCGGAAGCGGAGATCCAGTTCGTCTCCAGCACCCAGCAGTGCCTGGCGGTTGTCCGCCTGCCTGATTAGGTTCAAGACGTCACCGTACGCCGTCAGTCTGCCTTCCATCGGTGGCCATTTGGGCTCAGTGGTCAGACGGCTGTAGTCGTAGCCGTCCGGTCCGAGTCCGGGATGCGGGACTTTCGCGGAGAAACCCCGATATCGCAGGTTGGCCGACTGCAACGGCATTTCTGTCGTGCGAATCTCGACCGGCTGTTCGTCGACCGTGAAGAAAGCATGGTCCCAGTAAAGCTCCATCGTGCTGGCGATTCGCACGCGGTAATCGTCCGTGAGAAAGATGCCGGACAAATCGACAGCGATTGTCTTGGTCTTACCGCCGGGAAAGCCCATGAAAGGTCGCACTTCCGTCCATTCGCCGTTCTCGTTCGGGACATGCACTGACGGAGGAGCTGTCGATTCCAAATCCGGGCGTTGAGAAATCGCGATGTTGAGCGACGTGTCGGTCGGCCGAATCCAGCCGGTCAGAAACAGCGTGATCTGCTGCGGATCATCGAGTTCGCCGAGGTCGACTTCCAGAAAATGAGGTTCTGTCAGCCCCTGCTTGAATCGACGGTCGAAGCAGGCCAGGTAATCGTCGTCCCGCTGCGCGATCTTCGCCAGAACGTCACGGCCTCTTTGATCTCGGGCAGCGACCGGCGTGCGTGCATTGTGCACCGTGTGGACCTTGAACTCGGAGACGGAAGGCGGGCCGACTTTCTCATTTGAGTAGATCGCCGTGTCGGCTGGCCGGTCGATGCGCAGCAGACGCACGGAATCGATGTAGCCAATCTCCCACAGCTCCTCGGTCATTCGCAGTCGATACTCGCCGTCGACTTCCTGCAGCAGATTTCCATCGATCTTCAGATATTCCCACTCGCGCGGCGGCGCGAGTACGCCGTCTGCCAGTTGCAGCCCGATCGGTGCCGCCCACAGGCAGTCGGTTACGAAAACGAACTCCCTGCCGTTCCACGCGTAGAGATACGGGCACGAGCCTTTCAAGTCCTGCTGCAGCCAGATGACCTGTGCGTGCTTCGGACTGACAACGTGTTCGGGAACACCATTGGTCCACAGAACACGCACGGATTCCGCCAGCTCACGTTGCCCCAGCCCGAAGTGAGTCGTGCGACCGGTCACGACCTGCGGCTGCCACAATGTGCCCGCGTTGAGTTCGATCAGGCTTCCAATGCCGTGCAGGTTCACTCGCTGATTTGGCATCTGAGCCTGCTTACCCTCGTCAGCTCGAATCGGCACGTTGATCCAGTGATTGGCGTTGCCGCCAGTATTGGACAGCAGTTCGACGGACTCCGCACACGCGACGATCAGATCGAGGTCGCCGTCGTCGTCCATGTCCGCGACATCGCACGCCACAACATCCGATGGCAGCTCAACGGTCAGTTCCGGCGCGGGCTGGAAGTGTCCCAATGGACCACCACGAAAAGTCGTGAGTGTCGACGCGTGCCATGTCAGGGCGTCGAGATAACCATCATTGTCAAAGTCCCACGTCATCAAGCCGGCCGCGGGTTGTTCAGCGATCGCCTGTGGTTCGAGGAAGCGGACCACTCCGGCGTCGGGATTCGTCGTGGGATGGAATCGTGTCGACTTCTCACCGGCTGTAACCAGGTCCCATGAGAAGTTGGAATCCGCATCAATCAGAGCCATCGCGGCGGCCGATTTGATGGCGGCTGCATCGTCGGGAAATTCCTTCCAGCGCAGTTGCCCGTGCAACTGGTTTTCGAGGACACCGGCCGTTCCTTCGCCCAGGCACACGATGTCGATTGAGACGTTGCGGTTCCAGTCGACCGCCAGCAGCGTATGGATGCGAGCCTCGGCCGACGGCAGTTCCGAGAACTGCGAATGGGCCACGAACGTCGGCTGCTCGCTGTTCAGCCAGATACTGACGCCCTGCCCGGCTGAGAGGATCAGGTCCAGGTCGCCGTCGTGGTCAAAGTCGACCGGCAGACCGGACAGCACGTCCTGAACGGACTGAAACTGCTCGTTCTGTTCGACCGACACCAGCGTGCGTTTGTGAGATTCCTCGTCGAGGTGGTTTTCGAGGAACATCGCGCCGGCGGCCCCGTAGACGACGATGTCGAGATCCGCTTCGGCACGCTGCTGCTGCTGTTCCTCACCGTCCGAAACCGGCACGTCGACCATGACGGCGTCGCGATCGAAATCAAACAGACACATGCCGCGCTGCCCGCTCGGAAGATCGACAGACACGGTCTCGGTCCAGTCGCCAGACTCATCCCGCGCCCAGACTGAGACTCGGGCATCCTGCAACACAACCAGCTCGATGTCCGAATCCAGATCGAAGTCGATAGCGCGAATCGCAACAGCGGACGTCAGATCGGCAGGAACACTCGACTGGCGTTCGAGTGTGACCGGAATCTCCGCCGTGAATTTCGGCTTCGGCACGGAATGCTGCTGGTAGTACAGCGAACTGAAATCGTGAACGACAAACTCCAGCAGGTGCCGGTTGACTCGCTTCTCGTCGTTCTGCCTCGCAACTTCCGGCTTCAGCACATTGCTAAGGAAGAACGCGTTCTGTTTGACTGGTTTCCAGTCGTTTTCGTCCAGTCCCGCAATGCCGCGGTCGATCAGCTCGTTCACATCCAGTCGCCCGAAGACTCGAATCTTCTCGACAAGCGGAGCCAGCATGGTACGGGCTGCTTCGAACGTCTGCCGAATCTGCGGGTCTTCCTGTTTCGCCTGCCAGTTGAGCCACTCCTGCATCACATGCAGGTTGTCCGGAGCGTGTTGCCAGGTGTTTCGCAGTGCGTCTCCCGCCTGACTGTTCAGCTCCTCGTCGTCGGACGCACTGGCCACGCGGTACAGCTCGTACCACAACGCCGAGTCATCCCCATCGATTTCGAGAGCGGACTTGATGTCCTCAACCGCCTTGCGATCGTCGCCGATCATCTGCCGGAATCGACTGGCAACCATGAATGCATCCGGCTGCTGAAAATTCTCCGGGCTCTTCGAATCGGTCATGCCTTTCAGGAGCCTGGCGATGGCGTCTGTCGTCCGTTTCACGAGCGTTTCCGGGTTGTCCCGTGGCGTTCCAGCGTCTGCTTTGTCCTGCAAGTTCTGGCCCGGCGGGGCATCCTGGCTGGTCTCCAGCTCGGCCGATCGCAGCAGAAGCGTGATCGCTAGATTCTGGAACCCGAGCAGTTCATCCGGAGCCCGCATGGCGATGGCTTCAAACGTCGCATCCGCATCGGCCAGATCCAGATTCTCGAGCATCGCGATACCCATGTTCTTCAGTTCAACGATCTCGGTCAGGTTGGGCGCGATGTCGGGTCCGTTGTTGTCCGGTCCGTTGGCTGGCTGAGACATGAAAAAAGGCGTCAGGCCTGCGGCCCCCATCAGAATCAGGATGCCGACCTGGTACGGACGCAGTGACCGCTGCGGGCGAGTTTCCATATTGCGTCTTTCGTTGCGACGAGTTCGAGTCGGACTGGGGCGGGATTCTGCGAAGCGACCGGAAGGCTGTCAAACTGCCATAACCTGGGTGAACCAGAACGAATGTGGTACGCCGATTTGTCATTAGTTATTTGTCAATTCTCATTTTCCATTGCCAGGCTGGGGTCGAGCAATGCGAGCCCCAGCCATCCATCCTCCCGTTCCGTCGCCATCGTTTCCCGGATAAACCGGAAATCTGCCTATAATGACAACGCTCGGAATTCGAGTTCCATCCCGCTGCCTGAATGCCCCGCCTGAAACCTCCCAATGCTGCTGACCCGCCTGGCCGTGCATCGGCCTGTCACTACGATGATGGCCTCGGTGATTGTTGTCCTGCTTGGCTGGATGGCACTCACGCGGCTGCGCGTCGATTTGATGCCCGACACCGACTGGCCGATCATTTCGGTCACGACGCTCTATCCCGGTGCCGGGCCCGAAGAGATCGAGACCCTGATCACTCGCCCGATGGAACAGGCAATCGGTTCCGTGCAGGGCGTCATTGATCTTTCGAGTCAGAGCATGGAGGGCAGCTCGAACGTGCGAGTCGAGTTTGCCTGGGGATCGGAACTTGATTCGGCCGTTGGGGATATTCGAGCTCGACTGGAACGTCTGCGGCCCACTTTGCCACCAGGCATCGAACCGCCCTATATCCGCAAATACGACTCGTCCGATGAATCGATCCTGTATCTCGGCCTGAAGACGGATCTGCCGCCGGTCGAGTCGACGCTGCTGGCCGAAAATCGTATTGCCCCACTGCTTGAACAGGTGGACGGAGTCGCGCGCATCCGAGTGCGCGGCGGGACTCGGCGAGAGATTCAGGTCGACCTGGATCGCCAGAAACTCGAATCGCTCAATATGAGCGTCATCGACGTTTTGACGGCACTGGAATCCGACAATGTCAATCAGCCGGCCGGTGACCTGGACGAGGGACACCTGCGGATGCTGGTCCGCAGCCGCGGCGAATTCACAACGCTCGATCAGATCGAGGACACAGTCGTCCGGCAGCAGTCTGGTCGCGCGGTCCACATTCGCGATATCGGTTCGGTGGTGGACGGCGAGGAAGAACGCACCGAACGCACGCGTGTGAACGGCGTGCCCGGACTGCTGCTGTACGTCAATCGGCAGTCCGGATCGAACACGATTGAAGTCAGTGACGGTATCCGGAAAGTCGTCGATGAAATCAATGAGTCGTTTCCGAATATCGAGCTCACCGTCCGCACGGACAAATCGGACTACATTCGACAGGCTATCAGCAACGTCCGCGAGGCCGCGTTGCTGGGTACGGGACTGGCCGTAATTGTGCTGCTGGTCGTGCTGCGAAGCTTTCGAAGCACAGTCGTAATCGCCATCACGATGCCGTTGTCGGTGCTGGCGACGTTTGTGCTCATCTACTTCAGCGGGTTCTCACTGAACATGATCTCGTTCGGTGGGCTGGCGTTGGGTATCGGGCTGCTGGTCGACAACTCGATCGTGGTGATTGAGAGCATTTTTCGAAAACGGGAAGACGGTGTGGATCGCATCACGGCAGCGATCGAGGGCACTCAGGAAGTTTCGTCGGCCATCGTGGCCAGCACGCTGACGACGCTGGTCGTGTTTCTGCCGCTGCTGTTCATCAGTGACCGAACCGGCATCATGCTCCGCGAACTGGCCGCAGTCGTCTCGTTCTCGCTGATGTGTTCGCTGATCGCGAGTTTGACGCTGACTCCCATGCTGACCGCACGCTGGCTGTCGGACACCGGTGAATCGGTGAGGCACCCGGCGACGCGACTGGTGGCCACGTTTCACGGCATCAACGGGTTCCTGTTCGGGCTTGTCGAGCGGCTGTACAGGGCGATCCTCGGAATCGCGATGCGGACGCCGCTGATTGTGTCGGTCCTGTTATTTCTGGCGGTTTGCATTTCGATCGGTCTTTGTCCGCGAATTGGTACGGAGTTTCTTCCGAACGCCGATGCCGGGCGGCTGATGGTCGATGCCGAAATGGCGCCGGGTATCCTGACGGAAACTCTGGACGAACAGTCGAAGAAGATCGAAGCCTCGATCCTGAACGCGATTCCGGAAGCCACGACGATTGCGACTTACGTTGGCGACGAAGCTGAGGATTCCGAAGAGTGGAACGAAGCCTGGTTCAGTATCCACCTCGTCGGGCGTGACCAACGAAAACGCGGCGCCGAGGAGATTCGCAAAGAACTGGTCGATCGCGTGGGCATGGTTCCGGGGATGAAGATCAAGGTTCGCGTGCGGAACGATCAGCTTCTGGCGCGGGCCTTCAGCCGGAACAGGGATCGGTTGTATGTGGAAATCCGCGGGCACGATCCAAAGACGGCCGACGAGTATACCGATCGAATCGTCGCAGCCATGAACCGTGTCCCGGGACTGATCAATGTTGAAGCATACAAGTCCGATCGGCGTCCCGAGGTGTCCGTGCGAATTGACCGGGCCAAGGCAAACTCGCTGGGCATCAGCGTAAGCACGATTTCTCAGACGATGGAAACAGCTATCCGTGGGACACGGTCAACGGTCTTCCGCGAAGAGGGCGATGAATTCAATGTGCTGGTGCGATTGCGAGAAAGCGATCGCGGTCAGATTCAGGATCTGGACCAGATCGGCGTGGCCACACCGCAAGGTCGAATCATTCCATTGAAGAACCTGGTCACTTTCACACCGGGGGAATCGTCCGCGGCGATTTACCGCCGAAATCGACAGCGTGTTACGAACGTCGGCGGAAGTGTCGAGGACCGATCACTCGGCGACGTCGCGGCGGACCTTGAGCGTGAGCTGCAACGTCTTCCGCCGGTGGACGGCTTCTCTGTCCGTGTTGGCGGCGATTGGGAAGATCAGCAGAAGAGTTTCGCCGCCCTGACCAGTGGGTTCATTATTGCCGTGCTGCTGATGTACATGGTGATGGCTTCTCAGTTTGAGTCATTCCGCGATCCGCTGCTGATTCTGATCTCGCTTCCGCTGGGAGCGATCGGCGTCGTCGGGATCATGCTGGCTACTGGGACGACTCTGAATGTGCAGTCGTTTATCGGGCTGATCATGCTGGCCGGGATCGTCGTCAACAATGCGATTGTGCTGATTGACTACATGAACCAGCTCAAGCGCCGCGGTGACGGGCTCAGTGTTGACGAGATCGCCAAACAGGCAGCCACACGTCGATTCCGACCGATTCTAATGACGACGTTGACCACAGTGCTCGCGATGTTGCCAATCGCGCTGGGACTCGGCGACGGCGGCGAGTTGCAGGCGCCCATGGCCCGAGTCGTGATCGGCGGTCTGACGAGCGCGACTCTGATTACGCTGCTGGCCATTCCCCTGGCCTGGCGCGCCGTACATCGGGAACGTCTCGATTCGAGCCCGCTTAGCGATAAATCGACCGCGTCGCCCGAACCGCAGGCGGCTTTAACGGCCCGAACCTGACGTCCCGTGCGAGCTGTCTGCATTTCAGCCAGCGATATCGAATCTGCGACGTAAACTCATTTGCCGCTGGTTCGGGCCATGCGTGCGGATACCGTCGGTGAATTCATGTTCGGCGCGGGTCTCCGACCCCGCCGGATGACTCGACCGGAGGTCTCCCAGATCCACGCGTCAATTGATGATTTGCACGGGGCTGCGGGAGACCTGCGGTCAAGGCAGCGGCGGGGTCGGGAGACCCGCGCCGAACGAGGTCGAGACAGAGGCGGGATCGGGAGACCCGCGCCGAACGAGTATTGAGCAGTTCGACAGGTCGACGGATAGCCAAACGCGCGTTGATTCCGTTGAAAAAACTCCCGTATACTCACCTGATTCAATGCACTCGGCAGGGACGCCGACGGTCGGATTTCGAGGGACACCTCTATGCCAGCAAGTTCATCGCCGAGGGATCGGAAATCCGCCATTCAGGAATTCTTCATCGGCGTTGATGTCGGCGGGACGAACATCCGAACCGGCGTCGTGACGAACACCGGGCGGCCACTCTCATGCGTCGTTGTTCCGACGCAGGGTGAAAAGGGGCCCGATCACGGTCTGGAGACGATCCGCAATGCGATGGTTCGAGCCATCGATGCCAGCCCCGTTCGCATGCGCAACATCACCGCGATTGGACTCGCTGTTCCGGGCACTCTGGACATTCCCAATGGAATCTGGATGGAGCCCGCGAATCTGCCGACATGGCGGAACATCCCCGTACGGCAGCACATTGCAGACCACTTTGAGTTACCGGTCACTCTAAAGAATGATGCGAATGCCGCTGCCTTTGGCGAATTCTGGGCAGGGGCCGGTCGTGGGGCGCACAGCCTTGTGCTGTGGACACTGGGCACGGGAGTTGGCTGCGGTCTGATCGTCAATGGGAAGCTGGTCGAGGGCGCTCACTCGCACGGCGGTGAATGCGGCTTTCTGTACATTCAAATGGAGAATGGACGGCCCTGCGCGACCGGCATGAAGGGCACGCTTGAGGCGTACGCGGGTTCCGCCGGGATGATCACACGGTGCCACGAGGCAATCGCCTCCGGTGAACACTCGACGATTCTATCGGAGCAGGTCGCTGCCGGTCAGGACATTACGCCGCTGCTGATCGCACGCGCTGCCGAACAGAACGATCCACTGGCCCTGCGACTGGTAGACGATTCGGCGCGTTTCATGTCATACGGCACTGCGAATCTGATGCACACAATTGATCCGGACGTCGTCCTCTTCGGAGGCAACATGACGTTTGGCCGCAACGGCACACCGCTGGGTCGTCGTTTTCTGCAGACGGTCCGAGACGACGTGAAGGGGCTGACGTTTCCAGTTCCTGGCGAAAACGTGCGTGTCGACTATGCCCAACTCGGTGGCAAAGCGGGTATCATCGGGGCCGCTGGCTGTGCCTGGGCGGCATTTGGCGCTGAATCGACGGCAGGGATGCGTGAAAACGCTGGTTAAGCGGTGCCGAACTCTCCGTGCGTGCAGCCTGCATTGTGTTGGAACAGGGGATCGTTCCTTGCTGCCGAACGGCGAAAGGACCCACCCCCTCTTTCAATGGAACCGCATTCAATCTGCCGATCCGTTGATGGAGCTTTCATGGCTACCACGCCTGAATCGCCCGCGCTCGCTGCACTTGCCAGTCAGCCAGCCTACGTTCCTGCCCATACCAGTCCTGCGAAGGCTCCTGCCGCAGTCGCGGAGGACGCCCCTCCCGATGAGTCTGACGCTCGTTTGCGTCGCTGCGAGGCCACGTTGGGGCACGCGTTCGACGACCAGCAACTGCTGATCCAGTCTTTGACGCACGCGTCGATCGCCCGAACGCGGCTTGAATCGAATGAACGTCTGGAATTTCTGGGCGATGCGATTATGGGCACGGTGGTCTGTGAGTACCTGTTCACGACGTATCCCGAATACGCGGAGGGAGAACTCACGCGAATCAAGTCGTCGGTCGTCAGTCGGAATACGTGTGCCCGACTAAGTAAGGAGCTTGGGATCGGCGAGTGCCTGCTGTTGGGAAAGGGGTTGGCTGTCCACGAACGCATTCCCGACTCAATTCTTGCTGCTTCTTTCGAGTCCGTCGTGGCCGCCCTGTATCTGGATGGAGGTTGGGATGTTGCCCGGATGTTCCTTCTGAAGTCGCTCGGCCCCGAAATCGAAAACATCGCCCAATCCACGCACGGTCAGAATTACAAGAGTCAGTTGCAGCAGCTTTCTCAGAAAGACTTCAGCGAGACACCGGTCTATCGTCTGATGGACGAGAAGGGGCCGGACCATTCGAAGTGTTTTCAAGTAGCGGCCGCGATTGGCGAAAAACTGTATCCGTCCGCCTGGGGGCCGAACAAGAAAGAGGCAGAGCAGCATGCTGCTCGCAATGCCTTGAAGACGCTGAACTCACCGGAGTCGGAAATCGACGAGCCAGCCGCGGCTGCCGACACGACCGCGACTGCCGTCGTCGAAGATTCGGAGTGACGCGAACGGGCTGAACCAGCTCAGCTCAACAGCACTTCTTACGGATGCCGTAACGCTCGCCCGGGCAGATTTCCTGTGTGCTCACCGTCTTCCAGCACAAGCCGCCCGTTGACGATTACGTGAACGATGCCCCGGTTGTATTGAAACGGCTCGGTGTAGGTCGCCCGGTCAATGACCGTGTCCGGATTGAAGATCGTGACGTCGGCCGCGAGCCCCTCGCGCAAAACGCCGCGGTCCAGCAGTCCCGTTTTGGCCGCGTTCAATGACGTCATCTTGCGAACTGCATCTTCGAGCCTCAGCAGTTTCAGCTCTCGCACGTACACGCCCAGGACACGCGGAAACGTGCCGAAGTTCCGCGGATGGGGGTTGCCCCGTCGCAGGGGTCCTTCGATCGCGTAGGCCGAACCATCCGAACCGACCGAACACCACGGTTGGCTGAGTGCCAGGTTCATGTCCTTTTCCGTGTGATGCGCGTACACCGTGCTGACCGACCCGCCTTCGTCAAGCAGCAGATCGAACAGCTCATCGAGCAGATCCGCGTCCTTGCGGCCTTTTGTGCGAATGGCCATGACGCGGTCCATCGTCAGCCCGCGGAAGGTCGAGTTGGCACTGACCAGCATGCGGCTCCAGTCGCGGCCCACGGCGGTGTAGTGGTTGTACCAGCCGGGGATCCCGTTCTCGATGTCGTGCTTCAGACGTTTTCGAAGTTCTGGGTTGCGAAGCCGCTCAAGCAGTTTCTGACGACCGCCCTCATGCGCCCACGGCGGAATAATGCTGACCAGATTGTTGTTGCCTCGCGTGTAGGGATACACGTTCGCCTGAATATTCAACCCCTCGGCCCGGGCGTCTTCGATCAGTTGAACGACTTCGTGCATGCGCCCCCAGAACTCCTGGTCGGCGATTTTCAGGTGGATGATGTCCACTGGAACGCGACTGCGACGTCCGACCTCGATCGCCTCACGCACGGAATCGAAGACCCCGTCACCTTCGTTTCGGATATGCGTCGAGTAGATGCCGCCGTGCCGGGAAACGACTTTGCACAGTTCGACGACGTGCTCGGTGGTCGAGAGCGAACCGGGCGGCATCATCACCTGACTCGACAGGCCCAGTGCCCCGTCGCGCATGGCCTCATCGACAAGCACTTTCATCGCTTCGATGTGACCGGGTGAGGGCGTCTGGAATGAGTCGCCCATGACCGACCGCCAGACGTTATTCAGTCCAACATAAGAAGCCACATTGACCGCCACACCGGACTTGTCGATCACGTCGAAATAGCCACCCAGAGTCGTCCACGACTGCTTTTCGCCCTGGACAGTGAACTCCTGCGGCGACAGCTTGCCCTGATACGGTCCCGCCGAATTGCCTTCGCCCAGAATCTCCGTGGTCACGCCCTGGCGGACCTTGCTCTGAGCATGCCCGTCCTGCAGGACCTTGAAATCTGAATGCGAGTGGATATCGATGAATCCGGGCGCCACGACCAGTCCGTCGGCGTCAATCTCTCGGTCCGCCGCCTCTCCCTCGAATCGACCGACCGCGGCGATGCGACCGGATTTAACGGCCAGGTCTCCGCGGAACCAAGGGTTGCCGGTGCCGTCGACGATGCGACCGTTTCGGATCACCAGGTCGAATTCAGCCGCTGCGGCCCCGGCACCCAGTCCGATGCTGACGCCAGCAAAGAGAACCACCACAGAAACTGCGGAGCGAGTCATGCCTATGATCATTGTCGGTATCCCCAGTTGAGTTCGCAGCCGAAGGTTCTGGTACTGCCTCTGTGTGTGGGAATACAGGCAATCGCTCTCAAATGCACGTGACGTGTGCGTTCCTGGCGATGATGCGGCGTCGACAGGCGGCGTGACCGCAAGCGTGCTGCCGAGTGATCGCGATTCGTACTTCGTGGCGGAACGACGGTCTTATGGACTCGTCTCGACAAGGACCGCCAGCAGGTCCGCGATCTCCTCATTCAGGACAGACATGGTGTCCTCGAAGGCCTCAGTGTCTGCCTGCTGATGCTCACGGGCGAGCGTGCTCAAGCCTGCCCGGAGTGACTTAAGACGCCGTAGAAGTTCCGCTTGTGATGCTGGCGGAATCGAGTACGAGTCGCCACGTTTGCTCGGTGTTGTGGCGGTCCGGCTGCCAGTCTGCGCATCTCGATCCGGAGACGTTTGATGGCGATGCTTCGAGCGGATGTCCGCCAGAGATGGTGACAGCGAGGACGTAACGTCGGGGGGTGTCGTGACGAGTGTCGACATGATGTGCAGCTCCGCATTCAAAGAAATGATCGGGAAGCTGGGCAATGAAACGTGCTGGAATCCCACAGAGCTGAATCGCTCTATCAGAAAGGATGTTGTGGGACTCAGGCAGAGATATCAGCCGGCGCCGAGGTTCGCAAGCGAGGCGGATTCTGTGCCTGGACCGCGACGGCAAACCGCAGTATGCAAGCAGACTATCGTACGACGGTGACGCGATTGACCACCTGTTCGACACCTGGTACGAGCCAGCCACTTTCCTGAGCCATTTGCTTGTGGAAGTAGCTGCCGACCTCTCCCGTCAGAACCAGCATGCCTTCCACGAATTCACCGTCAATGCGACAGGCTGATGCGGCAATCCGCGTCGTCAGCGTGCGACGGTATTCATTCAGGACGCGATCTCGAAACAGCTCGTTCCCGGATGCGATGCGGGATTCTGGCTGACAATCCGTTGCCGTAGAAACACTCATTAATTCACTCGTACTGTATCAAGAAGCGACACTGAAACTGCAAACCCGCTCTACGCGCCGGCTCGAACAAAGCGGGCTCGACAGGCCATTCGACCCAGGCGTTCGAGAGTTGACCGGTCCTGCAGATCGATTACACGATCGGACCACGGTCCTTGCTCAGACTTGATCAGCCGCACCAGCTCGTCTTTAGCGAGCTTCGAGACTTCTACATCGGCGATGTTCTGTGAACTCATGGAAAAACTCCGTTTTGTGTTAAAGAGCTGTCCAGCAGCCTGTTTGGTTGGCACGAATGCTCGCGGCGTGAGCACCAGCCGTATCAGAATGGATGCCGCGACGTGGCATACGACGTAAAGCAAATCCGGGACGGCTGTCCGCAGATCAGACGTCGTTGAGTTCAGCCAGGTCTCCTGCAAACCGCGGTGGACTGTCCTCAGGAAACTCGATTCCGATTTCCTCGGCCACAGGTCGTAGAGTGGAGTCATCGCGTAGCGACTCCAGCCATGCGTCATTGACGTCATCAGTCACGTGTGTGTCCGGTAATTCCATGAGGAGAGTTTGACCAGTCATGTTCTCTGTTCGATTCGATCAAGCGGATGTGATTCGGTGATGTAGGCGGTGTAGAACCGCCGGACGGCCGCAAAGAAAGCTGCGGCCCGCGCTGTGCCCGTGGACAATAACGAACAGGTTAGTTCGATCTATGGCACAATTTGCCATCCCGCGTCTTTGCCCGGTTCGTCGTTACTCTCCGTGTTCCGGGCAGGCTCTGGCCGGCTATGCAGCGCTCGTGCCAGGGCGGTCACCGGGTCCACCACCGCGTAAGGCTCGCACCGCAGCGTCGTCAATGCTCCGGAGATGCAGATCATGCTGCGGAAAGGCGATCTCGATCCCGGCTTCGCGGAAGACTCGGTCAATGTTCGAGTGGAGTGCGTCGATGACCCCCAGGCGGTTGTCCAGATCCGGCAGGTACGACCGCAGGACCAGATTCAGCGTGTTGTCTCCGAAGCCTTCGAACGTCACGCCCGGACCCGGGTCCGTCAGGATCAGTGGATGATCCCGGCAGACCATAACCAGCAGCTCTTTCGCGCGACTGACGTCCGATCCGTAGGCAATCCCCACATTGATGACGACGCGGTTGACCTTGTCTGACAGAGTCCAGTTCAGCATTCGGCCAGTGATGAATTCCTTGTTCGGGATCACATACTCCTTGCGGTCCCAGTTTGTGATCGTCGTCGCCCGGATGCGGATCCGCGACACGACTCCACTGACATCATCGACCGTCACAACGTCTCCAACTCGGATGGGACGTTCGAAGAGCAGAATCAGTCCGGCAACAAAGTTGGCGAAGATCTCCTGGACGCCGAATGCGAGTCCAAATGTGAGAGCGGTCGCAAGCCATTGCACTTTGGACCAGCCGACCGAGATCGCGTTGAAGCTGACGATGATACCCAGCAGGATGATGGCGTAGCGCGTCAGCGTCGTGATGGCATAGCGAACGGACTGGTCAAAGGGCAGACGCTGCAGCACCCACATTTCCATCAGCCCCGGGATATTTCGCGCGCAGGCAAATGTCACAATGGCCAGCAGAATGGCCAGCCCCACATCGCGTGGTGTCACCGGCCGCAGCACAGTGATGGTTTTCAGTGACGACTGAGATTCAGGAACATCACCTGCTGCTGTGCCCGACATCGAGTGGCCAGGGGATGTCGACAGACTCGACTCGTCCGCGGTGACTTCGACCCGCGTTGTCCACAACGGCCACTGGTCGAGAATATGCAGCGCCGGCAGCACGTCGAACCAGATCATCCAGACACCCACGAGAGACGTCACAGTCAACGACATCGACAGCAACCGGCGACTCTGCTCGGTGTTACGTTCCACGTCAGCCCGCAGTTCTTCCTGTGGCACGACCGCCGTCGGCGCCGTGGTAGCGTCAACATCGGAATCCGCTGGCGTCGTGGCTGCTTCCTGCCGGGCGACGAGTTCAGCATTACGTTCATGTGCCTGTTCGATGGTCAGCTTGCGGCGTTCAACGATCAACAAGCGTTGCAGCAGAGCACGTACCAACTGCAGGGAGAACACAAACAGTATTGTGGCAAACAGCCGCCAGGCCAGTTGCTGAGCTGTGTAGTAGTAGCCGGCAATGGTCAGTCCAGCGAGACACAGCGGAGAAAGCACAGTGCTCCAGTATAGAGGCAACCGGAGTCGGGCGATCCAACCTTCCGGGTGTGCCGTCAGGTACTCATTCAGGATTCCCGTGTCCGGACGCATGACGCGTTGCAGGAACAGTGCCAAT
>CAUZFZ010000164.1:0-22739 GCA_963579025.1 Planctomycetota bacterium | reverse complement strand
CGTGTGCGACTCCTGCCCCGTCGCCACGTCCCACACCTTGACCGTCCCGTCATCACTCGCCGAGGCCAGCCGCTGCCCGTCCGGGCTGAACGCCACGCTCCAGACGGCGCCGGTGTGTCCTTTCAGCGTGAGCGACTCCTGCCCCGTGGCCGCGTCCCACACCTTGACCGTCTGGTCCACACTCGCCGAGGCCAGCCGCTGCCCGTCCGGACTGAACGCCACGCTCCTGACCCAGTTGGTGTGTCCTTTCAGCGTGAGCGACTCCTGCCCCGTGGCCGCGTCCCACACCTTGACCGTCTTGTCCCAACTCGCCGAGGCCAGCCGCTGCCCGTCCGGGCTGAACGCCACGCTATTCACCCAGCTGGTGTGTCCTTTCAGCGTGAGCAACTCCTGCCCCGTGGCTGCGTCCCACATCTTGACCGTCTCGTCAGTACTCGCCGACGCCAGCTGCTGCCCGTCCGGGCTGAACGCCACGCTCCAGACGGCGCCGGTGTGTCCTTTCAACGTGAGCAACTCCCGCCCCGTGGCCGCGTCCCACACCTTGACCGTCTTGTCAAAACTCGCCGAGGCCAGCCGCTGCCCGTCCGGGCTGAACGCCACGCTCCAGACCCGGCCGGTGTGTCCTTTCAGCGTGAGCGACTCCTGCCCCGTGGCCGCGTCCCACACCTTGACCGTCTTGTCCGAACTCGCCGAGGCCAGCCGCTGCCCGTCCGGGCTGAACGCCACGCTCATGACTGCGCGGGTGTGTCCTTTCAGCGTGAGCAGATCGCTGTGGCACAGCCGATCCCAGTAGTCCCACTCGAAGCCCCGCAGGTCGGCAGATTCCGTACCAGGCCCGTACTGTTCCAGGAGCTGCCGCGTGCGGGCAACCTGGTTGTTTTCCCACGCCGCCTGAGCGAGGTTCATGTGCGAGAAGTAGAGCAGTCGCCGCGCCCGCTCGGCATTCTGCTCGGCCAGCGTGCGTTGCGCGGCTTCCTGCTCTCTGGCCTGTTCGGCGTCCTGCTGAGCCTGGACCGCCATTCCCTGAGCGTTCCGGGCGTCGTCTCTGGCGACGAGTGCCTTCGCCTCGTTGTTGCTGGCCGTGCGGGCCGACGCTGCGGCATCCAGTCCGAAGATCGTGCTGGCGATGCTGCCGACCAGCAGCGACAGGGCGATGCCGGCGGTCAGCAGAGCCAGCTTCGGCTCACGGCGGCACCAGCGCCAGAGGCGTTCCGCCCGGCTCACCCGGCGGGCGTGGATCGGGTGGCCGGTCAGCCAGTGACGCAGGTCCGCCGCCAGTTCCGCCGACGTCTGGTAGCGTCGGGCCGGGTCCTTCTCCAGGCACTTCAGGCAGATCGTGTCGACGTCGCGGGGCAGGCGGGCGTCGAGCTTGCGCGGGGCGGGCGGCTCCTCTTTCAGGATCTGCAGGATCAGCATCTGCGACCGGCCGCGGAACGGCAGCTCGCCCGTCAGTAGCCGGTACAGGATCACGCCCAGCGAGTACACGTCACTGCGACGGTCGGCCTGATGCGCCTCGCCGCGAGCCTGCTCGGGCGGCATGTACGCCGGCGTGCCCAGGATCGCTCCCTCGACGGTCATCGTGACTTCGCCGGCTTCCCGCTTGGCCAGGCCGAAGTCGGTGATGAAGGGTTGAAGGTTAATTGTCGATGGTTGATGGTCGGCGGATGTTCTGCCATCGACCGTCGACGCACCGTCATCGACCGTCCGCACCAGAATGTTCTGCGGCTTCAGGTCGCGATGCACGACGCCCGCTTCGTGCGCGTGGTGCAGGGCTTCGGCGACCTGCGCACACAGCTCGACGGCTTCCCGGACGGTCGGCGGGTGCGCTTCGATCCACTGGTCCAGGCTTGGCCCGTCGATAAAGTCGCTGGCGATGTAGATGCGGCCGTCCTCGCGGCCGACTTCGTGGACGGCGACGATGTTCGGGTGCCGCACCTGCGCGGCGGCTCGGGCTTCGCGGAGGAATTTCTCCGCGTCGTCGCCGCTGAGCTGTTCGCGGCGGGGAATCTTGATCGCGACGATGCGGTCCAGCTCGGTGTCGCGAGCCTTCCACACCGTGCCGAAGGCTCCCTGTCCCAGCCTGTGCAGCAACTGGAAGTGTCCCAGCGTGCTGGCATGCGAGCCGTCGTCCGCGGCCGTCTCACCGTCACTCGCCAGATTGAAGCAACTGCCGCAGGATTCGCACGTCATGTCCCCGGACGGATCATCGTCGACGATTTCAATCGGCTGATGGCAGTGGGGGCAGCGAATCTGCATGACGGCGAGTCTTCCCGGCAGCATCAATGGCGTTTTTCATAGTACCTGGCTGTCACGGTTCCGGCGAGGCACACGATCCCTCCATCATTCCCGAGACCGTTGCGTCCGAAGATCACCCAGATACTCGTCCAGCACACGTGCCAGCGATGCGGCCGAGCAGTCGAGCGATTCGGTCGCATCCTGATTCACGTTTACGCTTTCAGATCGATTCAATTCACCAGATGCAGTCATTCTGTAGTCTCGCCCGGATACGACGAAGCAGTTCCCTGAGATATCAGGGCCGGATCCACAGCGTGCGTCACTCGGAATCGTCGGCTTTCTTTGATTTGACGCCTCGTTCCAGGGCTCTGCCCTGGAACGCTCTGATAGTGAGGCTCTGCCTCACGCGACTCACTCAGGGTCCTCGTCCCAGACACATGAGGCAGAGCCTCCAGCGCAGGCCGTTCCAAGGCAGAGCCTTGGAACGAGTTGGTTATCTCAGTGCGAAGTCTCGACCCGTGTCGGCGGCTCCGCAATCAGGGCAATTCTCAAGCGCTCGCGGGCATAGCGGGGCGTTTGCCTGGCCGAGCCCTGTCAATTGCAAACCCGTATTCGTCGGACGAGTACTTAGGGCGAGCGGCAGATGAGAATTTGCCAGGGTAGGACGGGTCTCCAGGCCCGTTCAGGACATAACCATGAGTGCGGACGGGCCTGGAGACCCGTCCTACCAGTCGTGCTGAGGTAAGGTCTCATCTGCCGCTCGCCTTACTTACTGGTCCGTCTCTGGATCCGACACGCTCGCGTCGACGAGCGCGATCACCTTGTCGCCGGATTTCGGTGTGAGGTTCTTGTCTGGAGTCACCACGACAAGCTGCCCCGGCTTCGGGACAGTGAACAACAACAGAGCCGTGTCACCGTAGCGCTCCTGAAACGTCTCGTAAGGAAATTCGTCGCTCAGTGACGTCGTCTTAACAACGGCTCCGGCTTCGAAGCTCCCATCGAGCCGCTCAAAGGTTGCGTCGGCGTCGAACAGGAGTCGCCCTTGCAGAATGTGCCCTGCCGTTCCCGTGCGGTGACTGCTGTGGATGGGAGGCAACTGGTAGACCCGGGACCGCCCGAAGACCTCGCTGAAGTGCATCGACGCCAGTGAGTTCACTTCGTCGTTCGACGTCAGAGCCAGGAATCGACCGATACCGCCGAGGTCCAGTTCTTCGATTGCCCGCTCCGACAGAATGTTGGCATAGAACGTCGGCAGACCTTCCATCCGCGCGGCCTGGATGTTTTCCGGATTCGTATCGACAAGGACGACGGAGAAGCCTGCGTCCTGCACCGCATGACCGATCGCTCGCGCTCCCGGGTGCGCGCTGGCGATCAGCACTCCCTGCGGATTCGCAGTGGCCAGTCCGAGTTTCCGTGCCAGAGGAAACGCAGTCAGTCCGTAAACAACCACCGTGCCCACGATGACCAGGAAGGTCGCCGGAACCAGGCCAGCACCGGTCTCACCAAGACGCAGCGCGAACACGGATGCCACCGCCGCGGCCACAATCCCGCGAGGCGCCAGCCATGACAGAAACACCTTCTCCTGCAAGGACAGATCCGTACCGATTGTCGAAAGGAATATCGACGCCGGGCGAGCGATCAGAATGACAGCCGCGACAAACACTGGTCCACGCCAGCTCAAGGATGCAAAGTCCGCCAATTCCACTCGCGCCGATAGCAGGATGAACAGGCTCGATATCAGGAGGATCGTCAGGTTCTCTTTGAACTCCAGAATGTGCTTGATCACCACCGACTGCTGATTGGCCAGCAGGACACCCATCACAGTGACGGTCAACAGGCCGGATTCATGCTTCAGCAGGTTGGAAATGACAAAGGCTGCCAGGACAAGCATCAGCGTGACGGGACTCTGCAGGTGATCCGGGATCCAGTGGCGTTTCAGCATCGCAGCCAGAAACATGGCTGTGAGTCCGCCCAGCAGTCCCCCGATGACAACGGTCTCGACGAGCCCGACACCCGCTTCGGAGATGGCTTCACCAAAAGCCGAGGAACGCAGCGGTTCGATCGTCTCCAGCACCAGGACCGCGAGTACCGCTCCGATCGGATCGACCACAATGCCTTCCCATCGCGCGATGGGGCTCACCTTGCCCGTTGGTCGAATCAGCCGCAGCATCGGACCGACGACGGTCGGGCCAGTGACTGTCAGCATTGCGCCCAGCAGCAGAGATATGGAAAACTCGAACTGCAGGATCCAGTAAGCCGCCGCGGTCACAACCAGCCATGTAATCAGGACACCCGCGGTCAGGATGTTTCGCAGTGCGCCACCCACGCCTCGCAATTCCGACAGTCGTAAATTGAGACTGCCTTCGAACAGCACGATTGCGACTGAAAGCGACACAATGGGGAAGAGCAATTCGCCCAGTAATTCGTCGGGATCGAGCCAACCGGCAACAGGCCCAACCGTGAACCCGGTGACCAGCAACAGCAGGATCGATGGCACGCGGACGCGCCACGCCATCCATTGCGATCCGATCCCCAGCACGAACACCGCCGTCAGGCCCAGCAACAACAGTTGCTCGTCGGGCAGGCGTCCGATTAATTGCTTCAGTGCGTCCATGCCGCCACGTTCCTGCCTCATCCGATACGTCGTTTAACCGCAAGCCGGGAGGCGTGCGCGTCCCGCTCTACGTGCCAGGTGACGACTGCTTTGTCAGAGCATAGTTTTCGGGTGGCTGGGGTCGAACGAAGTGAGCCCCCAGTACGCAATTTCTGGGGGCTCGCGTTGCTCGACCCCAGCCACCCAACCCGAACACTCCCCTCTGACAAAGCACTACTCGATAAACCGAATCTCAGCGAAATCTGCCAGGTTGTCACTGGTGCTGGCGCCGGTCGTGTTCATTCGCTGGTACTCGCGCACGCTACCTTCCTGCTGCGGCTTCGTCGACTTCTGCCCTTTGTCGGCGACGCGATGGCGTGTGAAGTTGCCAGTCCAGACTGTGTCTGTACCGGAACCCGGCTTCTTGCCTTCCGGGAATGCGGAATACGGCACGAAGACCTCCAGACTCCAGAAGTCTTTCCCACGGAATGACGCCGCTTTGAAGCCCTTGCACTCCCAGGTGGTGTCTTTCAGCTTCGAGTCCCAGAAGTTGATCTCCGGGTTGACGATGAACTGATAGAACTCGCCCTCATTCTTTCCGGTGACATCGAGGAACATCTCGACATTGTCGTCCCACCACATATTGCCGTTGTCGTGTCCACCATTCGAGATTTCGAGCAACTGGGGCGTCGGTTCCTGCAACTGGAATCCGAACATGATCCCGTCGAAGGTCCAGACGGCACGCACCGAAGTCGGATAACGCGCCGGCTTGCCCTTACTGGCACCGGTTGCCTGGACGAACTCGTTTTCAGGAGCGCGCTGCCACTGAGTGTCGGTCAGCTTGCCGTCGAGGTGTGGCATCTCGCCAACCTTCTGCGCGACCAGCGGCTTGAATCCGAGTCCCGCCATCAGGTCGGATTCCCCGAAAAACTCC
The DNA here is from genome assembly GCA_963579025.1 of Planctomycetota bacterium. Lineage (GTDB taxonomy): Bacteria > Planctomycetota > Planctomycetia > Planctomycetales > Planctomycetaceae > CAUZFZ01. The sequence continues at coordinate 16,977 of CAUZFZ010000164.1, read as the reverse complement.
TTCAGTGCCGGTTCGTAGTAGTCGAGTCGCGCCGTCACGAGGGCGTCGCCCTGCGCTTCTTTTCTTGCCTGCGCGAACAGCGTCTGAATCCGAGCAACGGTCTCACGCGGGAAGCTGACTTCGTAAATGCCTTTGGGTGAGAATCGCCCGCCGGGCCAGGTGCTCTTCTCCCAACCGTGCATCTGCAGGTCGATCAGCTTGCGCATCGTGCCGGCCGCGGAGCCAAACATGCGGACGGCGAATTCATCGACGGCCGCGTCCACGTTGAAATCCGGGTCCCACAGCACTTTCAGCCAGCAGTACAGACTGATGTGCTGACGCGGCCAGTGATTGTGAGTGCCGTTAATAAACGTGCCGACTGTCTTGTCGCGATTCTCCTGATAGAACTGCTTGATCGCATGTGGATACTGGTACGCGGCCTTTGTCTTGTGAGCCGGCCAGCAGCAATAGTGCCAGTTCTGAATGCGTCGCCCGGTCGTCTTGATCCAGCGATCGATGTTGGCCTGTTCGGCCTCGCGAATGGCCGGTTCCTTATAAGCGGCCAGGCCCGGCATGCCGCAGAGCTGCACTTCGACATTATCCGGGAATTTGAATCCAGCCGGAGCCGTCGTGTAGTTCAGATACGGGAGATAGATGATCGTCAGGTCTTCTTTTGGCCAGCGTTTCTTCACCTCTCGCCCCAGCTTGTCGACAAAGGTGGCCATCACTTTTGACGCACCGCCGTACTGCCCGGCCTGGTCATCCCAGAGTTTGCGGCAATGGTCGCAGTAGCAGGACAACTCGACGTCGTACGGCGACACGGTGATCGCCTTGCCCGAGATTGGTGCGTACGCCGGCTGCTTGCCGTCGAGTGAATTCTGGATGCCTTCGAGGTACGTCGTCAGCGTGTCCGGATGCCCGTAACAAATCACTTCGTGCTGACGAGTGCCGTCCTTGCGCATCTGATAGACGCCCGGGCGGTTCTTCTTCAGCTCTTCATACTTCGGCCAGTTTGGCTGATGTACACGCAGGCTGGTCGGCCAGGACGTGCCAGCTCGTAAGAACCGATGCAGCACACCCATCTTGATTCCCGAGCCGTTGTAGGGGCGCGACGTTGGCGGCCACAGTTCGCGTTTGAAAAACACCGGCGCGTCTTCGATCCACACCGGCGGCACGGTCAGGTCGGCTGTCTTCGGAACGGACTGCCCAATCTGTGGCCCGCCTTCAACAGCCGGTGGGAAGTACCAGCGGACTCCCACAAAGCGTTCGAGAAACTCAATCGCTCCCCACAACTGTCCGTCGGCTCTTCCGGATCGTTTGCCGACGATGTGGACGGCATCGGCTGTTGATCGAATGGCAAAGCCCTCAACCGGCAACTTGCTGCTTTCCAGCCCGATCGCCGCCGCTTGTGGACAGTCACCAAGCACGATCGCCGGTGCAACGAACTCCTTGACAATTGGCAGTTCCGCTCCGGTCGCCTGTTTGATGAAGCTCTGCAGATCGGACGCACCCGCCGCGCTACCCATCACGACAATCGACGCGACCGGCTTGCCAGCTTTGACGATCGTCACGGGAGCGTGCTTCGACGCTTCTTTGACCGTCACCGGATTCAGATCCGCGGCGTCCCACGGCGCGGCGGTTGCCACTCTGCAGTTGAAAGAGACAATGAGGCCGAGCGTCATGCACACAATCAGCATGATTCTTCCGAGGACGTACATGGCGGTTTCACTCCGGGTTCATTCGATTACGGAAATCAACAACACGAGAGAATCTCATGTCTCGATGTCTGACTGCATTCTGGCTGGGAAGCGTGATCGTTGCATCTCACCCGGCAGTTACGTTGGGTGACCCGCGTTTCAGCGGAGTCGACTTGATTCCGGGACAACCAGCGATATCGCTGGTGGTGGATGGTCAGAATCCGGTTCCCGTTGTCGTGGCGAGTGATGCGGACGCGCAGGAAAAGCGTGCTGCCAGTGAACTGGCCCGGTACCTCTCACAGATCAGTGGCGCTGAGTTCTCCGTAACCAGCGCGACGGATCCACTGCCAGCAGCAGCCGTGCTTGTGGGCGACGTCGGCATTTCACGTGCAGCGAAACTGTCTCGCGAGGGCTTCGTGATTCAGACCGAGGGACAACAACTGCGAATCTGCGGTGGGACTCCGCATGCGACGATGTTCGGCGTGTTCGCATTACTCGAAGAACAGCTCGGTTGCCGCTGGTGGTCCTGGAACGAAGAACACATTCCCAGTTCTCCGACAATCACCGTCGCGGCACAGGACACGCACATTGAGCCCGCGTTTCAGCGACACGACTGCTACAACCGCGAGGCTCAGAATCAGGCCAACTCGTTCGCCTGGAAGCGACGGACGATCAGTAGGACGAACTTCACGGGTGGCCACAATCTGTGCCCGTTACTCAAGCCGCTGGCCGCCGAGCATCCCGATTTCCTGCCGATGGACAAGAACGGCAAGCGCGCCTTCAACAACATCCACATGAACTACACGGCCCCGGGTATGGACACCGTGCTCACTGGTTTGCTGAAGACGCAGATTGAAAAGCGAAAAGGGAACCTGGATGGAGTTATCTACTTCGCGGGCATGGGTGACTGGTATGGAGGCATGGACTACTCGCCGGAATCAAAACGGATCTATGAAGAAGAGAAGTGGGTCGATCCAGATGGCCGCGAGAAACCGGGTTATTCGGCGACAGTACTGCGTTTGATCAACAGCGCTGCTGCAGCGCTGGAGAAGGAAATACCGGGAGTCCAGATCGGCACGTTCGCTTACATGAGTCTCGAAGCGCCGCCTGCGAAGACTCGACCACGCGACAACGTATCGATCCGTCTGCCTCGCCTGCGGCACGACACGGTGCGTTCCGTGCTGGAATCGCCGAAGAACGCGAGCTTCCGACGCAACCTTGACCGCTGGTGCGAGCTGGCTCCGGGGCGAGTCTACATCTGGGAATACGGCAGCAACTTCACCAACTTCCTGCAGCCGTTTCCGTGTCTGCGATCGCTTGCCCAGAACATCCGCCATTACCACCAGGCCGGTGTCGCCGGAGTCTCGATTCAGGGCAACTACGTTTCGACCGGTGGAGATCTGGCCGTCCTGAAGAACTATGTCTGGTCGAAGCTGCTGTGGGATCCGACACGCGATGTGGACGAACTGCTTAACGAATTCTGCACAGGCTACTACGGCCTGGCAGCCGACGAACTGCTGGCCTACGTGAACCTGCTGGAAGCGTCAGTCCGAGGTGACAAGCCGATTCAAGCCGACGAGTTCGACAAGAAGTTTGCATGGATGACTCCCGAGCTGATCGCACAGGCACGCGAGCTATTCGATCGGGCTCTGACGAAGACAGCCGACAACGAGACGTACCAACGCCGCGTCAGGGAAGCCGAAGTCGGTCTGGAGGCCTGGCTGTTGTGGAAACCGGGTACGTTCAAAGAAGAGGGCGAGCGACTGATCCGTGCGGACATCGGCAGCGACACATTTGCGCGTGCTCAGAATCTCGTTGACCACTGCCGCGGCGCGTCACCTCGCGAGTGGGGCAATGGCCCGAAGTACCACATGGACTTTCTGAAGATGCACGGCGGGCCGATGCCCGTGCTGCGACAGGGACCTGTGACGGTCAAGGTGGCTCCAGTACAGAATGGACAACTGCGAGAGGTGCGGCTGGGCGACACGATTGCGATCGACAGTTCCCGCGTCAGTTGCCGAAGAGCATCAGTCTATTACGACCTGCAGGCGCGCGACGGGAACCGCGTCGACATGTCCGCGGATCTGGGAGTCTCCATGTGGAGTGGTCGCAACCAGAAGCAGACCGCACATCGGACTGTTGAGCTGAATGACGACGGGCGAATTCACTGCAGCGGGTCGTTCGAACGAATCGCCGCAAGGTGCGACACGAATAAAGCGACGTTTGTGTCGACGTATCGAATCCGCAAGCTGGCAGACGACATACAGATCGACTTCAGTGTTGCGAAGGAACGACCCAGAAGAGTGGTTCTCAGCGCTAAGAAACCTGAATTCGTGATGCCCGCCGTGACGATTCTGACCATCGCCCGACCGGACCGCGGTATCGCGATTGAGGATGTGTACCACTCTGGCGAAGGTGTGCCCTCGGGACGAGTCGTCTTCAATGCGAAATCCGGCACCGTCACGGTGACTGTCGCCATGCCGGAAACACAGGTCGCACCGAAAGGACGGACGTCCTATGGCCAGCGCTGGATCCAACTCCGCAGGATGTCGGATTAAGTCGACGCCCTGGTCATGCTACCGAGCGAGTTTCTGAGGGATTCCGCTTTCAAGTGTCGCCGCCACGCTGCACACTGGCCCGGCAGTGGCTGTTGAGTGTGCCGGTATTCTGCCGTTTCAGTACAGGACAACAGAAACCTCAGCGGGAGCAGGCGGTGGACACCGTCATTCAACTCGACACGTATGACTGGATTTCGCTGGACTGTTCAAACTGTGGCAGTTCCGTGCAGGTCCTGCGTCTCGATCTGGAACTGGATGATTCACCGCCCATCGCGTGCGCGTCCTGTCAGAGAACACTGGTCGACGGCGTCAAGCCGGAAGGCGAATCAGACTCTCCTCCGGAATGGCCCACTGCGGACGCAGACGACGACTTGCCTCAACGCCCACGTGATGAATCCGACGCGGCAGCGATCACTCCTCATGTGTCTGAGTCCCCCAGAACAGAGTCGTCTCAGGAGCCGGCGAAACTGACGGTTGCCGAACCAGAGGTTGCCGACGAGGAACTTTCGGAAACGAACGAGCACGAAGACCGACCCCACCACGAAGACCGACCATCCGACGAAACATCGTACGACGATGAGACCTGGCCTGATGACACGTGGGCCGACGATGAATACGCTGGCGAAGAAGACCTGGACGACGACTGGTCTCTCAGCTCAGGCGAAGACTGGGCGATGTACAGCGGGCAGCAGGACGTCTGCGAAGACGAGATTCCTGAGATTGATCTCGAGCGAAAGAAAAAACGAGTCCGTAAGCCAAAGGGGCTGCGGGATCGAATCGCATTCTGGCTGCAGGAACGCCGACAGCAAACGACCGGAACACTCGTCAGCCTGGCCGTACACGTCGTCCTAATGCTGATTCTCGGGCTGATCGTGATGCAACTGGATGCGCTCCGCCCACGTACTGAAGTCTTGCTCTCGTTCTCTGGAGACGACGTAAGCCTGGAGTTGGCCGCGGAAGCTGACGCTGCACAGGTGGAGATTGCTGTTTCGGAAGACGCCGGTGGGCTCGATGGAGCAGTCGGCGTTGACGTTATGCGGACTTTGCGTGCGGGCGAAGGTGTCATCTCCGCATCGAGTATTGCGATCCCGTCGGCTCCGACGGGACTCGGAGCTGCGTGGGGTTCACCGGCCGGATCGGGACTTGAAGGCCGACGGACGGGAAACCGCGCGAAGCTGGCATTGGCCAATGGAGCCACTCCCGAAAGTGAGGCGGCGGTTGAAGCGGGACTGAAATGGCTGGCGCGGCATCAGCGGGAAGACGGTGCCTGGAGCTTCAAGTTTCACACACCCGATTGCAGAAACCGTTGCCAGGGTCCGGGTGTTTACGAGTCGCCAACCGGAGCAACGGGACTCGCACTGCTGTGTTTCCTTGGCGCTGGTTACACCCAGCTCGAAGGCGAGCACCAGGAGACGGTTCGGAAAGCCCTGAACTGGCTGGTCCTCGAGTCCCGAGAAGGTGATCTCAGAACATCGGCGGACCGCCTGGAACCGGAAGGCCACACGGGAATGTACGCCCACAGCCTGGCCTCGATGGCGTTGTGTGAGGCATACGGCATGACTCGAGACCGCGAAGTTTACCGCGTCGCCTCCGAAACGATTCAGTTCATTGCCCGCGCGCAGCATCCAGATAACGGCGGCTGGCGATATCGGGTTGCCGAACCCGGCGATACGTCGGTCGTCGGCTGGCAGGTCATGGCTCTGGCGAGTGCCCGCATGGCCGGCATTCCCATTCCGCGGTATGTGCAAGGCAAGGCCGTCAACTTCCTGGACCTGGTATACAAACCCAGTACCGGTGAGTACGGCTACATGTCCCGTTACGGCGATACGTCCAAAGCGACAACAGCCATCGGCGTTCTGTGCCGCATGTACCTGCAAGCCGACCAGACGCCAGAGATTCACGACCGCAGTATTCGGCGTATCGCTTTGCGCAGCCCGCGATACAACAACGAATACGAGAACTACTACATCACCCAGGTGCTGCATCACTGGGGCGGGGAGCGTTGGGAACGCTGGAACCGGATGAATCGCCAGCGGTTGGTTAATTCGCAGATAAGCGAGGGACACCCGGAAGGTAGTTGGAATCCGGACGGCCGCTGGGGAGGCACGGGCGGGCGACTCTACATGACGTGCATGAATGTCCTGACGCTGGAGGTCTATTACCGTCACCTGCCCCTGTATCGCGACGAGTCGTTCCTGTTCGAGACACAGGAGCCGCGTCCGGAGTCGGACACGGACGGCGAATGACGCGACTGGCGGAGTGAGGGGACTGCGTCGTTTCTCGACCGATGACGACGGTTCAGTCGCTTGCACGCCGTCCGCGTCCCTGTTCCGCTCTGACTGTGTCCGCAGCAGGAATCAACTCCGGCAACATGACCGTCAGGTGCTGATATGGCCGAGTCACGCCCATGCGGGATGTTTCGTAATCGGGCCGCGCGCACCACCGGGCACCGGGTAAGCGGCGTTGTTCTGTGCCTGCTGACCCTCTGTGTGCTGTCCGCGCAAATCTCGACCGTCGAGGCTCAAACACAACCGTCACGCTCGGGACGAGCAGTGCAGTTGTTTAAGAACCGGCAATACAACGATGCCGTGCAGTTATTGCTCTCGGAGGTGAAGGGTCAGCCGGACGAGAAGGTCGCTCAACAGAACCTGCTGATCGGCGAATGCTATTACCAGACGAAACGCTACGGGGACGCACGCCCGTACCTGGCGAAGGCCGTGCGGCATCTGGGAGACGGCTCGAATAAGCGGATCGCTGAACAGCGGCTCGTGGCTGTGGCCTATCGACTGAAGGACTTCGAAGGCGCTAACGACCGCATCGACGCGTTTCTGTCCAAATACCCGGAGGACCGACGCGGGGGTTCGCTGCTGAACTACAAGATGCTCATCCTGTCTTCCAAAGGCCAGGACTCACTCCCGCAGCTGCAGCAACTGCACAAGCGAATTCAGGATGACGTCAGGAGGTACGGATACACGACCTCGATGGAAGCCGACCGAATTCTGTGCGATTTTTACCGCCAGATTGGCCAGAGCGAAGAAGCTCGCGAACTGTATGCCCGCATTGTGCACAACTTCCGCCGTGTCATCTCGGAACGCCAGTCGAGCGGACAACCCATTCCCGCTGCCTTCGAAAAGGCTCATGACAACGCCGCACTGCAATTGGGTGTGATCTACCTCGACGAGAAAAAAACCAGCGAAGCGGTCAAGTGGCTCGAAAACGTCCGCTACGACCTGGGGATGAAACAGAAGGCCCGCCTGATGCTCGCCAAATCGGCGTACGAGCGGCGGGATTTCAAGAAAGCGATTTCGTACCTGACCTCCGGCGATTTTCTGGACACCGTGCCCGCCGGACGCACGAAGTCAGACATGTACCTGCTGCTGGGCCTGGCGGAGAACAACAGAGAGGAACCGAACGCCAGCCGCGTTGAGCAGTACCTGCGGCAGGTCGGCCCTGAATCCACGGGGTTTCAACAGGCCCAGGCGGCCATTGCCGGAATCTACCATCGCAAGGGACTGCTGGCAGAAGCGGCCGAGGCTTACGGACGTGTGCTGGAATCTCCCGATTACGCACCAGACGCTCTGTATGCACTGGGCGAGATCTTCCTGACTCAGGCTGCGGCCACGACTCAGGCAGCACAGCAGCAGACGCTGTACCGCAAGTCGTCCGACATGTTGAATCAGTTGTATGTGAAGTATCCGCTTTCACCCGTGACGAAACGGGCCGCGGCACACATCGAAACTCTTAAGAGCAAGGGCATCGATGTCAGTTTTGCTCTCGGGCAGGACGAAAAACTGCAGACATGGCAGAAAACCGTCGCCGGGCAACCTGGCACGGAACAGGCTGTGCGGGCGCTGATGAGTCTGATGAGAACTTTCTCGAAAGCGGTTGTGGACACGCAGACGGGCCGCGTCGTTCAGCCCCCGGACCACATCGGCTGTGCGAAGTTCTGTGATCAGCTTCTGGATGAGAAAGTCTACTCGGGCAAGGGTTTCACCGAGGAAAGCTGGCGTGGGATTCGAGCTGAGGCGAACTACCTGCGCGGTCAGTGTGAGATCGCGAGCGTCAAATCAAGCGACGAGACTCAAACGGCCCAAACACCGCTGCGCGTACTGCCGAACGCCGCCCCGGAACGGGCGATCGCATCATTCCGGGCCGCCCAGTCACTCGTCGACCCGAAATCGCTTGAGCTGTTGAAGAGCATCGAGCTGGGTCTCGTCGAGGCGATGTTCAAGTCTGCCAGTGAAGAAACGCAGCAGGCAGCAGAAAAGCGATTTGCCGAACTGGAAGCCGACTACGGCACCGATGAGCGATTCCAGCAGCTTGCGCTGGAGCTGGCTGAATGGTACCGCGAACAGGGACGCTTTGCGGCAGCCGCTCACCAGTACGCGGGCGTCGCCGACCGGTCGCAGGACCTGGACGAAGATCAGGTCATGGACCTTCTCTATGCGGCCGGGCAGCTCTACAGCCGGGCGGCCTATGAATCCCTGCAGGATCCCACCGCCAACACCTACGCCCTTTACATCTATCCGCAGGAAGTCATCCGGCTGGGCGGACTGCTCAAGACTCATCGTCCGCTGCAGCAGACCATCGAATGGAAGTTGCCCACTGGTGCGCGTTTCGCATTGGGACGGGAAGCACTGCAGATCGTCTCGAAGGCCTCCGGCATTCCTTTTGTGTGGCGTCCGGACCGCGAGAACAAATCGTCGTTCGACATGTATCTGGATGGCAAGCTGGTCGATTTGCCCGCCGGACAATACACGGTCCGCGAACTGCTCGAGGAAATCCTTGATCTGGAACGACACGAATTGGAATTGGACATCGGCCTCAGCGGCGGCACGCCCACGCTTGAGCCTCGCCCAGGCGATCTGCAGAACCCGGACGACTCTAACCGACAAGTCATCGAGTTCTACGACCGCTCGCTGGCCCATCTGCGTCTCGAGTCGCTCAACCAGGACTTTGGTTCGTACAAGGGTGTATACGGCGAAGGATTCAGTGCAACGCTGTATCGCATTCTGAATCGGATCCAGGAGCAGACCGAATGCCGCATCCTGTGGGCCGACGGGATCGACAGGCAGGAAATGCTGGCCGCCGAATATCAGAGCTTCCCCGACATCAAGAAGCTGAATGACAACGTCAGCTGCGCCCAGGCACTCTCCAGCGTGCTGCAGCCTCGCGAACTGCGCTACCGGATCGTGCAGCGGAAAGTTGCCGACGACCTGTACCTGGCCGGTTTTCAGCAATTCAACAAGATTCGCCAGATCAACCCGCGACACAAATTCGGCGAACGGTCGCTATTTGCACTGGCCATCAATTTCTCACAGCAGCGCGACTACCCCAAGATGAAGATCGTGTTGCGCGAGTACCTGAAGCTGTTCGACGTAACGGTTCACGGGTCGGTGATGATTGGTGGAGCGGTTTCGTTGCTCAGGCTGGCATCAACGGCGTCGCAGAGCCACTGGTAGATGCTGCGGTTCTGGAGACGGCAGGTTTCGGAAATCGTCAGCATGCGCTCAATAAAGCGACTGCCGGCTTCGCTTTGAGTTCCAAACGAAAGCTTGCGATAGATTACGGCGGGACGCAGTGCGCGTTCAGCCGTGTTGTTGGTCGGCTCGATGCCCTCATGTTCCGCGAACGTCCATAACCACTCGCGGTGGTCATACAATTCGCGGCACATCCCCGTCAGGCGTTTGTTGCCGCTGCATCGTCCGCGCAGCAGCAGCGCATTCACTTTGTCGCGAACCGGCTGTAGCTCCGTGCGGAAGGTTTCCCACGGTATCTCGCCGGACCGATGTCGGTGCCACAGGTGAAACATGGTGTTCACTTCTCGCTGCAAGTCAAAACCCAGCCGTTTCACCTGGTTGTCATGATGATCGACAAGAGCCTGGAAGTCTCGGACCAGATGGGCCCAGCACCACTGCAGGTGTCTGGCTCGCCAGTACATCTTCGCCCGGTCACAGTTGATAATTCCCTGGAATGATTCGCCGAGCAGTTTTGGTAAAGCGGTTGCGGCTCGGCTGGAGAACACGGCATAGGTGGAAGTCACGGCTGTCCATAACCACGCCTTCTGATTCGCCTGCTTCGTTGGTGTTTCATCCATGAACACCTGCGGCTCCTGTTCCAGTCGGCTTCTGAGATCCTCGTACGGCTGCTGCAGCGCTGCCGCCACGCGATTCTGCATGTTCACAGTGGATGCCGGGCAGCAGGGCATGTTCAGCAGGTCCGTCAGAAACGTCGCGGCCCGGCGTTTGCTTTGTCGAAAGTGTCCCATCAGCAAGGCCGTGAAGGCGAGCAACCTCGCTCCGAACTGGCCTCTCGGGACACCCGGAGGCAGTTCCGCGCAGCTGGTCGTTCCGCAGCATTGACAGGTGAGCCGGTGTTGTTGGTATTCCGTGATGAGTGGTTCAATCGCCGGCAGTTCCCAGACCTGATGACGAAGCGGTTCCGGATCAAACCCTGTGAGTCCGTTACCACAGCGTCGGCATTCTGTCGGTTGCAGGGGAATCACTGCGGTGCATCGTTCGACAGGCACCAGTTCGCGAATTGTCCGCTTGTGCCCCTTCTGCCCGCCCCGCGGTTTCTTTGTTTTCGCCTTCTTTTTCGGCTTTGCCCCAGCACGTGCATGCGGATGCACAGTCGCAGGTGGAACCGACGAATTCTGTGGTGTGAGCTTCTTGACCTGCGCCTTCAGCTCGTCAATCTCCGCCTGCATGCGGGCCTGCATCTCATCCATCTGAACCATCAGCGACTCGACAAACGCGCGCACTGCAGGCGTCATCTCCGCTGCCAGTTCCGGTGGTATTTCAGACATCCGTGTCATCCACGTGATGTCTCAGAGTCTCTATGTCACCGATAGACCAATCCCACCCCGTGAACGGTTACTCTGGGTCAAGCCCAACGACGAACGATTTGCATCCATGCAGAAGTACGTCAAAACGGCGTGCCTGCGATCCGGGCAGCTATTTGGCGAACTGAAAGAGCACGAACTGGCCGCGGGTTGCTTCGCACAGTACATCCGGCTCTACCCGCGAGCTGTCGCCCAGGAGCCGAAACCCGATGGTGTCTCCCCCGACGATATGTACGACATCGCCCACTATGCACTCGGTCGGCGATACGCGGAACTCGGTTACACAGACAAGCTACTCGATCACTTCAAAGCCTATACGGCGGGACTGCGAGACAGTCGCTTCCGAGTCTCGGCGCTGCAATTGATGGGCTATCACGGCGGCAAGTCGCAGCGGTTCGATTCTGCCAGAGATGCCTATGCCACGCTGCTGGATGAATACGGGAGGAATCAGCTCGATGAAAAGGGCGATGTTATTCCTGTCCCCTCCAACCAGCGATTGAGTCGTGGCAACAGTAAATGGAACGGTATCCGCCTTGCACCACCGAAGGCCTTTGACGATGGCCAGATTCGCTATGCCCTGGGATTTCTGTATTGGAGACAGGAAGAGTGGAGCAATTGTGCTGTCGCTCTGACACCGTTTACTGACGAGAAATCATTGAAAGTTAAGGAGAGTCGAGCGAAAGCGCTGTTCATGCTCGGTCGGAGTCACTTCCACCTGTTCGAGTACGAGAAGGGCGCGAATGCATTGCAGGTCCTGCTACGGGACCATCCTCGCTTCGACGCCATCCAGGAAGTCTATGTCTTTACAGCCCGCAGTCTGACTGAGATCAAGGAATGGTCGGAACTCGATCTGCACTATCGACGATTTGTTTCCGAGTGGCCGACTTCGGATCGGCGGCCTCACATGGACCTGTATGCCGCATTGTCGCTGCTGGGCCAGGGACAGTCCGCCAAAGGGCTGGCGAACCTGAAGAGCCTGGCCGATGGTGAGACCTTTGAAGATGTGAAGGCGGATGCCTGCTATCACCTGGCCTTGAACTATCAGTCAACTCAGCCGGCGAATCACGAAGCGGCCCGGCAGTACTTTGAATAAAGCGTCGAGACGTTTCCGCGACCACATGCCTGTCTGGAAGGTGCCAGGTGCTGCATTGAATTACAGGACTGGGGCAAGGCACAGCGGATGCTCGATCGCTTGATTCGAGACTTCCCGGACGGGGAGCGACGGTTAGTCCAGGAGGGCAGGAAGCTGTTGCCTCAGGTCTTGAAGGAAATTGCCAAAGCTAATGAGAAGCGGGATTGATCCGGTTGATTCAACCAACACCTCGAATAACTCCCCATGGAACAGGACGCATGAAGTCAATAACTACACTCTAGCTTGCTTTCGGTCTGGCCGTCGTTCTGGCGCTTACCGGCTTTGCACAGGACATGGAAACGCTGGATCTCGATTCACTGCTGACGGAGGACGAACCGACTCCTGAATCCGCCATCGATAAAGAGATGGAACCGGGCGATAACAAGAGCTTCCGTGTCACAACCGACGACGACATCACGTCGTTCGAAGTTGGTGACATCTACAAGAGTGCCGGTGCCGTGTTCAAAGTCGTCGCGATCAACTCGAAGGGTTCGGACGGCGGGACGTTTACCGTCGAACGCATCGGAGGGAGAAGTGACCCGGCTCAGAACTGGACGCGGACCAGCGGGCTGGGACCATTGTCGATCCTCAGCCGACAGACGCTGTGGGACATCTACGCGGCCAGTGGCAACATCATGCACGGAATCGCATTGTGTTTGCTGGCGGTGATTGTGATTGCACTGAATAGCGCATGGATCTACCGCGCTGGCCGACAATCGTCGCATCGATTTGTTGAGCCGGCCCGCAGCTTTCTCGAAAAAGAAGACATCGAAGGCTTCCGCAATCTGGCGATGCAGGAGACGGGGTTGTTTGGCCACGTCTGCCGAGCCATGGCTGTTCGCTTTGACATATCGACACTCGAAGACATCCGAATCCGCTGTCAGATTGAAGCTGTCAATCAAATTCGAGCGCTGCGAGCTCCGCTTAGAGCGCTCAGCCTGATTGCGGCAGTCGCTCCGCTGCTGGGACTGCTGGGAACAGTCATTGGCATGGTGGTGTGCTTCGAAAGCGTTGCTTACGAGGCCGCCAGCGCCGCGAAATCTCAAACACTAGCGACCGGTATTCGCACGGCACTCTTTACAACGGCAGGTGGACTGAGCGTTGCCATTCCGGCATTGCTGGTGTTGTACATTTCCAATCTCAGACTCAATAAGGTCATCTCACGCTGCGAATCACTGACCGAGCAGTTCATTCACGGAATTGCCGTGATCAAACGCCGTAGCGGAACGGAAAAGCCTGCGTCCACGAGCGACGAGACTCGCAAAGAGCCAGAACCAGCCACGGCCTGAACAGGCATTTCTCTGAGTACAACAGACCTGCTTCCAGGGCACACCAATGGTATTTGCTGAAGACACCGACGATACAGGTTATGAGCTGAACATGACGCCGATGGTCGACATCGTGTTCCTGTTGATTATCTTCTTTCTGACAACAACGTCGCTCATCCAACTGGAGCAGGATCTCTCGATTGATCTGCCCAAACAGAGTGAGAAGATTAAGGCCAAGGCGCCACCGACACGGCCAATTGTGGTCAACGTGCGGCATCTGCCAGGCGGCAAAGCCTACTATCACGTAGAAAACCAACCGCTGACTCTTGCGTCGCTGACGTCGAATCTCAGTCGGGCCAGAATCCGGTATAAGGATCAGGCTGTCGTCATCCGTGGCGATCGTAACGTCAAATGGGAACACATCGCCGCGGTTATGAGTTGTTGCGGTCAGGTGGGAATTTCAAAGGTCTCGGCAACGGTCGAGGTCCGGAAACAATAGTTGCTGGCGGCTTAAACGGAGCGTGATCCGTCTGTCCAGAATCGCGAGGTCATCTGGTGTCTGAGTCTGAGCAATTTGGCAAACTCGCGGCAGCCGACGAACTCGGTGCGGCCACGCCGATTATTGACAAGCGGGCTGTGTTTGTTGGCCTCGCCATCGGCGCCAGCCTGCTGGTGGTTGCCATCCTGTGGAAGCTGGCCCCCAACCCGAATGCTTTTGGTGTGCTGCAGGAGTTTGAATTCACGGTGGCGGAACCTGACCTCGAAGATTTCGAACTCGATGATCCGATCCGAGACATCATCAAGGAGCGTCCGGAAGAACAGGAGATGCAGGATGTCGAAACGCCCAACATCCAGATTGCGGTAACACCCACGGAGGTCGTCGAACAGGACATCGTCAAGAGTTCCAACCTGCAGATCGATGCTCCAGAGATTGACGTGATGGCGGATGAGATCGAGATTCAGGACACACCACTGGAGATTTCGGAGACGAGTGAGGATGTGCAGTTCGCGCTGAACACAATCGACGCAGACATTGCGGAACCGGCTGATATCTACAACTACAAAGAGCCGACACCGCCAGACAAGCCGCAGGTCTTCACGATCAACCGGGCTCCGAAGCCAAACCGAACACTCAGCGTGCTTCCCAAGGCGTTCGGGGACCAGGAAGCTCCAACCCTGGGCCAGTTGGGGCCGATTGACGTAAACCTGTTCGGCACGGGCGACTTTCTCCGCACGATGGAACGGTCCGGTGGTGTGAAAGCGAAAGCTGCCGTCGATGCCGCACTGCACTGGCTGGCAATCCATCAGGAGCCTGACGGCATGTGGAATGCCGAGAAGTACGAGGGCGAGGCATCGGCCGATGTGGCTGTGACAGGCCTCGCCGTGCTGGCCTTTATGGGGGGCGGCCATACGACTCGCAAAGGCGAGTATCGTCGGAATGTTCTGCGTGGTGTTGAAGCCATTATGGCTCAGCAGAAAGACGACGGATTGATCAGCAGCTCCAGCCTTTACACACACTCCATCTGCACGATTGCTCTGTGTGAAGCGTACGGGGGGGCCAACGATCCCCGAATCGGCGCGGCCGCGCAGAAGGCGGTTCGATACTGCGAATACGCGGTAAATACCGACGGCGGCTGGCGATATGGGCCGCGTGGTAATACCAGCGACACGTCGGTCAGCGCGTGGTTCATCCAGGCATTGAAGACGGCCAGGCTGGCCCGCATCAAGTTTGACAGTTCGATTTATTCACAGGCACTGGCTTACCTGGACAGCGTGACGGATCAGGGAGCCAGTCGCGATTTCAATGGCGCTGTCGGCTACACATTTGCCGCCGACCAGAACGTCGCGGCTTCGCATTCCTCGATGACCGCTGCCGGAATGCTGATCCGTCAGTTCACCGGCACGGGAGTCCGCAATCACCTGCTGGAAAAAGGCGCGAACCTGATGCGGAAATCGTCGCCGTCGTGGAAACAGAAGAATTTCTACTTGTGGTACTACGCCACGTATGCGATGCACAACATGGGCGGCGAACATCGCCTGTGGTGGAATCAGCGAATCCGCAACGTGCTGGTGGAACACCAGAACCGCCAGGGTGACAACGCGGGCAGTTGGGATCCCAAAGGTGCCAGCTACGGCGGCCAGGGCGGCCGCGTGTACACGACAGCCCTGGGAGCCCTGTGCCTTGAGGTCTACTATCGCTACTCCGAAGCACTCAACAGCTTCGGCACGGCACCGGACGAGTTGTTCTTTGAGTAACGTCCGCGAATCCGGGCCACGGCGCCGCAGTCTCTCCACTCAAGGACCCACTATTCGACGCGCCGATCCGCGTCGCTGTCGGCGGAATCCTGCGCCGCTGGAAGACGTCGCCAGTCGAATGTCTGCTTCTTTTTCTCATCGACGACCTCCAGCCGCTCGGATGTCAGTTCGATGATTCGCTGCGCCGCACTGCTCCCCTCCATCTTCAGGATGAGATCAATCTGGCTTCGCGGTTCGCCTCCTGTAACGGCCATGACAATGCGGTCACCTTCAATTCGCCACGTCTGCTCGAAGCGCAACGTCGAGCCAAACATGAAGGCCGCGACTCCGTCCAGATGCACAACCATCGTGCCGGTTCCGTCGTCACGCAGCGTCCATTCACGCCCCGCCTGGTAATCGTCTTCCCATTCGCCCGTGATCAAAGCGCGGCGTTGTTCTTCGGGTAAGGGTGTCGCGGGAGTCGAGTCGAGGCCGACACTCGCCAGCTTCGCTACTGCAGTATCTGGAATGTCGATCTGCTCTACCGACGGTTTCCGGTGAGCGATCATCAGGAAGCCCACGAGAAGCAGTTCGATTCCGATCACGAGTGTGCAGATCGTGGAACCAGGTCGGCGTGGCATCGTGCGCGCCTCAAAGGGACTGGGTCCGATAGTCGAAGCAGGTCCAGGTGCCGGACCGTCTACAGATTGTACGAGAGGATCCACAGCGCGATCAGGACGCAGAACATGAAACCGACAATCGTCATGAACAATCGAGTGGACCGTCGCACGATTCGCTCGGTCAGCTCATAGCGACTGGCGCTGTACACCAGACTGATCGCGGCAGCCAGAGGGAAGACATACCCAATCGTATTCCCGGACTCGGCCAGTAGTGCGGTGAATCCTGCCATCAGTCTTCCTCAATGTCGTACGCGGACACACAGGTGGTCTGTAATGAAAGTCAAACTTGTTTCGTGGTATCACGTCTGCTGACTGTCGCCTGCAGGTCGGACT
Source organism: Planctomycetota bacterium (assembly GCA_963579025.1). Lineage (GTDB taxonomy): Bacteria > Planctomycetota > Planctomycetia > Planctomycetales > Planctomycetaceae > CAUZFZ01. The sequence continues at coordinate 251 of CAUZFZ010000164.1, read as the reverse complement.
GCAGCCACGGCGGGTTGCGGTCCGGGGTCAGGCGCAACTGGAGTCGCTTTTGCGGATTCGTCGGGTGGGCTCTTCGTATCTGCGTCCGCCGATTCTTCGGGAACTTCGTCGCCGTAGCCATAGGCCGGACCCTGGAGAGCATCCCAGACAGCCAGAATGTTGAGGAGCCCCGCGATCCATGTATAGACCAGGGCAAGTTCGTAGTACCGGCCCAGTCTGCCGTTCAGATGTTGCATCGCCTCGTCACTCAG
>CAUZFZ010000163.1:0-22801 GCA_963579025.1 Planctomycetota bacterium | reverse complement strand
GTCGTTGCCACCAAGTCCCGACAGCGTGTCGTTGCCGTCACCAGCGACGAATGTCTCGATGAAGTCCGTGCTGCCAGTCAAAAGGTCGTTGCCGTCACCGGAGTCGACAGCAATCACGGTCAATACCGGGAAGTCCATCGCCGTTAACTGGCTCAGATCAATCGTGTCGTCGTCCGATCCGGTAATGACCTGCAGGCCCGTCATTGCCGAGGCGCTGATCGCCGGCAGGCCGGATACCGCTGCGCCATTCGCAGTAACGCTGGTATTTCCCGTTGATGGATCGCGACTGACAATCAGTGACTCACCCGCGTCACTGAAGACTCTCAGTTCGGTTCCGTTCAAAATACTGGTAACTGTCAGCAGTGTTCTGTTTTCCAGACATTCGACTGACTGGCGGCCAGCCCGACCGTGATTCTTCCGTTGTGATCTCCGTCCGTTCCAGGAATGCACTGCAGGACGGGACGATAGCCGGGACAGCCATGAGGTGAGAAACACGGGATGACTCCTGCGGTTTGGTAAGCGTCTGGCTCCATTGCTCGCCCGGAACTGCGCCCGAGCGGATTACGCCCCAATCCTTACCGGAATCTCGTGTCATGTCGGAATATTCGGACCGAATTCGCAGGCTTCTCTCACTTCCCAACTGTCAAACGCGCACGACCTGCGCGGTCGGAGCGACCGGACGATCGACGAAAACTCTGCAGACTGGCGGTGTCGCAGCAACCGCGCAGACGCGGGAAGGTGGCTGATACGTTCCGGGTGTGATGGTGATACCGGCTGCGCGACGAAAAGCCATGGCTCGCGAGGGCGTGCTCCGTTGCCAGACGATCGAATCCGCCGTCGATTTTCGGATGGGACGGATGACGAAGCGTTCCAGGCCACGCGACCGGTCTCCTCGGCCGAATGCATGCCGGTCACAAGGCTGGTTCCATCGTTACGACCGTGGTTCAGGCACGAGTGGCGAATCAAGCTCCCGGCCAGGCGGTCAGGTCACGCCGAGCACAATTCGTTCGCATCGCGCACCGGAAACGGTTCGCCCTGGAACACGACCGGAAAGCCCGCTATACAACATGAGACGCGGCGCGAGTCCCGGACAGAAATTGGGTCAGGCTCGCTTTCCAGGTTCCCTGCACGAGGAGATAGACATGGCAACCGTTGCAGAACAGACAATGTTCGCGGCGCCGGAAATTCGGCAGACAGGAATCCTGATTGGTGGCGAGTGGCGCGAGTCGGTCAGTGGCAAAACGTTTCAGACATTGCACCCGGCTACCGAAGAGGTCATCGCTGAAGTGGCCTACGGTGGCGACGAAGACGTCAACCTGGCTGTGAAGGCCGCACGTGATGCTTTCGAGAATGGCCCGTGGTCAAGCATGGATGCCCGCGACCGGGGTCGACTGCTCAATCGCCTGGCCGACCTGATGGAAGCCAACTTTGACGAACTCGCGGCGCTGGAATCGCTGGACAACGGCAAACCGATTGCTGACGCCCGCGCCGCCGACCTGCCGCTCAGTATTGACTGCCTGCGCTATTATGCCGGCTGGGCCGACAAAATCACCGGCGACACCGTGCCGATTCGAGGCAACTACTTCTGTTACACGCGCCGTGAGCCGATCGGTGTGTGCGGTCAGATCATCCCGTGGAACTTCCCGATTCTGATGGCCTCATGGAAATGGGGACCGGCTTTGGCGACCGGTAACACAGTCGTCATGAAGCCAGCCGAGCAGACGCCCCTGTCCTGCCTGCGGATGGGTGAGCTGGCGATGGAAGCCGGATTCCCCGATGGCGTCATTAACATCGTGCCCGGTTATGGCGACACCGGTGCGGCGATCGTCAAACATCCCGACGTCGACAAGATTGCCTTCACCGGACACTACGAAACCGCGCAGATGATCATGCGGGACGCATCGACCACGCTGAAGCGTCTGACCTTCGAACTTGGTGGCAAGAGCCCCAATGTCGTCTTCGCCGACGCCGATCTGGACGCGGCTGTGGCCGGGGCAGAGTTTGGTCTGTTCTTCAATCAGGGCCAGTGCTGCTGCGCGGGGAGCCGATTGTTTGTCGAAGAGTCCGTTAAAGAGGAAGTCGTCGACAAGCTTGTTGCCTGTGCCAGCGGACGCAAACTGGGCAATCCGTTCGATTCAACAACAACCCAGGGACCGCAGGTCGATCAGGATCAGTTCGACAAGATCATGTCGTACATCGACAAGGGCAAGGCTGGCGGAGCGAAATGCCTGACCGGCGGGAGTCGTTTCGGCGACCAGGGATACTTTGTCGAGCCGACGATCTTCGACGGGGTGACCGACGACATGGACATCGCGAAAGACGAAATCTTCGGGCCGGTACTCAGCGTTCTGTCGTTCAAGGATATGGACGAAATCATCGAACGTTCAAATCGGACGAACTACGGTCTGGCTGCGGCCGTCTGGACGCGCGATGTGGTGAAAGCCCACAAATATGCTGCCAGCGTGAAAGCTGGAACGGTCTGGGTGAACTGCTACGACGTCTTCGACGCAGCCGCACCGTTCGGTGGATTCAAGATGAGTGGCATGGGCCGCGAACTCGGCGAAGCCGGCCTCAACAATTACACCGAACTGAAGACAGTCACGATGAGTCTCGACTAAGGATCGCCCTGGAATTAAGGACGCGTGCAGAAATAGCTTCCGGTTTTCGTCAACCGCAAAGCAGGTAGTCCGAACAAGCTCCACGCAGTTCCGGCACGTGGCGCCGGAACTGCGCGGAGCTTGTTCCGGCCTACTTTGGTTCAGGAATTTGTTTCTGCACGCGCCCTTAATGATCGAACGATCCTAAGGTCTGCTTCCCAGCACTTGCCAATCGAAACTCGTTCCCAGGCGCTGCCTGGGAACGCCCGTCAGGGAAGCTCTGCTTCCTGATCACGAGCCGGCAAACAACGACTCCACTTTCAGTGTGATCTCAGGAAAGGCCAGCGGACTGACAGACTGGCCAGTGCTGAACGTCTCGATGTTGCGATACTCACCGCTGCGCGGGCGACGATGCACCTCGATGCAGGAGTCGTTTACGTTGACGACCCAGTAGTCCTTCAGACCAGATGCCGCGTAGAGGTTGGCCTTTTCGCCGCGGTCGTATGCCAGACTCGATTCGGAGACTTCAATCACCAGCAGCACATCCCGAGGTTCAGGCCGTTTGCGGCGATAGTCCCGGGATTTCATCCATGCCACATCCGGCACGGTGACGCTGTCCAATGCCGGGATTCCCAGCGGATTCTGAATCCGAACGTGGACCTGGTCGCGAGGGGCCTGATCGATGCTCCAGTAACCCAGCAGGTCGATCACGTAAGCATGGGGCGGATTGGGAGGCGGTATTTCGCGAATTTCTCCGTGAATCAACTCGAGTCGCCGTTCAGGCCGATCGTCGAAGATCCCCTGCTCGATCATCCGATCGTATTCGGCAACAGTTAATCGCAACGGAGTGGTCATGGACATGCTCCCAACGCAGACTTGACGACCTGTGTTTTACAGGTTTCCACCACCGCGAGTCGCTACGGATCGTCCGGCACCAGCACGAAGTCCGCAATCAGTTCCGCCGGAATCCGTCGAGGCACGTTGCGTTTGCGACCGATGTAGGCCCAGTCGGTTTCGGCCGTCGCCAGAACAGCACCATCCGACGGACGAACGATTCGATATCGTCGCAGTGACGTCACCTTGCGGAAGTTCGATACCCAGGTCACCACTTCAATTTCCTCGCCCGCGAACGCCGGAGCGAGGTATGTCACGAAGTGAGTCCGCACAACCCACGCCGAGCCCGCTTCAACGTATCGCTCTGCCGGCCAGCCCTGCTCGGTCGAGTGTGTCACCGCCGCCGACTGCATCCAGCGCACGTACTCGACATTGCTCACGTGACCCTGATCGTCGATCTCATCAACGGTGACCGTGTGTTTCCAGTGGTGGATAGCGGGCATGGTCAGTCGGCTCGGATGGAATTCGCTCGGCAACAGGTATGATGCGAGACGTCATTATCACACGCTTCATACCAAAGCCAGCAGACAGGAACATTCATGGCCCGGCTCGACTTTCTCGGCATCACGGTGCTCGGCGACTTCATTCTCAGTGAAGGTGTCGATTCGATTCTTGAGAACCTGCAGCGCGTCGGAGCGACGGCCGTCGCTGTCAATCCCACTGTCACCGCTCCCGGCGACGAAGCGACAGGAACCTGGCAACCGCCGATCGACGCCGGCAGCAGCCCGCGAGTTTTCGACCGGCCACTGTGGGGTCAACATTCGCTGTGGGTACGCAGCGGAGTCAGTTACCACCCCGACGCGGATTGCTATCAGGACTCGGCCTACCGTCCCCGCCATCCCAATGACCTTACGGACGCACACGGTGCAATCATCGCCGAATTCGTTAACCGCGCGGTCGACACGGGGCTGAAAGTCTACTTCCAGGTCGGCGCCGTCCAGCCGTCAAAGCTGCGCGATGAAGACCGCCCGCGTCTACCCGACGGCAGCATCTCACCGAATCGCATGGCGGATACCGCGAGTCTCGCCAGCGAGGCGGTGCGATCGTACAACCGCGCATACGTCCGCGATCTGCTGCAGGCTTACCCGAACATCAGCGGCTTTCGACCGGACTGGCCCGAGTACCCGTGTTACACACTCGGCGAGGTGTTCCAGGACTTTGGCGAACATGTTGCCGCGTGGGCTCCACAGCACGGCTTTGACTTTCCTGCCATTCGTTCGGCCGCCGGACAGCTCTGGGATCTGCTGCACGGCCAGCTCGACAGCCGCACGCTCACCAAAGCCGATTTCGAGAGAGACTGGTCCTCGGACAACTTGCCTGATGGACTGCGGGACTGGCTCGGTCTCAAACACGCGCTGTCCAACGACATCCTGCAGCACTGGCGAGACGCGATGGACGACGCCGGCCGACCGGAACTGGAACTGTCTGCCAACGCGTTCATGACTCCTTACACGAATGTGACGGGTCTGGACTTTGCCGGTGCCGCCGCAATCTGTGGAGCGGTGTCGCCGAAGTTCTACACCATGCACTGGTCGCTGATGGTCAAGTTCTGGGCCGAACCGATTCTGCACGCCAATCCGCAGCTCAGCGAAGAAGCGGTCGTCGGCTGCCTGGTGCGTCTGATGGATATCGCTGACGAGGGCACTGGTGGATCGCGTTTAAGCGATTACGGATACCCCGACCCCGACGAACCCCACCCGATCCCCGACGCCCCACAAATCCGAAAGCTGAGTCAGGTCGCCTCCCAGGTGAACGGCCTGGCCCGCCTGACTCCACTCGTTCACGGCTACGGACCACCCGACGACTTTCGCCGACGACTCGAACTGGTTGCCGGCTGTGCGTCGGTCGACGGACTGTGGATCAACCGTTACGGCTATCTGGGCGAACCAAAACTCGACGCCATCCGTGACGTGTGTTGAGCGTGCGGATTCGTGTTTCTCGCGGCAATTCTAAACACTCAGGAACGGGTCTCAAATAAGTTCCCGATCTGGAATCCGCGAGACCTCTGAGCCGTAGGCACTAGCCGGCTGGCGCCTACGGCTCACGTGGCGTGAACGACAAAGTGAGCGCCATTGGGCGCTACTCCCACAATCCGCACTGACTGGCCCAGGTCCGCCCGCGGCAACTCTGCAGAAAACCACGCGCGGTCAGGAATTCGGTTCAAGTCCGGACCTCTACCTGGTGAATACCGCCGCCTGCTGCAGCAGCAGTTGCTAATCCAGGCAAGTTGGCGAAGGACTTACGGAATTCCCGGTTGTACGGCTCTGATTGCCTCAACGGCATCATCGTCACTGGCCGAATATTCCGAATAACCGTTCCAGTCGGGACGGATGCGCCATTGTGCCCGGTCTACCACACCAACTCGGTGAGGGTGGTCACGGACAACCGTGTCGCGCACGGACTCAACGATGGAAGACTACGTCTTTCTGTCCTCAATTCGGGACATCCGATGAAGACGAAGAAACAGTCAAGCTCACGCTCTCAACTGTTTCGTTCCCTGGTGTGCTCCTCGGCGGCTGCCGTCGTGGGGATCGCGTCCCAGGCGTTCGGACAGGACGGCGTGGCCAAGGTCGACGAACCACAGCCTATGGGACCGATGGGGGTCGGAGATGTGACGGGAGTCGCTCCCGTCACGAGCCCGATGGCACAGCCTCCTGACTCCAGGCTGTTCGAGTACACGCCGCCAATCGGTGACTCTGCATTGCAGATGTCGGGTCGTCCGATCTGGCAGGACGAGCTTGGCCCGCAATTGCGTCTGGAAACCCGCATCGGAGATTTCCTCGGCACCGATGACGAAGGCGTCGGCGCGGTCAACGTGATGTTGCCATTCCTGTTTGAGAATTCGTCAGCCGTCGTATTCGCCGATGCACGCGGCACGGTGACGTACCAGGGCCAGGGAGCGGGCAGTCTGGGTGGCGGGCTTCGCTACTACGACGAATATCAGAACCGCATTTACGGCGTGGCTGGCTGGTGGGACTACGACGACGGGCATACGCGGGAATACGAGCAGATCGCCCTCAGCTTCGAATCTGTGGGACGCTGGGTCGATGCGCGGCTCAATACATACTTCACGCTGGGCAATGAAACGAACATCCTGGCCGGCGCTCCAACCGGCAGCGTCATGCCCGTGCAGAATGGCTTCCTTGTCGAAATCGCGCAGCGAGTCGAATCCGCGTACAACGGCGTCGATTTTGAAGTTGGCGGTCCCATGCCAATCCTTGGACGCTACGGGTTCGAAGGATACGTTGGGGCATACCACTACTGGTCCGAAGCAGCCGAAGACGTGACCGGATACTCCCTGCGGACCGCGATTCATGCGACGGATGATCTCCGCCTTGGTGTGCAGGTCACCAACGACAGCACGTTCGGCACCGAGGTGTTTGGCACGCTGGTCTTCACGCTTCCCGATGGCCGACCGCAGAAGTTCTTCCGACCTCGCCGCGTCAACGAAAAAATCCTCGACCGTGTCGAGCGACGTTACCGCGTGACGACAAACACGTTCGATCGAAATGTCCAGGTCAGCACAGTCGGAATGACGGCGCCGAGTGCATCGGGCGACGACGACGACGGATTCCTGATCAGCAACGTCATCGTTGTTGACCCGGAATCCACCTCGAATGGGGTCGGCACCTTTGATGACCCCCTCAACACTTTTGTCGGCTTTGGAACACCGCTGTCGAATTCGCTGATCCTCGTGCGGACCGGCGATGTTCAGGGCCAGGTGCGTTTGCCGGACAATTCACTACTACTCAGCGAAGCGTATCTGAATCTCAATCCCATACAGTTGCAGACGGCATTCGGAACATTGCCTCTGCCGGGGCTCAACCCGTCAGCAACTGCGCCGGTGTTCTCGAATCCCACAGGTGGAACGCTGGTCACTCTGGTCGGCGACAACACTGAAGTCGCCGGCTTCACGTTTGACGGTCGAACAACCGGGACTCTTCTGAATAACATCATTGAAGCCAACGGAGTGCAGGGCGTTCGAATTCATGACAATGAATTCCGCAACTACGACACTGCCATCGACCTGAGGAATGTCACAGGAACGGTCGCAGACAGTAACGCCACACTGATCTTCTCGAACAACTTCTTCGGCACGACGGGCCAGTCGCTCCGCGCGGTCAACATCGAGAACAGTGGCATCGGTACACTCGACCTTGAACTTGGCCAGACCGAACAGGTCGTCGAGCTGACACGCGGAACGGCTCTGCCCGCACGTGGCAACTTCACCTTTGGTAACACCGGCGAAGACCTCAACGGCAACGACCGGTTGGATGCCGGTGAAGACACAAACGGCAACCTGGAACTCGACCGCGGGGCGGGCTACGTCGTGACTGCCAACAACCGCGCGGTTATCAATGCGAAGGTCATCGCCAACATCGCGTTCGTCGAAGTCGATTCCGACCTCAATGGTGAGCTGACAACCGAAGACGTCAATCGCAACGGCATCTTTGATGCTGGCGAGGATACCAATGGCAACGGCCGACTGGATTTCGGAGAAGACCTGAATCAGAACGGCGTCAGCGACATCGGCAGTGGCACCGGATTCGTCATTGCGGCAGGCAACAACGGCCAGGTCAATCTGGCGTTTGTGGCGAACATCGCTGAACGGAACATTGGCGAAGGCCTGCATCTGATCGCGAATCAGGGAACGATCAATTCCAACACGCTGGGTGAAGATCTCAACGCCAACGGCCGCCTGGACGGATTTGAGGATGCCAATCGAGATGGATTCGTGGCCCTCACTGAAGACGTAACTTTAAACGGTATCCTGGACCCAGGCGAAGACTTCAACCGTAACGGGATTCTTGATCCGTTCGAGGACACGAATGGTAACGGCCTTCTGGATCCGCCCGAAGACCGCAACGGCAACGGCATGCTGGACCTCGGCGAAGACCTCGACAACGACGGCATTAACGACCTTGGTGAAGACGCCAACGAGGACGCTAACGGAAACGGCATATTTGATGCTGGCGAAGACCTGAACGGCGACGGCTTCTTCAATCAAGGCAACGAAAACGAGTTCCTTGACGGGGGCTTCGTCATCGCCGGTAATCAGATATTCAACAATGGTGGAGACGGAATCCGCATCGACGCCTTGAACAACTCCCTGGTTGATTTCCGCATGACCGGCAACCTGATCGGCGACATCACGGATCGGTCGACCGGAAATGGCGGCATTGGACTGAACGTCAACGCAGACAGCGGATCGGTGATCGCACGAATCGGTTTCGTCAACAACGAAGATGTCAACTTCAACGGAATCCTGGACGACGGTGAAGACACCAATGTGAACGGCCGGCTGGACACGTTTGTCCTGGCAGACGGCAATCAGTTTGTGGCCAACGCCGGTGGCGGCGTGAACTTCAATCTCTTCGGAAGTGCTGTCGGTGACGTAGACGTCATCAGCAACGTAATCACTGGTCTTGGCGGTGGTGCGTTTGGGTTCCAGGTCACCGGTGATACCACCGGGCAGCAATTCGACTTCGTTAACAATTCCGCCATTGGTATCCGGATTGACAGCGTCGACTGGGACATTGCGCCGGCCAGCCTCGAATTCAACACCGATACCACGAATGGCGGTGTCCCGTTCAGCCCACAACTCAATTCGAACGTGATCACGGGCCTCCAACGCGTCAATGGGCAGGGCGCCCCGTTCAATGTCCCCAACCTGTCGACGTCAATCGATACCGTGTTCAACAACTTTGATCCCATCAACGGTTTGCTGGACACCGAAGATGTGAACGGAGACGGCATCCTCGATCCGGTGGAAGACATCAATGGAAACGGAATTCTCGACACCGAAGACGTGATCACCGTGAATCAGATGCTGGATCTTGCTGAGGACCTTAACGGCAACGGAGTGCTTGACGCGGGAGAAGACCTCAACGCAAACAACGTCTTGGATCCCAGCGAAGACCTTCCCGAAATGCTGTCGTTCCTGATTGATATCGATCCGTCCGGCGTGCCCGCCACTGCCGTTCCGTCGACGCAGCTCATCGGGTCGACATTCGACGTCGCCTTCAACACGGGTCAGCGGCTGAGCGGAACCGTACAGCAGGATCCGAATGACGTCCTTGGAGTGCTGTTCGTTCCAGAAGTCAACAATCTTGGCGGAGGCAATGGTCTTTCAATCTCTGTCGCTGACCAGGCCATCCTGCGACCGTCAACGATATTTAACAATGCGATTACTGACTTCGGCGGCAACGGTCTGGACGTGCGGGCCAGCGAGTCCGGAAACATTGAGAATCTGCTCGTCAGGTTCAACACTATCTCGGGCAACGGATTCAACAATGGTGTCAGTGGATTCGGCGACGGCGCTTCGTTCCTGACGACCAATTCGGCCGGTACCGACCCAATGCAGGGAGCCAGGCTGACGGCCGCCGTGGTCAACAATATCTTCACTGACAACGTCAATGGCGCGATCCGCGGAACGGCCGATTCAGGAACAATCACATTCACCGACATCATCGGGAACACACTCCGGAACAATGGCAGTGGCATTACCCTGTCAGCTCTGCAGGGCGGTACGCTGACCACACGGGTGACTCGAAACTCGATTCTCGACAGCGTGATCAATACTGACTCGACGGGAACTGGAGTTGAGATTACCGCCGAGGGCGCCACGGTGATTCTGAACGAACTCGCTGACAACGTTATTTCGTCGAACGCGGGTGACGGGGTGGTCCTCACTGCTCTCAACATGGGAACGCTGCTCGTTCCGCCGACGGAAGACGTGAATGACAGCGGCACGCTTGATCCAGGTGAAGACGACAACGAAGACCTCATTCTGGATGGGATTCTGAACCCTGGTGATGACGTCAATCTGGACGGATTTCTGAATCTGGGCAATGGCAACGGGTCACTCGACCGCGGGATTCTCAACAACAGCATTGCGAACAACGCTCGTAGCTCGTTCGGTGTCAATGCATCCAACCTCAGTACTGTTGATCTTGGAAACGTGACGCAGACGGCGCTGTTGTACAACACTGCAGGCACAGGTGGGTTTGTGGTCAATGGTAGCGACTCAAACGTTACCGCAGCCTTCACATCCAGCACCGTGAGTGGCGATTCGGCGAACAATCCGACAACCGGACCGGGGTTTCTGGCGACGTTCTCAAATACGAATCCGGATGATGGCCTGTTCAATATTTCCGTCGGTGGCCCAAATCTGGATGAGGGAAACGTCTTCAGTCTGACTGGAGGAGCCGGAATCGCCTTTGTGCTGACCGACGCCGCGGTCGGCTCCCTGGTCATTCAAGGTAACGAAGTTACGGGCGTCTCTTCTCCCGCCGATCCCTCAAGTCCGTTTCAGGGTGACGGAATCAACGTGAGTCTCGTTGGCTCTGATTCCCTTCTGACGTCGTCGGCATTACTGACCCGGTCCGACATTGTCGGCAATGTCATTGGCGATTTCGACAATCCGGTCCTCGGGGTCGCGGGTTCGGGCATCCGAGTTCTGACCGAAGAAGATACGACAATTGAGGACCTGCTGGTCGCGGACAACATGATTGGAAATGCTGGCAATAACAATACTCCGCTGACAGTGATTCCACCGAGTTTTATCAATGACGCTGGCATCCGCTTTGACCGGCTGGAAGACTCTTCGCTCAATGCCGTGAATCCTCGCCCGGGGGATCTTTCCGCGATTGTCCTCGACGGAAATATCGTGCGGAATAGTGGTGACCCGACGATCGCAAACCCGGTTGATGGCCTGCAGATCAACGCAGAGAACGGGATTCTGGACGACCTCGACTTCGAAGTGCGTAACAGTGAATTCTCCGGAAGCACGGGTGAGGGGATTCAGCTTAATACGCTGGCTGACTCCAGTCTGGCGACCAACCTGATTGGAAACCTGATTGAAAACAACCTGCTCGATGGGATCATCGTGGAAGGCGTGGAGATCAATGCGAACGATCTTGAAACGTCGGGCGGTCGATGGATTCAGAACACCATTCGCAATAACGGACTTCACGGCATTCAGCTTCTTGCGGTCACTGGTGACGTGATCCCGCTCATTATTGGTCAGCTCGGCAGTGATCCAGTCACTGGCCTGAGTTTCGGTAACGTGATCACGGACAATGGCCTTTCCGGGATTGATATGGGTTCGGGCGGTAATGTTATCATCGACAACAATCTCATTGCCCGGAACGGGCTATTCGGCATTGATATCAATGCGGATGGGATCGGCGAGCGTACGGCTCTTATTCGCCAGAACGCGATTACGGAAAACGCGGATGACGGGTTGGAGATCCTCGCCGGCTCGTCCACAACAACGACAATTATTGCGTTTGGCAACGCGATCGATAACAACGGTGGGCGTGGAGTCGATATTCTCGTTCGCGACAGTGCGGTCGCGAACCTTAAGTTCGGTGATGGCACACTGGAGAATATGAACCGAATTACAAGAAACAATTTCGAGGGCTTTTACGTGGTCTCGTCGGCATCATTGGCGCAGGGCCAGGTGACGTCGGAAGATCTTAACGGAAACGGAATTCTGGACGGCGGCGAAGACCTCGATGGCAATGGAGTTATCAACTCCAACACGCTGTTGGTTGCCTCGAGCGCTCCAAGTCTCGTCGCGACACCTGACCTCATTCTGGACATTAGTCGGAATGAGATTTCCGGCAACAACTCGTCGAACGCAAGCAGTTTGTTCGATGGTGGTGGACTGTCACTGCGGATCGGATCTTCCGGCACTTTGACGGGAGGTGTCTTTGCCACACGACTTGCTGATACGACCGGCGACATTGATGGTACTGGTGAAGGAAGTGTACTGGGTGTCGGGGCGATCGGCGCGTTGGACGGGAATGGACGCACCAATGCTCGAGTGGTTGATAACATGCTCGAGGGCAACCTTGGTGACGATATTTTCATTCAGTCGTTTACCAGCACTCTTGACCCGATTGCATCGGCAGGTACGTGGACCGCGGCAGCATTTGCTTCCACGGCGTACCAGACTGACCCGCTGGCTCGTTTGAATCTGGTCCTGAGAGGCAACAGGGGCGATTCCATTGACGTGCTTGAAGTGGGAGCGTTTTACAACAACGCGGAGGCCGTATTCAAATCCCGGGGTGCAGTCGCTCCTGCCGGTCCGTTTACTTCCCCAACGCGTGAACGTAACGCCCAGCGCGTTCCAGCCCGAGGGGTTGGTGGCGATCAGTTACCGCCGTTCATCTCGCCGGACCTCCTGGTCGGAAACGGGTTTCAGTATCCGGGTGTCGGAGTGAGCACGTTTCGCGTGGAAAGCGATCATAGTGTGTCTGGTTTCCTCACGGGTGAGGATTTCGCGGTGGACTTCTTGCCCGTGCCTCCTCTGTTCAATGCGAACGGTATCAGGACTGGGCTAAGCGCACCGTTCGGCTGGACTGAGGTACCGCCGGGGACGTTCCAGTTCGATGACGCGTTCCTGGAGATCGAGCCACGGCCTCCGACGATTCCGGGCGGTTAGTTCACTTCGGGTTCATGGAGTGAAGAACGGGGCAGTCATTGACATCAGCGCCGCTGTCTCGATCATTCGATGCAGCGGCGTTTTTGTGTTCAGCAACTGTGCGATGCAACGGCATCGTTAATCGCGGGGCAGGACCAATGCGACTGATCTACGTTGCCGGTGTTGCAGTGCTGTTGAGTTCGGCCACGACGGTTGCTCTTGCGCAGGGCCGCGTCAGGCAGCCTTCGTCAAGTGGTAAGACTCAGATACCACCGACTGATGTGTCAGTCGTATTGCTGACTACTTCGACGGTGTCGGGCGTATCCGCGCAGCAGTGGGGTTCGACCTTCGCGAAGTTGCGGGTGTCGGTCCGAATTCGACCGCCCGTCGGCGATGACCGACCGGAAGTGACCGAGACACGTCGTGGGCGGACACGTTACGTCAGCGCCGTTGGGGAGTTGAAGCGCGACGGTTCGATTGTTTTTCCCGGTCGACGGTTCCGATCGAGTGACGCCGCTCGCCTGGCAGAATGGATTCGCGAGCTGAAGACGTACGGCGCGCAGGGCAGCACGGACGGCAAGCCGGGCTTTGGCCTGTCGCCGCAGCAGTTCACGCAGGTCTTTGCCGCGCTGGAAGCTCCGGTGACACGCAGCCTGGAAGGTCTAACTCTGGACCGTTCACTGGCGGGCGTTGAATTGCCGGAGTCTCTGCCGCTCAAACTGTCCGTCGAGGCAGAAGAGCAACTGCGGTCGAATCCGCCGCCGGCTCCGGCACCTGATGGACTCGCCGGTATGAGCCGCGGAGCGGCCCTGGGCATTCTGCTCAACAGTGCCGGTCTGGGTTTTCACCCGGGACGGACGCCGCGAGGAACACTGGAACTGACGATCGTGCCGCTTGGAGAGACGGCGGCTGTGTGGCCCATCGGCTGGCCGCTTGAGCGGGCACCTCTGCACACGATGCCAAAACTTGTTGAAGTGATTCCGGTCACGCTGGACGAGGTTCCGTTGACAGACGTCCTGACCGCGGCCTCGGTGAAGACTGGTATCTCGATTCAGATCGACACACACCGGATTGAGGCCGCGGGAATCCAACTGGAGCGGCTGAAGGTCTCACAGCCGCCGAAGAAGATGACATGGAGCGGGCTGCTGGACCGGGCGACGTTTCCCCACCTGATGCGCGAACTTCTTCAGGACGAGGCAGGCGAACCGTTCATCTGGGTGACGACACGGACAGTCAAGCAGCTCAACGATCGCAACCGCCAGCGTGAAGAGTTCGAGAAGCTGCGGAAGTAGTCGTGATTGTCCCTCCGAACCGCTGCACGCATCCATGTGTCGCCCGTGTAATGGTGGCGGCTCGACATGGCCCAATGCCTGTGATTTGGCACGTGATTCGGTTGAGTCGTGTTTCAGACGACATCCCGGCACAATCTGCATGCAACTCGCGAACCACAAGGCTGTGAGGAACCCGTCTGATGCAGTTCACGAAGATGGAAGGCGCTGGAAACGACTATATCTACCTCAATGGTTTCGAATCGCCAGGCGTCGACGATATCCCGTCTCTGGCTCGGGCCATGTCGGATCGGCACTTCGGAGTCGGCGGTGACGGACTTGTTCTGATCACGCCGTCCGAGCAGGCCGACGCCCGCATGATCATGCACAATGCGGACGGCTCTCGAGCCGAGATGTGCGGCAACGCGATTCGCTGCGTCGCGAAATTCGTGCGAGATCGAAATCTGGCCAGCCATGATGAGCTGGCCATCGAAACTGATCATGGAGTGCTGACGCTGCAGTGCTTCAGCTCAAATGGTGCGGTGGATCGCGTGCGGGTCAACATGTCGCAGCCGATCCTGACCAGCGCCGATATCCCAACAACTCTGCCAGGTGACCCCCCGATCAACGCCCGGCTGGAAGTCGCGGGCCGGTCCTTCGATGTGACCTGCGTCTCGACGGGCAATCCGCATTGTGTCACTTTCGTCGAGGAACCGACTGACGAACTGGTTCTGGGGATCGGTCCGCAGATCGAAATGCATGCCGCATTCCCGAGCCGCGTGAATGTCGAGTTCATTCAGGTGTTGTCAGCAACCGAGACCGTGATGCGTGTGTGGGAGCGAGGTTCGGGCGAAACATGGGCCTGCGGGACGGGGGCCTGCGGTGCGGTCGTCGCCGGAGTATTGGCCGGCAAACATGGACGGCAGGTGACAGTGCATCTGCGCGGTGGCGACCTGGAAATCGAATGGCGGGAAGACTCCAACGAGATCTTCATGACCGGGCCAGCCCGGGAAGTCTTCACCGGCGAATGGCCGCACGCCACGCCGGCCACTGACGGATAAGAAGCTGACGCGGCTTGTCCTACCAGTTCTCCACCGGTCCCCCTGTTTCTTAGCGGTCGCCGTGCATCAGTTTCGCAAGCTGCGCGAAGTCGGGCTTATCCAGAAAGAAGTCGGGCATCAGTTGTGACGTGCCCGGAGTGACGGCGTACTGGTCGAAATCGGTCACACCACCAGCCCGAAGTACCTCTTCGTCAATGAAGAAGTTGCCCGTGCACTCAGGACTTGGTCGGGTCACGATCTGCCACGCCGCATCCGCCACGATTTCGGGATGTCGACAGTTTGCCACAGCGGCGTCTCCGCCCAACAGATTCTTGACCGCCGCTGTCGCGATTCCTGTCTTCGGCCATAAAGCATTTACTGCAACACCCTGACGCGCAAACTCCTGAGCCATACCCAGCACACACAGGCTCATCCCGTATTTCGCCATCGTGTACGGCAGCGTGCCGGCGAACCAGCCTTTGTCCATGTCGGCCGGCGGTGACAGATTGAGGATGTGGGGATTGTCCGACTTCAACAGATGCGGCAGGCACAGTTGACTCGCCAGAAACGTGGCCCGGACGTTGACCTGATGCATCAGGTCAAACCGCTTCATCGGCGTCTCCAGCGTCCCGGCCAGGAAGATGGCACTGGCGTTGTTGATCAGGATATCGATGCCACCGAACTCGGCGACCGTCTGCTCGATCGCCGTCTCGACCTGATCATCCATCCGCAGATCGCACTGAATCGGCAGAGCCTGTCCGCCAGCCGCACGGATTTCGTCCGCTGCGGTGAAGATCGTGCCCGGAAGTTTAGGGTTCGGCTCGGCGGTCTTGCCGAGGATCGCGACGTTGGCCCCGTCACGTGCCAATCGCAGACCAATGGCCAGGCCAATGCCTCGCGTGCCTCCGGTGATGACTACTGTGCGACCTGCCAGCGAAGTCGTGGAATCTTCAGGCACGGGACCGCTCCAGTCTGTTAGTCGAGTTGGCGTTCGCGAATCCAGTCGGTGTGAAACTTCTCGCCACGCGGCTTGTCAGTTCGCTCGTAAGTGTGGGCGCCGAAGTAGTCTCGCTGAGCCTGCAGCAGATTGGCAGGCAGACTCGCTCGACGGTAACCGTCGAAGTAGGTCAGGGCCGCGCTGAATGCTGGAACCGGAATTCCAAGTTGGACGGCACTGGACACCACCCGACGCCACGCCGGCTGGGCGTTCTCGATCTCGCCCTTGAAGAAATCGTCGAGCAGCAGGTTTTCAAGTTCTGGGTTCTTGTCAAAGGCGTTCTTGATGTCCTGCAGGAAGACCGACCGAATGATGCAGCCGCCTCGCCACAGCAGAGCGATCGGGCCGTTGTTCAGCTTCCAGCCGAATTCCTTTGCCGCCGCGTTGAGCTGCACATACCCCTGCGCGTAACTCACCAGCTTCGACGCGTACAAAGCCTGACGAACGTCGTCGATGAATTGCGTGCGGTCACCTTCGAACTTCGTGTCGGGGCCGGACAGGACTTCGGACGCTCGGACGCGGGCGTCTTTCTGCGATGACAGGCAGCGGGCGTAAACGGCTTCGGTAACAAGCGTTGTCGGCACACCCAGTTCCAGAGCGTGCTGGCACATCCAGCGACCCGTGCCTTTCTGGCCGGCGGTGTCGAGGATCATGTCGACCAGATCGTTGTCCGTTTCTTTGTCGCCGACGGTGAAGATGTCGCGCGTGATTTCGATCAGATAACTGTCGAGCTGACCTTCATTCCACTCCTTGAAGATCTCGAACAGCTCCCGGTTCGACAGGCCCAGTGCATGCTTGAGGATGTCGTAGGCTTCGCAGATGAGCTGCATGTCGCCGTACTCGACTCCGTTATGCACCATTTTCACGTAGTGCCCGGCACCGGCATCGCCGACCCAGTCGCAGCACGGGATGTCGTTATTCGGGCCGACCTTTGCGCTGATGGCCTGCAACACGTCCTTGACGAAGGGCCACGCTTCCGGATGCCCGCCCGGCATAATGCTGGGGCCTTTGAGAGCACCCTCTTCTCCGCCGGATACGCCGGTGCCGATGAAGCGGAATCCTTCGGCTTGCAGTTCTTCATGGCGGCGATTCGTGTCGACGTAATCGGCATTGCCACCGTCGATGATGATGTCACCTTTGTCGAGCAGCAGTTTCAGTCCGTCGATGACAGCATCGACTGGCCCGCCAGCCTTCACCATGATCATGACCCGACGGGGAGATGCGAGACTGTTGACGAAGTCTTCCAGCGACTCGTGTCCGTGAATGCGATCGGGCGTGCCTTCCTCGACAACGCCTTCCGGTCGATCAGCGAGACCGTTGATAAAGTCGGTCATCGTTTGCGTCGTCCGATTGTAGACGGCGACGTTGAAGCCCTTATTCGCCATATTCATGACAAGGTTCTGGCCCATCACGGCCAGACCAATGAGTCCGATATCGTTCTGCGACATGTTCAGGATCTTTGATGTAGGCCGGAACAAGCGAAGCGCAGTTCCGGCAGTTTCCAGTGGACATCAAAATGCCGGAACTGCGCTCCGCTTGTTCCGGCCTACTTGTCTCTTGTTGCGAATCGGCCACTCAGCGCTGGATGCGGGCTGATCCGCCTTCGGCGAACGCTTTGACCTGTTCCAGCGAAGCCATGGTTGTGTCTCCCGGGAATGTTGTCAGCAGGGCTCCGTGAGCCCAGCCCAGACGCAGGGCCTGTTCCGGTGTCTCGCCTGACATCAGTCCGTAGAACAGGCCGGATGCGAATCCGTCTCCACCACCCACTCGGTCGAGGACGTCCAGTGAGGCTTCCGGAGCCTGAAACGTCTCGCCCTCGAGCCACAAGACGGCACTCCAGTTGTGACGGTTGGTCGTGACGACTTCGCGAAGAGTCGTCGCGACGGCTTTCACATTCGGCAGTTCTTTGGCCACACCTTCCATCATGCCAAAGAAGGCACTCGGGTCGAGCTTGCCGGAGTTTTCGACGTCCTGCCCTTTGATACCCAGGCCCATCTGCAGGTCTTCTTCATTGCCCACCAACACGTCGCACAGCTCGACGATGCTGCGGAGTGTCGACTGGCAGGTGTCGGCACCGCCAGAAATCTGCCACAACTTTGCCCGGTAATTCAGGTCGAATGAGACAATGGCTCCGGCATCCTTCGCGGCCTGCATGCCCTCGATGATGACGTCGGGCGTCGTGGATGACAGAGCTGCGAAGATACCGCCCGTGTGAAACCAGCGGACTCCGCCTGCGAAGATTGATTTCCAGTTGATGTCGCCGGGTTTGAGGAGAGCTGCGGCTTCATTCGCTCGGTTGTAAAAGACGACCGGGGCACGGACGCCGCAGCCCTGGTCGCTGTACACGGTCGCCATGTTCGGACCGTTGACCCCGTTGTGCTCGAACCGCTTGTAGTGCGATTTGACACCCATCGCCCGGACACGTTCGTTGATCAGATCGCCGATCGGATTGTCGACCATTGCCGACGCGATGCCCGTCGACATGCCGAAGCAGTCGCTCAGGTTGGCGGCACAATTGAACTCACCACCGCTCACATGAATGGCGCACTGACTCGCTTTGCGAAACGGGATACGGCCCGGGTCGATGCGGTTGACCAGAGCTCCCAGTGCAAGAAAGTCGAGAGCGGCGCCACTGGGGGGGATGTTAAGCATCTGCGTTTCCTTCGATTGTTAGTTGTCTGGGCTGTTGCAGTCGGCCAGATTGGGCAACGAATTAACAGGCTCAGCGCGGAGACTTCTTGAAATGAACCCGGCGTCGCTGGATGCGTCGGATGGGATCGCCGCGGACCCGCTTCCATGAGCATCCACTGCTGGCGGCCAACTGACATACCAAAGGCCGCTCGATCCTGCGATGGACCCGGCCAGTCCTGAGCAAACGGAGCTGGCCAAACACCAAGGGGCCGGATGATATCGATCCAGGGACGCGGTTTCAAAAGCACGCGACTGATTGTTGCCACGCTCCGGCGCGTGCATGTATCGCGGACAGATTGCACCAGGCGAAGGGCCTCGGCAAACGAGCGTCGACGCTGATGCAACAAGGAAACCGTGCGTCCACACCCCAAGTGTCCAACACAACCGCCAGAATCGTCATAGTCTGGTTGTATTGAAGCAGTTAAGACACTTACGAAAACCAGCGGCGACTCTTCCGTCCATGACCGACCTGCGCGGTGCGCGAAACTCTGAAACCTATGCCAGATATAAACTTATGGAGGCAAGTCTCGTCGTAACTTCACGGATGAGTTCTTGACCGGACACGTCCAGCGCGTAGAATTGCAATGTTCGGCTCAGCGGGACGGACTCCCCTGAATGCTGACTGTTGGAAACCTGTCGAACACACCGAACAGCGTCGTTTCGATCGCTCAAAACCTGAGCCGTCAAGCGGTTCTAATGTTCACTTTGTGGCGGGCTGGATGCGGAAGTGGGATCGAACCTCTCTCGTACTGCTCGCTGTCGTGTCTTCGATTGTGTCAGTCATCAGGACGGGTTGACGTTGGTCTAATCGCAGGCGTCTCGGGATCGAGATGCGAGATCAATGCCGCCGCTGGAGCAGGAGCTGCTGGTGTCAGAGTTTCCGGGCGATTTCAAGGAACAGGTTCGCTCACAGACCGACATCGTCAGCCTGATTGGCGAATCGCTGACGCTGCAGCCGCAGCGCGGGGGCCTCGAATATGCGGCTCTGTGCCCCTTTCATGACGACAGTAACCCGTCGATGAAGGTTTATCCGGACCGGCAGAGTTATCGCTGCTGGGTCTGCAATGAGGGCGGTGATGTCTTCACCTGGGTCATGAAGCGGGAGAACGTCGAGTTTCGGGAAGCCCTCGAATCGCTGGCCGAGCGGGCTCATATCGAGATACCTAAACGATCAAAGCGTGAAGTTACCGAGTCTGCTCGCAAGAACGATCTATACGCCGTGCTGAAATGGGCCGAGCTGCAGTTTCATGAATGTCTGCTGAGTCCGGTCGGTCAGGATGTATTGGCGTACTTAACGGAGAAACGTGGATATAGCCGGGAAACTATCGAGCAGTTCCGCATGGGCTATCACCCCGATGACTGGGAATGGCTGCTGCAACGGAACAAAGGGCAGTTCCCGGTGACGCTGCTCGAACAGGCTCGGCTGGTAAAGAAACGAGAGGGATCGGGAGGTTACTACGACTACTTCGTTGACCGGGTGTTGTTTCCCATACGCGACGAGCGATCCCGTACTGTTGCATTCGGGGGACGCGTCATTCCTGGCCACAAGAACGAGGACCAGGCCAAGTACTTCAACAGTTCGGAATCGATTGCCTTCCAGAAACAACGGGTTCTCTTCGGGTTAGCGGAGGCCCGCGAGGCGATACGCGAGACAAAAACAGTCCTTGTTACCGAGGGGTATGCCGATTGCGTTGCCTGCCATCAGTTCGGAGTGCGCAACGTTGTGGCCACTCTGGGAACGGCATTAACGGAAACACATGTCAATCGTCTGAAAGCGTTCGCTCCGAAGATCGTGATGGTCTACGACGGCGACGCAGCCGGACAGAAAAGCTCCGCACGGGCGGTACGAATGCTGCTCGGGCAGAGTGTTGACCTGAGAGTGATGTCACTTCCAGATGGCCAGGACCCGGATGACTACCTTGGACAACACGGACGCGAGGCGTTTGAACAACTTGTCGAACGGGCACCGGAAGCCTGGGAGTTCCAACTGGAGTACGAAGCCGGGCAAATTGGGCTCGGCTCGGTGGACGGACAGGAACGAGTGCTGAACGAAATGCTCACGTTGCTGGCGAAAGTGCCAGGGCTGAGCGGAACAGCTCGCGAGGACTTGATACTCGGTAGACTGGCAACGCGGCTGCGGCTGCCGGAAACCAGTGTCCGGAGTCGACTGCAGAGGATGCGGAAGCAGATTCAGACACAGGACAAATACAAGCCAAAGGAACCGTTCCCCAAACCTCAGTATCAAAAGTCACAGGGTGGCCCGTATCAGAAACAACCGGGCAAGAGTCAGCCTAACCAATACTCAGCCGGAACAAGTCCCAATCCAAGTTCACGTTCAGGACCAAGTCAGACACCACCGCCGGACTTCGATCCGGAAACCGGACAGTTCATCGACCAGGGGCAATACCCCGATCCCTACGCAGACCACCCACCAGTTTCCTTTGAGGAATACACGCCGCAGGCGTCCGATCCGGATTTTGAACCACCAATTGACGAGCGGATCGAGTTTCACCGGCGGCCTTTATCGAAGGATGATCAACTCGAGTGCGAACTACTCGAGATATTGCTGACCCGGCCGGAGCTGGGTGAGCAGACCCGACAGGAAGTCGGGGTGGATGATTTCCTGAATCCGTATTTGCGAGCGTTGCTTCAGATTGTCTACGACCAGATCGAGTTGGGACACGAGCCAGCGTTCGAGCGGGTGACTTTAAGCACGGAGAGTTTAGAGCTGAAAGGCCTGACCGTATGGATTGCGGACCAGGCTCGCCTGAAAGGAGTCGAGCGAAAACTTCAGCTCGACGGAGAAGACGAAGGTCCGGGGCTCTTTCAGGAGAACCTCGACCGCCTGAAGTGGAGACGGGAGGAACGGAATCACCAGGCGGAACTGAGTCGACAGGCGATGGCAGGCGGCGGCACGGAAGACGATGTTCTTGCGAAACTCAGCAAGGCGTCGGCTTTCCATCGCAAACGGGCATCGCGGTAAGACGGTTTCCGGAGTCGGAAGAGTTCGGAAAGACTGGAGTCTTGCGACTTCAGTTGTGTGTTACCGCTTCGATCGATCACCCAGCCAGAGGAACAGCTCATGCATAAAGTTGATGAAACGCTTGCCGACTTGATCGACGCCGGACGCAAGCAGGGTTACCTGACCTTCACTCAGGTGAATGCCTACCTGCCGAACGAGGCCGTCAATCCGGAGAAGCTCGACAATCTGCTGATGTCTCTGGAAGAGCTGGGTATGGAGATTGTGGCCGAAGAAGCCAACGCAGAGGTCGTGGACAAGAAACGTCAAAAGGCACGGCTGAGGCCCATCAAAGGCGTCGACATGGAGCCCGAAGAGGGCAGCCGCAGGATCGACGATCCGGTCCGCATGTATCTCACTCAGATGGGCGAGATTCCGCTGCTGACTCGTGAAGAAGAAATCGCTCTGGCCAAGAAGATCGAAATTACGCGCAAACGCTTCCGTCGCGAATTACTCGAATCCGACTACGCGATGAAGTCGATCATCGAAGTTCTGACGGCAGTTCACTGCAGCGAATTGCCGTTCGACCGCACGATCAAGGTCTCCGTGACTGAAGGACTTGAGAAGAATCAGATCCTGGCCCGCATGCCGCACAATCTGCGAACGCTGGACCACATGCGTCGTAATTACGTCCAGGACGCAGAAGCCCTGGTGCTCGACACCTCACTGTTACCGGCCGACCGCAAAGCACGCGAAACGGAACTTCGAAATCGTCGGCGCAAAATGGTCACGCTGGTCGAGGAACTCAGCGTCCGTACGCAGCGTCTGCAACCGGTCATGAAGCGTCTGGAGCAGGTCTGCGACCGCATGACCGACCTGGAACGTCGCCTCAGTCGTATCCGGAATCTCAAGACGGCGACCACCG
>CAUZFZ010000162.1:0-23261 GCA_963579025.1 Planctomycetota bacterium | reverse complement strand
AAAACCAAAGATGAACTAACAACGCTGGCGCATCGGAAACTAAAAAGCATGTCCAACGATCCAGGTTTGATCCGCGGATTGTACTTCCGATCCTATGTTGCAGATTTTTTCAGATGAGCCATACTACCTGCGAGGAACTGTTTGTACTTGCGAAACGTCTCCACAAAAGCAGCATTGCCGGATTCGACTTCGATATCCGGTGCGAGAATAGACTCGAACAGTTGTCGGACGTGTGCGTGCATCAATTCATGACTGAGGGTCATCAGGCTCCAACGCGCAGTGTCAGCAGCCGGAAGGGCCTGCAGCGCTGCACTCAACGAGTAGGCGGCCTCGTGGAATCCGAGACGTCCACTGAAGAACAGCAAGTGAGGCCGTGCCGTCTGCTCCTCGGACTTTGCTCGCTCAATCAACAAATCTGTTTGCTGCTTCTGACCTTTCCACTCCGACAAGTCGACATCCGCCAGCGAGCGAAACACATTCAGAGGTTTCGCGATGCGAAAGCAATCACGGACCGCAGAGTGCACTGGGATATCGGTGAATACGTCGTCGACCTTCCTTGTGAAGGCGTGCAGCGAAGCAATGGCCGTACCGATGCCAAGCAACGAATGGCTGTGCACGAAACATCGATTTTCAAGCAGCGGCGCGGCTCCACCAAAAGTCTGGGAGAGTGCATAGGCGAGTATGGAGTTGATCTGAACGAGGTGATCTGTCGCGGCGTTGATTCGTTTCTGCAGCCGCTCGACGGTCTCCAAAGTCGCCACCTCAATAGTTTGTGTGGCAACCGTGGGCCGCATTTCGTCCAGTTCAGCTTTAAGAGTGCGAATGTGAGCGACACGACCGTTGATCGCGAAAATCAGATTCTTGATCACGTCGAGATAATGAGGAGCGTGTTGAACGGAATGTTCCGTTAAGGCGTTGACCCCGTTGCGTATCTCATCAACGAGGTGCCGCAGGTCGAAGTCGTCTGTCGATCGCATGCCGATCAGCGTGAATTCTTCGACGTTTACCTCGACAGGCGGCGACAATTCAACCGCGCGAACGTCGATTGAGTGATCGCGAATGGCCCAATGCTCAAATGACCGAACTGTGCCAATGGCATTGTCACGAATCTTCAACAGCTGATCAGAATCGGACGTGAAAACGATGAAGGACGCCAGACCGTAGCTGAACCAACAATGTCCCCTCAGCGATTTGTCTGAGTTTTCCTTGGCCCTGGCGATCTCTGTGAACGCCCGTTCGAAGGCGAAGAAGCCGACGTGGGCAGTAGCTGCAAGTTCCGGCGCTTGGGCGGCGTCGGGATCGACCGCGAAGATAGGACTGATTCGGTAATCAGTCTGCACGTCAACTTTCGCGTCACGTTCTGACTCGTCGCGGGCAAAAAAGAGCGAATCGTTCGACTGACCTCGTTTAAGGATGAGGTAGCCGCTGTCCATCTAGTCCGCTCCCTTGAGTGGCTCAAACTTTGAAAACGTGATCTCGCCAGTTTCAAAGTTGACTCGCATTCGCTCGAAAACGTGCCTAGCCCCGTCGGTCGGAGTCAGATCGGCGTCGAGCGATTCACGAGTCAATCCTCCTCGCGAGAGAACATGATCATTGCCATCGCGGCCATAAACGGCAGAAGGCCGCTCTGGGACACCTTCCCAAAGAAAGACATCGTGCTCAATCATGTCCAGCATGCGCTGGTGTTCAGATGACATGTTTTATGATCGGGCGGAGAATTCTGCAAACGTGTGCTGACCTCGTAGAAACGAAACTACACGCTGCATCTGGGAAATGAGGAGTGAAATAACCAGATTCCGTGGTCGTTACCGACTCCATTCTGTGCCAAGCCGAGCAACTATAGGCGGCTCTTTTGCGTTTGCAACCGAGGCTGACATCCGGCCAGAATAGCGAGTCAAGGGAGAATCCGGACCGAGTGGAGATTTCTCGCCGTTCTTTTCTAATGGATGATTTTTTCCTTGACGCTGAGTCTTGACCTGCCCGGCGAAGGGACAACGGCCGTAGCTGACTGACACGCATGGAGGCTTAGCAGTGTTGTGCCCGGAGTCGCCAGCAGGCCGCGTCGCGGGACGAGGAAGGCTCCGAGCAGGTTTGACGCCGGTTCTCCGATGCGGCCCTGGCTCAGGTTGACGATCAGGATCTGGCCGCGGTCCATGATGCGGCGGAGGTCGATGCGGTTGCGCGGGGCGTCGATGATGTTCCGCAGCCGGGGGCTGTTTGTTTCTGTCGCATCCAACTCGGGTTGCTGTGCCGCATGCCGGAAAGGGTCCGCAATCAACACGCCGTGCGTGCGTGGCAGCGGGTTGGCGACGAACTGGCCCAGTTTGTTCTGGACCGGCGAGATTGCTTCGCTGCGGCATGCCCGTCTTCCCGCAGATGAACAGGTGCCGGCGACGGTCGTCGAGCTTGATACCAAAGCCGTAACTCTGGCGGCGGTACTGCACGCGGCCGAGTGCCGTGACGTCGGGATCTCGGTGCGGAGACGGCAGCCACACCGGCGGTTCGAGTTCCGGGCACGTCGTCCGCTGCAGCCGGGCGACGGAATCGGTGGGCGGATGCCACAGAGTTGCGATCTCCGCAGCACACAGGGCGAACCGATCATAGTAACGCGGACGTGTTCTCCGCCGAATGCGGCCTGGTAGAAACTTCACCTGCTCCGAAGTGAAGCAGCCGAAGGTTCCGGCCAGCTCTCTGAGCTTCTGTCCTATTGCCGGACTGCGATGCTGAGGGGGACTACCGGGCTGATGAAGCCGGCGAGACGAGCAGTCGCACGTGGATGGGGCACTCGCTTTTGACTGGCATACCGCGGTCGTCCTGGATGGTTGCTTCCAGGATCAACGGTGCGTTGAACGGGCCGACGTCTTCCGCTGCGAACTGAATGGGCAGGGTGCCCTGTGTCATGCCAGCCGCGACTTCGACGGGCTCGGACGACCAGCCGCGGATGTGACTCGCCGAACGCAATTGCACGGTGACCGGTCCCGTTAGGCCAGTGCCTCGTCCGATCGTGATGGGAAGTTCGACAGTCTGGCCTGCATGTACTCCGAGGGTCTTGCTCGGTGTGCCGATACTCAGACGCACCGGGTCCACGAGGCAGATGATCTGATCGTCCTGCGTTTGTGACGAATAGCTGACTCGGTGCTTACTACCGTCAGGTGTTTCAATGATGGCCGAGACGATCAGGCAGGACCGGCTGGTTCGACCAATCTCCATCCACGGTGGCAGTGAGATCGCATAGTAGAACTCAGACTCGCCAGGCGGGACGATGACTTTCGGGCCCGTGACGCCCTGCAGGTGCCGAGTCTGCCGATCAGCCATTTCCACTTCAATCGGCCCCTCGAAACCGCCTCGGTCGATCTGGTAGTTCCGACCGTAGACCGTGCCCCGCGATGCGTATTTGGTTTCGAATGGAGAAGAGAATTTGAACGGCGTTTGGAGTGCAACGGCAAACGCTATGTTTGTGACGTCCGGCTCGCCGTATGAACCAGGAAATTTTGCGGTGCTGACAATGTCCGTGTCAGGTTCCGTCGATCGACCAATGATGCGGATATTAGCGAGTCCGATGTTCGTCTTGTCCGTGGCCTTGAAGACGAGGGTCGTATTCGGCTTGTTCTTGCCGATCGCGGTCCCTTCGAGTGTGACACCTTCAGGGAGTCCTTCCGCCGTGATTTCAATCTCACCCTTGTAACCGGCGGACCTGTCGACATTCAGCTTGACCTTCGCACCGGCTTCGTCGCCGGCGGTCACCGTAATGGCA
This sequence comes from Planctomycetota bacterium, assembly GCA_963579025.1. Classification (GTDB taxonomy): domain Bacteria; phylum Planctomycetota; class Planctomycetia; order Planctomycetales; family Planctomycetaceae; genus CAUZFZ01. Next base: position 19,507 of record CAUZFZ010000162.1, on the reverse strand, counting down.
TCAGCCGGCAGAGTGAGTGCAAATCCCATTGTGTCGGCTGCCGCTTCAGTGATGTGAATGCGATAGGCGAACTCGTCTCCTCCACGGGATGCGAACTGATCACGGATCTGCAGATAGAAATGTTCGCCCTTCGGGACCTTCCAGCTCAGACGGGAATCGGTGACGCCGCCTTTGACGTCGTCATTCAGCGCGAGCTGTTTCAGTTCACTCGATAGAACACTCAGCACAGCGTCGAGCGGCGTCCCGAGACGGGATGCGAAGACTTCAATCACCAGGGACTGGCCTGCTGTCGCCGTGAACCGCCACAGGTCGGTGTCACCTGGTCCGTTGATTTGACCATTCAGCGCGGATGGAACGGCAAAGTCACTGACCTTTGGTGCAACGGATGGTGTGGACTCGCTGGATTCTTCTGCGAGCAGATCGTTGGGTTCAGATTCGAGATGCTCGTCCAGGTCACCCGCTACAAGAGTGACGGGATTTGATGCGAATGGTTTGCCGGCCATCTGCCAATGGTGGATGGCACCGGCTGCGGCGGGAATCGCGACAGCAACCGGTTGGTCCGGCACGTTCGCGCCGGACAGCGTCAAAGCAACTGACTCACCGCGTTTGCCGCCCAGGGGATAGACCGAGCGGATATACGCTCCGTTGCGAATCGTCAGCCGATAAACATGATCCTGCAGCCCGTTGAATTTGATGTCGTGAATGCGACATTCATAAGTGCCATCCGACGGGGCTTCAAATTGCACGAACGAGTCAGTACCGAACGTGTCGACGTTCTGCACCAGCATCTGCCCGTCGGGGCTGCGTATCTCGAGCCGGGAATCAAGCGGCGAGCCGAGGCGCGATGCAAAGACCTCGCAACTGAGTTGCTGGCCGGCTTTCGCGTCGAAGGTCCAGATGTCGACGTCTTCTCGAGGAAAAATGCGACCGTTGATCGTCACCGGCAGCGTCACGGCGACCGGCACGGGATCTCCGTCGATTTCCTGCTCGACAACTTCCGGCAGATCGCCGACCTGAAACTTCATGCGCGGTGTGACGCCCTGCGATGTCGAGACTCGCCAGTACCGCGATCCCAGTGCTGCATCGGCTGCGATATCGAGCGAGCCGGCGTAGTCCTTGGCGTAATCCTCTTTGCGCTGGGATGCGGGCTGCGGAATTACCGGGCCTTCGAACCAGGTTGTCTCGGTTCGCTCAATTCGTTCTGTGGCTGTGACGCCGGGACCGCTGAGTTCGAAGGGGCAGCCCAGGTACAGATTGTGCCCGCCGACTCGAAAACTGACCGTGGTTCCACGTTGGCCACCCGCCGGGAAGATGTAGCTGACGTGAGGCGGATCAGCCTGCGTGGGTAGGCAGGTCAGAATGGCGAACGTGCAAGCGAGAAATCGAAGCGTCTTCATGATCAGCCTCGTGTGATGGGCCGGTGTCAGATCTTAATCTTAATCCTACTCTTAATCTGGACTGCGCCACGGACCGTCAAGCCTGAGCCGTTCATTCCAGAATAGTCTGCTCGCGATCGGGGCCCACGGAAATGACTTCGACCGGATAGCCGATCAATTCGGCGATTGTCTCCACATATCGCAATGCATTCTCAGGCAGATCGGCTCGTCTGCGAACCCCGGTAATGTCCTGCTTCCAGCCGGGAAGCGTGCGGTAGACGGGTTTCACCTTTGCCAGGTCGTCAATGTGACTGGGGAAATCGGTCGTGCGTTTGCCGTCGATTTCGTACGCCTCGCAGATCGAGAGCTCATCAAGTCCGTCGAGGACGTCAACCAGCATGACGGCCAGCACATCAATACCGCTGATGCGGGCTCCGTAACCGGCGGCGACGGCATCGAACCAGCCGCAACGTCTTGGCCTGCCCGTGACGGTGCCGTATTCGTGTCCGACGTCGCGGATGTGCTGTCCGATTTCATCGTGCAGTTCCGTGGGAAACGGGCCGCCCCCGACTCGTGTCGTGTAAGCCTTCACCACGCCGATCATCTTCGAGATGACTCGTTCCGAAACGCCACTGCCACTGTGAATCCCGCAACCGGAACTGTTTGAGGACGTCACATAGGGGAACGATCCGTGATCGATGTCCAGCAGACACCCCTGGGCACCTTCGAACAGCAGACGTTTGTTGTTCGCGAGGGCCTTGTGCAGGAACGCTGTCGTGTCGGTGACGAACGGGCCAAGTTGCTCGGCGTAGCCCGAGTACTCTTCAAAGATCGCGTCGACGTCGAGTGGCTGGAAGTCCGGGTCGATTGCCTGAATCGCGGCGTTCTTTTGCGGGACAATTTCACTCAGGCGTTTGCGGAGCACATTGGGACGCACCAGATCGCCCATGCGGATTGCATGCGTGCGTCCCGCCTTATCTCGGTAACACAGGCCAATGCCACGCATCGTTGTGCCGATCGCCTCGCCTCCGCGCGCCTTCTCGAACGCGACTTCCTGCGCCATGTGATACGGAAACACGACGTGCGCCCGGTCACTGATCATGAGCCGCTCAGGCGGGACCGCGCCTCGCCGCGAGACAAGACTGCCCAGTTCGTCGAGAAACGCTTTGGGATGGATGACGACCCCGGTCGCGATTACGGAAACCACCGAGTCGTGCAGGATGCCGGCTGGAAGAAGCGAAAGCTTGTAGGTCTCGCCGTCGAAGATGACGGTGTGGCCAGCGTTGTTGCCACCCAGATAGCGGATCACGACGTCGTGCTGCGAAGTCAGCAGGTCAACGATTTTCCCCTTGGCTTCGTCACCCCACTGAAGCCCGATCACAGATGTAGAACTCACAGGAACATTGGCCTCTCAACAGGGATACCCAGGAAATCGCAGAGACTCGGACGCGAGACGCGTTCGGAGCATCATTGTCCGGCCTGTAGCGCCGAAAACCGGACGTTGCATTGCGATTCACGAACAGCCGTCGGCTGCGCAAAGCGTCTGAGTCTAGCGGAGAACCCCGTGAAAAGCAGTCGTCACGGCGAACAGCGGAATCACCGGCCGCTTCGGACAAGATCGACGAAGATTTCACGTTCCAACTTGCCAATTCGACGGCGTACGGGGCCCTGAACACGTTCGAGGCTCCGCAGGACCTGCATGTATTCGGTCGAGTAACCGTCTGAGTCTCCCTGCCAGCGACGCATGGTCAGCGGTCGCAGCAGTTCTCGTGCATTGTCGTCTTCTCCAGCGCCCAGCACGGAGGCAACGCGCCAGTATCGGTACGCCAGGTCGTAAGGGTCGGTGGCGATGGCCTGGTCGAAAGCGGCACGTGACTTTTCAAACTTTCTCTGCAGATACAGGCTCTTACCGCGGTTGAAGTACCGGGCGGCATCGGCGGACGACGGAACAATGATTCCCAGTCCGTCCACTCGTGGCGTGGGCCACGTTCCGGCCAGTTTGCCGAATGATTGCTGCAGAGCCTGATTGGCAACGTCCGCGGCTGTGGCTCGCTGTTCTTCAGTCACAAGCGAACCAGTCAGTTCCAGGTAGACCTGCCCGTCCTCCTCAACATATTTTCCGCCACGAAGTTGGATCCCGTCCCAGGCGGCGTTCATTCCCAAAGCGGATTGAATGCGGACGACAGCTCGGCCAGCATCGGGAAGCACGACTTCCAGGTCGTCCGTCTGAGGAATCGGTGCGGGCGACACTGCAGTAATGACGTCACCGTACCGTTTACGAAAGACCGTCGAGACTGCCTGAGCTAGTGGTGCTTTCTGAAATGAAAACCCGATCTGGCCTTCGAGCAGCATCAGATCCGCAGTTCCTGGACCGGGCTGATAACTGGCAGCCGTGATTGAGCAGCCATCAAAGATGCCCGTTTTCAAATGAGTCTGCAGATCGGCCAGGACGGGGGCGGCTGATGGAAACGCCTGCTTCATATTGTCCCCGGTCGCGGCGGGAACTTGCCCCGGCGCGACGACTTGTGGGCCGTACTTCTCAAGCAGCAGGCCAGAACACGCCTGCTCGATTGCACTCCTCTGAAACGCAAATCCAAAATGCCCTTCAAGCACGAGCCAGTCGCGGCCTTCGGGGCCGACGCTGAATGTCCCGCTCGTGACTTTGCAACCTTCCAGTCCGGGCTGAGCGGCCGCCCATTGCTGCACTGTCTGCAGAAACGAATCCGCCTTGGGAGAGACGACTTTCACGTCGTCGAGCTGCGGGGTCGGGAGTCCAGGAATGACAATCGTCGTCGGACCGGTCGGAGTCGCCGGTTCTGGCACGGCGGGAATCAGGGAGGGAGCACCCGGCACACCTGGCTTTGGCACGGTTCCCGGAGTCGGCGGCTTTGGAGGCGTCGGTGGTTTTGGAGGTGTTGGTGGCTTTTTTGTGGTGGGCTTGGGGGTGGCGGGCTTTGGTGTGGCGGGTTGTGCCGGTGTCGTTTCCTGATCCTGCAGTAGTCCCACCTGCAGAAAACGAACCGATGCGAGCCGATAACTCAGACTGGCCGCTCGGACGATGCCACTGCCCGACGGGATCAGTGCGGCGGATGAATCGTCTGGGACGGGATTCGCCGCGGGCGCTGGTGGGTCAGCCGGAACGGCTTCCTCAACAGGTGCCGGAACTGGTGGATCCGCGGGGACTTCAGGCACCGCGGCACCTGCCGTTGCGACATCTCCGTATCGCGCGGCGAGCAGATTGGTGCAGGCACTCCAGATCGCAGCCTTCTGAAACGCAAAACTGACCCGGCCGGACAGCCGGACGTCGACGTCGCCATCGTCGTTCAGCACGTACTCGGCTGCTGTGATTTGGCAGTCTTCAAATCCGGGACGGTCCTGCATCCATGCATTCACTCCGCGGAGAATCTCGTCGGCGGCCACCAGTTCCAGCTTGAGCCCATCGACCTGAATGGTCGGCAATTGGACTCCCCCTGGCACGTCGCCGTATGCGGTCTTCAGGATGTTCGCGGCCTGTCTCGCGATCGCTCGCCGCTGAAACTCGAAAGCGACTTTTCCGGTTAACGTCAGATGCTGCGGAGCCGATGCATTGGGGACAAACTTCGCCGTCTCGACGGCGCTACCGTCGAAACCCGGTCGGTCGGCCATGAATGCCTTGATACCAGTCAGGACATCTGCCGGATCGGGGTGCTTCAGTTCGACCGGTTGGGCAGGCGTTGCCGGCTTCTCCGGCACGGCCTGCGCAGGAGCGTCGGTGGTCGCATCAGGAGTTGCTGCTGGTGGAGGCGGCGAGTCCTGCGATCGCGCGTTCCCCGACAATAGACACAACATCGCAAGCGTCGCAGCCAGTTTGATCGAGAATGTCATGAATCGGCCTTTTGCCAGAGGGAGCTGCTGATCGCCCGGTTACGAAGGCACTCAAGGGTTGCGAGGCATACATCAAGCATGCGGCAAACCGGTCCCAGCGTACACCCGAAAACGTCATTTTCAACCGGGTCCTGGCCGGCTTCCCAATGTTGCATCAATGGGGCACTCGATCAGGCGAATGGCTGGAATTACCGGACGACTCAGCTCCACGAACCTCGTCGTCTTAATTCGCGTTTTGCAACCTGCGTCGGAAAAGTGTTCACATTGCGCACGAAGCGGATAGACTCCCGCGACACGTGGATGTTCATGGATGTTTCGCATGGAGGAAAAGCTATGGCAGGACGCAAGCTGCGTTTCGACGCGCCGGACACGGACACTGCGAGCGATTCGGTTTCGGGTATGACTGTCGCTGCACTCAGGAGTGCCGCAAGCCCGCTGCCAGACGCATCCAATACCGAGTTACCCGCCGCTGACTCGGAAGCGACGGAGTCGGCCAGTGCAGAGCCTCATGCGCTGGAACGAGCCATCCAACTGGAACTACTGAATCAGTCGGATGTGCGATTCTCGTCGCTGGTCGTCCGACGATTTCGCGATGGCGTTTGCCTGCAGGGCGTGATCGAGATCGACAACGACTTGCCAGACATCGAACGAATCACGCGTGAATTGTCCGGCGTGAACCGCGTGATGAATCATCTGGTCGTGCGTCGCCGGGCGTCAAATGCATGATTGCTCGACCAACCAGGCCGACCCAGCCAGTTGCGATCCGCCGCGTTTAACCCGTCGGCGGTGGCTGAAGGCCGGGCTTGCCGCCACTGCGGGAGCAATCGTCGGACTGCCGGCTTATGCGGCCTTCGTCGAACCCCACTGGGTCGAAGTCACGCGTGTCACTCTGCCGATTCGCAATCTGCATCCAGGACTGCAGGCGTGCCGGCTGGTTCAAATCAGCGACCTGCACGTCGGACCGGTCGTCGACTTTGAATATCTCACAGGAGTGATTCGGCAGGTGTCTGCGCTGCAGGCCGACATCGTTGCCATCACCGGCGACTTTCTCCATCACATCGGACCACAGCAGATCGTCGAAACGGAAAGCCTGCTGAAAGACCTGGCTCCTGCTCGCCTGGCGACGGTCGCCATTACCGGCAATCACGATTACGGCGAAGGCTGGAATCGGCGCTCCGTGGCCGACCGACTGACAGATCGACTCGATGCCCTTGGCATCCACATGCTGAGGAACTCGTCAACCATCGTCAGCGGGTTGCAGATCGCAGGAGTCGACGACCTGTGGACACCCGACTTCGCTCTGGACCAAACAATCGACAGCATCAACACCGATGCTGCGTCACTGGTCCTGTGCCACAACCCGGACGCTGCTGATTTACCCGGTTGGGGAGATTATCGTGGCTGGATCCTCGCCGGACACACGCATGGCGGTCAGTGTCGCTTTCCTGTTCTGGGTGCTCCCATGCTGCCTGTCAGCAATCGGCGGTATGTCGCGGGTGCTGTCGCGGCGCCGGGCGGGCGAACGCTATACATCAACCGGGGCATTGGATATCTGCGTCGCGTGCGTTTTATGGTGCGACCGGAGATCACAGTTTTCGAACTGCAGCCGGCTGTGTGAAGAGGACGAACCGACCCGTGGCGAAACGAGGCACACGACGCATCCGTCTTGAAACCGCTCTCAACGCGGTCGAGACACCCGTCTTCGTAATCGACGCTCAACGCCGGGTGGTGTTTGTCAATCAGGGCTGTGAACTGTTGACGGGATGGACTGCCGCCGAAACGGTCGGACGCGTCTGCGACTTCGCATCTTCGGCCGAGCCGACTGACGTCGAGTCGTTGACAGAGTCGCTGTGTCCGCCGCCGGAAGTTTTTGACGGAGCAGCCACACAGACGCCGCGATATTTCGTTAACCGGAATTCGCTGCAGACATCGACGCGATTGGTACATTTCTTTCCGCTGGACGACAGGAATCGTAGCTCGTTCATCCTGGGAGTTGTGACCGCCGTACCGTCGGCGGGACAACCGGCAGGGACTTCCGTGATCGCGACTGTGCATGCGGAACTAGCCGCGCTGCGGCACGATCTGCGCGAACGCTACAACATTTCGTCGATCGTGTGTCGTTCACCGGGCATGCAGCGAGTGCTGGAACAGGCACAGCTTGCCCGTCAGTCAAATGCCATTGTGCATTTCACCGGCCAGCCTGGAACCGGGAAAGAGCACGTGGCTCGATCGATTCACTACGCAGCACCGGGCGGACAACGAGCGTTCGTGCCCTTGAATTGTCGGAAGCTGCCCGCGACTGAATTGCAGGAATCACTAAGTCGCCTGGTCGAAACTGACTGGGCTGACGTCTCGACGGCGTCAGCACTGCACCCCGGGACGATTTTTCTGGATCACATCGAACGTCTGCCGCGGGACCTGCAGCAGCGACTGCTGGACTTCATTCCATCCCGACATGGCGCCGCGTTTCGCAATCAGGTGCGATTAATGACCGCCAGTTCGGTTGATCTGAATCAACTTCGAGTCGACGAGTCGCTGACAGAGGACTTCTATTTTCTGGTGACAGCGCTGCAGATTGAGTTGCCGCCGCTGGCACGCCGCGCCGGCGATGTGCCCCTGCTGGCTCAGCACTTCCTGGAACACCGCAATCACGGCAGCGGACAACAGGTCTCCGGATTCACCGACGAGGTCAACTCACTCTTCGAGCATTACAACTGGCCGGGCAACCTGGACGAACTCGAGCAGGTCGTCTCTGAAGCACACGCCGCCTGCACGGGAAGTGTCATTGGCACTGATCATCTGCCGTTTCGATTCCGAACAGGCCTGGACGCTCAAAGCCTTGGACCGCCTCCGACTGGCCGCGTGGAGCCGCTTGAGCAATTGCTGTCGCGGATCGAGCGCGAGCACATCGCCAATGCGCTGGAACTCGCCGGTGGAAACAAAGCCCAGGCAGCCAAACTGCTGGGACTGACCCGCCCGGCTCTGTATCGCCGCCTCGAATCGCTGGGGCTGGCCGAAGAGTGACGACTCAGCTGAAGAATTCGTCGTCGTTCGAGAGGTCGTCTTCGGAGATCAGGATAAACCCCTTGTCCGACAGGACACGCGTCGCGGCGTCCATGTCGTCGGTGTGAATCGCGATCGCGCCGTGTCCCGCGCGGCGGTATAGCAGCGGATACATGTAATTCACATTGAGTTCCGCCTGCAGCAGCACCGAGCATACCGACAGGAATGGCTGCTCCTGTTCTGGAAGCTGAATGCCGATGACTTCGTTCTCAAAGAAAGTGAAGCCGGAGAGTTCAAACAATTCGCGGGCGCGTTCCACGTGGTCCAGCATCACTCGGGCAATGGCCACGTCGACCGTGTCGACGATGCTCAGAGCGATGATCCGCATGTCGTAGCGTTCGAGGCTGCGGACAAGCTGGTTCAAGCTGCCGACACGGTTCTCCATGATCACGCAGAACTGCGTGAGCGCGGGCCAACTGCGGCCACTTATGGTTGTGGCATCAGTGAATTCGCCTTCCCCGAAACCCGTCGACATGCTCTCTGGACTCCATTCACAAGGCGGCTCCCAGCCACCTGACTCTTACTCTTAATCCTACTCTTAATCTTACTCTCGTCCGCGAGCAGTCAGTCCTAAGGAGATTAGGATTAAGAGTAGGATTAAGATTAAGAGGTGTGAGTGATCGGCTGTCGCTACACAAACGCAGCGGCTACTGCGTTAGAGACCCGGGCGAGATACGTTCCGTGCGGTTCCTGCGGGCAGGTCGTCAACAGCACCATGAATGCGTCGAGGTCCGGGTCGATCCACAGAACTGTACCCGTGGCTCCCCAATGACCGTAAGTCCGGTTTCCGAGGAAATCGCCGAAGTTGGCGCTGTGAGCCGGCCAATTCAGACGCCAGCCCAATCCCCACGGCTTCGTGCGTCGATCGGTCTCCGGGATATCCGGCATCACTTCAAGCTGGTTTCGAGTTGCCGCATGGATCGCTGCCGGGGAAAGCACGGAGGACTCAACTCCCGATGGCAATCGCCCCAGCATCATCTGGCAAAAGCGGGCCAGATCGAGTGGCGTCGTCAGCAGTCCGCCCCACGGAGCGCCCAGCATTCGCCAGTAACGGTTGTTCCAGTTCCAGTCCTGATTCTCCTGCTCGGGCGGAATGCGGATCTCCGGAATGCGGTCGGTCTGTGGAGGTTCGCCCTCAAACCAATCGGCGGGTAGACCGAGCCATGAATCGACCATGCTCAGCGGTTCGAAGATTTCCCGGCGAACGAACTCAGCACAGGGCACGCCTGAGACTCGCTGAATGATCTCGCCGAGCATCGCAAAGCCCATGCTCTGGTAACGCACTCCGCGGCCCGGCGGGAATTCGAGTTCGATCTCGCACGTTCCCTCAACAAATGCCGACAGCGGTGCGTGTTGCTGACGCAACTCGACATTGTTCGGCAGCATGTCCGGCAGTCCTGACGAGTGCGTCAGCAGGTGGCGGACGCGGACACCGTTCTTGCCGTGTTTCCCGAATTTCGGGACGTACTCGATGACTTTGTCGGAGAGCTTCAACTCGCCGCGTTCTGCCAGCATCAGGACCGCCATTGCGACGATCGGTTTGGTGATGGACGCGATCAGAAAGACGGCGTCGTCCCGCACCGGCTGCGATCCGTCCAGCGTCTGAACTCCGAAGAACTGCGGTTCGACGACCGCTCCGCTGCGTCCTGCGATCAATCCGACCGACGGCAACGCGCCGTCGTCACAGAATCGTTTCAGCAGGTCGCATGCGAATTGCCAGCGTGCGGGATCGAGCTGCGCCTGATGCGGTTCTGCGAAGGAATCCATGCCCATCCTCGTGATGCAAACCAGTCGTAGACGGCGGTCAGGATGTGGACTCGCCGTCGCCCTGAGCTTCGGCTTGAGCCAGCATCTCCTGAATCTGCTTGCGCGCCGCAAAGTAGTAAAGCGAACCGACGGCTGCCACGAGGATCGTTGTCGCGCGATACGCTCCGGCCGCCAGCACGCCAAGACCCGCTTCAAAGCCAGCCAGTTCGTAGGACTTCTTCACGGCGTACTCAAGTGCACCGAGTCCTCCCGGTGTCGGAAAGAAGGACGCCGCAACCTCAGCGGGCGGAATAATTAACAGGTGCGCCACATAGCCGGGCACGTCAGCATCGCCCGCGATAGCTCGGGCGCAGCAATAGAATGACGAGATGATCCCGAAGTGCCCGACAATGCTGATCAGCACCGTGGCCACAACGACCATCCGGCGCGTCTGATACAAAGCGATGGCCGTCGCAGCATCGCCAACCATTCCGCCGATCTTCGGAAGTCGTGTCAGCCAGTTGAGCCAGCGGGATCGCGGAGTCGCCGGATGCAGCATGATGGCGAGTCCGATGAGCCCGGCCGCGGTGCCCCCCCATGTGGCCCAGACGAGTGTTTCGCCACTGCCGAGGTCCTGCTCCAGACACATCCCGGCTCCCGAAGCCACCATGAACAGCGCCAGCAGCCCCAGGATGCGGTCGAGGAGTATTGTGGCCACTGCGACGGCTCGGCGTTCGGTCTGCTCGCGAACCATCAGGACGGCTTTGGCCAGATCGCCGCCGACGATTCCGGGGCCCACATAGTTAAACAGGTAGCCCAGAAACCCAAGACGTACAGCGTCACCCATTGTGAACGGAAAATCCTGCGCTTTCACGAGCAGATACCAGCGAAAAAACGTCAGGACAATCGAACTGCTGCAGAGCACAAATGCAGCGACCAGAAAGCGCCAGTGAATGGGCTCGGTGAGCAAACGCTGGAACTGCTCACGGTTCTGATGAACGAGCAGTGTGATCAGACCAATTGCGAGCGGCCATTTGAGCCAGCCGATCAGTCTCGCAATGAGAGAAGGACGCTCGGCCACGGCGGGATTCCCTTCCTGTCGGGTTTCGTCAGATCAGCTTCTCTGTACACCGTGCCTGAGCCGTAGCCCGATTTCTCCGAAATCGGTATCTGCGGATTTCGGAGAAATCCGCCTGCCGCTGTATCGACTCAGGACATCTCGCGATACGTGTCGAAGCCCATGTAGCCAATCAGTCCGGCACTCGCGAGAAACATGATGTCCAGCACGGTCTGCCCGGCGAACGGCACGCCCGCAACCAGATCGACAATCGACAGGATGCCGACGATGGCGGAAGCGGCGATCGATCCGATCAACATGCGCTTAGTCCCGGGCGTCATGTACGTTTATCCAGAGTCTGCTCGAAGGAGACCGTCTCGATGGCATTTTGGCACAATTGCGACACGAATCCCGAGTATAGAAGCTTGCGATCGGGCTTTACCAGTTCGGGCAACAGACCGCGGGGCGATTCGCCTCAAACGGACAGGTTAGTCAGTTCTGTCCGGTTTCGAGAAGCCGTCGGGCTCTTGAGAATACAGCATCGAACATGGTTTCTGTCAGCCGACCCGTAAAAGTGTTTTGCTGGCTGGGATGAAAACTGCCCAGCAGGACACGGCCCTCGGACAACTCAACTTCGGCCCCGTGGCTGAATTTCGGCAGTTTCCCTGTGTACCACTCGTTCTCTCTGGCGAGATCAATCACCGATCGCCAACCGATCTGCCCGAGTCCCAGGAAGACTCGCACGGGTAACGCGTCGACCGTTGATTGAAACCAGCCGCGACAATTACCGACTTCGTCTCGCGTCGGCTTGTTATCCGGCGGAGCACAGTGACAGGCATTGGTCACGGCACAGTCAACCAGTTTCAGGCCGTCATCACGTCCAGTGGCCTCGGGCTGATTCGCGAAGCCGGCCTTGTGCAACGCGCGAAACAGCCAGTCTCCGCTGCGGTCGCCGGTAAACATCCGGCCCGTGCGGTTCGCTCCATGAGCGCCCGGGGCCAGACCTACCAGCAACAGTCTCGCCCGCGAATCGCCGAAGTTTGGAATCGGCCCGCCCCAGTAATCGTCGTCGAGATACGCCCGGCGTTTTGTGGCGGCGATGTGTTTGCAGTGGTCGATGAGCCGCGGGCACGCGTCGCAGGCGATGATGCGATCGTTGAGGCGATCCCATTCAGACTTTTTTCGACGAGGCATGTCGGACTCCGGTGGCGCGGATTTCAGTCATCATCCCGATGGCTCACGAACAACTCAGCGATGACCTCTTCCAGCGGACGCTCCTGAACGCTGACGTCTTCGATGGAATACCGTGACAGCAGTGACGAGAGGATCTCCGGAATCCGATTGCGGTCGACTTCGAGTTTCGCGCGGGGCGCGTTGGTGTCGAACAGTCGGCCGTAACTATCGAGCCCTTCCGGAATACTCGTGCCGGAGAACTGCAGTTCGATGATCTTGTGCTGGCTGAAGCGGTCGACGATTTCTTCCAGCGGTCCGTCATGCTTCAACTCGCCCTCGTTAATGATGATGGCTCGCCGACACAGAGCCTCGACATCTTTCATGTAATGGCTAGTCAGGATGACGGTGATCCCCTGCTCGCGCTGGTAGCGCTTCAGGAACTCCTGCACGCGGCGTTGTGACACGACATCCAGTCCGATCGTCGGTTCATCTAGCAGCAGCACGTCCGGGCGGTGGAGCAGGGCCGCAATGAGTTCCATCCGCATGCGTTCGCCCAGCGACAGTTCGCGGACCGGTTGTCCGACCAGATCGACGACCTCAAGCAATTCGGTCAACTCACGAAGCCGATTGTCGAAGTCGACCGGATCGATGCGGTAGATCTCCTTATGGAGCCGGAAAGACTCCTGCGCGGGCAAATCCCACCAGAGCTGATTCTTCTGCCCCATCACCAGTGAGAACCGGCGTCGATAAGCGTTCTCGCGCTTCCAGGGCGTATGGCCCAGCACGTTCGCATCGCCGGATGTGGGATAGATCAACCCGGCAAGGAGTTTGAGTGTCGTCGTTTTCCCGGCTCCATTCGGACCAAGAAAAGCGACCATCTCGCCGGATTCGATCTGAAAGCTGACAGATTTGACCGCTTCGACGATTTTGTATTCACGTTTGAAGAGACCACGGATCGACGCCATCAGACCCTCGCGTTTTCGATACACGCGATAGGTCTTCGTCAGGTCGACAGCTTCAATCGTGACAGGCGCGTCGGTCATGGATGGGCGGTCGCGGGGGAGAATCGTCTTGCCGCAAGCCGCGGGCGGATGCGCCGGGTGGCCCTGCCACTCTGACGCAACAAAAAAAGCCCGCATCATGCGATGCGGGCCGGATGGTAGTGCAGTTGTCTGCCGCCGTCAGTGATCCCAGGTCTGGAATCAAAACACGTCCAGAATGAAGTGGTGACCGCGGTGATACGGACGAGCCGTCGGATAAAAGTTGTACCAGTCCTTGTTGTACACGGGGACCCGGCGTTCCTGCGGGTACCGATAGTACATGTGGTCGTAGCTGCCCTGGTCCCGCTTAAAGTTCTGGGGGTAATACAGGTAGGGATAGTAAAAGAATCGCTTCCAGTCCGATGGCTGCCCGCGGCCTGCCGCCTGTGTGGAAATCGGATTCCCCACACTGACAATGAGCCCCAGCAACAGCAGCCCCAGCAACACTCCCTTATTGCGTTTCAGCATCACGTTCCCCCGTTTTCTGACGGCGACGCCCGTGAAATAGACGTCTCTCCGGTTGCTGATGTCGGAACTCCCTCGGCACTGACCTCCCTGTCCCGAAGAGAGTTCCTCACTCGCGGATCCGGCCTTCCGGCCTGAATCGAGTCACGTGGATCACCGCCTGGTCATCCGGACCAACGACGGACAATTCACGCGGGACAGCTCCGCCTGCAATCAGCCGTCCTGTTTACTCATCGGCAGGCGTGCAACCCGGGCGACAGGAAACTTCGGCAGAACCGACACAGTTTCACACCGCTGGTCAGCGGCCTGTCAGAATGGTGGAACCACCTCGCCACCGTTGATCGTGATCAGTGCTTTGAACACGTCAGGATCAATATCGTTCGAGATAAACCGGACAGAGCCGTCCATCAGCAGCACCTGTACGCCGCCCTGGTATGGGCCCCCGATGCCATCGGGTCCATTGATGTATGGCTGCTGCGTCAAGGAGCGAAGCGTGTCATTGCCACCGGCCGCCCAGCGACCGAATTCGCCCGAAGCTTCCGTGACACCGATCGTGTTGGACGATCCGTCTCGTATATCGCGAAATCGTGTCTTCCGGTTGTAACCGAAGACGCCGGCCCGCTCGTGGTTGACGGGCAGTGTCGGCGCGTCCTTGCCAAGGCCCGAAATTCCCACGTAGTGCGTCACTCCGTCCACCGCGCCATTCGCACCGGGATTCAGCAGAGTTGGGATGCTGATCGACGTGAATGTCGAGTTCGCATCACTGTCCCAACCGGACTCCTGGTCGAGCTTCTGGTACAGGGGCGCCTGATCGAGGTATGGCAGCACGGAACTGATCCAGCTCAACCGGTCTTCTGGCTCTTCAGCCGAGTCTTCAACCGTCCCGGCTGGAAACTGGTTGTGGACATCATGGTAGTTGTGCAGCGCGAGCCCGATTTGCTTGAGGTTGTTCTTTGACTGTGATCGCCGCGCTGCTGCGCGTGCCTGTTGCACGGCGGGCAGGAGCAACGCGACCAGGATGCCGGACGTTGCCACAGCGCCGAGCCCTCCCTGGCCCACGACGGGAAATGCCGGCAGTGATGATCGGCTGATCGAGCGGAAGCCGTTCTCGTCCTTGACGGTCATCATCACATTGGGAAACAGCGGCTGGACAATCACCTCGGTCGGCGGCAGGTCTGCCAGGCCGATCGGAATATCGAAGTCGGGCGGAAATTGACCGGACTCCCTGATACCCGCTTTAGCCCCCATGAACAGCAGCGGAGCGTAACTCAGGACCGACCGATACATCGCCCGTGGATCGGTTACGGTCAGGCCGGTGAACTCCTTTGGCAGCTCCGCCAATGCTTCATTCAGCTCACGCGAGGGCTGCCATTTGTCGAGCTTGCCGTCGACCCGCAGAAGAAACGCTTCGACCGTCTGCGGTACGAAACCCACAGCGAGCCAGTTGTCATCAATCGTCAGGCCTCCGAATTCAACGCCCTCGAATTCAAATGTGAGAATCTCTCGCCCATGTTTTTCGACACGATGGGACTTGAACTGGCCTTCAGTCGCGCCTTCCGCCAGCAGCAGGATGTGGTCGATCGTCTTGCGAAGCGTCTTCGCGTCTTTGACTTCGACAATCTTGGCGAGCCCTCCGAATCCGAAGAAGTCCTGCCCACCGTCCAGGTAGATCGTGACGGCACTGCCCAGTGTGTCGAACAACTCGGTCTGCGGATCAAAGTTGAGCATCTGCGGCAGGCCGGCCAGCAACTGTTCCGCCTGCGCGGCGGCTTCCGGCGGGCCCAGTTTCACAGCTTCACGAATCAGCAAAACCAGATCGCCCCAGAACTTGGATGTGTTGAAGCTGAACGTCGCAAAACCCTTCGTTCTGACTGGCAGGGGCGGAATCCGATCAAAGGTGATCGAGTCATGATCGCCCAGCGCCAGCAGGCCGCGTTTTTCGCCGTCGACCTGCATCACCGTCTCGCTCCACATGGCTGCGCCGTTGTAGCCACCCTGACTCACAATCGCGCCCAGGTTGTCAACGCCCAGCACCTTCGCGACGTCTGCGACGGTCACCGGCGCACCGTCGTCAGTCGGCGGCAGCGGAATCGGCATCCCGCTGAACATGTCGCGTACCGCTCCGATGTCGAACCAGGCAACGCTGGTCATCTCGAACTCGACCGAATCGGGACCGAACTGTTTCCACAATGGGCTACCCGTCAAATTGGGCGTGTCTCCGTTACCCACCGCAACGTGCGCCGGAATCGCGTTGATTCCGGCCGAAATCACCAGATGACCACCGTTCGCCCACCAGCCGACTTCCACGCCCGGCGTGTCCGGAACGAGAACTGTCTGGACAGTGCGATCTCCGATCTTGCGCGACTCAACGGAAATTCCAATCGTCTGCTGCAGCAGTTCTCCAATCGGCTCGGCGAATTCAGCAGCCTCCGGTAGCACGAGCAGCGCCTGAGGCAACGGCATCGGTGGTCCGCCGGGCGCTGGTGGAGCAACCGAAACGCTGACTGCCACGCCATGCTCAAACAGATGTTCGAAGAACTTGCCCATCGGCCCTTCCGTGGCCGCCGGTCCGGCGGGAGATTTGGCGGCGAGTTCCGCCAGCCCCTTCTGAAACAACGGAACCAGACCAGACTCGAACAAAGCCTGATGAGCTGCCGTCCGGGCGAACGCCTCTTTGTGCGTTGCGGAACCATCGAAGTTCAGCAGCAGCACGGAATCCTGCGGAATCAGCTCGGCGACGTTTTTCGGCTCGTCGTTCTGAGCCTGTCCCAGCGAGAGAATTCCCAGCGATAACAGGCAACCTCCCAGAAGGGCTCCCCAGGCAAGACGTGCGGCTTTTGGAGACATGCTGTCCACTCCATGATGTTCAGGGGATTGAAGGTCGCCATCTCATGCACCGACATAAGTGCTTTCTCGATGTCCGTCGGTGTCGATTACGCGGTTCACGCGTCCGGTTCGGTGCTCAGTATCTCCGGCCTTTGACCAAACTCAACTCCTGGACATGCAGGCACACTAATCGACACTGATCTTCGCTAATCCGGGCGACAGTCGTCGCACGAATCATGAGCGTCAATTAGCGAGGATTAGTGTTCCCTGCTTCGCCGTCCGCACTCGGTCTGAGGCACAGCCTCGATAGGGGCTTGCCGGTCGAGATCGACGAACCTGTTGTCACGACTGAAAAGTGGATTGATGATTGTCGATTGATGATTGTTGATTTTCGAAGTGGAGTCAGTGGTGGCGATTTACGGCGGAAGTGCCCGCCCCTGACACATCGCCCATCAAAACTCATCAATCGACAATCATCAAACAATTCGACTGCCGCGCAGCGGCCCTGGCTTCCGAGCTTGCCTCAGAAGCCGCGTAGATTCTTCCAGCGTCGGACAGGCGTGCCGTGCGCGGGCTTTCGAAATCTCGCGCAGAGACGCGGTGACGCAGAGTCTTGCTTTGCCAGCATTGGCCTCCGCGCCTCCGCGTGAGGTCATTTGCCGGATCCGGTGATCATTCGAGTGCCTGCGTCGGCGGGATCACGCTTCCCAGCGCCTGTTCGGCGTCTTCGAGTTCGGGCATTCGCCGCAGGTAGCCGTGGTGCTTGATCAGACGACGGGCTTCCGCGAGGTCGGCTTGCGGGGTGGTGTCCCACGGGTAGGGCCGGTTCCCACCGGCCGCATTGCCTTCACCAACACGGCCGGTGGGAACCGGCCCTACGGCGAACAGTCGGGCGCGGGTGAGGAGGATGTCGGCGTGGAAGAGCGGCATGGGGCCTCGGCGGGCGATCTGGAGGGCTTCGTTCAGCTCGTCGACCGCGAGTTCCAACTCGCCGGCCAGCACGTGACACACCGAGGACGTCAGCAGGCCTTTCGGAGTTTCGTCAAACTGGCCCGCTTCGCGGAGGCCGTTGACGGCGTCGGACAGCGAGGGCGGCAGGCTGAAGGCGGACGGATCCACGAGGCTCGACGAGTCCGCTCGCAGCAGCCACGCGTACAATGTCGCCCGCGACAGCGTGAGGTTGTCCAGAGCGATGTCGAGGAGCACGTAAGTCGGAAGCCCCGTTCGACGCTGTTTCACGGTTGTGGCTCGGCGTTCGACTTCGGTGCAGGCCTGGAGCGCTGCGTCTGAATCTCCCCCCGCCGACCCTGCGTCGGTGTATCCATGATCGGCAGCTACCTGCCGCGAGGTTTCTGCTCCATTGCCCATTGCGGGATCGCTGGGCCGGGATACGCCTGTTGCTGCAGATTGTGTCGAGGAATTGTGCGCCGGGTAGCTGCCGGTCATCGATCCACCGACACGGGGTCGGTGGGGGGAGATCGTGATTGCATCGCGATGGTGCAGGAACGCTCGCCAGGCGGCGCGTTCGGCGGGGGCCAGCAGCAGGTCGCAGTACTGGAAGCCGCCTAGCGAGTAGAGCAGGTCGAACTGCGGCTGACGTGCCTGCTGCATGCGTTCGGCGTCGGCGAACAGACCTCGGGCCTCGTCCGCGGCTCCCGACTGGTGCAGGGCGTCGGCGGCGGTGGTGCGTTCGGACATTTGCTCGAACGCGTCGCCGCTGCGGTCGGCGAAGTCGATGCCGCGGCGAGCGTCGGCGACGGCGGACTCCAGACGACCAAGCGTCACTTCCAACTCGCTCAGGTTGCTGGAAATAATTGCGGCGCTCTTCCAGACCTCTTGCTCGATCCGTTTTTCCAATCCAACCCGCATCGGCTCCAGCGCTTCGGTGAGGCGGCCGAGGGCGCGGAGACTGAACCCGGCGTAGTTGAGCAGCCAGGCCTGATCCGCTTCGCTCAGGTTCGGCGACAGGCGGCTCCACGGCTGGTCAAAGAAGGCGGCCACGGCGGACAGGTCCGATCCGATCGCGCCGAGTTTTTTGCTGCTGTAGAAGCCATCGTTCCCGGTGCCGCGGAGGATGCGGTCGTCGTAGACCTTGTGCAGCGCATCCTGCTGTCGCCCGGCCAGACAGCCGTGGACGACGGCCTGATACAGCGGCTGCAGACCGTCCAGACCATCCGGACGATGCGGCGTCGACTCGCACAGGTGATCGAACAGCCGCCCGTGAGCGGCGCGGAACGCCTCGGCGTGCTGCGTCCGAAGCTGCACGGCGAAGTACTCGCGGATCAGCGGATGAGCGTCGAGTTGAGAGGGAGCAGGGAATGGGGAACAGGGAACAGACGAGTCGGTCGTCAGTGGCGGGTGGCTGGGGTCGAGCGACAGCGAGCGCCCAGCGTGTTCGCTCTGGGGACTCACTTCGTTCGGCCCCAGCCTGCCGTCGGTCGTCAGAGAGATCAGGTCGATGGATGCCAGGCGGTTGAGGGCGGTGTTCCACTGCGCGTCGGTCAGCGGGGTGATGGCGTCGGTCAGGCCGGGGATCGGCGGGTCGGCCCGCAGAGCGGCCAGGCAGTCCGACGTGATCGGCCGGTCGAACAAACCGGTCAGACGCAGGATCGCCAGTTGCCGCTGACGTTGGTCGTGCATCGTCCCCTCTCCCCCTTGAGGGGGAGAGGGTGCCCGCAGGGCGGGAGAGGGGGTGTCGGACGGGGGTTCGTTTGCCGACTCCAGCGGCGCGCCCCCCTCATCCGGCCTGCGGCCACCTTCTCCCCCCTCGGGGCAACGCCGTTAAGGATTCTGGCGTTGTAAAAATCGGGGTATCGCTGAAATGGATGATTATGAAAAAAGCCAGACTCCCGCATGTGGTGTGCGGACTGAAGACAGCTCAGCCCCGGAGGGAGTCT
>CAUZFZ010000161.1:0-23922 GCA_963579025.1 Planctomycetota bacterium | reverse complement strand
GGAGCGCCACCTACGGGGCAACTCTGAGGGCCGCCTATCCCGCCGGACTGCGACCTTACGGAGAAAACAGCTCCCACGCTGCAAAAACCGCCGCATAATCCGCGCCCCACAGAGACTGGACCCGTTCGAAGTAGCCGCGCGGGTCGGAATCGTACTGCGTTACGATGACGGCATTGGAGTAGAACCCGAATTCGACGCGTTCGACGGACTTGCCCGGCATCGGAATGATGCGGTTGATTCTGGGCGCGTGGTATTCGCCACGGATCGATGCCGCGCGAAACACGATTTCCAGAATGACCAGTATCAGGAGCGTGGACGTTGCCGCAAGCAACAGTTTGCGAATGATACTTCTGCGGGGACGTGGTCGGGGAGGCATATGGTGACCTGAGGGCGGGACCTGTTGTTGTGCTGGCGGGGCGTGCTTATAGAATCTGGATCCTGCTGTGGACTTGCAAGTCGAGGAGAGGTCGTCGCGGCGGGCGAAGCGAGTTCCAGCCCGACAAGTAAAGACCTCGGGCCGACGTTTGTTGCTCACAGAGGCCGGTTGAGTTTCTTCAGATTTACGGAAAACATGATTGAGCCGTTGAACACGGTCGCACCTCAGAACGGACAAGACCATGAGCGAATTCCGGATCGAGAAGGATTCGATGGGCGATGTTCAGGTTCCCGCCCAGGCATACTACGGCGCCCAGACGCAGCGGGCTGTCGAGAATTTCCCGATCTCCGGCTGGACGCTGCCGCCAGGACTCATTCACAGCATGGGGCATGTGAAGCTGGCCTGTGGGATCGCCAATCGAGATCTCGGCAAGCTGACGGGTTCCGGGAAGAACCCGCTGACTGACGAGCACGTTGAGTTGATGCTCGGCGCTGCGCGGGAGGTGGCTGAGGGAAAATTCGATGGTGAGTTTCCCATCGATGTGTTTCAGACGGGCTCGGGCACATCCAGCAACATGAACTGCAACGAAGTGATCGCGAACCGCGCGATTGAACTGAGTGGCGGAGATCGGTTTCAGAAAGAAAAGCCGATTCACGCCAACGATCACGTCAACATGGGGCAAAGCACAAACGACACGTTTCCGACGGCGATTCACGTCGCGGTTGCCACGGCTATTAAACAGGATCTTATTCCTGCTCTCAGTCGGTTGCGTGACACGCTGGCGAACAAGGCCAGAGAGTGGGATCAGATCATCAAGATCGGTCGGACACATCTGGCTGACGCCACGCCATTACGGCTGGGTCAGGAGATCGGTGGATTCGCACGGCAGCTTGAACTGTCCGTCGGTCGCGCGCAGCGTGGACTGGAAGCAGTTCTTGAATTGCCCGTTGGTGGAACGGCCGTCGGTTCGGGAATCAACACGCATCCCGAATTCGGTAGCCGGGTTGCTGAGGCGCTGGCGTCCGAACTCGACATTCCGTTCGTTGAGGCGGTCGATCATTTCGAGGCGAACGCTCAGCGGGATGGACTTGTGGAATGTCATGGCCAACTGAAGGCGATCGCCTCAACGTTGTTCAACGTGGCAAACAACATCCGCTGGCTGGGTTCGGGGCCACGGTGCGGTTTCAATGAATTGAATCTGCCCGATCGAGCTCCCGGCAGTTCGATCATGCCGGGTAAGGTCAATCCAGTGATGTGCGAGAGCATGATGCAGGCGACGGCCCGAGTGATGGGCAACGACCAGACGATCACAATGTGCGGTGCTGGCGGCGGACAGTTTCAGCTCAACATCATGATGCCCGTAATGGGACAGACAACACTGGAGAGCATCCTGCTGCTGGCCAACTCAGCCAGTGCCTTCGTCGACTTCTGTGCCGAGGAAATGCAGGCCAATGAAGAAGCCTGCAATGCAGCCGTCGAGAAAAGTCTCTCGATGTGTACCAGCCTGAATCCGCTGATCGGTTACGAAAAAGCGTCTGCACTGGCCAAAGAAGCTTTCAAGTCCGGCAAGACGATCCGCGAGCTGTGTCTCGAACAGGAGATACTCCCGGAAGACACCCTCGCCGAAGCTCTCGATCCATTTCGAATGACCGAGCCACAGGCGTAGGATCGTCCTTGAATCAAGTGTCACATTGTCGTCTTTCGCTCCGCGAAAGGCGACACTTAATGATCGAACGATCCTTAGTGTCTACGTTAGTCACAGTCGATCGGCGCGTTCCGTGTGCTCAATGCGACCGGGCTCCGACGCTACTTGCCAATGGCTGAGCAGGAATTGCGGACAGGTCAGGCCGCGTGTTTCTGTTCGCGTTCTGCTTCGGGATCAGGTTGCGGGATGCCTTCGTTTAGCTGCCACAAACGCGCTCGTTTCGTGAACGACGTGAACGCGGTCAGGGCGCAAACCTGTAGCCCGGGCATGCCGTCGAGGATTCCCAATCGCACGAAGTACAACCAGAGGAATCGAAACGGCACGGTGAACAGCATCCTCACGTAATTCGGCTGCCGGTCAGACTGGCGCCAGACCTGAGCCTGCCAGCTTGTGTAGCGATTGAATTTGCGGAAGTACTGGTCGTAATTCCAATACGTGAAGTGCTGCAGTCGACGACGCAGCCGCCCGACGCGACCCGTGTCGACAGCGACCTCGGCATGATCGTTGTCGCCCACGTACCGCGAGACGTCGCGACGAAACAGACGCAGACACCGATCATTGTTCCATCCGCTGAATCGGATGCGGTGCCCCATGAAGTAGTTCTCGCGGTAGATCCAGTATCCGTCCGCATCAGGTCCGGATTCCAGCAGCGTGTGAATCTCCGTGGCCAGATTCGGCGTGACGCGCTCGTCCGAATCGACGATCAGCACCCACTCATGTTTCGCCTGCGGGATGGCCCAGTTCTTGAAGTCTCCGGAATGCACGTACTCGCGTTCGATGATTCGACAGCCGCCGATGCTGCGGACAATGTCCAGAGTGCCGTCGGTCGAACCCGAGTCTGCAATCAGAACTTCATCCGCCAGTGACTGAACGGCTTCGATGCACGGCCGAATGTTCAGTCGCTCATCCTTGCACGGGATGATGACCGTCAGCTTCTGGTCGGATTGCCGGGCCATGTCGAACCGTTGGTGGAGTTCATGGGCGTGATGTTTGCAGAGCCGCTGCACTGAAGCCGCTGTATATCCCGGTCGCAAACAATGCAGCAAGGCGGATTCTCTCTGCACCCGAACGCTGCACGCGCGCCGGTCGAATGCAGTATCGTGGTGACATCACAGTCTCTTTCCTGACTCGTGGGTGCAGTCATGTCACGATTCGTTTCGATTGGAATTATCGCGATTCTGATCATCTGCCTGGGCATCACGTTCTATCAGGTCATCGCGCCGTTTCTGATGCCGCTGTTTCTGGCAGGGATGACCGCGCTGCTGTGCCAGCCCGTGCTACGGTACTTTCAGAAACACTTGAACGGGCGCCCGACTCTTGCCGCCGCCACGACGACGGCCTGTATCCTGACGGCCGTCATGCTGCCACTGCTGCTGGGCGTGTTCCTGGGCGTGCATCAGTTCTGGAATCTGGCCATCGCCGGCGGAGCCAAACTGAGTGGCGCTTCGTCCAACATGACGAGTCCTGTTTCGGAACCGCCGATCAGCGAAACGTTCCGTCACCTGACTGACCAGACCTTCAACCACCTGGAAGGACTCTTTGGACAGGCACCGACGGCGCTTGACCGACAGTTTCTGGTGATGGACGAGGAGCAGGCGAACGATCCGATCGAGTTACGAAAGCTGCGGCGAGCATGGTTTGACGACCAGCTCAGGCAGGGCCGCGCTCAGATGATCGATGCCATGCAGGGACTTGCTCTGAAAACCGTGGGTGTGGTTGGACGGACGATTGGCTCGGCACTGGGTGAGACGGTCGATCGGACGCTGGGGCTGCTGGGTACGCTGGTCGCCGCGACCGTGGCATTTGTCGTGTTCGGGCTGGCCCTGTTCTATTTTCTCGCGGATGGTCCCGACCTGATCACTGCCGCTCAGGCGTTGATTCCCATCGACAACGAACATCAAAACGAGCTGATGCAGAAGTTCGGTTCTTCCGTCCGAGCCGTTGTGCTGGCGACATTTCTTGCGGCCTTCGCGCAGGGACTAAGTACGGCAGTGGTGATGAAGCTTGTCGGTTTCGACCACTTTTTCGTGCTGCTCATCGTGGCGACGTTCTCGGCCATGATTCCGATGGCGGGCACATGGCTGGTTTGGATGCCGGGCGTCGCCTGGCTGTGTGTTGAAGAGAGCTGGGGTGCTGCGATTTTCCTCGGGCTGTTCGGTCTGATTGTCGTCGGCATGATGGACAACATGATTCGCACGTGGGTGCTGCAGAGCGATACACAACTGCATCCGCTGCTGGCCTTTGTCAGCGTGATGGGTGGACTACAGGTGATGGGCTTGTGGGGAGTCTTCATCGGGCCGGTCGTTGCCTGCTGCCTGCACGCGCTGATCGAGATCTTCAATCAGGAACTGCAGTTGGCGGAATCGGTCAAGTCGACTCCCGATCCCCCTGCCCCGGATGAATCAGAACCGGAGACAGTCGACGAAATCCCAGTACGTGAAATGTCGACGCTGGTCGAGCCGGGCACTGTCAAAGACGACGGCGCTCCAGCCACAGAGGATGCGGTAGCCGACAACAGCGACGCCGGCGGTCAGGACACGACGGGCGAAACGAGCAGTTGATGCGCAAAGCGTTCGCGAGGTGTCTTCCAGCCGCTCGCGTTACCACCACTTCCATTCGTCAACTCGTTCTTTGACGAATTGAACGCTGCCCGGCGCGCCGTAGTACGAAACTCCCGAGGGGACACCCTCGACTCCCACGACGACGCAGACGACGCGACCGTCGCGGGCAGCATCCACGAAATCGCGGTAGGACGCGCCCCGGGAGATGTAGAGGTGCCGCGTGTGATCCAATTGCGGTGACCATTTCGCGAGATCACCGTGCGCGTCAGCATCGGCCACGGGCGGGAGCTTATCCGTGTACCGTTCGCGCCACGGGAACACACGCACAAAATCACGCGGTGACCAGTTGAAGCCGACCTGCATGGCGTTGTAGCCACCGCGTCCGTACAGCCCGTCGTCGTACGCGCTGTAAGCGTATTCCAGTTCGAAGTCCTGCTCGGGGTAACACAGACTACCGAGCTGCTGCAGCGGTCGGAGCACCTGTTGCTGGTAGTCGGCCCACGCAAGGCCCTGCTTGCCAGCCTCGTCAGCAGCGCGCCAGATTTCTCGCTGACGTTCCGACCAGTGCGCGTCGAGTGTGAAGTTTCCCACGTGATGCAGCGCCGCTCCCCCATGCCGCCGCAGACGATGCGGGTACGCCTCCGGGCAGAGGAGAATCTCCATCGATCGTTGGGAGGCTTCGCCCGTCCGCAGGAATCCATCGACTGTCGCAAAGTCGGCGGTCTTCACGGCCAGCAGGTTGAATCCGCGGTCCTTCAGGCCGGCCAGGTCGTTGGCCTCAACAACGGGGGTCTTGAAGAGTCCCTGATGGATACGCATCGAGCTGTCGGGCAATGTGTCGTTATCGGGGACACTTAGTCTTCTCGTGGGAATGATCCGCGCTGGAAGGTCGAAATGCTCTGCTCCCATCAGGTTGGCTAGCAAACTGCGGAATTCTGCCGAGATTGCTGATTCCCCTCTCCCGCCCTTCGGGCACCCTCTCCCCTGAGGGGAGAGGGACGGTTGAGGCGTCTGATCCGCCTTCGGCCGAGGGGCGTTCGCTTCGATCGCCTGAGCAAGCAGCGCCAGTGAGTGAACGGCGTAGTACGTGCTGTAAAGACGTGATCGCCAGCCGGGACGATCCCCGAATCCGCCGTCGTGGTTCTGCAGACCGATCACCCATTGGACACACAACGGTATCGACACCGGCTCCGCATCCAGCAGACTCAGAATCTGCAGCCCCGCGAGTGTGTAATACACGTCGGGATAGTTTCCGGGTCGATCGACGTCGGGATCGAACAGAAAGCCTCCGATTCCGAAGGAAGCAGCCAGTTTGGTTGGTGGCTGCGCGATCTGGCACCGTCGTGCGAACGCGATGCATTGATTGGAATTCGGAACGGCGACGTTCAGCAAGTTAAGCGACGCAACGGCGTGATACGTGTGAGCGATGTGAGTATCAGTGTCGACTGGTTGCTTATCTGGAACACGAAGGTCGACGAACCCGCCGTTCGGCGCCTGCCGCTGGAGGATGAAGCGAGCAAGGTCGTCTGGATTGGAAGGATGCCGCCCGTCGGCATGCAGCGCGGCCAGCAGGTAGTACAGCGACGGCAGGTTGTAATAGCCGAGTTCAGTGGCTGCGCGAAACTGACGTGACGTTGAAGCACCCTTGACCTTGAAGAACGCGTCTCCGCCTGTACCGAACGGACTTCCGTAATAGCGAACGTCAAATCCCTGATGCACAAGCCGCACCGCAGGCCGGTCTGCGTCGGGTGGAGTCTGCAGCGCCGTCGCCTGGTTGGTCAGGAGCCAGGGTGTCAGAGCCTGATGGTAAACCAACCAGTGACCGTATCCGGCGTGTCCCGACGGATAACCCAGACCATGAGCTTTGACTCGATCTGCGTCAGGAATCCTGGCACCAAGCAGTCTCAATGCATGGACGGCGGGGTAGTTCCAGGCGGCGTCAGTGTATTCCTGATCGGCCGGCCCGAACGCTCCATTAGCCTTTCGGCATGAGCGGATGTACGCGACGACAGACTTCGCACAGACTTCGACGGTCTTATCTTCGGCCAATACAGGCAGCGGCGTGCATTGCCAGAAGGCGACGCCCACCAGCAGGCACTTTGAAAGATGAATCATGGTGCGGGTTTCACGGGAGTGTCAGGCGATCCAGTCGTTGATCACATTTCCGGCGACATCGGTTAGCCGAAAATCACGGCCTTGGAAACGATGAGTCAGCCGCAGGTGATCGAGACCAAACTGGTGCAGCATGGTCGCGTGCAGGTCGTTGACATGGACTGGCTTCTCGGCGACTCCCCAGCCGACTTCGTCCGATGCACCGTACACCTGTCCGCCATTGATTCCGCCGCCGGCCATAAACATCGAGAACGCATACGGATGATGATCGCGGCCGGTGTTCTGTTTACTACCACCACGGTTTTCGCCCAGCGGAGTGCGACCGAATTCACAGCCCCAGACCACCATCGTCGACTCCAGTAGTCCGCGCTGCTTGAGGTCTTTGATCAGCGCGGCGATCGGCTGATCCACGACCTCCGAGTTGTACTTCAGTTCGGGATCCAGGTTGCTGTGATGGTCCCATGACGCATACACAAGATTCACAAAACGCACACCTCGCTCAACCAGTCGGCGTGCCAGCAGGCAGTTGCGGCCAAAGCTCGACCGCGTCCCGCCCGACTGTCCACGTCCGCCACCGGACGGCTCCTGAGTACGGTTCACGCCGTAAGCTTCCAGCGTCTGCTTCGATTCGCTGGATACGTCGATCAGCTCCGGCGCCGCCGTCTGCATGCGGAAGGCCAGTTCGTAACTGGCGATGCGACTGGCGATCTCCGGATCGCGGATTTCGCTGTAGCGTTCGCCGTTGACGGTTCGCAGGACGTCCAGCCCTTTGCGTTGCAGTTCCGGCGGCAGACCAGCGGGGTTATTCAGGTTAAGCACTGGCTCGCCCTGGTTTCGAAACGGCACGCCGGAATACACCGACGGCAGAAACCCGCTTTGCCACAATGTCGCTCCACCGCTCGAACCGCGACCGCTGGTCAGCACGACATAACCCGGCAGGTTGTTCGATTCGCTGCCCAGTCCGTAGTTCATCCAGGAACCCATTGAGGGCAGCCCGAACGTGGGTCGACCACACTGCATCAGTAGCTGCCCGGGATGGTGATTGAACTGCGATGAGTGCAGTGAGCGGATCAGCAGCAGGTCATCGGCACAGGTCGCGATATGTGGCAGGTAGTCGGACAGCTCCATGCCGCATTCGCCATGCTTCGTGAACGTCCTGTTCGAGCCGCGCAGAACAGCCGTGTCTTTCTTGATGAAGGCGAAACGAACTTTTTCCAGCAGCTCTTTGGGCAGCGGCTTGCCGTGCAGTTCGTTGAGTTTCGGTTTTGGATCGAACAGATCCAGATGCGATGGCGCTCCGGCGTTAAAGACGAAGATACAGGACTTGGCCTTCGGGTCGTGATGCGGTTGCCGAGGCGCCAGTGGGTTGACGGAGTCGCGTTCGGCTTCAACAGCCGACGCTGACGAGAGGAGTCCGTCAGACGAAAGCATTGCTCCCAGCCCGGCCGCCCCCAGCCCGGAAGCTGTCGTGGTCAGAAACTCTCGGCGCGAATGGTCGGCGAACATGTTCAGTGGCGACATGGCAGAACTCGCAAGGAGTGGAACTGATCGTGACCGCGAGTTTACCTGATGATTGCGACCGACTGCAGTCCGCACAACCAACTCGATCCAACGCTCTGCGTTGGATCGCCGCGCCGGACGCTCCGCGTCCCGGCCCTGATGCACGGGACGCAGAGCGTCCAGTGATGCGTGCCAACGCGGAGCGTTGGCACGAGACGTAGAGTTGGCTACGCCGGAACTTCTCGGCACTTGTTCCGGTCTGCTCCCCTACAGACGCCGAATGCGCATGCCGCCGTCGATATACAGCACCTGTCCGGTGGCGTAGGGGATATCGCCACGAACGAGAGTGGCCACGGCGCGACCGACGTCTTCCGGAGTCCCCCACCGCGGCTCCAGAGTCAGACCTTCTTCACCGATCAGGCGGTCGTATTTCTCCGTGACGCCTGCCGTCATGTCGCTGCGAATCACACCGGGCTGAATCTCGTAAACACGAATGCCGAATTCCGCCAGCCGGGCCGCCCACAACTTCGTCGCCATGCCGGTCGCGGCTTTCGTCAGGCAATAGTCGCCACGATTCATCGACACGAACTCGGCCGAGATCGACGACACGTTAAGCACGCACGGTTCGTAATCTGTGAGTCCGACACGAGTCAGCTCGATCATCCGGTTTGCACAAAGCTGAGTCAGGAAGTACGGACCTTTGAGATTAGTCGCCACAACCCGGTCAAAACTTTCTTCTTCCGCTTCCAGCAGGTCTTTCCGTCCCGGAGACGTTATGCCCGCATTATTCACGAGCACATCAATGCGCCCGAACTCGCTCCGCACCGACTCGACGATCGCCGCCCGATCCGCAGTCGATCCCACGTCACCTGGGCAGTACATCACGGGACAGTCCTGCGACCGGAACTCATCGAGAACGTCGGCAACCTGGTCTTCAGGGCGAACGCCGTTCAGTGCCAGTCGATACCCGTCAGCGGCCAGCGAGCGGGCGATTCCCAGACCGATCCCCCGGGCCCCGCCGGTGATCAGTGCGACCGGTTGTCCGCTGCGGTCAATCATCGGACGGGTCCGCGAGTTGTGCCTGAACCTCACGCCGGAACGCACGGATCAGCTCTGTCTGGTTGATCGTACGCCACTTTTCGACCCACCGCGGCACGTCCTTCACTGGAAAACCGGGCAACACGACTGACTCCTCTGCCGAGTCGTACTCGCCCTCACTGTTCAGGACGAAGACGTGGACTTGATCGCGGTCGTACCGCCAGACTTCCGGGATCCCGAGACTGGAAAAAATGCCGAACTTCTTCATTGATGAGCGGCTGATATCGACCTCGATCACCAGGTCAGGCGGCGGATGGATCGACAGGTCGATTTCTTCCAGCCCGGACACCGCAGCGCAATTCGCGATGTAGTAGCTCTCGTCGGCTTCGAATCCACGCTCGAGGTCGTCACGCTTGAATGTTGTCGATGCAACGACATCCAGTGGAAGTCCAGCCTCCTCGGTAAACGTCTCGACCATCCGACCAATCAGGTTGCCCTCAGTTTCGTGGACTCGTGAAGGCGACATGATCTCCATCACTCCCTGATCGTAGGCGATGCGCGTGTGTCGTCCGTCACTGGCCTCGACCAGTCCGAGATAGACCGACCAGGGGACATCGTCCATCACCACCCGTTGTTCTGGCCGTGACACGGCGGCGTGCGTGGAATTGCTCACATGGCTCTCCGAGATCGAAGACGACAATCAGTGTACGCCGAACCGGTCACCAGAGCACCCACAGACTTCTCCAGGCGGGTCTGTTCACTTTTCCCCGCAATTGTGCATCATGCATTGCTGAAAGTGCTCAGTCTCTTCAGTAGACCCGCGTCCGGAGAATCAGATGATCGCGTGCGAATGTGGTGGATGTGGTTCGACCTACAAGGTCAAGGACCAGAATGCCGGCAAGAAATTCCAGTGCAAGCACTGCGATGAGATGGTCAAAGTTCCGGGCGGCGGCGGCTCGAAACAATCATCCGGCGGTGGCGCTCCGAAACGCCGCAAGAAGGCCGCCCGCCGCAAAGAGCCCGAATACGACGAGTACGCGGAGGATGAGCAGGACGACGGGTATGACGACTACGGAGACGACGACTACGGAGATGATGATTACGACGACTACGAGGAGCGTCGCCCGGCCCCGCGTAGCCGGTCACCGAAGAAGTCGTCGAAGAAAAAGAAGAGACGAAGTTCCGGAAGTGGCGAGAGCCTGTTGAGCAGGTATGCGACGAATCCACTGTTGTGGATCGGTGTTCCAATCGGAATTGGCATGCTCGTCGGAATGCTGTCACTGATCGCCGCACCTGCCGGTGGTATCGCGGCGATCGGAGCAATTGTCGTCTGCGGGATCATCTCTATGTGTTGCGGAATCCACTCACTGGTGCTCGCATTCAACGAAGACGTCAAACACGGGATGATGTATCTCTTTGTCCCGTTCTACTGGCTTTACTATCTGGTCACTCGCTGGGAGGAGCAGCGTAAGTCCTTTGTCACGTCAATCAGTATGATCCTGGCAATGGTCCTCGCAATAGTGGGCATGAGGGCCGGTGGCTAATGTCAATTCGCAAACTGACTTCCACCTCGACCAGTGAATCGGCCACCATATTCAGGACGGGATTTCCAATGACTGATCGGGTTATCAAGTGGGCCTCGCTGGCAGTACTGCTCAGCATCGGTCTTAACTTCGCGGATGCCGCCGATGACTACAAACTCGGTCCCGATTCCATGCGGCAGGAGCGCGTGCCGGTCGGGACAGTGACGAAGTCGAAGTGGATCAGCGAGAAAGTGTTTCCGGGCACCGAGCGCGACATGTGGGTTTACGTGCCGGCTCAGTACGACTCGGCGAAATCTGCGTGCGTCATGGTCATTCAAGACGGTGGTGGCTATGTCAACGAGAAGGGACAGTTCCGCACGCCCGTCGTGTTCGACAATTTGATTCACAAGAAGGAAATGCCCGTCACGATCGGCATCTTTCTGAATCCAGGTGTCATTCCCGCCTCAAAACCCGGAGGGCAGCCGCGACGCAATCGCAGCTTCGTATACGACACGCTCAGCGATCACATTTCCCATCTCGACGAGCTAAGAACGCACGGCACGACGGCACGATCGTCATTACTCGATTTCGCGCAAGACGCGGGTACGATCGCGACGCGATGCACGGCATTCTCGGAGGTAACGTACTGAAGCACCCTGCGAAGCCGAACGCGTCTCAGTCGCTTTGCAAACTGAGCGACACCATCACATCGCTGTGCGCTCACTCAATTCAACCCGATCGGAGTCCGTTATGGCTCTTCAGTCCCGCTGCCCGCACTGTCGGAAAATACTCAAACTCAAATCGAAATCTGCGTTCGGGAAGCAGGTTCCATGTCCGAAGTGCGGTGAGCGATTCACTGTGAAGCCGTTTGAGGCTCAGGAGCCGGAACCTGATGAGTGGGAGGAAGACTATGAGGAGGCCGGTTACGAAGACGGCCACGATGGAGCACCGATGCGATCGTCGAAGTCAGGCTCACAGAAAAAGAGGAAGAAACGAAGAAAGGCCACACGTCAATCGAGTGTGCATATGAATAAGATATTGATTGCCGGTCTGGCCTGCTTCGGCTTGAGTATCCTGACCTACGCCTCCATGTCGGCTGGAGCGATCGACGATCTCGGTCAGGACAACGAAAGTTTCAAAGAGAGCTTCATCGCACCGACCAGGAAATCTGTCTCGCTGACAGAACCCGGCCAATACTGGTTCTACAACATCTCTCACACAACGCACGACGGGACTGAGTACGACGTCGCTCCGCACTTGCCGGACGACGTAACAGTAACAGTAACGGGGCCGGATCATCGGGAAATCGCGCTGGACACTTCAGGCAAGTTCACGGGCAAGAGCAACGACCTCTCGTACGAATTGATCGGTACCCTCCAGATCCCGACTGCTGGCGACTATGTATTTGACGTTGCGGGCGAAATGAAACGGCGCCCAGTCGAATTGACCAATGTGAATGTCCTGTCTCAGACAATGCAAGCGGCCGGGGGATTGCTCGCCGGCTTGCTGGGCATCCTGCTGTCTGGATGCTTCGCTTTTGTTGGACTGATTCTCACAATCGTTGGACTGATCGTCGGTCGCAAGAACGCGACCACTGAAGCAGAATGATTCTCGGCACACCGTCACTCCCTGATTGTTGACGGTTGTGGATCCGGCATGGTTACCAGCACCACGTTCAGGACGGGATTTCCTATGACTGATCGGGTAATCAAGTGGACTTCTTTGGCAGTACTGCTCAGCATCGGTCTCAACTTCGCGGACGCCGCCGATGACTACAAACGCGGCCCAGATTCCATGCGCCAGGAGGGCGTGCCGGTTGGGACGGTGACGAAGTCGAAGTGGGTCAGTGAAAAAGTCTTTCCGGGTACCGAACGCGACATGTGGGTCTATGTGCCGGCCCAGTACGACCCGGCCAAACCCGCGTGTGTCATGGTCTTTCAGGATGGCGGTGGGTACGTCAACGAATCGCGGCAGTTCCGCACGACTGTTGTGTTCGACAATTTGATCCACAAGCAGGAGATGCCCGTCACGATCGGCATCTTTCTGAACCCGGGTGTCATTCCGGCCTCAAAACCCGGAGCGCAACCGCGACGCAATCGCAGCTTTGAATACGATACGCTCAGCGATCAGTACGCGCGTTTTCTGATCGAAGAAATCCTGCCCGCAGTGGGCAAGGACTACAACCTGACGGACGATCCAGAACGCCGGGCCGTCGGGGGAATCAGTTCCGGCGGCATCTGTGCGTGGACCGTCGCCTGGGAACGGCCGGACCACTTCCGCAAAGTGCTCAGTCACGTCGGCAGTTTCACGAACATCCGCGGCGGGCATGACTATCACGCACAAATCCGCAAGGCCGAGCCCAAGCCGATTCGCGCTTTCCTGCAGGAAGGGTCGAACGACCTGGACAACCTGCACGGAAGCTGGCCGCTGGCGAACCGTCAAATGGCCGCGTCGCTGAAGTTCGCCGGATACGACTACAAATTCGTCATGGGCGACGGAGGCCACAACGGACGACACGGAGGAGCGATCCTGCCCGATTCGCTCCGCTGGCTCTGGCGTGACGTGCCCGTCGACTAGAACGGGATCACTCAGATTGATGTCGGCTGCTTTGACGGAGTGTGTATTTCGCGATCCTCGCTGCGAATTCCTGTTGACGGTAGTCGCGGAAACCTGATCGACTTTGAAGTCTGAAGCAGGCTTCATGCTCCACCAGACTCAAAGGACTGAGTTTCCATGTCGTCGGTATCGACACAAAGCCGTCTTCCGTACGAGCAGCGTCAGACGCTTGCGTGCGGTGTTCTCAGCGGGGTCTTTCTGATTGCCGCGGTCGTGCTGTCACGTCGGGTCACGGGTGAAGTTTCCGGCCTGAGCAACCAGTGGCTGGCCTGCGGGACCGGGGTCGTCGGACTCGCGTTGAGCACCTGCTGTCTGGCAGCTCCCGGCTTGCTCGATCGTCTGAGCCGTCCGTCTGTCCGATTGCTCGTTATCGCAGGCTGCCTGCTTCCCGCATTGATACTTGGGATGACCTTGCTGCCAGCAGGAAGTTCGCAGGGACTGACTGTGCTGCTGACTCTGTATGCCGGTGCTGTGACAGTCGGGTTGCTATTCGACACAGATGCCGTCGCCGGCGCGACGGTGAGTAGCGTGATCGTCGCACCGACCGAAGCACTGGTGCCGCAGGTGTCGACCGACGCGCAACCCCCCGCTGAGCTTCACCAATTCGGTGTGACAGAATTCGAACTTGCGACGACCGAACTCGACGAGCTGCCGGTGCATCCCGGCAACCGCCCCGAGACGACGCACTGGATGTCTCGATCCCTGCAGGATGAATGTGATGTGGTCGAAGGCGGCTTCCGGGTTGAGTTTGCTCCAGGCCAGCGACTGGTTGCCATACACGTGCCGTTCTCCCCCGCACTTCCGGCTACGCCGGAAATTGAGTGCGAACCGTGTGGCGGCGACGCAGAGGTCAGTGTGCGAGTGACCTCGACTCAGGCCTATGGTCTGCGAATCGAGGTGACGCGCCAGAGCGAATTCGAGCAGCGGCAGGAAGTCCAACTCGCGTACTTCGCATCGACGGCTGTGCAGCCATCCGCAGTGGCCGCGTAATCGCTTGCCGCCTGACCAACTCGCGGGCTCCCCACCCTCGCGGGCAGCGCGACGCGACTCTAGAATGCCGCGCCAACGAAGCTGGAAATACGCGGGGACGACGTGCCCCCGCTACCCATCTGCCCGGTAATTCTCTGTCGAACGCCCAGGAGGCACTCCCAATGGCTTACTCACTCCCCGATCTGCCCTACGCACATGACGCTCTGGAACCTCACATCGACGCCCGCACGATGGAGATTCACCACGGCAAGCATCACAACGCTTACGTCTCCAAAGTGAATGGTGCCGTCGAGGGACTCGAAGTTCCCGACTGCGTCGGCGCCCTGATCGGCGATCTGGCCAGCCTGCCAGCCGACAAACAGGGAGCCGTTCGCAACAACGGCGGCGGCCACGCGAATCACTCGCTGTTCTGGAAGATCATGAGTCCCAATGGTGGTGGACAGCCCAGTGGCGATCTGGCGGCTGCGATCGACAGCGACCTGGGTGGATTCGACGCCTTCAAGGCGGCATTCTCAAACGCCGCGGCCACTCGCTTCGGCAGTGGCTGGGCATGGCTGGTCGTCAAAGACGGCAAGCTGGTGGTTGGCTCCACCGCCAATCAGGACAGCCCTCTGATGGGCGACGCCGTTGCCGGACTGTCCGGTACTCCGATTCTGGGCCTGGACGTGTGGGAACACGCCTACTACCTGAACTACCAGAATCGCCGACCGGATTACGTGGGAGCTTTCTTCAACGTCATCAACTGGGACGAAGTCGCTCGACGGTTCGGCGAAGCTACTGCCTGAGCCACCACTTGGTAAATTCCAGACAACGCACGTAAAACAGAAAGCCCGTCGCGAATCGAATGACTCGCGACGGGCTTGTTCGTTTCATGTCGTGCCGCATCGGCACTGGTCATGTCATGCCGACTGTCAGTCGTTCCGCAGCGACACGCCCATCTCGGCGAGCTGCTGGCGGATTTCGTTCAATGACGTCACTCCGAAATTACGGACAGACAGCAGGTCGTCCGGTGAGCGATTCATCAGCTCTCCAATGCTGGCGATACCCAGGCGGGAAACACACTTGCGTGCCCGGACGGACAGGTTGAGGTCGGCGACGGGATTGTCGTAGATCGCCCGCTGTTCGTCCGACAGGTCTTCACGCCGCACCTTCTGTGGAGGGGCGCGCTTGTCCTCGACATGCTCCCCGACCTCCAAACCCCGAGATTCCAGAATCACGCGAACTTCCTTCAGCGACGTCTCGCCAAAGTTCTTGCTGGCCATCAACTCGGCTTCGGTGATTGAAGTCAAATCGCCCAGCGTGTCCAGGCCGAGCCGTTCCAGGCAGTTGCGGCTGCGAGCTGAAAGCTCGAAATCCGCCAGAGGCGTACCCAGAACCTGTTCGGACTCACGTTCTCGACGAACGGCATCTTCGTCGTAGAACATCTCGCCCGAAGCTTCGATGTCCTTCAGGTAGAGCCGGGCCCGCTGATGGTTCGGGTCGAATTCAACCACGCGGCGGAAGCAGAACGCCGCTGCGTCGTAGCGTTCCGCGTCCTCGTAAAGCAGGCCGAGGTTAATCAGCGACCCCAGATAAAAAGGCGGCTTCGACAGGGCTCGTTCGTAAAGTTGAATCGCCTCTTCGTCGTTGCCGAATGACGCATTCAGTGCCGCCAGCCGAAAGAGCGCACCCGAGTGGTGCGCGTCCATGTCACCGGCCCGCTCGAAGTACTCGATGGCGCCGAACGTGTCTCCGCGGTCGGACAGAATGCAGCCCATCTGGTACGAGTAGTCCGCGCGTGTCACGGCGACACGGGCATTTTCTCGCAGCAAAGCCTCAGCTTCGTCGATCCGTCCTGCCAGACGAATCGCTCCGGCCCGCATCAGGCTGACCTCGATCCTGTCCACAGAACTGTCGGCGACCGCGTCCGTAAACGCTTGGACGGCTTCTTCATAACGTTGCAGGGCGACCAGGCTCTGACCACGGTAGAGATTCGCGAGTCCATTCCCCGTTGCTCGACCCAGCCAGGTGACGGCCGCATTGTGATCGCTCAACAGATGCAGCGCGATGCCCAAGGCTGTGAGGTCACGATCAGACGCGTCGTCAACGTCAACCCGTCCACGCAGCGATGTGCAGGCGACCCGAACATCCCGCGGGCTCGTGGCGACGGCTCGCTGAAGTTCAGACAGCTCGCGTGCGCCGAACGTAGGGGACTCCAGAAGTACTTCAGACGCGTTTACCGGCTCGTCCATAGTGGAGACCAGTCCTGTTATTAAAAGGCAGGAAACCGAGCCTGCCCGCAGACGCGGACAGAGAAAGTGGCCATCCCGCTCCGCGAGATGAGCCCATCGCCAATTGACATGCAAAGCACAGGCGCAAACGGTCGAGACATCCGCCGAACTCCAGCTCGCCTCACGAAACGAGGCGGACGAAGGCGAATGCTCGAAGCGTGGGTCGACTTAATCCTCGGGCACGTACGGCAGCAGGGCGATAAAGCGAGCCCTCAGGACGGCCGTACGAACAGCCCGGTGCCATTTGGCACTGGTTCCGGTCCGACGCCGCGGCAGAATTCGACCGTTTCGGTCGACCAGTGTCTTGAGCGTCTTCAGGTCTTTGTAGTCCACATAAATCGGTCTCGGTGACCGTTTCGGGCCATCGGGACAGAAGCGGCATGTCAGCTTCTTCTTCAGCCGCGATTTCTTCTTCCGCCGCTTTCGAATCTCGGCCGTACTGATGCGACTCATGAATCACTTACCTTCCGGTCATCTGATCTGGTGGAAAAGTTCGGACAGCCGTGCAATGGTCGTCCGCAGATCGCGTCCTCGTCAAAGCAACATTAAACAAATGTATTACTCTGAGGACGAACGGGGACAGTTCGCTGTCCACCGCGCCACTCCAAACACTGGAGCGGAGCCTCTCCGGCCCTGAAACGAAGCGGGGATTATGGGAATGAAGCGGCATTCTTTCAACTGGACATGTTGAGTTGCGAGTTGACCGCCGCGCAAACGCATTCTGAAACCTGAACATGA
Organism: Planctomycetota bacterium; assembly: GCA_963579025.1. Classification (GTDB taxonomy): domain Bacteria; phylum Planctomycetota; class Planctomycetia; order Planctomycetales; family Planctomycetaceae; genus CAUZFZ01. The sequence continues at coordinate 6,493 of CAUZFZ010000161.1, read as the reverse complement.
CTGACGCGGTATCCCATTGACGTCGTTTCCCTCGGCAGGTGATCATTCCGAATAGGTCGAACGACGTGATCCAAGCGTGAGATCATCGATCGATTTGCCTCGCGCCAATACGTTTCAGTCTTGCTCCTGCCCGTTATATTCACCGAGTCAGCTTGCCTGGGACAACTCATGCCGGACTTAGCGAAACCAGAAACCGCGAACGCCGCAGCGACGGTCAGAACGCGCCGGGGAGTTGCTCCCGCTGTTCTGTTGCTGGCTTTGGTCGGCGTGACGTCGCTGACCGGTCTGTGGATGAGCGGTCGCGGACCATTTGCCCCGGCCGGGCATTCGGCTGCGGTGCAGGCATCTGTTTCTGCCACGACGACACAGCAAGGGACTCACGAGGACGTGGCAGGAGTGCCTGGTGTCCACACCTCGTCAACAGATGCTGCTCCCCAGGTCACTCCGACAGATGCGACTTCGGATCATGAGCTGAGCCCGGAAGACGCCGAACGTGCTCGCCTGATCGTGGGCGTCTGGGAGCAGGAGCGATTCGGGAAGCGTCAGATGACCGTGAAATCCGATGGTACCGCGACGATGATCATGAGGCCATCGGGCGTCTGGTCCACGATGTTCGGTGAGCGGATCGATCTGGAGATGTACTGGTCGATTCGAAACGGCCACATCGACTACGGCGTGTCGGGTGGCACACCGGCACAGCAAACCGAGACGGCTCGCAAGATGTGGGGCGACCACTGGGTCGAGAAGATTGAGAAGCTGTCGTCGGACGAAATGGTGCTGCTGGACCAGAGCACGTCAGCGCCATCCGGCTGGAAGCGAGTCGTCGAAAAGGTCACACCGCCGACGGAATAGTGCGGGGTCGCTGACCGCGAGCTATCCGCTGATGAAGTTCCGCAGGTACGTGTGACTCTGACGTAATGACGCTTTCCGGTTGTCGAGTGATCCTTCGTAGGCACGATCCTCGACTTCAACGCACACCGGACCGTCGTAACCGACATCCGCCAGCACCGAGCAGAATCGTCCCCAGTCGACCTCACCCAGGCCCGGCAGTTTTGGCGTGTGGTACTCCACCGGGTGCGCCATGATGCCCACCTGATTCAGCCGGTCCTCGTCGATGCGAACGTCTTTGGCATGCACATGAAACAGCCTGGCAGAAAAGTCCCGCATCGGCTGGATGCAATCCATGTGCTGCCAGATCATGTGTGACGGATCGTAATTCAGCCCGAAGCTGTCGCTGGGAATTGCCTCGAACATCCGGCTCCAGATGGCGGGAGTGGTCGCCAGGTTTTTACCGCCCGGCCATTCGTCCGCAGTAAACAACATCGGGCAGTTCTCGATCCCAACTTTCACGCCCTGCTCTTCGGCAAACTGAATCAATGGTCGCCAGGTTTCCAGGAACCGCGGCCAGTTGTCATCGACGGACTTTGTCCAGTCGCGACCGACAAACGTATTCATGCGATTGACGCCCAGCGCTGCAGACGCCGCGATCACCTTGCGTATATGCGCAACACTGGCTGCAGCTTCATCGGCATCGGGTGACAACGGATTCGGGTAGTAGCCCAGTCCGCTGATCTCAACCCCCGCATCGGTTGCCAGCCCGCGCACTTCGTCTGCCTGCGCGACACTGAAATCGGTCACATCAACATGCGTGACTCCGGCATAGCGACGCTCAGCCTTGCTGACGGGCCAGCACATCAGTTCGACGCACGAGTATCCGGTATCGCCCGCGAACTGCAGCACTTCGCCAAGAGACTGATCGGGCAGGATGGCGCTGACAAAACCGAGCTGCAACATTGTGGTGACTCCACAGGACGAATCTGCCATTGCTGCTTGTTGTACGTGATCTGCGAATGCTATGGCGTCGAAAGACGTTTCACCATTTCACCAAACGTATCCGTGTCTCGAATCGACTCGAACGACGGTTCCAGCTGGATCGCCTGGGCGATTCGACCATGCAGCTTTGAATCCGCAGACTCTCGCGCCAAATCCAGTAGCGCGATTGCGCGGCTTGAATATGCCTCAAGGTATTCGGCCCGCTCCGCATCGGATAGTTCCAAGTCGTTCTCAACTCGACTGACAGCCTGCCCGTAAATCGTGGCGGCGTTGAAGTACAGTGCCCAGACAGCCACTCCGCGCTGCGCGTCTTCAACACGGATTCGTTTGACCGCAAGCTCGGCGTCAGACGTTGCTGCGACGTATTCACCACGCAGCACGCGAGCGAATCCGCGACCGTTGTAATGATCAGGATTTGCGGGCTGTTTACGAATTGCTTCGTCGAAATCCTGTTCGGCGAATTGGTGAGCGTGCATCAGGTACATCCAGCCGCGACGGTTCAATGCTTCCGTGCGGTAATCGGACGCGTCCGAGTCAAGCAGGCGAGTGAAATCCTGCATCGCCTCGCGCAGCAGACGTTGCCTTTGATGGGCCAGTCCCCGCTCCCAGAAGACTTCCCCCAGTGGCTGACCCACATCCAGGTAGCGCGACAGTGACGCGATAAAGTCCTCGTCGCGTCCCAGTTTCTTAAGTGATTCGCCTTTCAATCGAAGCAGTTCGGGGTCGTCCGGGTTGAATTCCAATGCTCGGCTGAAGGACCAGAGTGCCGCTTCAAAGTCTCCCGATTGCTGCTGAACTCGACCGATTTCACGATAGCACGCAATGACAAACTCCCGCTGACCACCCAGGACAATGCCCTGTTGCAGATCGCGCAGAGCCGGACCCGTCTGCCCGAGCGTGGCCAGTGTCTCACCGCGGAACAGATACGCACGAGCGTTTCTGGGATCGAGTTCCGTTGCCTTGCTCAGGTCTCGAATCGCCTCTTGGAGCTGACGAGTCGCATCATTCGTTTGTGACGGATCGCGCTTCTGCAGAATTGCAATCGCCAGTTGCCGTCGGGTCTCGCCACGATTGATCAGCGGCCATGCATTTTCGGGACGCAGTACGGCTGCCTTGTCAAAACTGGGCAGTGCCTCGGCGTGTCGCCCCTGCTCCGAATATGCAATTCCGCGAGCCATCCATCCAATATACAGATCGCGGTCCTGCTCCAGAGCCAGGTCGATGTCACTCAACGATCTCTCGAACTCCGCAAGCTTGAGCCACGCGAGCCCGCGAGCCAATAGAGGTGCGGGAAACCCCGGCCGCTGATCGACACAGAGCGTGAATTCCTTGAGTGCTGCGGCAGGCCGCTCAAGTTGTAATTCGCACCAGCCTGAAAAGTAGCGGGCATGAAAGTTGTGCGGTTCGTCCGCCAGGACGTCGACATAGAACGGCAAGGCATCGTCAAACCGACCTGCGGCGCGTTCGGCTTCTCCCAGCAGAAACCGGTCCATGGGAGACTGTGGTGGCAAATCTCTGAGTTCAGCCCGCGCCGCGACTAACTCTGCATTTCGACGGAGTACGCTTAAGTGCTGGACCTCACGATACGGAATCGACCGAGCAGGTATCTGTAAATCCCGCGCGACTCGCAGCCAGGCGAGTGCCGATTCCGCGGCGTTTGTCTGCTCACCGTCCGTGCCGCCAATTCCAGACGCCGATTCTGCATCAGAGAGCAGAAGGAACAGTTCGAAAAGCGATATCAGCAGACGCTCTCGCTGGTCCTGATCGAGGTAATGCAGAAACTCCGAGTCACTCGAATTAGCCGGCGCGACAAGTGCCAGCGTGATTCGGCGCGCCGTGGCGAGTTCAGATGGCAGCGTGTTCGGCTCGGCAGCATCGGATGTGGACTCGATCTGCCCAGTGACGGCCACGTCCCGGACGATTTTTCTTGCCAGAAACTGCAGAACGTCGCCAGCCTGCTGTCGAGTTTCCTGAATGGCGTCGGCGCGTGAACGCCCGAGCGTGTGAGCACCGTAAAATCGGACATTGTCGAACTTTGAGAGAAACTCAAAGAAGTTGCTGACGGCTTGCGCGATCTGACGGATGTCATCGATCGCAGTGCCGACATGATCACGACTCGTCTGAAGTTCCGAAACCCAATGAGTGATCGCCCTCTCTTCGTCAGAGAGTGCCTGAGGCAGTTGACCCTTCAGGTTCGTCAGCTTTTCGTCGAGTTCGGTCAGCGCTTCATTCAGATCACGTGCTTCTGCAGCAAAGTTCCGTTGACCCTCACTGACGCTCGAGTTCTGGCTCTGGTCAACCACAAAAGCCACGCGACGGACCAGGCTGTGAACTGCCTGGTCCTTGCGGTTGATTGACCGGATGCGATCCGAATCAGAACGCAGCCGGCCTGCAAGGTCGTTCAATTGGGGCACCGATTCGACGATTCCGACACCCTCTGCAAGTTTCTCCAGGGCCCGTTCGAATTCGTGAGCCTCGACAGCCGCAACCGCTTCCCGCTCGAGCGATTCCGCGTTTTGTCGGCTCGTCGTGACTTGTTGCGACCGCACAACTCCCCACAACATCAGGCCGCCAATTGAAACCACAACGGCAACGAGCAATCCGGTGACCAGCGATCGGTTTCGCGATACCCAGCGGCGGCAGCGTGTTGTCCAGGGATCGGCGTAGACGGAGACCGGTTTGTCTGCGAGCCAGCATTCCAGATCGTCGATCAGTTCCCGGGCTGATCCGTATCGGTCCTCAATGTTCTGGTGAAGCGTTTTGCTGCAGATGGCTTCGAGTGGTTTCGGGACATCCTCGTTGACCTCGCGCGCCAATGGGACGATTCCGTCGGCCACGTAGACGATTTTCTCTGCGGTCGTCATGCGTCCGCGCGGCCAGGCTTCGCCGGTCAGGATTTCGAACAGAATCGCGCCCAGAGCGAAGATGTCGGCGCGGTGATCCAGACTGTCCAGTCGCCCCTGCGCCTGCTCCGGAGCCATGTAGTCCAGTGTGCCCATGACGGCACCGTCGATTGTCGGCGTGGCATGCTCACGCTCGATGGGGTCGAGCAGTTCGGTGTCCTTATTCGAACCATCGGGAACTACCAGCGTGGGGGTTCTCTCAGGCCCATAGCTGTCCAGGTCGACGGACTCGCCCGGCACGCGTTCTGCGGCTTTGCCCGTGGACCGACCTGGTTCGGGCGTCTTCCTTTGGGTCTGCCCGTCGGCCGGACGATTTCGTCGAAACGGTTTGGCCAGCCCCCAATCGATGATCACCGTTTCGCCATGCTGTCCCATCATGACATTCTGCGGTTTCAGATCACGATGAATGATGCCGCGGTCGTGCGCATAATCGAGCGAATAGCAGACGTTGATGAACTCACGCAGCAGTCGCGTCGATTCCAGATTCCGGTCGGCGTGACCGACCTTCAAACTGTGAAACTTGCGGATGCGACGGGCCAGTGTCTCGTCACTGACCAACTGCATGACGTAGTAGGGAGAACCATCGGGCTGCCAGCCGACATCGTGGACGGGAACGATCCCGGGGTGCTCAAGCTGGGCCGTGATCTGAGCCTCGTTGACGAACCGCGATACGTATTCCTGATGAGTGACCTTGTTGGTCTTGATTTCCTTGAAGGCGACGGACCGACGCGTCCGTGAGTCGAATGCCGTCCAGATCGCTCCCATGCCTCCGGCACCGAGAATCTCCTGCTTCTTATAGCGACCGTCAACGAACATTGATTCGCCGGCGGGCGGGCCACCGCCCGAAGCTGGTGACGCGACGGACGTGCCTGAAGACCCCGGCGGCGAAGATTCCATCTCCGTCGCTTCCCCCTGCGTTGCTTGATCATCCGTGGGCTTCGATGCTGATTCAGAAGTTCGCTCGGTCTCAACGCGGGCATGCTCGGCCTTGACCGCCTTGTGTGTCAGAGCGATCTGCAATGCATACTGAGGAAACCTCGCTCGCATGTCCTTCAGGTCTGGTCGTTCTCCCGACTGCATCCGGCATTCAAATTCTTTGCGCAGGAGGACTGAAAACACTTCCGGACGGAATGTGTCGTCCAATCGTGACAGGAAGTCCTCGATGGCCGGCCGTTCTCCAGTCACCAACAACTGCTCGAATGCGCTAACGACCACACCCGGGGTGTCGAACTGACCGGGCACAGACGCGATCTGTGTCGCGTCATCATCCGGCTGCTCAATCGTGTCGCTGGGGCCATCCTGGCCCGCGCTTTCGTCTGCACTGCCGTTGTGGTTCGAGACGGGGGATGCATCGATCGACTCTGCAGGATGCGTCTGATCGTGCGGGTCGTTCATGATTCAGCCTGCGGGCGGTCAGACAATTCCGTCCGCCCATTTCATTCGTGGTCGATATAGCAATCGGCACACAGCCGGCGTCCGTCTGATCCCACCACCAGGCCGGTACTGATCTGATTGCAGGCCTGACAGATTCCCTCGTCGTCGTTGATAACGGACGACAGTCCTGACTCACTCGACAACGGCATCGTCAGCGTCGACTTACCTTCCTCCTCGCCCGCAATACAGTCTTCGCAGAGGGTGTGATCTCTCTGAGGCGACAACACGTGGGAGTTGTGAGTTGGAGTTCTTCGGCTTTTGCCGTGAGTTGAAGTGGTCTTGGAGAAAGCGGCGTCCTTTGCGATCCTGATTTCTGAACGGAA
>CAUZFZ010000160.1:0-23936 GCA_963579025.1 Planctomycetota bacterium | reverse complement strand
AAAGTGGCACTCAGAAAGTCATACGGTTTCCGCACTAATAAAGTCTACGAAACCGTGCTATATCACGAACTCGCCCGCCTTCCAGAACACGATCTCGCCCACCAATTCTGTTGACGAGGCAGAGGTTTCAAGGTCAAATTTCCCGACACGGGTAACTTGTCAGTTCTCGGGCATTGCCTCCAAGAGCTGCTTGGCAAGTCGTTTTTCCTCGACTGTGAAGGCTTTCTTCATTCGGCGATTATAGAGACCTCTAATTTCGGGAAGCCCGCCGACATTCCCGGAACGATGCACAACATTCATCCGAAAGAAATCGGGAAGATCCAAATTATAACTGTAACCGCCGTAGCGACCAGGATCGCCTGGTACGATGAACGAAGCTGGTTCAGTAGCCAACGTCAGCGCGATGGCCGCTATTGCACCTGCATACCCGGGCCTCTGACCAACTTCGATGACTTGCGTCAGGATCGTTGAGGCTTGTTCCAAGTCCCCTTCCTCAACCTGCTGTGACGCAATTCTTCCTACAAGGTCAAATGGGTACGTCTGACTCTCATCCCGAATCATCAGAGCCAGTTCCATTGATTCTTTGACGTCACCTGTCTTGGCCATGGCCAAAGCAGGAATACTGAGCACCCATATTCTCTTCTCCATCGTCCGAGCCAGTTCTATCGCTTGCTCAAGTTCGCCCGCCTTGGTCAGGCCATCTACGACATTCCGTAATGCAGAGGGTTTCTCGATCTTCTGTGCGACTTCTATGGCCTGCTTCGCATCTCCTGTTTCTGCCAGGACCCCGGCAAGTCTAGTTTGAGTAAGTCCTCTCAGATTGACGGACTCAATAGTCTGGGCAATCTCAATTGCTCGATTGCCTTCTCCCGCTCTTGCCATGGCTTCGGCAACTTCCGAGAGAGCCATGTCCCTTTGGCTTTTTTCACTCGTCTGAGCCAACTCCAAGGCTCGATTCAGGATTGGAAGAACTTGTTCCTTGTCTCCCGCGAAGGCAATTGCGCTGAGAGCACGTGACCTATGGCTTGCAACTTCAATGTTGTCAGCGACTCTCATGCCCTGCTCGAATTCGCCTGCCGTGCGAAGAGCCCAGACAACGTATCGTAGAGTTTGTGCCCTGGCGATCGGATCCTCAATCTCCTCAGCCGCGCTCACCGCTTGCTGGGACACTGCCACTGCCTGCTCGCTATCTCCCAGCTCGGCCAGAGTAGAAGCGATGTCCGCGAGAGCAAGTGTCGTACTGCTCGGCTCCCCGATGCTACGAGCCAATTCGATGGCTCGCTCGATTTCTCCCGACCTGGCCAGAGCCGAGGCAACGACACTTAGAGCATTTCCTTTGTATGTCGAGGGTTCAATCGTCTGAGCCATTTGTACGGCTTGTTCAATTTGTCCCGCCGCAACCAAGGCCGAGGCAATGTCAACTGGAATTGTGAAGTTTCTCTTAACACGCTGAGCCACTTCCTTCGCTTGCTCGATTTCTCCGGCCTTGGCCAGAGCCGAGGCAACGGAACCCAGATCCACTGCGGTGAACAGAGCCAAGTACGTTGGCGAGTCAGGCGGGAGTTGCATTTGAATGTGGATTGGCGTTTCTGCCTCAGGCGCCGAAGTGGGTTGAGCCTCAGGTGCCGAAGTGGGTTGAGCCTCAGGTGCCGAAGTGGGCTGAGCCTCAGGGGCCGAAGTGGGCTGAGCCTCAGGGGCCGCAACTTCCTCGTTCTTCCCACACCCTCCGCCCATCAAACCCAGCACTGCGACCACAAGAATGGACAGGTGGATTTCCCGCATGGTAATACCCTCTCAAGATGAGTTAATGATCTGCCAGCATGTCGACACACTTGTACACAGATCATGTGTCAAGGAGCAAGCGGGCTGACCTGCTCCCGTGAAAGTGGACCGTTGGTTGTGAGAAAAGCGAGTTGGAATCAGTCCCTCAGAATCAGGAGTCATCTGGGATGAAGAAATCTCGCAGGGTGGCCCGACCACTTGTGGTCGGGTGTCGGAGGCACAGGAAGCCCTTCCCTCATCGGTCGAAACATCAATCGACGTTAGACTCATCATCACATGTCATGCTGAGTGGCCACCGGACTTTTCGTTCCCGTACCCGCCAGGAACATTGCTCGCTGAGGGCGACGCTTCCTGTCGCTCCGCGACCCGGCCATTCTGGCCGGGCCACTCTGCGGTGGGAGCCACGCTCATTACACTCGGCTCAGATAAAGCGCCAGGTGGTGGCTTCCAGGACAGCGATCGAACCTGGACCCAGGGATCATGACAAAAACCGAAATGATGGCCCTGCTCAAAGCCAAACGGAACGAAGCCGGCATCCGGAAATGGAAGCGGGACTCGCAGTCAGGCGGGCTCAAGAGTTACGGAATCGGCCTGACCGTCCTGCGCAAGTTGGCCAGACAGATCGGCAGGGACCATGCCCTAGCGATGAAACTCTGGAAGAGTGACAACTACGACGCGCGGGTGATCGCTTTGCTCATCGACGATCCCAAACTGATCACACGGGAGCAGGTGGAGAATCTGGGGTACGGCTATCTCGCCCATGTGTTCTCGTCCTGCGATGCCACGCTGGCCAAAGCGCCCTTTGTGGTGGAATTCGCGGGCGACTGGATCAACAGCGACGATTCGATGCACCGTCGCTGCGGCTATGGACTTCTGTACGAAGTGTCCAAATCAAAGAAGAAGAGCGCTCCGGATGATGCCTTCTTCCTGGCGTGGATTGACCACATCAGAAAGTCGTTTTCCTCAGAGGTACGCTCAGTCAATCGTTCGATGGGAGTTGCGCTCATGGGAATGGGCGTGCGCAATCGGACATTGCATGCGGCGGCTCTGAAGGTGGCCAGCATGATCGGCCCCCTGGAGGTCGGATCGGACGACAGCAACTGCAAACCATTCGACGCGGCCGGGCATCTCACGAGCGAAATCACCAAGCGGCGGCTCGGGCTGTATCAATCAGATCGCGAGCCTCGAAGCCGTGGTGACGAGTAGTCACTCGGCTGTTGGCTTTCGGGGAACTGGCAACTCGATCGTCAGCAGTTCCTCTCCGCGGCGGACCACGATTCTCAGGCGGTCTCCGGCCTGCAGTCTTCCTAGGGCCAGCTTCATCTGGCGGATGGACTGCATCAGCTCGTTGCCCACGAACAGGACCAGGTCGTCGGGCTTTAGTCCTGCTTCGCTCGCTGGCGACCTGGCGACGACCGAATCGATGTAGGCGGGTGTGCGGAACAGGACGTCCGGAACCATGACGATTCCGAAGTCCAGCGCTGCATAGCGTCGTGGATCGTCTGTTGATTCGAGTGTCTCCTCGCGCGTCCGAAACTCGCCGTTGATGATCTCGGTGATCGCCTGCTGCAGCGCACTCATCGGGATCGAGTAATTCACCCAGGTGTTGGTGTCCGCGTTTCGCAGTTCCCGCCCGATGACACCGAGCAGCATTCCATCGCGGGACGTCAGCAGCCCGCCTCCGGCTCCCGAGTTATTGGTGATCGCATCGACCACGTAGACTTCACCGTTATAGGGCGTCTCGAATGTCCCGCGACGCGTGCGGAGTGCCGTTCGCGCAGCGATCACACCGTGCAGCACAGAAACGGATTCGTCACCGGTTGCCACCTTGAACATGTTGCTGAATCCCAGCACTCGCGTACCGGCACTGGCTTCACCCGATTCTGATGCGACATCGAAAAACGGCAGGTCGAGTGCTTCCTCGGGTGCCTGAATCTGGAGCACGGCGAGATCGAGTTGCGGGTCGGCTCCCAGGACTTTGGCGAAATAACGTCGGCCGTCCTTCAGCACGACAACGACTTCGTCTGGATCGAGCACGTGGCTCCAGATGGTGACAATGTGGCCTTCTTTCGAGACCAGAAAACCGGTCCCGTAACCAGCCAGCCCACGCAGTCCGCCAGCGCCGAAGATCTTCACCATCCGCGGCTGCACGTGATCGATCGTCTCGTGCGTCGAACGCGCGTGACAGATGCCGGACGCGAAAATCAAGGCCGCGGTGACGAACAGGACTCGGGCGGTCAGAGTCGATTTCATACGTAATTCTCTCGCCCGTATTCTGGGCATCGCTGGATTGCGTGAAGTGTTGTCTCTCCGCTTTGGAGAAATTTGCTTGTCATCGTCGGGGCGTGTTTGCGTCGGAGCGAACCCGACTGGTGGACTGAAGTTTTCTACTGACGCCCCTCTCCCCACGGGGGAGAGGGGACTAAGGTCCGTTTGCCCATCGAGAACGAGGACTACGGACGGTTATCCGCTGAGCGGTCTTAACTGTTGAACGCGATTCCTGTTCGCAGCCGTACTTTTGCTGCGGCTTTCGCTGCAGCATATTGCAGCGTGCTTGCCTGGGGGGCGTCGGCCACTGCGTCGAGTGCCACCAGGCTTGCGGCCGTGCCCATGTCGCCCAGTAGATCGATCAGTCCGCGTTTCGTCGAGACCGGCACGTCCTGTTGCAGAAAACCGCTGAGCTGCTGTTCGGCGGCCGGACCCAGACCCGTTCGACGGACCATCGCGATCGGATGCTGATACAGCGCGGGATCGATGATCAGCTCAACCAGATTGTCCGCGTCTGTCTGGGTACCAACCCGACTGAGTACCTGCAGAGCGAGTGTCTGTTGAGTCGGATCAGGTGTTAATGCAACTTTCACCAGGCTCGGGGCGCTTGCGTCCGTTGCCCATTTGGCGAGGAGTGTCAACGACTGTTTCCGAATGTCGGCGCCGGGGTATTCGAGCAACTCGTTCAACTTCACTTCGATTTCGTCGCGTTTGAAGTCCGACGGCTCGATGGGCAGCAAGGCCGTAAGCGCGTTCAGCTTCTCAACATCATTCGAGTCGGGTTTATTGAGTACCTCAAGTGACGTTGTGATCTGGACGTCGGCATTGGAAAGGGTCTGACCTTCCGGCACTGCCAGAGCTTTCTGTGCCTCGACGCGTTTGCGGACGCTGCCGATGGCTCGGCTGGCATATGTCCGCTGAAAGAAGTCTTTCCCCGCGACCATTTCTTCCAGCACCTTGAGCGACGCTTCACCGCCGATCGTCTTCAGGATCTCGCACAGGACGCGGACCGTATTCCGGTCCACTCCGGCCATCTTTTCAATCACGGCTGCTTCAGCGGGCGCCCCTAATTTGCCGAGTGCCTGCTGCGCATCGCGTTGCATTGAAAAATCGCTCAGCTTGTCCAGTAGAGGCACGGCCGCTCGCTGGTCGCCGATTGCTCCGAGTGTGGCCATGGCTCCGGTTGCCGTCTGGCGATCCTTGCTGGTGATCAGTCCAATCAGCTCTGGAACAGATTCCGACGTTCCCCAGATCCGCAGTGCTGTCATGGTGTCGACTCGAACCTGACGATCCTCGGAAACAAGATGTTTCTGCAGGAGTTTCTCGACTTCGGCCTTCCGTTCTGGAATAACTTTCAGCTTGCTGAGTTCGCCGATTGGGCCACGGGGTTTGCCGCCCTCTTTTTCGATTTCGTCGTGCAGCCGGACGAGAATGTCGTCGAGTCGTTCGCCTGCTGGCTGAGCGGCTTTCTCGGCCGCCTTCTGTGCGTTGGTCCATTCGGTCTTCGCCGCCTGAATGGCGAGGTCACGCTTGCGTTTTGCGACGACCTGCGGCGGCTCACGTTCGACTTTAATCTTCACGGGCACACGAACACGTTTGCCGCCGCCGTTCTGAGTGAAGTTGTGGTCGAACTCGAAGGACTCGACCAGACCGGACACGCGACTGAATTTGACTTCGCCGGTGCCATTGATGTGAAAGTACGGGTTTTGTTCATCATCGAGTGTTGTGAGCGAGAACGTTTTCTCGAGCAGCACTTCGTCTTCACTATCCGACTTGATGCGATACTGATGCACCTCCACGGCCGTCAGCTTCTTGACCTCACGTGGAGCAAACGGATTGAGTCCGCGACCCCCGCGCGGACCACCGAAGCCTCGCGGTAGTCGCGGAATCGGCATGCGCGGGCCGAACCGGTTGTCACTTTCCTGAATCGTTACCGAGATGCTCTCCCGCACGCTCCAACTGGAGCGGCCACGCGGGTCAAACTGATGAACCGCCAACAGTGCCATTGGTCCAGCCAGGAATGGCAACTGATTGGGTGCCTCGAACGACGCGACGTGACCGTTGCTGTCGACGCGCAGGCTACCGTGGTCAGACGTGTAATTTGCCAGCGAAGCGAATGGTGAGAACACACGGCGCCCCCCGTTGTTCTGCTGCCGCTTCGTTCGGAAGCTGCCGCTGGTTCGAATGCCAACAAGTTCGCCAGTGGCCTTGATCGACTCGGCTGACACGGTGATCAAAGCAACGCTGGGTGAGACGGCTTCCACAAGTGCGGGACCGGTCAGATCGGTATCGCTGACTACTGCCGCGTGCGGCTTGACCTTGTGAGCAGTCATCAGCGCCGAGGCTCGTTCTGACGGCACGCAGAAGCCGACGCCTGTCAGTTCCAGACCGATCAACTTCGAGCTGGCAACACCCAGCACCTGGCCACGGCTGTTGATGATCGGGCCGCCACTGTTGCCGGGATTGATCGCCGCGTCGATCTGCAGGCGCTTGCCTTCCTTGCGCTGCACGATGCCGGCCACGGTCCCCTTTGTCACTTTCACACCGTCACCCAACACACTCGAAAGTGGAAAGCCGACCGCTCGAATCTCTTCACCCAACTTGACCTCATCAGAATTCGCGAGACCCAAAGGTGACAGCCCCTGCGCGTCGATGCGGAGCAATGCCAGGTCGTCATCGGGCTCAACCGCGATCACCGAAGCTTCGTACTTCTGATCGCCGATCTGCACTTCAATCTTGCTGGCCCCCTGCACAACGTGCGCGCACGTCATCAGGTATCCGTCTGCACTGACGACGAATCCCGTGCCGGTGCCGATTTCCGTGTCGTCGCCTTCGTCCTCGTCGGCCGCTGCCTGTTCGACGATTGCTGGTTGCTTCGATCCTTCCTGAATCGTCAGCTCAACATTTCCAGTGACGATCTGTTCGTTTCCGCCGGTGTCAGTACTCAGTGTGACGCCATACGACTGAATCTCTCCGGGAGCCCAGTTGTAAACCAAAGGCCGGCTCTCGGCAGGTAGTGCGGGTGCTGGCGGAGCAGGCTTGACTGGCTTCTCTACCTCAGTCTGGACAGTTGTTGTCGCTGGTGGAGTTTCCGGAGGGGTTGCGGTTGTCGCGGGCGGAGTTTCGGTTGTCGCGGGTGAGTCTGGCTTCGGAGTCGGCGTGGTGGATGCGACTGCATCAGCAGGTGGCTTGTCGGGAGATGCTGGCTGGACGGGCTCAGGCTCTGACGGCACTGACGCCGGTGGTTCGGGGTCCTTGGGAGACTCAGTCGAAACGATCGGCGGAGTCGCTGGTGCACTCGGTGAAGTCACCGTTGCCACATCCGTATTCGACGGCGCGACAGGCGTTGTCGTTGGTGGCGGTTCAGTCGTCGTTACCGCCGGAACGGGCGGTTCGACCTGAGCGACGGCCACCGGAGCCGGCTCGGTGGGTGGCGGCGTCTGCGTGACCGGTGTCTGCGTGACCAGCGGAACATCGTCCGACGCCGGAGTTGCAGGATCCTCCGACGGAGCCACAACGACGGGCATATCCGAATCCGCCACGGTCTCGTCGTTATCCAACAGCAGGGCGACAATGCCGTAACCTGCGACGAACAGCAGTGCCAGAACGCCGATACCGGCGAAGGCACCTAGCAGCAGCAGGCTGCCGTCATTGTCTTTCAGTACTCTGTTTTCAGAGTGCGAATCGTTGCGTGAATCGCTCATGCTGAGCCTCGTGGAATGACTGGACCTTGCGGGACCCCAAACTGGCTGTCGTCATACTACCGACAACAGGCACAGACGTGTATGAATTCCGCAAGGTTCCCGGCATCACGCCAGCGCGTGCCTGACAAGCGAACTCTCCGTCGAAGACACGTTCTGCTCCGTCTGAAACCGACGCGAGAGTCGGTGAGTACACAATCACGTCGATCCACCGTAGGGTGGCTCCCGCGTGCCAGACCGCCTTTTCTCGACGAGCATCCGTGTCGCAGACCGATTCATCCGCCGACGCCTTGCTGACGAACGATCCGGAGACGGACCAGCAGGACGACGTTCTGTTTGTCGAGGCGTCACCGGAACTCATCGCCGAGCGTGATGGCGTCGACATCACATCTTACCGGCTGCCGCCGTTCCCGCCTCCGCTGAAGCACCCGCTGCGGTCGATCGCCTGGATCATTCGCGCCGGATTCGGCATCGTCAGCCTGATTCTTCTGCTGGCGGTCGTCGCAGCGATACCGATTGTCAACTTCCTGGCGCTGGGCTATCTGCTCGAGGTCGAAGCTCGGGTTGCGCGGACGGGACGCTTGCGCGATGCGTTTCTGCTGCTGGACGTGGCGCCTCGAATCGGTTCAATCGTGCTGGGCGTGTGGCTGTGGATCCTGCCGCTGCGGATTCTGGGCATGAATCGAGGCGACGCGTACTTCATCGACCCGGGCGGCTCATCCGATCAGACACTTTCGTTTCTCGCTCCAATCATCGCTCTTGCGGTGGCCATACACATTTGCCTGTCACTGGCGCGCGGCGGCCGCCTGAGCTGTTTCTTTCGACCCATCAAAAATTACCGCTGGATCAGGCAGCGGCTGCGGTACGACGACTACATGACACACGCGACCGCCGGGGTGCAGGACTTCACGCGACGTTTGCGCTTGAAGCACCACTTTCTGCTGGGGCTAAAAGGTTTCGCCGGGGCCTTCGTGTGGCTCCTGATTCCCACGATTCTGTTCTCCGCGTCGAACCCGGAAAAGCCGGCGACCGTGCTGCTGTCCATCATCGGTGGCATCATGCTGATGGTCGTACTGAGCTGGCTGCCTTTCATGCAGGCTCGTTTCGCCGTGGTCGGACGCTGGCGCGCGATGTTCGATTTCAGAACGATCCGCCGACTCTACGGTTATGCCCCGCTCGCGTGGCTGTCCACGATCGCCGTGCTCTACACGCTGTCGCTGCCGCTGTTCCTGCCCAAGGTGTACCTGCTTCCGCAGGACGCGATGTGGACGATCACGCTGATCTTCGTCGTCACCATTTACCCGGCCAAAGTGATGACCGGGTGGGCACTGCATCGCGCCGTCGCCCGCAGAGAACCGCCATGGTACGGATGGCGGTGGCTGAGTCGCTGGGTCATGGTGCCACTGCTGGGGCTGTACGTGTTCCTGCTGTTCTTTACGCCGTACATCAGCGAGCACGCGAAAGGCGTCCTCTTCGAAAACCACGCCCTGCTCCTCCCGGTGCCGTTCTAGCGCCAGCAGTCTGGTAGAAGGCACCCTGCTGCACGTAACCGCGCGTCTGCGTCTGCGTGTATGGCTGAACGTACTCGGTCGACGCCGCACTGGCGTCGGAATCGATCACGGTCACCCAGTAGCCGACTCCGCCGTTCTTCGCATAACCGAGTCCGGCGACCTGTCCCGTAAGCATGACCGCATGATGCGAGGGTGACCAGATCCAGTCATTGACCGCTCCCTCCGCAGTTCTGGGTCCTGCGTGGATGATCTCGGGCCAGGGCAAATTGCTGTGCATGTAGTAGCCGGTTTCGGCCATCCACTCGGCGTGCTTCTGCGCGGCCAGGCACATCTTCTCATTCATCTTCAGCGGCGCCAGTCCGTAACGGGCACGCTCGATATTCTGTAGCTCCATCATCCGGACGATCGTCGGATGCTGAGTCAGCCATCCGTTGCGTGATGTCTTTCCCGCCGTCAGACCGGCCTCGGGACTCAGGCCCATCGAAACCGTCAGAACAGTTGCAGTGATCGCGTTCAACATTGTGATTCCTCCGTGTATTAGTTCCCGCGCAGATACGCGCGCCTGTGCGATGTGGATTCCCGGCGCCGGCTTCCGTTCACGGTTCGCGCCAGTTGTCCGTCAATGAACTTCCACCCGCGAATCGCTAGCGCAGCGTGTTCCGACAC
The DNA here is from genome assembly GCA_963579025.1 of Planctomycetota bacterium. Lineage (GTDB taxonomy): Bacteria > Planctomycetota > Planctomycetia > Planctomycetales > Planctomycetaceae > CAUZFZ01. The sequence goes on along the minus strand of CAUZFZ010000160.1, from coordinate 14,008 downwards.
AGCGGCAAGTGGATCCGCGAGGCTGTGGGTTTTTCGAATCGATGACGAACGGATCGTGCAACCGAAAAACGCACAATCTCTGTGAGACGCGCCCGTCTCAAGACGGCCAACACAACGGACTCTGCAAGTGAGTCGTGGGTAGCTGGCAATCTGGTGTGGCTGGACAATCGATCCCTGCGTCCAACCGGTGAAAAGCCGCGGGCATAGAGAGAGCCCGCGTGTCCCCTTGAAGAAACCGGCTCGGAGCATCACGTTCGAAAGGGCTCAAACGGACGCGAAACCGGACTGGGCAGTCAGCTCAGACTTGAGCATTCACCACGACGGCCCGACTCTGGAACGCCAGTCACAATAGCGTTTGCAGTTGAGTCGGCAACCGACTCGGCGGCATAGATTTGCGGGATTTTCAGGCGAAAAACGCAGACCAGCGTGTACGACAACTTCATTCGTTCGCCTGTGTCCGTTTCACTTTGACGGCTGGCTGACTACTTGAATGGAGGGCGAGCACCAATCCACGATCTGGTTCCCAGCCGTGGCACTCCGACCGATCCAAGGGGCGACTTTCGTTTCAGCATCAGAAAGTCAGAACGGTTTCGATCGGTCGACCGGAATTCGACAGACTCGACACGCCGACTCTCTGTTCGCGTTGAGTCGATGTCGACAATTTCTGCTTCGCCGGCTGCGGGATCCGCCGGCGATTGCCGGTCGGACCAGTTCTCACGGATACCACTGCCGCTGATGGTCGAGATCAGGTCGTTAAACCGATCGGGCTCAATGCCCGTCTCGAACAGCACTTCAGGCCCACCGCCTTTGGCAAACAGATTGCGGTAGAACGTCAACTGCGTCCCGCGGAGCCCGCCAGTCGCAGGCGGATGGTCGAACACGACGCCAGCGCGGCCACATTTGTAAAATGTCGTGTTGGCAATCAGTAAGTCGATCCAGTCAACCGACTCCCCGCTGAAGCGGAGTCCCACATCGGCCTGGTCAATGATGTTCTCGCGCAGCTCAACGAAACTGCCGCCACCATCCAGCACGATGCCTGCCTGCTGAGGTCCTGTCATGCGACAGTTCAGAATCTTTGTCCGTGTTGGTGTCACCTCGTCGCTGCCCGAGATGCGAATACCAACCGCATTCGCCGAGCCGGACTCGAAATGAACCGATTCAATAACCAGCTCGTCAGCCACATCACCCACAACGTCGTTCAACTGCAGTCCGCATTCCTTGAAACCAGAGACATGCAGGTCGACCAGCCTGGTGCTCGGAACGAGTCCACTGATCTGAATCGCCACGTCGTCTTCACTGGTGTCGACATCAAAGCCCTCCAGCCGAAAACTCCTGACATTCTGCAGTCGAACAGGAATCTCGCCCGGAGCACTCAGGACGGGTCTCGTGTCCCCCTGTGCGATAATGTGGATGCCATGCGGGTATTCGCCGTACGAGTTATCGAGAACCAGCGGACCATAAGTCTTGCCTCCGCTGACCAGCAGTTGGACGTTTTGTCGGCGTGAGTTACCCGCGTAGCGATGAGCATTCCGTTTCAGGTAATCGAGACATGGCTGAATCGACTTGAACTGGCCGAGCGGTCCGACCGAGATCTCATGACCCGCAAAATCATCGACTTCAGCAGTCGGGACCGGAGGAGGGCCCGTGTCCTGCATGCCGGAGTTCCCGGTCGTCAGCCGATTCTCGTTCGCGCGCTTCGCACGGTCCGAGTCGATGAAGATCACGATCGCCAGGACAAACGCCAGACCGACGACCCACGCGACAATCAACGTCTGAGAGGTAGTTTTGGTCTGCTGGCTGCGACCCTCGTGGTCATCCTCGACTTCGGATGCGTCAACCGATTCGCCGGTTGCCTGTTCCCCTCCGCCACCGAATGAAACACGGCCTGACAACGAGGACGTGGGCTGCTCGACCCTTGCCGCTTGTGGCGAGGAAGCTGCGGCAGCCGGCTCGGATTTGGGATCCGATCGGCTCGGTGGTGCTGACGAAGGACTGGATTCCGATGTCGCCGGCTGGGATGAACGCGGTGCGGAATTATCCGTCGATGTGGCATTGGCTGCTGCGTCCCGCGTGGTTGTCTCACGCCGCGTGACCGGCGCTTCGGCCGAAGACTCGTCGTTGGACGCGCCGCGGCCAGCGGTCGATGGTGGCGCCGGTCCGGGCGATTGATCAGCAACTTTCTGTTCCGATTGCGCCCCGCGCGGAACACTGCCTTGCGGCTTTGAATCACCATCCGCAGAAACTTCGGCTCGTTGCTGCAACCCAGCCGGCGAACTCACTGCTAACTGCTCTTGAGCTGGCGTCGATTGATCAGTCCTGGCTGGCGTCCGATTCGTGGTCGTTGATCCTTCGTCTGGCTGCGGCGTGATGATCGGGCGCCGCAGTTTCGTGACGCGACCGGGACTGCTGCCCGCCTCCGCCGATTCAGTCGTTGTCGTCGATTGCTGTTTCGTGGCTCGTCGCGTTGCTGGCTGTGTCGGCTCTGAAGGTCGACGTTTTGGGGACGGTTCGGTTTTTGCCGATGGCTGGACGTCGTTCGGTGTTTCCACCGTGGTCGACGCCCGCGTCCGGGAACTCGCTTGAGTTGGGGTGGCCGAGGCAGAGCGAGCCGTTGAGGCGGGCCGGGAGATCGACACAGTGGATCCAGCCACCGTCGGTGAAACAGCACTAACGGTCGGCTTAACCGTGAGCAGTTTCGGTGTCTCAGGTTTGCGTGACTTGAATTCCGAGCGGTCTCCTCGCAGTGCGGCCGCGAATCGGTCGGCATCACCAAACCGAGCCGCCGGGTCGTCCGCCAGTGCACACAGCAACGTGTCTCGCAGCGTGGCCGGGAGGAGCGTTTCTTCGAATTCGCGCACACTCCAGCCCGTCAGTAACTGATACAGCGTTGCGGCCAGACTCCAGATGTCGCTTTGGACGCTGACATCGCGAGGATTCACGACGAGTTCCGGGGCGACAAAGTCCGTCACCTCAAGCGAATCAGCCAACGACTCCACATCGACTCGAACCAGTCCGAAGTCGGTCAACTTCAGTTTGCCGTGCGGGGCCAGCAGGATGTTGGCCGGCTTGATATTGCGATGCGTAATCTTTTGCTCGTGGGCCGCCTGCAGGGCGTCGGCCACACGAGCAATGCCCTTGACCGCTCGCAGTTCTTCCAGCGGCCCCGAGGTCTGCATCGTCTCCGTGAGATTCCAGCCGTCCACCCATTCCAACACGAGGAACAAACCGTCGTCGTCCTTCTTCAAGTCAAAGACCTGGACGATCCCGGGGTGCTGGAATCCAGCGAAAGTCTTCACATCACGACGGATACGTGCGATCAATTCACGGCTTTCGGCCAGCTCGGGCCGTATTCGCTTGAGAGCCACGGTCCGTTGCCCGACTCGATCCAGGGCTTTCCACACCGTGCCGTTCGTGTCGCGACCGGCAGGTTCCTGTATCTCGTAGTCTTCGCTCTGTGGCACCATCACCAACGAATCAGATGGCCCGGAAAGCGACGACGCATTCTCTTGCGCCGGCGCGCGCCGACTGTCGGCTGACGACGTCCGGGAAGGCGACTGTTCTGAATGTGACGGTTTACTTGAGGCCATAGGTCCGATGTGGTCTGGCTCGGCCGGACAGAACAGTCCAGCCTGTTGCACTCATATTGATGGGACGCACAGCCTCGCCTTTCCACCGCCTGGATTCCAGTCCGTCAGACGGCCCATGCAGTCGTCCATCCACGAAACACACGAATGACACGAAAGGATTTGTTTTCGTGCGTTTCGTGTCTTTCGTGGATGCTCGACGAGGAATGGACTCAGACATCGGAAGGTTTGAATGCTCGGATCACGGCGCTGTTGTCCAGGTCGCCGTAGCCCGCCTGCACGAGTTCGTCCAGCAGTTGCTCGTGCAGTTTCGACAGAGGCAGCATCGCGTTCGACTGCCGACCCGCCTCAAGGATCAGCCGCACATCCTTGAGGTGCTGGGCGAGTCGCGCCTGGGGCTCAAAATCACCCGTCAGCATCTTTTCGCCCTTGGTGTCCATGACCTTCGACCACGATGGTCCAGCGCGCAGAATATCCAGTGCGACAGATTCGTCGATGCCGCAGGCCCGGGCGAACGCCAGTCCTTCTCCCAGCACGGCACGATTCAACCCGAGCACCAGATTGAGCACCAGCTTCATGCGCGATCCACTACCGCTCGGACCGAGATAGAACGTCTGCTTCGCCAGCGCATCGAACAGTTCACGGTTTCGTTCAAATGGAGACGACTCGCCTCCACACATAATGATCGCGTCGCCATGACGCGCCTGCTCACTCGATCCGCCGACAGTCGCATCGAGGTAATCGATGCCTCGTTCGGCCAGTCGTCTGCCAAGACGCTCGACGGTTTCGGGAGCACCAGTCGTAGTGTCGATGATCGTCTGCCCGTGAGTCAGCGAACCCGCGAGCCCTCCGAGAACTGATTCCACGATGTCGGACGTCGGCAGGCTAAGCAGCAGCACATCCGACTCAGCGGCGGCGCAAGCAGATTCAACCGAAATGCCGCCTCGCGATGCATGCTCCGACCGTCGTTCTGCTTCGATGTCGAAACCGCGAACTGTCCAGCCCGCGGCAGTCAGACGTTCGCTGAGTGCTGAGCCAAGCAGTCCCAGACCGATGCATCCGATTTCGTTCACAGGACGGCTCACTCGGGCCAGGACACGTTAATGATCCACCAACTCGTGGCGCACGAGGTCTTCCAGCGTCTCCGGCTTGCGGACGACTTTGTAGGAGTCGCCATCGACGAGAATCTCTGCGCCGCGTGGACGGGAATTGTAGTTGTTGCTCATGACTGTCCCGTAAGCGCCGGCACTGAATGTTGACAGCAGGTCGCCGCGATTGACTGGCGGCAGGTAGCGGTCTTTTGCGAAGTAGTCGCATGATTCGCAGATCGGGCCGACGACATCTGCCGCTTCGCAGCCGTCGGGCCTGGATTCTGCATCGTCCGGCATCGGGACAGTCGGCGTCACTGGCCAGACTCGGTGAAATGAATCATATATCGCCGGTCGGGCGAGGTCGTTCATGCCGCCGTCCTGGATGATGAACAGCTTGCCCCCTTCGCGCTTCGTATAAACCACGCGCGTCAGCAAGATGCCCGAATTACCCGCGATGAATCGGCCGGGTTCCAAGGCCAGTCGACAACCGGCTTCCTTCACGGCGGGCACAATGACTTTCGCGTACTCGGCGGCATCCAGACCTTCATTGTGTTTGTAACTGATCGCAAAACCGCCACCGAGATTGATCCAACTGATCTCGTGCCCTTTGGATCGATACTCGCGCACGACTTCGATCGCTTTTGCGCTGGCGCGTTCATACGGCTCAGTGCTGTGGATCGGCGAACCCAGGTGCATGTGAATCCCACTGAGCTGCAAGTGCGGATTCGCGAGCACTTTGTCAGCCAGGTGTCCGGCACGCTCGATGTCCATGCCGAACTTGTTGCCCTTCTTGCCGGTCGTCGTCTTGCTGTGAGTCTTCGCGTCGATGTCCGGGTTGAGCCGCAATGCAACGCGGCCGACGGTGTTCATTGACTGTGCGATCGCGCCGATAGCATCGAGTTCCGCTTCACTCTCAACGTCGAACTTCAGAATGTCGCATTCGAGTGCATAACGGATCTCATCGTCCGTCTTGCCGACGCCGGCAAAGACGACGTTCTTTGTATCCGCCCCCGCCTGTTTGACTCGGAACAGTTCGCCACCCGACACCACATCAAAACTCGCGCCGGCCTCACTCATCAGCTTCAGAATGCTGAGGTTCGAATTGGCTTTGACCGAGTAACAGATGACTGGATCGACTTCCGCGAAAGCCGTCTGAATCTGACTGAGCTGATGCAGAAACTGGGCCTTCGAATACACCCACGTCGGCGTCCCGAATTCCTCGGCCAGGCCGGCGACAGGAACGTCCTCACAGAAAAGCCGTCCGTCTCGATACTGAAATGCGTTCATGATTTCTTCTCGTTTTCCCGAGCAAAGCCGATTCGCCTGCCGGGTGCTTTACTCGCTGGTTCCATCAGTCGGCGTATCGCATCGAACACAACCTGAAATTGCGAGTCGTACTTCTGTTCCAACTCATTCAGTCGATTGGAAAGCTCCTGGTGACTCGTAAGCAGCCGCCTCAACTTCACAAACGTCCGAACAATCTGCAGGCTGACCTGCACGGCTGCCGGCGTTCTCAGGACATTTGCCGCCATCAGTGTTCCGTGTTCGGTGAATGCATACGGCAGGGAATTCGAGAACCGAAGCTTTGAGAGGTGGTCGCAATTTGCGACCACCTCCTGTTTCTCCCGGGCTGTCAGTTGAAACATAAAGTCATCCGGGAATCTCTCGATATTTCGCCCGACCTGTTCGTTAAGTCGTTTCGTAGGCACTCCATATAGCGAAGCAAGATCAGCGTCGAGTATCACCTTCTCACCACGAATCTGGAGGATTGTGTTTTCTATCCGTTCGGGCGGTACAAGCACGGCGGGCGACTTGCTGGCGGTCCTTTTCTTTGCCATGACTGTTCCTCAGAGCCGACCTCCGACGCGCGAATCGTGACTACTCGCGTTTCTGCCGCACCTTCTGGACGATGCCCCAGATGAGCAGTGCGCCACCGAGTGCTGCAATGGCACCACCACTGTCGGTTCCGCGGAGAGCAATCTTGCCGCTCAGGCCGCCGATGATGAATGCGATGCCGATGATGATGTTCCACATGGCGGTCTCCGTTCCTATCTGTCTGGGAAATCAAGAGCCCTTTATGAACCCGGCATCCCACAAACTCACTACGACATCCATTTGTGAATTGGGAACGACCGGATCGTCACGCACGCGTGCGACTGCTACTTTCCAGAGTGCTGATTTCTTCCCCGCCAATTCAGGCTTCTCGCCAAGTACCCGCACTGCGGCAACGGCATAGTCCTTATTGTCCTCTGAGTCGCAGTAGTCGCCTGGCGAGATTCCTTTCACTAGCCCTTCTTCACACAGTCCAAGAAAAGCCCCAGTTGGGCACGATTTGGGACCATACTGAGTATCTGCAAATAACTCATTTGTGACATCTCGCCACGCTGTTTTCGGCGATCTCGTCTCGCCACTTACCACCATCTCAACTGACTTCACGGCTGCCGTACCATACTTACCCATGAAACGCTCCCGTGTTTGTGTTACGCGCGGTGTTATCTTTGACGAGCGAGCAATTCACCGATCTGCACCGCGTTGGTCGCGGCGCCTTTGCGGAGGTTGTCGCTCACGCACCAGAAATTCAAGCCGTTCGGGTGCGAGATGTCTTTGCGAATGCGACCGATGAAAACGCCGTCATCGCCGTCACAGGTGCTGGGCATGGGGTATTGGCCGGCGTCCAGATCATCGACCACGGTGATGCCCGGGAATGCTGCGAACAGCTCGCGAGCTTCCTCGGGCGAGACAGGCCGCTCCGTCTCGACCGTGATGGCTTCGCTGTGACAGTTCGAGACGGGAATGCGCACGCACGTCGGATTCACGAGGATCGACTCGTCACCGAGAATCTTGCGCGTCTCGTAGACCATCTTCATTTCTTCGCTGGTGTAGCCATCTTCCTTGTGGCTGCCAATCTGCGGGATCGCATTAAACGCAATCGGGTACTTGAACGCCGAGTAGTTGTAATCCTCACCAGCAAGTGCCGCCCTTGAGCCTTCTGTCAGTTCGGTGCAGCCCTGCAGGCCGGCACCACTTGTCGCCTGGTACGTTGCGACAATGACTCGTTTCACTTTCGCCGCGTCGTGCAACGGCTTGAGTGCCACGACCATCTGCGTGGTCGAGCAGTTCGGACTCGCAATGATGCCTTTGGCATTCAGTGCGGCTTCCGGATTGATCTCCGGAATGACCAATGCGACTTCGGGATTCATCCGCCAGTAACCGGACTCATCAATGACCTTTGCCCCGGCCGCGACCGCGTGCGGCAGAAACTCGGCGGCAGTGTCATCCGGAGTGCTGGCAATAACCAGGTCGACGCCCGCGAATGATTGCGCCGTCAGCTCCTCGACCGTGATCTCCTGCCCCTTGAGCGTGACTTTGGAACCAGCCGATCGAGCAGACGCGAGCAGTCGAAACTGCTTCGCCGGAAAGTCACGAGCTTCCAGCAGTTCCAGAATGATTCGTCCAACGGCACCGGTTGCCCCGATAATGGCCACAGTTTCAAACACGGGATCAGTCCTGAAATTCCCTGGGGTACAAAATGACTGCTTTGACGCAATTCTATCCTCGGGGGTTCAGACCGAGTCGTTGACGACCTCGCACGGGACCTTGCGGGCGATGCGTTTCATGAGTCCCTTCAGAACTTTGCCCGGGCCGATTTCGTAGAACTGATCAACGCCGTCATCAAGCAGGCGTCGGACAGACTTCTCCCAGAATACCGGGTTCTGAACCTGCTTCACCAGAATCTCGCGGATTTCGGCGGGATCGCTGTGTGGCTCCGCATCGACGTTTGAGACAACTGGAATGCGCGGCGATTGAATGTCGACTGTCTCCAGTACGGCGGCAAGTTCCTCAACTGCCGACTGCATGATCTCGGTATGGAAGGCACCGGCCACGGACAGTTGCACGGCCCGGCCATCGGCGGCTTCGATTGCCTGCAGCCCCTGCTCGCACGAGGCCTTGTGACCTGACAGAACAATGTTGCCCGGGCAAAGGTAATTGGCGATCCACAGGCCATCGATTTCGGCGGCGAGTTTCTCGACGTCTTCTTCGCTCATCAGCAAAGCACTGATCATTCCAGACGGCGTCGCGTCGGATGCTGCCTGCATCGCCTTACCGCGTGTCCGTACGACGCGGAGACCGTCTTCGAACGACATGGCCCCGGCGAAGGTCAGTGCGGTGTACTCGCCCAGGCTCAGCCCGGCCGCAGTGGCACACTGATCGACAACGTCGGGGTTGTCGGCCTTGAGCATCTCGAGTGCTGCGAGACTCGACACGAACAGCGCCGGCTGGCTGATGTCGGTCTTGTCGAGTTCTTCCTGCGGACCGTTGACGCACAACCCGGCGAGATCAAAGCCGAGCACGTCGTTGGCTCGGTCGAAGAGGTCTCTGGCCGCCGGGTATTTCTCGACGATCGTCTGGCACATCCCCGCGTGCTGCGCGCCCTGACCGGGGAATAGAAATGCTGTTGTCACGAGGAACTTCCCTCCAACAATTGTTGAAACTTTGCAGCACAAGCCCGAAGCGCCAGCGAGTGAACCCGACTATTGTAGAGAATTCACTCGCTGGCGCTTCGGGCTTGTATGACTCAATCGATGACCGCAAGGGCGATACACATGAATGCGAAATACCGACGTGAGTGACCACCGAGATGCGTCACCTACACGCTGGCGACCATGTCTTCCGCCAGTTCAGCAACGATCTGGCCGTTGATGTCGCACTCCTTGAGCCGCGTCGACACCTTCAAAGCGTTTCGAATCGCGCGCGAGTCGCTCGATCCATGACAGATGATGCACGTTCCATCGATGCCCAGTAGCGGAGCTCCGCCTTCCTCGTTGTACTGAAACCGTCGGCCGATTTCTTCAAACGCCTGCAGGGCTTTGTCCTTCTCAACATCCAGGCGGCCGACGACTTCGGGCGTGATCGCCTTGAACAGGAAGTCCGCCATGCCTTCGCTGACTTTCAGCACAACATTGCCGACGAATCCTTCGCAGATCAGTACATCAGCCTGCCCCTGATACAGGCCGCGGCCTTCAACGTTTCCCACATAACGGTCCCGCAGACGACTGCGGGACAGCAGTGTGTGTGTCTCTCGATACAGATCGTTGCCCTTACCTTCTTCGCTGCCGATGTTCATCAGTCCGACACTTGGCTCTTCAATGCCAAAGATCGCCCGCGCATAAATCGCACCCATCACACCGTATTGATACAGATGCTCTGGGCGAGCAGCCGGATTGGCTCCCACATCGACCAGCAGAGATCGTCCTTTGAGGGTGGGCAGCGCGACCACGATTCCGGGTCGCTTCACACCCTTCAGAAACAGCCGCGTCCGCAGGCCTGCCGCGACGACAGCTCCCGTGTTTCCAGCGCTAACGACGGCATCGACTTCGCGCGCGGCCATCAATTTCCAGCAGACCGCGATCGAACTGTTCGGCTTCTTGCGAAGCGCGTCGGTCGGTTTCTCGTGCATCTCGACGACACCGTCGGATTCGTGCACGGTCAGGCGTTCGCCCGAGTGTCCGGCCTGATCGAGAAGCGGACCAAGCTGCGCGGGGTCTCCCACGAGAACGACTTCAAGATCCGGCTGCTCCTGAAGCGCAGCGATAGCGCCGTCCACGTTCGGAGCGGGAGCATGATCGCCCCCCATCGCGTCCAGAGCGATCCGCATCTGCCATCAGTCCTCGATGTTGACCAGTGGCCGGCCCATATAATGGCCACACTGGGGGCAGACGACGTGCGTCGGCATGCGGTTGCCACAATTCTGGCATTTGCCGAGCTGAGGAGCCTTCAAGTTCCACTGGGCTCGCCGTGAGCGGCTCTTGGACTTCGAAATTTTGTGCTTCGGGACGGCCATGACGTCACCGTATCCTGCTGTCAGAGAATATGTTACAGCGACCGCTTTACGTACGGAGATCGCCGGTTGCAATCAGGGAAGCGGGCATCGTACGTAAAGCGTCTGAAACGCGTCAACCATGCCCGAAAGCCGCCAGACCGCACGCAACGGAGTCGGCGCAATCGGCATGGTCGGACTTGACCTGCGCTGGAAGTTCCGGTTTTCCGCGACCTTCCGGGCGAGCATCGCAACAGTGTGCCAGGTTAATCTGGACTCCCATCTTTCCCCAGACTGCCAAACCTGTCTGACCGACTTGAAATGGACCGTCATGGCTGAACGACTGACTGGCATCTTCACGCCCAACCTCGTCCCGCTCGATTCCCGCGGCGAGATCAATGAGTCAGAGCTGCGCCGCTACGTGGACTGGCTGATCGAGCGGGGCGTTCACGGACTCTACCCCAACGGGTCGACGGGCGAATTCACTCGATTCACGGTCGAGGAACGCCGACGGATCGTCGAGATCATCGCGGATCAGGTAAAGGGTCGCGTACCGATCCTCGCCGGTGCCGCCGAGGCCAACGTCAAGGAAACTCTGCGTGCCTGTGAGTACTACCACAGCCTGGGTTGTCGGGCCGTCGCGATCGTTGCCCCCTTTTACTACAAGCTGAGTGCCGATTCCGTTTACGCCTACTTCCGCGAGATTGGCCGCAACACCCCGATCGACGTCACCCTCTACAACATCCCAATGTTCGCCTCGCCGATCGACGTGCCCACGATTCAGCGGCTGTCCGAAGAATGCGAGCGGATCGTCGCGATCAAGGATTCCTCGGGCGATATTCCGAACATGATCCGTATGATCCAGGCCGTCCGGCCGAATCGTCCGGACTTCGCTTTCCTGACCGGCTGGGACGCGGCTCTCATGCCGATGCTGCTTGTCGGCTGCGACGGTGGAACGAATGCCAGTTCGGGCGTTGTCCCGGAGTTGACCCGCAAACTTTATGACCTCACGCTCAGCGGGCAGCTCGACGAAGCTCGCCGTATCCAGTACGACCTTGTCGGTCTGTTTGACGCAATGCTCTTTCAGGCGGAGTTTCCGAACGGTTTTCGCGCGGCGGTTGAACTGCGGGGATTCAGTCTGGGGAACGGTCGGCAGCCGCAATCGGACGAGCAGCGCACTGATCTGGATCTGCTGTCTCGCACGCTGCAATGCATGCTGTCCGGGCACGGCTTCACGAACGAACCAATCGGCGGCTGTCCGGTCGGCGATTCACCGGCGGTCGATCCGCAGGACGTTAGCCGGATTGTGCAGTCAGTCCTGACAGAACTGCGAAGTCGCGGAATCTCTTAGGCTCAGCAGCCTGGGCCATCTCGCGTGAGTTAGATTGATTGATGATTGTCGATTGATGATTAGCGATTGATGAAGTGTGTCGCGACCGCTGATCATCTGGAATGGCCTCTCAGTTGGCTTTCACCTCGAAAATCAACACTCATCAATCGACAATCATCAATCAACTCTGCTGTCGCACGATTCCGTGACAACATGTTGGCTGATATCGAGTTTTACGGGCCTCAACTAATGGAGTCTGGATCATGAGTACGGACACCCCTCAAAGCGATGCGTCTCAACCGCAGATCATTGTCAACGTGCCGCCGCAGGCCAGCTTTTTGAGTTCGTGGTTCGTGCGCGTTCTGTGCTCGTTCCTGCTGCTCTCGGTGATCGTCAACTTCGCATTGATCTCGTCGCAATCGTCGCTGACACAGTTGAATTCCAGCTCGCAGGAAGCCTTTGTTTCCGGTGACCGCGATGCGAAAGACCGCATCGCCATCATTAAGCTGGAAGGCACGATCATGCCTCCGTTTACCGGACGGATTCTGGACATGATCGAGAGTGCTTCCGAAGACGACACCATCAAGGGCGTCCTTCTGAGCATCGACAGTCCCGGGGGATTCGTCGCCGACAGTCATCAGATTTATCACCGACTGAAACAACTGGCGGAGAAGAAACCGATTTACGTTTCGATGAAACGAATCGCAGCGTCCGGCGGCGTTTACGCGGCCATGGGGATTGGCGAGACGGGGAAGATCTTCGCCGAGCCCACAACCTGGACAGGCTCGATCGGCGTGATCATCCCGCGCTACGATATGACTGGCCTGTCCGAGAAATTCGGAGTCACGTCAGATTCGCTGACCACCGGCGAGTTCAAAGACTCGCTCAACCCGTTCCGTCCTTTGAGTGACCGGGACCGCGAGGTCTGGGGCGCGATCATCGACGATTCGTTCGACCGATTCGTCGCCATCGTGGCGGAAGGCCGCGCCGGCCTGGACGAGGCAACTGTCCGCGAAAAACTGGCCACCGGTCAGATCTTCACCGCAAATCAGGCGGTAGAAAACGGCCTGATCGACGCCATCGCGTTTGAGGACGAGGTCATCGAGACCATGCAAACGGACCTCAATATTGAGTCGATGGGCGTCATCACGTACCGCTACACACCGACACCGCTGGAGATCCTGATGGGCAATATCGAAGCCCGCGATCCCGAGGTCATGTGGCGAAAGACGCTGGAAGCCACTGTTCCGCGAGCCCTGTACTACTGCTCGTGGCTTCCGGTGCTCTGAAATCAGCGGTCGCGAAGCTCAACGCACACGTGCATTGTCGCATGACGTTGAATCCCTGATGGCGCATCTCGGACAGGCGGGGCGTCAACGCGACGCTTGCCTTCGGTTACATTGATTCAGGCTCGAACAACTCAGGGCACCAGTCCGGGAGCCCTCTCGTGATGGAGTGCAGTATCAGTGCCCTGACTGTCATTGCGTCCGACAGCGCTCGGTGGCATGCCTGGCTGGAACCTTGCAGTTGCCTCGCAATCGTTGATAGACGGTTGTCGGGGAATTCTCCCAGCGCCCTTGCAATGGAAAGTGAATCGATCGCGCGCCGTCTGAGAACGACTTCGATTCCGGGGAGTTCCAATTCGAGGATGGCCAGATCAAATGGCAGGTTGTGAGCGACCAGAATCGAGTCGTGCGTCAACCATTCGGAGAACGCCCGGACGGCGCTCGCAGCGTCAGTCGCACCGACGACCATTTGTTGTGTGATTCCCGTGAGGTCAGAGATCTCTTGTGGAATCGGAACGGGTGGTCTGACCAGCATTTGGAATGTTGATCGGGGTTCGCTGCCGTCGTCATCGAAGCAGACGCCAGCCAACTCAATCAGTCTTCCCCTGGGTAGAAACCCGGTCGTTTCACAATCGAATGCGATCCACGTGTGGTTGTTCACGATGACTCCTGTGGCATCTGAGTCCCACGGTGGTTCACTCCATGTGTGTGGGGACAGAGTGCGGAGTGCGGAGTGCGGAGTGGGGTTCACCCCCAACGTGCGTGGGGACAGATTTGCAATTTGATTTGCGGCAGCCCATGACTGGTGGACTCCGGGAGGATCGAAAAGAATCCTTTCAGGAGATCGTTATGTCAAAGAAATCGAAGCGACCACGTCGGTCGTTCAGTGACGAATTCAA
>CAUZFZ010000159.1:0-24397 GCA_963579025.1 Planctomycetota bacterium | reverse complement strand
ATCCGCTACTACAACTTCGAAAGAAAACACTCCAGCATCGAATACCTCAAACCTGCCCAGTTCGAATCTCTCATCAACCAACCAGAATAAGAGAACGCACTGTCCGCAAAAACGTCACCACCCCAGACTCAGTTCGCTGGAACGATGCAGGTTCAGTGCATCCTGTGGGTCGGAACACTTCACGTTGCTCTTAGCTGTCAACGTGATCCCACCGCGTGTATCTACGCGCTTTCCGCTTCGAAACCGATCTGTTTTCCAGATGGCTTCGTTGGAGGCGTGTCCTGCGGAAACAACCAGTCCGACATGTGCGATTCGCGAACAACGGTCGGGTCCAGTCCTGCCTGAATCGCTGCTGACAGTGTTTCAGAGATGAGGCGACGACACGCATCGGGCGAGATCCGTGAATGCTGCGACGCTTTGGCTCCGTCGACACGAGCAGCGGCAACGGCGAGTTGTTCAGCCACCGACAGCAGTCGTGTGGGATTTCCGGGCCACAGGTTGCGGCGCCGCAATGCGAATTCGACAGCACGATCGACGCTGTCCAGCTCCAGCAATGCCCGTGAGTAATTGAAGTACGTACGGCTGAGATTCTGACGCACACCTGAGGCACCGGGAGATCGACCGGAGAGTTCCGTGAGAATTGCGATGCCCTGCTCGTAAGCGTCGCAGGCTTCAGGCAATCGATCTCGATGCTCCAAGACCATTCCGAGGTTATTCCAGATTCCGGCAAGGCTGGCGGCGTCGTTGAGATCGTCGGGTCGTTCGGCGACCAGTTCGAATTGGAATGCGATGGCCCGGCGGAACGCTTTCTCCGCTTCGACATCGCTGTCAGCCCGGGCCAGGGCGAGACCGATGTTGTTCTCGCTGACTGCCAGGTCACGTCGATAGACCTGAGAGTGCGGCGTCTGGTTAAGCAGTTCATGCTGAATCTGGCTGGCTCTCTGATAGGCCTGGGCCGATGCGGCATGTTCGCCAAGTCGCGAATGCAACGCTCCAAGATTGTTGAGCGACAATGCCAGGTCGCGTCCAAAATCGACTCGATGAGGCTCAGCCGCGACAAGTGTCTCCAGAATGCGGATCGACTCGTTCAGGGACTCTTCCGCGATATCAGGATTCTCACGGTCGTGTAGTGACGCCAGATTGCTGCAACTCGTCGCCAGAAACTGCTGCGTCTGTCGATGCTCCGGCTCTAGCTTTGCCGCGGTCTTGAACAGGTCGATGGCCGACCGATACAGCGTCGTGGCCTCCGACCAGCGTTCCGGTGACCGGCCCAGAAGCAGCGCGAGGTTGTTCTTTGTCAGCCCCAGC
This sequence comes from Planctomycetota bacterium, assembly GCA_963579025.1. Classification (GTDB taxonomy): domain Bacteria; phylum Planctomycetota; class Planctomycetia; order Planctomycetales; family Planctomycetaceae; genus CAUZFZ01. The sequence continues at coordinate 23,089 of CAUZFZ010000159.1, read as the reverse complement.
TCACGCCGGCACCGGGCATGATCGGGATTGGCGGCTGCCAGTTCTTCCTGCAGCACGATGGCGTGCCGGAAACGGCGTTCGGCCTGCGCCGTGTCGTCGGTTTTGCTCAGCAGGAACGCGATGTTGTTTTCACACAGTGCCAGACTCGCCCGGCAGTTGAGCGAATTCGGATGCTCAACACTCAATCTCTTGAAGGCAGCCAGCGCCTCTTCGTGGGCAGCGATCGCTTCCTCTGGTGAACCCACGCGCTCGGTCAGCAGGGCAATCTTGTTGAGTGCCGTGGCCAGGTCCTCGTGCAGTTCGGTGTTGTCCTCCGACTGTTCGATGAAGCTGCGGTAGTACTCGATCGTATCCAGCAGCAGAGCCCGGCGAATGTGCTCTGTGCCGGGCACCAGCGCCAGTTGTTCGGTCAACTCGGCACCAAATTCGTCGACCACCGTTCGGGCCTGATGAAAGTGTTGCCGCGCGTCCTTCAGCGCCGCCTGAGTCTTCGCCTTCTCGCGGAGGACGACACCCGTCGAAATCACACTGGCCGTCAGCAGGATCATGACCACGGTCGTGAAGCCAACCAGCGCTCGCACGTGACGCCGCGACCACCGCGTGATTTGTTCGAGTGCCGTTGGCCGGCGCGCCTGTGTGGCTTCTCCCGCCAGAAAGCGGTCCAGGTCGTCTGCCAGTTCCCGAGCGGTGGCGTAACGTTCGTCACGCGCGGGAGAGGCCGCTTTCAGGATGATGTTTTCCAAGTCAGGCGGAATATCGGGACAGAGCTTTCGCGCGCGTGGCGGCTGGCAGTCGTATCGATCCGAGTCCGGGCATCCGGGACTTCGATCGAAAGCCGGACCCAACGTGGCCATTTCGAACAGAGTGAGCCCCAGCGAATAAATGTCGGTGCGATGGTCAACCAAAGCCGATTCGCCCGAGGCCTGTTCCGGGCTCGCGTACCTGGGTGTGCCGACGAATGCTCCCGTGCGGGTGAGATGTGTGGACGTGTCGCAGTGAGCGAGGCCGAAGTCCGCCACCCACGCGCGGCCCTCGCGATCAACCAGAATGTTGGAGGGCTTAATGTCCCGATGCACGACGCCATATTCATGAGCCGCATGCAATGCTCTGGCCAGAGTCACTCCGAACCGCGCGACCGCGTCAAACCGTCCTTTGCCCGACTGGTCGAAAAACCCAGTGACCGCTGTGACGGCTCCGACATCCTGACTCTTTTCGGATAGGGAATCAGCCTCCGCCAGATCCGGCGAGCAAGCGGGATCAGCATCGTCGGGCGTTGTCCGAGTCACTTTGCCGTGGTCGCTACTCGTTCCGGCCGCATGCAACTGTCGCAACCGCTTAATCACCTGATCCAGCGACGCACCATCGATCAGCCGCATCGCCATGTAGTGAATTCCGCGATCCTCACCCACAGCGTAGACCGGCACGATATTCGGGTGTTCGAGCTGAGCCAGCGCCCGCGCTTCATTCTGCAACCGAGCAATCTGGCGTGAGTCCGAAGACGACCAGAACGGCAGGACTTTCAGTGCCACCGACCGCTGCAGCGACTCCTGCCAGGCCTCGTAGACATAGGCCATACCGCCGCGACCGATCTGCTGCCGTATGTGAAACTCGTTGACCACACAGCCTGACCCGAATCTGGGGCGGCGATTGGAATTCGTCACGCTTTCAACAAGAGTGTCGGCCGAATCGCATGGCAAAGCCATCAGCGTTTCGGAAGAACCACCGATCGAAGCGTCCAACGGAATACACTCAGCGTTTGCCTGATCGTCACAAACCGCAGAGTCAGTATGACTGTCGCTCATCAGGCGTCACCCGGTCCGGAATCGAAAGATGTCTGGGTCTCACTGACGAAACGAAAATCCGCCAGCTCCGTAAACATCGAATTCCGATTCCCGGGTCCGCCACGTCTGTGTGGCGGCGGACATCTGCCGCTGTCTCACTGACTCTGCAACTCTTTGAGCAGATCGTTGACTGTCTGCGTGTATTCGCCCACCTGCTGAATGGCCTCGCCAGGCAGTGGCAACGGCCCCTGCCCGTTGGGCTGGGCCCGAACGTTGGCCGGCAGCGGCGCCTGCATGATTCCCTGCAGAGACCCGAGTTGCTGTATGGCGAAGATCGCTCCGACGCCCATGACGACCACATTCAGGACCATCACAAACGCCATGCCCCAGACCAATCGACGAAAGAAAGTCATGGTCCGACTGATGTTGGCCAGGTACTCGACGATCTCAGGACGATCCAGTTCCTGAACCGACACATCAGTTTTCGAATTCAGTTTTCGATGCGTCGGCGGCCGGCTCTGTACGGGCGACGGACTGCTTGAGGACCGCTCGGTATGCGAGGGCAATTCATCCAGCGGCCCGGAAATCACGTCCTCCGACACCGCTGCAGAACTTGCATGCGTTTCGCGAGCAGCGAGGCACTCCGGACAAGCCTGCGGTCGAGGCTTCGTCGCAGGAATCCGAAAGGTCCGCTCGCAGGACGGGCACTGCCACTCGATGCGAGCCTTCGATTGCCTGCTCATGGAAGAGTTCTTCCCGACGTGTTCTCTACGCCAGTTCTTCAAGCGGCTTGCCGAACGGCAGCGTGATGATGGGGCGGCCGCTGTGGTCGAGATAGTGACGCTGAGTGTCGATGCCCAGGTGCTGGTACATCGTGGCCAGCACGTCCTGCGGCGACTTTGGGTTGTCCAGCGGAAACGCGCCTTTGGAATCCGATGATCCCACGACGCGACCTCCCTGAACCGGTCCACCGGCCAGCGCCGCGCTGAAGACGTTCGGGTAGTGGTCTCGTCCCGAGTCCTTGTTGACTCGCGGCGTGCGGCCGAATTCGCCCCAGGCGACAACCATTGTCGTATCCAGCATTCCGCGCTGATCCAAGTCGTCGATCAACGCCGTGTAGCACTGGTCCCAGCGGGGCAGGAACCCGTTCTTCATCGAATCCAGGCCTTCGACGTGCGTGTCCCACCAGCGACAGTCGACCGTCACCAGTCGCACACCAGCTTCGACCAGTCGGCGTCCGAGCAGCACTCGCTGGCAGAATGCGTTCGCACTGCATCGACGTGGATCCTGCGGGTCGTACTTGGGAATGAAGCCATAACGTTCCCGCAGCTTCGGCGGTTCGGCGTCAAGATCGAATGCCTTGCGGGCCCGGTCGGAACTCAGGATGCCGTACGCTTTCTGGTGAAACTTGCTGACGGAATCCATCATGCCCGACGTATCGACCGAAGCTCGAAACGTGTCGAAGCCCTGCAGCAACGTGCGTCGCGTGTCGAAGCGATTCTGGCTGATGCCTTCCACCAGTGAGAAATTCGGCAGGGTGAAGGGGCCGTCGTTGGCCGGATCGACAAGAGTTTCGAACGGCTTGTGCGACACGCCCAGGTAGGCCGAATCCGAGCCGGGCAACTGCTTCGGGATGATGACGTACGGGGGCAGCTCGGGAGTCAGGTGCCCGAGTTGCTCCGACACGATCGATCCACAACTGGGGTGAATGTTGATCCCGGGATCGGTGCCTGGCAGATGCCCTGTAAACAGAATCTGATCACCGGCAGAGTGTCCCGCGTTGGTGTGATGCAGACTGCGAACGATCGAGTACTTGTCCTGAATCTGGGCACATCTGGGCAGCAGGTCCACGATGTCGATACCGGGGACATTCGTGTTCGTCGAGCCGAACCCGCCCCGATATTCGATCGGAGCCTCCATTTTCGGGTCCCACGTTTCATGCTGCGAAGGGCCGCCGCGCATCCAGAGGATGATCACGGAATTCTCGGTTTTCGCGGCAGCTCCGGCCTGAGCTTCGTGCTGCAGCAGTTCGGTCAGTGTCAGACCCGACATGCCCAGTCCGCCGGCTTTCAGAAAGCTGCGACGGCTCATGCCCATCTGGTTTTGAAATTCGGAACAGCCAAGTCGGTCGTTCTTCCGGGCCATCTGCCACTCCTGGTTCAGTCAGCGACGCAGTGAATGCGCTCAGGTGGGATCTCAACTGCCTCGGCCACGAGATTATCCGGCCCATTCCTCGAGTCGCGAATATCAGCGGGTCTGGAGGCACAAGCAGTCATCTAAGCATCAATATCGGCGAAAAGTCAACGTCGCGAGAGTCGCACGAGGAGCGTGGCGTCGGTGTCCGCCGGTCGAAAGAGTCGGCATGATTGGACCACCGCTCATAATTCGCGAGACTCTCCCTGAGCAGCCGGATTTGTGAGAATTCTGCCGAGCCGCCATGGATTGAATTCTTGCGAATCCAGCTACGGCCGATTCGGCGTGGCCGCTCGCGACTGTTGGGAGCCAACGACAATTCTGCTGGAGACGCGACCGTGACCGACTCAACCTACACCTGCCCACAATCGAGAAAGCAGGTCATCGACACTTACTTCCTCGAGCACCGAGCCAAACTGATTGATCTCGCCGCATATCTCGACCGATTGGACCGGGCGCGTCCGGAGTCGGATGAGGGGGACTTTCGTGACGCTGCGTTCCGGCAGGCGATCGGGATTCTGACCGACGGCGACGGGCATCGAGCGAAGCGAATCCTCGCGACACTCAGTGATCACACGACGCAGATGCCGCAGTCCGCGGAAGGAATGAAGGGGGCTTCTGGCGCTCCGCTCCCGAAGAAAGCTCAGTAGGGCGATTGAGTCTTAATCTTAATCCTACTCTTAATCATAATCCCCTCAGCATTGGCTGGCTTTTACGCCCTGAAGAACTGGCACCGCGCCGCCAGTGAGAAACCGGCATCGAAGCCGAAACCACATGTCGGGATTAAGATTAGGAGTAGGATTAAGAGTAAGAGAGTAGAAACGAAGAGGAGGCTCAGCAGTGCAGTACATTGATCCGCATATCCACATGGTCTCGCGGACGACCGACGACTATCAGCGCATGGCCCAGGCCGGGTGCATTGCAATCACCGAGCCGGCGTTCTGGGCGGGCTTTGACCGCTCGTCGGCGCAGGGATTCTTCGATTACTTTCGGCAATTGACTGAGTACGAGCCGAAGCGTGCCGCTCTTTACGGGATTCAGCACTTCACCTGGTTGTGCATCAACCCGAAGGAGGCTGACGATCCTGGATTCGCCCGCGAAGTGATCTCGTTGATTCCCGAGTTCCTGAAGTGCGAAAGCGTGCTCGGCATTGGCGAGATCGGGCTCAACAAGAACACGAAGAACGAGCTGATTATCCTTGAGGAACAGATCTCGCTCGCGGAACAGCACGGACAGATGGTGCTGGTTCACACGCCGCATCTGGAGGACAAGCTCAAGGGCACGCGGCGGATCATGGACGCGATCGCCGCCAGCTCGATCGAACCGGGCCGTGTGCTGATTGATCACGTTGAAGAGCACACGGTTGCGGAAGTTCTCGACCGCGGCTTCTGGGCAGGTATGACGCTGTACCCGGATACCAAATGCACGCCACAGCGAGCGGCCGATATCATCGAGATGTACGGCACCGATCGCATCTGGATGAACTCAGCGGGTGACTGGGGCCACAGCGATCCACTGGCCGTCCCCAAGGCACGAATCGAAATGAAACGCCGCGGGCACTCGCCGTCCACGATCGACAAGGTCACGCTCGACAATCCCAAGACGTTTCTCGGGCAGTCGGGAAGGTTTGTGATCGACTGACCAGCCAAAACAGGTAGTAAATCGCTCACATGCGCTCAGACGACCGGCCATTTCTCTTTGTTGCACTCTCCATGGTCGCACTTGTTCTGTCGCTTCCCGCAGACGGGTTACAGCTTGCGATGCTGTCAGGGATGGGAAAGCCGGCAGGATTTGGGCTCTGTTCACTGCTCTTGCTACCGGCAACTGGTTTTCTCATCGGTGCCGATCAGCAACGTAGAAAGACCGTCCGCCGTGGCGGGTTGTTTCTGATGGGGCATGCCGTCTACGCACTGGCCTTCGGCCTCTGGCTCATCCCGTTCGTTTTTCTGTGGGTGGACATGCTCATATTCGGTGACAGTTAGCCAGGCTGCCGCGACGTGACTATGCCGGCTGGACAACCCAAAGACGTTTCTCGGGCAGTCGGGAAGGTTTCAGATTGACTGAGGACGGACCTGATCATAAATGGCTCCAACCGAAAACCACCCGACCCGACTCCTGAGAACGTTGACTGTGCTCAGTATCGCGTTCTCGGTGAATGCGAACTGGCTGCTGTTTGAGCTGCTGGGCAACAGCGATGCGCTACTGGGCAACAGCGAGTTTCGCCCGGTTTCGATCTGCTGTCTAATCCTGCTCCTTCCGGGTCTCGTAATCCTGATAGCGGCATACCGGATCCGAACAACGGCCGGACATCAGACAGTTGCACCCAGAAGTTCGGCAGCGCTGGACCGGGGCCTCTACATAATCGCAGTCACGATGTGGCTGATTCCGTCGATCCCACTTGGAGTCTACTGGTCAACGATCTTGAAGACTCTGTGAGCGACATCGAATTGATGTACTCGTGACTCATGCTGGTTCCAGGATCCGCAGCACGGAGCCCTGAACGAACTCCTTCACTCGACCGCGGTATTCGGTCATGTGATCAGCGACGAGATGCGCCTTCAGCGTTTCCACGCTCTCCCATTTTTCGACAACGGTGACGATATCGGGGCGATTCGGGATCTGAGCTGCGATGTCAGTCTCAGCATCGATGGTTGGGCCGTATTCGATGCAGCCAACTTCGTCGCGGACCAGCGGAACGACTTTGTGGAATTCTTCCAGAAACGACGCCCGTGTCCCGGTCGCCAGTTCAATTTCTGCGATGACGATGATCATTGAGTCTTTACCTGCCTGAGTTGCGGTCAGTCGCGAATGGAGCGTGCTTCCCAGTTTGGGAATTCGACGAGCACCTTCAGGGCACCGTCGCGACGCTCGCTGAAAGTCTCAAACGCTTCCTGCATGTTCGACAGCGGGAAGCGGTGCGTGATGAGCGGCTTTACGTTGACGCGTCCCTCGCCGATCCACCGCATGGCCAGGGGAAAGTCACGAGCAAAGTCGGGGTTGATCGACGTATGCACGGTGATGTTTTTGAAGACCAGATCGCGCCAGCCAACATCGACTCGCTCGGGAGGCACGCCGAAGTACAGGATTCGCCCCGAGTGACCGCACAGGGCGATCGAGAGGTCGAAGCACTGGTCGTAATGACCGACTGCTTCGATGACGACGTCGGGCAGGTTACCGCCCAGGATTTCGCGGACTGCCTCGACCGGATCGGCTGTCGCATTGCAGACGGTCTCAGTCGCTCCAAATGTTGGACTCGCGACGAGTCGCGATTCGAGCAGGTCGACACCGATAATGTGTCGCGCCCCAAGGTTGCGCAGAGACAGATTGAACAGTTGCCCGATTGGTCCCTGCCCGATCACGGCGACGTTCAGGTCCAGTAAATTCGGCAGCTTTCTCAGTGCGTAGAGCACTGTGCCGAGCGGCTGAGCCAGCATGGCTTCCTCTTCCGACACGCGTGTGTCGAGTGTGATCGCTCGCGTTTCGTCAACGACGAACCGTTCGAAAAGGCCTGCCTGGTTGATCGGAACGCACAGGACGCGTTCGCCCTCTTTCCAGCGGCTGCCGTTCGTGGCGGTGACAGTCCCGGTCATCTCGTGCAGCGAATGCCCGAGTTCAATGGGCCACTCATCGGTGCCTCGAAAGAAAGGCAGGTCCGAGCCGCACAGACACGTGCATTCGGGTTGAAAGATGATCTGTCCAGGAGTGTCGGTGTTAAGTTCCGGCTCAGGAGCCTCAACGAGTTCGATCTGTCCGGGTCCAATAAACTGGCCTGCTAACAAGGCTGAGTCCTTCTGTGTATGGTCAAGTCACCGAAAACGGGAACGGCGGATCGTAGACCAGAACGGGTCAGTCGAGCGAGCATCCACGTGCTGGCGGCCAACATGGCGCGACCGCTTTGACACGGTACGGGCGATTCGGTCTGCTTTGACCTCAGAGTGAATAAGTACTTAACCGGGAAAAATGAAATGGCGGACGCCGAGACATTGTCTGTGGGATTCATTGGTGCCGGGCGCATGGCGACGGCTCTGGCAAAAGGCCTGATAGCGGCCGGGCGCGTGTCTCCAGAGCGAGTTTCCGCGAGCGATGTCTTTAAGCCAGCGCGGGAGCAATTCGCAGCCGAAACCGGTGTCACCGCCATCGAGTCGAATGAAGCGGTTGTGAGTGCCAGCGACATCGTCGTACTGGCGGTGAAGCCCCAGCAGATGGCGGCTGTGCTGCCCGACCTGACTGACGCTTTCACCCAACGACATCTTGTGATTTCCATCGCAGCCGGTTTACCGATTTCCGTGTACGAATCGTGGCTCGGAACTGATCGGAGAATCATCCGAGTGATGCCGAATACGCCCTGCCTGATTGGTGAGACGGCCGCCGCATTTGCGACGAATACGGCCGCAACCGAGAGCGACGCCACGCTGGTCGAATCTCTGCTGTCGACCGTTGGGATTGCTGTGCGTGTCGACGAGAAGTTGCTGGACGCGGTGACCGGTCTTTCCGGCAGCGGCCCGGCGTATGTCTATCAAATCATCGAAGCGCTGAGCGATGGCGGCGTGAGAGTCGGACTGCCACGCGATGTCGCGACGCGACTTGCAGCTCAAACGCTGCTCGGTGCCGCGAAGATGGTGCTCGAAACCGGCGAACATCCCGGCACTCTGAAGGACGCAGTCACAAGTCCTGGCGGAACGACAATTGCCGGTCTGCATGCCCTGGAGGCAGGTGGATTGCGGGCAACGCTGATGAATGCAGTCGTCGCGGCCACAGAGCGATCGCGCGAATTGGGGCAGTAGTTACTCCGGCCAGATCTGGAACTGCGGAAATCAACGGCTTCTCTGTCAGACTTCCGCTGGCGCGGCCGCGAGTTGTGGCATCCACTCCTGCAGGCACTTGACGACCGGTAGCGGGTCTGCGGCCAAGGCATCGAGGGCTTGAACCACTGCCACGCACCCTGGCAGAGTGGTGACGCACGGCACTCCGTGAGAGACTGCCGCAGACCGGATTTTGCCTTCGTCGGTGCGGGCACCTTTGCCATTGGGCGTGTTGAAAATGTATTGAATCTCGCCGTTGGCCATGAAGTCGAGCAGGTTCGGACGTCCCTCGTTCAGTTTTTTAACAACGTCCAATTCGATGCCCGCCGCCGAGAGTATGCGGGCCGTTCCGGACGTCGCCACGATCTTGAATCCCAGCTCCCGCAGCTTGCGGGCCGGTTCGATCATGGCGGACTTGTGCTGACTCGCCATGCTGATGAAAACAGTGCCCGAGTCGGGTAACGCCGCTCCCGATCCGATCTGGGCCTTGGCAAATGCGATGGGGAAGTTGTCAGCAGTGCCCATGACTTCGCCGGTCGATCGCATCTCTGGGCCCAGCACAATGTCGACGCCCAGAAAACGATTGAAGGGGAACACGCTTTCCTTCACCGAGATGTGTTCCGGGACGATCTCTTCGGTGACTCCCTGATCAACCAGCGACACACCGACCATCACTTTTGCCGCGATCTTTGCCAGCGAACGGCCTGTCGCCTTCGAAACAAACGGCGACGTCCGGCTGGCGCGCGGATTGACTTCCAGCACATACACGGTGTGCTCGAACGGTGTGCTGATCGGCGATCCGTCCTGCTGAACGGCGCCGCTTTGGGACTCTGAAGTAGCGGCCGGGCCATAGCTGCGCTTCACGGCGAACTGGATATTCATCAGTCCGCGGACCTTCAAGGCGCGGGCCAGTTTGAAAGTCGCTTCACGGATGTCATCGAGCACGTCGGCCGGCAGCGAATGCGGCGGCAGCGAACAGGCGGAGTCGCCCGAATGCACGCCCGCTTCTTCGATGTGTTCCATGATGCCGCCGACGATTGTTGTTTCGCCGTCCGACACGGCGTCGACATCGACTTCGATCGCGTCTTCCAGAAACTTGTCGATCAGCACCGGACGACCGGAAGACACGTCGACTGCGTTTTCCATGTAGCCGACAAGCGACTCCTCGTCGTAGCAAATCTCCATGGCACGTCCGCCCAGCACGTAACTGGGCCGGACCAGCACGGGGTAGCTGATGCGTGAGGCGATCTGGCGGGCCCCCTCGATGTTGCTGGCCGTGCCGTTCGGCGGCTGCAGCAGGCCGTTCTGTTCGAGGATTGCCTGGAACCGCTGGCGGTCTTCGGCCGCGTCGATCATGTCCGGGCTGGTGCCAATAATCGTGACTCCGGCCGCCTCGAGCCCACGTGCCAGGTTAAGCGGCGTCTGTCCGCCGAACTGCACGATGACACCGTCCGGCTGCAGACGGTCGCAAATGTTGAGGACGTCTTCGGTGGTCAGCGGTTCGAAGAACAGCAAATCGGACGTGTCGTAGTCGGTCGAAACGGTTTCTGGATTTGAGTTGACCATGATGCTCTCGTGACCGAGTTCGCGCATGGCAAACGCAGCCTGACAGCAGCAGTAATCAAACTCGATACCCTGCCCGATGCGATTCGGACCACCCCCCAGAATCATGTATCTCTTGCGAGACGGGTCTCTGGCCGGCGATTCGTCTTCGTCTTCATATGTCGAGTAGTAGTACGGCGTGTGCGCTTCGAACTCGGCAGCGCAGGTATCGACCTGCTTGTACGTGGTCACGATGCCGTGTTCTTTGCGGACTCGGCGAACCTCGCCCTCGTTCGAGCCCCACCAGAACGCGAGCTGCCGATCTGAGAAACCAAACTGTTTGGCACGCCGCAACAACTCCTGCGGGCACGCGTCCAGACTTTTCACTTCGCGCAACTCGTCCTCAACGTCGATGATCTGGCGAAGTTGCCACAGGAACCACGGGTCGATCCCCGTCAGATTCTGGACGTCGTCGATCGACATCCCCGACTTCATCGCAAATCGCAGATAGAAGATGCGTTCGTCATTCGGAGTCGCGAGCTTCGCTTCGATGGTCTCCCGCGTCGGCTGCTTTTCGGTGTCCCACAGGTCTTTGGGACCGCCGCCCAGTCCGAAGTGACCGATCTCCAGCCCGCGCACGGCCTTCTGTAGCGATTCTTTGAATGTGCGACCGATCGCCATCGTTTCGCCGACGGACTTCATCTGGACGGTCAGCGTCGGATCGGCTTCGGGGAACTTCTCGAACGTCCAGCGCGGAATCTTCGTGACGACGTAATCGATCGTTGGCTCGAAGCACGCAAGTGTTTCCCGCGTGATGTCGTTCGGGATTTCGTCCAGCGTGTAACCGACGGCCAGCTTCGCGGCGATCTTCGCGATGGGGAATCCGGTTGCTTTCGATGCGAGTGCGGACGAACGACTGACGCGCGGGTTCATCTCGATGATGACCATGCGTCCGTCCGCCGGATTGATGGCGAATTGCACGTTCGAGCCGCCGGTCTCGACGCCGATCTCGCGCATGCAGGCGATCGTCGCGTCGCGGAGCCGCTGATACTCCTTGTCGGTCAACGTCTGGGCAGGAGCGACCGTGATGGAATCGCCCGTGTGCACACCCATCGGATCGAAATTCTCGATGGAGCAGATGATGACGACGTTGTCAGCCACGTCGCGCATCACCTCCATCTCGTACTCTTTCCAGCCGATGATGGATTCTTCCAGCAACACCTCGTTGACCGGCGACAGCGCCAGGCCCTTTCGGACTTTCTCGTCAAATTCTTCGCGGTTGTAAGCAATGCCACCGCCGCTGCCGCCGAGCGTATAACTGGGACGAATGATGATCGGCAGTCCGATCTCGCGTACGGCTTCGCGAGCTTCGTCCATGTCATGCACGGTGTGGCTGAACGGCACGGCGATGCCAATTTTCTGCATGGCCTGCTTGAACGACTCGCGGCCTTCGGCTTTCGCGATGACGTGTTCGGTCGCTCCGATCAGTTCAATGCCGAGCTGATCGAGAATGCCACGCCGCGCCAGGTCCATCGCGGTGTTCAGTCCGGTTTGTCCGCCGAGTGTCGGCAACACAGCATCCGGGCGTTCCTTTTCCAGAATTCTCTGCACGTACTGCCAGGTAATCGGCTCGATATAGGTCCGATCGGCCATGTCCGGGTCAGTCATGATCGTCGCCGGATTCGAATTGACCAGGACGACTTCGTAACCCTCTTCCCGCAGCGACTTACAGGCCTGCGCTCCGGAATAGTCAAACTCGCAGGCCTGACCGATGACGATTGGTCCAGAGCCGATGATGAGGATTTTCTTGAGGTCTTCGCGTCGTGGCACGGAAGCGTGTCCTGTGTTGCGCAAACTAAGCGCGATTCAGTGGTGGTTCGTCCGGCTCCGTCCCGGCTGAGAGACGGCGGAATACTGGTTGTTCGACCCAACCTGCGCTGTGAGGCGCAAATCTCGGCAACGGTAGCAAGTGCGTAGGCAGAATCAAGCAGCCGGCATTGACGTCACACGCCGAAGCGCACGTTTCAGCCTGGTGCTTTGTCAGAGTCAAAAGTCTGGGTGGCTGGGGTCGAACGAAGTGAGCCCCCAGTCCGATAACGCTGGGGGCTCGCTTCGCTCGACCCCAGCCACCCAACCCTGAATTTCCACCATAACAAAGCACTGCGTCAGTCAGGCGGTGGCCGGGTCTTTGAGTCCGACCTGCTCGAACGCGGTCATCCGGTCGCGACAGGTGGAGCACTGGCCGCAATGGATTTCGCCACCCGCATAACAGCTCCATGTCAATTCGAACGGCACTTCCAGCTCGTGACCTCGCCGGATGATGTCGCTCTTGTGCCAGGAAATGAACGGGCTCAAAACCTCGATGGAGCGGTCGTCGCACACAAGCGTTGCAGAGTTCATGGCGGCTGCAAACTCAGGCCGACAATCCGGATACGGCGTGTATTCCCCGGAATGGGCACCGAAAGCAACAGCGTCGAAGTCACACGAGATGGCCCATCCCGTCGCGATCGAGAGCAGGATCATGTTTCGGTTGGGTACGGTCGTGACTGCCATTGTGGACGGTTCGTATTCCCCGACCGGAATCTCCGTCGAATGCTGAGTGAGCGCGTTGTCCCCGAAAATCACGGTAAGTCCTGACAGATCGACGATTCGATGTTCCACAGCGGCGAGTTCGCAGATGTGCGCCGCCGCCTGCAATTCGCGCGAGTGTCGCTGCCCATAGTCCACCGACAGGGCTTTGACTTCATGGCCGGACGCCTGCAGGTGATACAGCAGCGTCGTCGAATCCAGACCTCCGGAGAAAACAACGACGATTCGCTTTGTGTCTTCCATGCTGCACCTCCCGGCTGATTCGCTCACCCGACTCTGGAAACCAGCGGTCACGACGACGGCGGGGTCGGGTGACCCTGGCAGGCCACGGGATCGACAAGGCCAAGTTCTTCAAAGCCCTGCAACCGAAGCTGGCACGCGTCGCATCGGCCACAGGCCAGTCCTTCGTCGGAGGGAGCGTAGCAGGAACTCGACAACGCGTAATCGACTCCCAGTTCGAGTCCCCGCGAGATGATCTCTGACTTGGTCAGGCCAATGACTGGAGTATGAATCTTCAGACGTCGCTCAGATTCGACAACCTGCTTTGTTGCCAGATTCGCCATGGCCTCAAACGCGGAAATGTATTCGGGACGGCAATCCGGGTATCCCGCGTAGTCCAGAGCATTCATTCCAGCAAAGACATCAAAGGTCTGACGGACTTCTGCCAGAGCCAGTGCGTACGAAAAGAAGATCGTGTTTCTTGCCGGGACATACGTCACGGGAATCCCGTTCGACATTTCGTCCAGTGACCGATCCAGCGGCACGTCAGTCGAGTCGGTCAGAGCCGATCCACCAAACGAACGCAGGTCGATATCGATAATGACATGATCGCGAACGCCCGCGTGCTGTGCGATCCGCTCTGCCGCAGCCACTTCGATCGCGTGTCGCTGGCCGTATCGAAAAGTGAGGGCGCAGATCTGGAAACCGTCATTCCGGGCGATCGCAAGTGTCGTGGCTGAATCGAGCCCTCCACTTAACAGGACAACGGCACGTTTCTCCGGCATGACCCTGCTCCGCACCTCCGTCGATTGTTCATTTTGCACCGACAGCAGGTCGACTCAACCCGCTGCAGGACGAGTATTACCCCCCGTCCGATCGATCTGCCACTCAGGTAAGCGGTTGATTCGCTCGCGCATGGATACCGATCGCGCAGGCTCTGCTGTACTCTGGATGGAGACCTTTCCACCGTTGCCCGTGTCCAGCCGACTGCCGAAATGCTTCCCAAGCCTCTCTATATCACGCTGCGAGTGATTGTTCCGATTCTGATCATCGGTGCCGGCCTGCTGGGCTTTCAGGTGCTGGCGAACCTGAAACAGGATCCCGATCGCTCGGCGCCCGAAATTCAGGTGCCGCTCGTTCAGACGACGTCAGCTGAGCGTCACACGGGGGAATTAACAATCCGCGTTGATGGAACGGTCGTACCGTTTCGCGACGTGAGTCTCTCGGCCGAAGTCGACGGGCAGATTGTGACCAAAGGCAAAAACTGCCTTGCTGGCCGCTACGTCGAGGCGGGAGAACTGCTGTTTGAAATTGACGCCGAAGAGTATCAGCTTGAGATCGATCGGCTGACCCTGCTCAAGAGTCAATCAGAGGCGTCGCGGGACGAACTGGGAATTGAGATCGAGAACGAAGTCACGCTTGTCGAATTGGCCAGGACTGATCTCGCACGTGCAATCCGCGAGCACAACCGCACAAAGGAACTGTTCGCGGCGGATGCAACGACCGATGCGCAGCTCGATGCATCGGAGCAGATGGAGCAGTCGGCACGTCGCGTGGCAGTCCAGCATGACAATGCATTGCGTCTGAAGACGGCTCAGCGAATCCGATTGGATCGAGGGATCGACCTCGTCGCGGCTCAGCTCCGGCGTGCGAAACTGGACCTTGCGAGGACTCGAGTCACATCGCCGGTCAGCGGCGTGGTCGTGGACGACCATGTCGAGGAATCCGCGTATGTGCAGCGTGGAACTGAACTGATCACGGTTGAGGACACGTCGGCCGTCGATGTGCGGTGCAGCCTGCGGATGGAGGAGCTGTACTGGCTCTGGCAGCACATTGAGCCGGAAGTGAACGTTCTCGATGTGGAATCACAAAGCGCCGTGCTGGACCAGTCGCTGGCTAATCGCGGGGTCCCGCCGGTCGCTGCCACGGTGGTCTATGAACTGTCCGGTCAGCAGTTCACCTGGCGGGGGCGGCTGTCCCGTTACGAAGGTGCCGGTCTGGACGAATTTACGCGCACGGCCGCGTGCCGGGTGAATGTCCCGGATCCGACGGCGGGTTCTCTGCGAGCCTCACCCGATGGACCACCGGCAAACGTTCCGCCGGTTCTGTTCCGCGGAATGTTTGTGGAGATTGAGTTCCACGTCCGGCCGCGCACGCCGCTGCTGACGATCCCGGAGCGAGCGGTGCGGCCTGGCAGCATCGTCTGGCGCGTGAAAGATGGACGGCTCGAACGCATCGCCGTGCATGTTGTCCGAGTTGTCGACGGCAAAGCGTTAGTCCTCGCCGTGGGGTCGGCACTGACTGACCGTGACCGCATTGTCGTTTCACCGCTCTCCACGGAAACGTCCGGGCTGGAAGTGCGCGAGCAGCCGATCGACGGCGCGTAGACGGGCGGCGATTGGAGCTGCGGTGATGCACAGCCCCCGCATCAACAATCGCTGATATCGTTTCCAGGAAATCGCGGATGGCTTGATTGCGGAGCCAGTGGTCACTCGTAGAATCGCGGTGAACACCAACTCTGTCCTACCTCAAGCTCGTCAAGCTCCATGCCCAAGAATGTGATCTGCCTGATCCTCGGCGGTGGCCGTGGTACTCGCCTCTATCCTCTGACGGAATACCGCTCGAAGCCTGCTGTGCCACTGGCAGGCAATTATCGGCTGATCGACATTCCGATCTCGAACTGCCTGAACAGCGACATCAATCGGGTCTATCTGCTGACGCAGTTCAACTCGCTGAGTCTGCACCGGCACATCCGCCAGACGTACCGCTTCGACCGCTTTCACGGCGGCTTTGTCGAGATACTTGCGGCTCAACAGACCATGGAAGGCGAACGGTGGTACCAGGGCACCGCCGACGCCGTCCGTCAGAACATGAACGTTCTGCAGCAGCCAGACGTGGAGCACGTGATGGTTCTGTCGGGCGATCAGCTTTACCGCATGGATTTGCAGCAGATGCTCGCAACACACTTAGAGGCAGACGCGGACGCCACGATCGCGGCTCTGCCGGTGACTGATGAAGCGGCCAGCGGATTCGGCGTCATGCAGCTCGACGATAGCGGCCGCATCCGCAGCTTTCTCGAAAAGCCGCAGACAACCGAAGCAATGGAACCGATGCGGACCGCTCCCGAATGGATCGACAGCCGCGGCATCGACAGCAACGGCCGCAGCCTGCTGGCCAGCATGGGGATTTACGCATTCAAGCGAGACGTCCTGGTTGAACTACTGCAGAACCGGGAGCAGATCGACTTCGGCAAGGAAATCTTCCCGTCGTCGATCGAGACTCGAAACGTCCACGCTCACCTGTTTGATGGCTACTGGGAGGACATCGGTACGATTCGTTCGTTCTTCGATGCCAATCTGGCGCTGGCCGGTGCCAACCCACCGTTCGAAATGGCCAGCACATCATCGCCCATCCACACACGAGCCCGTTCGCTCGCCCCGCCGAGAATCCTCGGCGCCCACATGACGAACACGTTGATCTCCCACGGTGCATTCGTGGAATCGGGCACGACGATCGAGAACAGCATCGTCGGAATCCGCTGCCACGTGGGACAAGGGGTCACGATTCGCAACTCGATTCTGATGGGGGCCGACTACTACGAAGACGTCGACACACGCCCGAATGGCGTGCCCCGCGTGGGAATCGGCGAGGGAACGATCATCGAAGGCGCGATCATCGACAAGGACTGCCGCATCGGTCGCAACGTCCGCATTCGTCCACGGCCGGATTTGAACCCGAACTGCGATGTGAAGGGCGTGTACGTGCGGGACGGAATCATCGTCGTCCCAAAGGGAGCAACCGTCCCGGACGGCTGGGAGCTGTGAGTTAGCTCAGCAACCGCGAGCCGGGCGTCGGCCCCTGCTTCTCTTAATCTTAATCCTACTCTTAATCCCCGACCGAGAGCTGGCCACGAGTCTTCAAGTTCGAGTAGTGGCCAAAGCCGACTGAGTAAGATTAAGAGTAGGATTAAGATTAAGACTTGATGCGTCTATCAGCGGGCGGCACTGGCAACCGGCAGATGGCCCCACAGCGTCTCATCACCTCGCAGCACATAGAACTTCAGCGGCGAGAAGCTGCGGAGTTGCGGGTGACCGATGACGTAGTCGACGTTCTCGATATTGACCGTTTCCCAGATGTGCAGCCCGACCAGAATGTCGTCCTGCTGAATCCCGTTCAGGGCGGCCGGGCTGTTGGGACGCACGCCGGTCACTCGCATGCCACCACGGTATCGCGGCCCCACCAGCGGTCGATCCTTCACATCCAGCGTATTGAGCTGGATGCCGAACTGACGCCAGAACCGGCTGGATGGACCGGAGGGCTTGTCGCCTTTGTTGGTTCGCACGATCGTCCCGAAGGACCTGGCCGGCTTATCGGTTGCATGAGCCAGTGACATGTTCAAGGTGCGGGTCGCATCGTCCCGTCGAACGATCAGTTCCAGTTCGTCGGCTGGCTTGCGTCCCAGGCAGGCCCGTTCAAAGTCGGCACCATCCTGCACTTTGATTCGACCGACCCGTTCAATGATGTCACCCGGCTGAAGCCCGGCCTGTGCCGCGGGGCTGTCTGGAATTGTTGAATCGACTGAGAGCTGACGCACTTCGCCGGCTTTGATGTCGGTACCCACCAGGCCGTGCCACGTGTGACTGAGCTTCTCGACGTTCAGCAGTTGGGCGATGACCTGTCGTGCGTCGTCGATCGGAATCGCAAACCCGATCCGCTGGGCACCCGCTCGAATCGCCACATTGATGCCGATGACTTCGCCTTCGAGATTGATCAGCGGGCCGCCGCTGTTGCCCGGGTTAATACTCGCGTCCGTCTGGATAAGATTCCGGTAGGACTGCTTTTCGTTGACTTCCACGTCACGAGCCAGGGCACTGACCAGACCACCGGTCATGGTGTGCTCGTATCCATAAGCATTCCCGACTGCGATGACTGTTTCGCCCAGCATGACGTCGGACGACGTCCCCAAAGGCATCACCATCAGCGGTCGAGTGGCATTGACCTTAATAATCGCCAGGTCGTGCTTGCGGTCGTAGGAAACGACGCTTGCTGTGTACGCCGAGCCTTCGCGAGTTGTCACACGCAGTGAGTCGACGCCGTCAACGACATGATGATTGGTGACGATGTAACCGCGTTCGTCGATGATGATCCCGGTCCCCATGCCGTTGATCTTGCGGCCTTTGTCGACCGAAAACAGCGAGCCCTTATCGTCAGCGGTTTTCTCGCTGTGTATGTTGACGACGGCTCCCTGGGCTCGGCGGATTGCCTTGACCACAGGGGTCTCCCGTAACGCCGACACAGCAACTGCGTCGGCGGCTGAAACAGCGAGAACGAGAGCGCACAGTCCGAGCTGGATGAATCGCGTCATAATGGTGCGTATCGATTGCCGGGATAGGTCGATCTCCGACGCGGACACTCCGTGATCCATCACGAGGGGTCGGAATGTGGTCCGTCAGTTCTCCGCGAGGCTCTGAATCGGCTTGGCGGATGCGCGTGCTTGAACGACCGCACTGGACAGCGCACAAACCGCATGAACGGACCTGAAGTAGAGCGCCGTCGGGCTCTAACGGTTGCTCCGGCGGAGTTGGCGTTTTCATGTCCGCCCTGCCGGAAACGGACTCAAGAACTGGCTCGTGAACGCTTCTCTCGTCGCACGAGGGATTGACCGCGAACCGGTCGACTGCGTGAGAATCCGCAAAACCGCGAGCGTTGCGTTGCCCGGGGGATTCTGTATGACACGATTTCCGAATCGCTAAAGCTGCAAGTTTGCTTCCAGCAGTCGGTGCAACCGTCACAGCTTCACACAAACGCCAGATTCAGAGAGCTTCGATGTCCCGCCGAGAACAGCTTGAGCAGATGCTTGTGAACAGTCCCGACGACGTCTTTCTGAAATATGCCCTGGCGATGACGCTCGCTGGCGAGGGCGAAGAAGAAGCGGCGACCGCCCAGCTCGCCGTCGTTAACAAAGAGCATCCCGATCATGTGGCTGCCTGGTTTCAGCGCGCCCAGATCCTGGCCCGACTCGGGGAGGTCGAGGAATCCCGTGAAGTCGTCACCGCCGGAATCGTCGCGGCTCAGCAGGCGGGAGACGATCACGCCGAGGGTGAGATGCGAAGCTTCCTCGAGATGCTGGACTGAACGCGCCAATCGCGCCAGACGGAATGGACCACACACTTTCGCGTCCGGTTCACTCTGCGTTGGCGTCGTCGTCCGTACTCGTAAGGCAGATTTGTCTGCTTGTATCGCCGTTCGTAGTAACCGCATTTATGCGGTCCTGTTCGTAGTAACCCCATTCATGGGGTTCACGAAGGGCTCGATGCTTTTTATGCGTCTGCCCTCCGCCGGATGAATCCGGCTACGACAAACGGCGAATTCGGCGCACACGAGGAGCCCACATGATTCGTGCATTGACCGCTGCCGATATTCCCCGCCTGAACGAACTGCATTCGCGCAGCGAAAACGCAACTCCCAGACAACGGCAGCGCGGCGACCTGGTGTACCAGCAACTGTTTCCGCAGCTCTACGAGCACCATCCGTGGCAGGACGACCGATACCCGAGTCTCGTCGCGGAAGACCGCAACGGCTTACTGACAGGCGTGCTGGGCGTCATGAATCGACCGTTCGAGCACAACGGCCGCACGATTACGGCCGCCGTCAGTGCCGAGTTGTTCGTCGATCGGGCGTCCCGAGCCAGTCTGGACGGCATTCAGTTGCTCAAGAAATTCCTTGCCGGGCCGCAGGACTTTTCACTGGCCGACGTTGCCAACAACGCTACACGGCAAATCTGGACCCGGCTCGGCGGACGCGTGCTTCCGACTTATGGACTGAGTTGGATGGCTGTGTTGTCTCCCTGCCGTTTCGGTCTCACTCTGGGAGCGGCACGTTCGCCCCTGGTCCGTATGGCCATTCCCCTTGCCCGCATGGCGGATTCGATTGCCAGAAAGTTCATGCAGATGCAGTCTGATGCGAGTCTCACACGTCTGCAGTCCGAGCCTCTGACATCTGCCAGCTTCGCGCGACTGTTGCCGGAACTCCTCGCCCATCACTCGCTGCGCCCCGTCGTCGATGACACCGCCGTTGCGTGGCTGTGGAATCGACTCAATTTCGTCGCACCCGGTGCTGGCCCCAGCCGGCAGACGCTGGTACTCAGTCAGAACGGTGAACCACTGGGCTGGTACATCTATCAGTGGAAGCCCGGCCGCGTCGCGCGAGTCACGCAGTTGGTCGCGCGTCCGGATGCGCAAGGTGAAGTCTTCGGGCATCTGCTTCGAACGCTGAAACAGTCGAACATTCCAGGTGCAGTGGGACGTCTGCAACCGGAGTTTCTACAGGTCCTGTCCGACAACGGTTGCCTGTTCCACAGACGCAGCCGGCGCGTGCTGATTCACTCGCGGAACCCCGAGTTGCTTGACGCATTCCACTCCGGCGATGCCTTCCTCTCGCTGCTGGACGGCGAAGGTGCTGTGCAGCTCTGGAACGACCCGCTCGACGCCCTGCGACTGGCCGCGACGACAGACACTGCACGTTCCAACTCGTATCGCAGCAAGGCAAGTGGAGCGGAATCGCACTCCGTGTAGATGGAAAGCCGCGTCAACGCATCAGTCCTTCGGCACGCACGAATGCCGCCGGATACCGTTCGCTATTGGTCACCGGTCGTAGATGGCAACGCGAGATCGGCATCGGTGAGCGGTACCAGGTCACCATCCTTTGCGGGATCGCGTTTCAGCACCCAGTAAACTGCCTGCGTCATCAGACGGCGGTAGGCGTCGTGCTTCCAGTTGTCGTGGAAATGCAGACCGGTAAAGCCGAACGATCGCCCACCATCCGGACGATCCCATGCCCAGGAAACCGTGTGGTCCTCGTCTTCGATGGCCACTTTGATCAGCGGGACAAATCCGTCGGCCGACTCAGGTGTCTTCAGTTTGAAGTAGAATTCCTCGTGGACATCCAGTGGTTCGATGCCGCGCAGAATCGGATGCGAGTCAGCCACCAGCTTCGTGGTCACGTCGACAACCTTGTAACGTCGATCCGGGCCACCGTGGCAACCGCCAAACAGGTCGACGAAGGCTTTGATGTTCCTGGCGTCCTTCGTCCCCATGCCCCAGTGCAGGCAGATCAGTCCGCCACCGCGTCTGGCCAGTTTCTGAAACGCCGCCAGTCGAGCTGCGTCCTCTTGAATCCAGTGCGCTCCCTGAGAAACAAACACAACCGCGGCATCGGCCCCATCGAGCAATTCAGGACCGTTCTTCCACTCGCCGTCGGCACTGACGGCAATCGTCTGCAGGCGTTCCGTCTGCGAGAGCAACTTCGCAATGACATGCGTGGCCGCATTATATTCGTGAGTCGCCCGAGGATGGCCATCCGGCCCCTGGCCAATCAGCAGTACTCGTTGCGGCCGCGTGTTGGATGGACTGCCGTCGTCGGCCAACGTCGAAGTTGTCGTGAGAGCAACCGCCACAAAGCACAGACAGCTATAGAGTCGAATCATGTGAAGATGCTCCTGACGCGGCGAAGGCACAACGAATCTCAATCCTGCTCGATATCCTAGTACCTGTCCACAAACAAAACCGCGAAGTAGGCGGCGCCTGAGCCGTAGCCCGATTTCTCCGAAATCGGGACCTGCCGCCTGCGGATTTCGGAGAAATCCGCCTACCGCTTCACGGGTCGCCGAGTTGCAGCGGCCGGCACAAGTCATCTGTGAATGTGGCCACGAAAAACACGAGAAGCCACAAAGAGATTTCTTTTCGCGTCTCTTTGTGTTTTTTGTGGCAATCAAACCGCATCACGATTCAGCAGTGAGCGCATCGATTTCATTTTGCAGGCGATCGATTTCGTCGTTGCGGCAGTGGTAGCCGACGATGTCGCCCGCTTTGAAGACGCCAACGTATTCGGGCGGTTCCCATTCGTCCCAGTCGGGGACATGAGGCACGTAGGGCTTCTCGGTCTGCTCCACGAGTTGCCGCGCTTCGTCCAGTTTTTCGCGAGCCAGGTCGAGCCACCGGGAGGGCGAGGCTCCCGCCGAGCCGCTTGTCCCGTCGCCATGCTGCGGCTCGGCAGGAGCCTCGCCCTCCCAGCCAGCGTGGTGCAGCGTGAGAAACAGCCGCGTGCGTTCCAGCGCGGCTTCGATCTGCCAGATGAGCATGTCACTCGAACTGGCGATTGACTGGACGTCACTCAGATCGGACCCAGCTTCTCTGAGGTTGTATGCGACCATCACGTCTCGGGACTCGTGTTCGGATTGGGAACACACGGCGACACAGATCCGCCATAGCGTGGCCCGTCGCAATAGACCAATTACTTGAAACTCAGCCTCACCAGAGCGACGAAACAATTCAATTGCAGAATTTACGGAGCGCTCGACGGCTATCAGCAGATCATTGATGCTCGATTGGTCATCTGTGGTCTTAGAACACACGTTTTCTGATTCATAGAGCCAGGCACGCGCCACCTGAATATGCTCCATCCCCACTGCTAAAGGCCCCAACGGCTGTACCCAGGCTAATTTGGCTTCGGCACTCTTGCGGAGTTCAGTTGGCGTCCTCACCAGTTGGTGATCCGCATAGTTGGTATTCAGCAGATCGAGCATAAGCTCGCAACGCTGGTAGCCGGGCAGCGAGTGTAAATCACGATCTGGCAGAAATGTCTTGTGGTGTGAATGGGCGTCTTCGAAGCTCGAGACGGCAGAATCAAGCCGACCGGCAAAATGAAGTGCATGCCCCAATGAGGAGCGGCTACCAATTGAAGGGGCAGGGGCATGTCGTCCGGACCCTTTGTGATGCCGGTCTGATAACTCGACTGCATACTCGGCAAACTTCACTGCTGCCCCGATTGATCCGAGTGTAAGGCGTCGTTCGTAAATAAACTACCTAATTGGCATTGACCTTCTGCATTGAGTTGTTGCAAACTGTTTATATGCCGGATGCAACAATGGTCGATGGAATCCGATCGAAATACCACGCGCTCGTT
>CAUZFZ010000158.1:0-24701 GCA_963579025.1 Planctomycetota bacterium | reverse complement strand
ACTTCCCGTTCAGAAATCAGGATCGCAAAGGACGCCGCTTTCTCCAAGACCACTTCAACTCACGGCAAAAGCCGAAGAACTCCAACTCACAACTCCCACGTGTTGTCGCCTCAGAGAGATCACACCCCTTCGAACCGGGGAACACGATCTCGCATGCCCACAACTCCATCGGCTGGCGGGATACAGAACACACGCTCGAAAAGCCAGATGGCGTCTTCCGAATCATTGGTTTGGGCGACAGCTATTTGTGGGGACAGGGAGTCAAACGCGAGGATATCTGTTTAAACAAACTACCCGCATTGCTCGAAACATCTCTCGACGGGAACACAATCGAGACAATCAATGCGGGCATCAGCGCTTATAATACAGTCGATCAGCGACAGCAGTTCATGAACAGAGCCGTTCGCTACAACCCGGACCTCGTGATTCTGCATTTCGTCCTCAATGATGTAGAACAGCAGTCGAATCACCACGGCCCAAAGGTTGAGTTCTTCGCCAGTCATGCAAGCCCCGGTCGCCCATCAGATCAACTGTCGGAGCTGTCGTGCTTATGGAGCTGGAGTCGTCACCGGCTCTTGAGCTACATCCAATCGGAACAGTACATCCGGGAATGCGTTAACAGCCTCGCAGACGACCATCCCGGATGGCTCGCCTGCAAGGGAGCTCTCGCGGACATCAAGAAGACATGTGATACAAAGGGCGTGTCATTCTGCGTTGTCGTTTTTCCGTTCTACTTCAGACTCAACGGAGATTACCCGTTTCAGCCCGTTCATACCGCGGTCGTTGAACACTGTAAGTCGCTGGGCATTGATGTGCTGGACCTCCGAGAGGCGTATCGGGAATTCAACGGGCCAGAGCTGTGGGTTCACCCAACCGACGAGCATCCCAACGAGATCGCTCACGAGATTGCTGCTCAGGAGATCGCGCGGTACCTGTTACGCCATCAGAAACAACTGCTCAGAAACTGAGGCACAGTAACGAATCTCGCAGCCAAGTCTGTCACGTAGGGTAATCACGGAACTGGCGTATCGTGAACTGCCAGAAACTGAGAATCGCGCGCGAGCATTGCGTCCGCGACGAGTTGATTGGCGAATTCATTCGGGTGAGCGTCGTATGGATTAACCACCAGTATCCCGGGGGAATAGGGGCTCAGTACCGGTTCGAGATCGAGAACAGGTATCAATTCCGAGTGGCAGAATTCCACCAGCTTTTCATGGGCCTCCAGGAAGGGATACTCCGGGCCGATATTATGCACAAACGGGAATACCGCGATTCGCAGATCTGCCCCGTATGACGAGCAAATGTTTCGGAAACGAGTGATCTTGCTGCGAAGCGTGTCGAAGTGCTGCTCGGAACGATACAATTCATCCACGAAACCGTAGTAGTTACGAAGCACTGGTAGCTGGTATTGCCAGAACCGGAAGTACAGAAAGTTGAAAAAGTAAGTATCACGGAACAGAAAGGATGTTGGACGGCGGCGCCCAATTTCGTAGAACAACGAATCCGCCAGTTCGGGATTCAGTCTTTCGATGTCATTCAAGCAATAGACATACACGACCGTGTCCGCCGATAACCCTGCCCGAAGCTGCCGGTGGACAACTTTAATGATTTTGTCGATAGTGGCTCCAGGGAGGCCAATGTTTGAGACATCGCACGTGCCCGACGTCTGCAGATTCAGTTTCGAGCGAACCAGGTTACTGAATCGGTCTTCAACATTCCTGATCCCGTGCCCGAAGGTAAAACTGTCACCGGCAAACACTATACTTCGCCGGTCATGCTGCGGCTGCGATGCGTTCCGCTCTACGTCGTCTCTAAATCCGTTGCGATTGTACCTGACGTGAATGTGCATCCAGCGTTTTGAGGCGTTCGTCTCCATGATGGAGTCGGTCTGATCATACCAGACTGCGAACGCGAATTCGCACAGGGTCAGTGCCGCCAGAAGACACCAGATTGAAAGTCCTGCGCGTACAAGATTCAGCCGACGATGCAATAGCCTGCGGCGCCGCAACTGAGTCAGCAGCAGGAAAAGACTGACGATTCCTGACAGCGTCCACACTGCCGCTCCAATTAGATACGACGTCGGTGTGTGGAGGAGTGTGTCCATCAGGCTCTCCTGTTGGGCGGCAGCTTCAATTATTGTCACTCGAAATCCGGTAGAGCTGCTTTTCCGTGCGAATCAGCAGCGACGATTTCAGCACGGCGTACGAAGCAAAAGTACGACCTTCGAGTTTGTTCCGAGCGACTTCGGTGTATTCCAGACCCGGTCGAATTACGATCCCTTCGCCTTCCTCTGCCTGAATGTAAATCTTCCCGTCGGCGTAAAGTGGTGACGCTGAGTACTTTCCACCAATCCGCTCCGTCCAGTGAACTTCGCCAGTCTTTGCGTCCACGCAGGATGCGATTCCACCATCGCTGACGAGGTACAGTTCGTCGCCAACGACCAGCGGTGACGGTGTGTGTGGAGCACCACGGTTGAGTGTCCACCGGACGTGAGTTTCCGTGACGTCGCCTTTGCCGGTCGGATCAATCGCGTACATCACGGGTCGGTCATAGCCAGAGGAGATGAACACGAGGCCGTGCGCATAAACCGGGCGAGGAATGACCGAGTAGCCAGTGCCGTAATCGACCGTCCAGATCACGGAACCATCCTGGGGCTGGTAAGCGTAAACGGCGCCAGCTCCCTGTGACACGATTTGCTTCTGGCCACTCGCCTCGATTACGAGTGGCGTTCCGAATGCAAATTTCCTTCCAGATTTCCGGGTACGGTCTGTCTTCCATCGAACGTTTCCCGTCGCACGATCCAGCGCCACCATGAACTCAATGTCGCCTCCATCACACGAAACCACCAGCAGGTCATCCACCAGAACAGGCGAACCACCGTTGCCGTGAACGGGTGCGTATTTCAGTTCCTGCGTCGTCCACACGACGTCGCCCTCAAGCGTCAGGCATGCCGTGCCGCGGGTTCCGAAGTGGACGAAGATGTGCGTTCCGTCACTGATCGGAGTCGGACTCGCCTGGCTGTTCTTGCCATGCACACGATCGACCGATCCACCGCCGGCCTTCTGCTGGAAGATCTCCTTATCGAAGACAATCTGACCCGAATCTGCGGCCAGGCAAACGAGCCTGAGTGACTGCTCGGGATCACGAATTGATGCACCGACCGCCGTCGTCAGGTAAATGTGGTCACCAACAATCACCGGCGACGACCAGCCCAGGCCGTTGATGGGCGTTTTCCAGGCGACATTACCATCCGTGCTCCATTTGTCGGGCAATCCAGATGCTTCGGCGTGTCCCTGTCCGTCTGGGCCACGGAATTCGGTCCAGTCAGCCGCCAGTGCGGATGTGGTAAATGACAGGCTCAGGATGTAGATCAGGACTCGCATTTGGTAGTGCCCTTCGTTGATATGGCCATCGTTGAGTGTGTTGTTCAATCGATCGCAACGACTTCAAGCTTCTGCACGCTGCCATTCGGAAGCGTTACATCTACCTGAGCGCCGACTTCTTTGCCGACCAGTGCGCTCGCCAGCGGGCTGCTGGTGAGAATCTTCATGATCGCGCCTTCGTAGTCCTCTTCACCCGGACCGACGAATTCGTACTTCTCCACGTCGCCGTAGTCCCGATCTTTCACCGTGACTGTGCGACCGAATGCGACAATCCCCTCGGGCATGGCCGACTTGTCGACGATGGTGCAACTGGCCAGCTTGCTCTTGAGCTGATTAATTTTCGCCTGCATTAATCCCTGTGCATCGCGCTGTCCGTGATACTCGGCGTTCTCTTTGAGGTCACCTTCCGCGCGGGCCGTAGCAATCCGCTGAGCGATCAGGGGCATCTCGTCGTCTTCCATGCGACGGATGTCTTCCCGAATCTTCTCGTAACCTTCCCTGGAAATCGGATTTTGCATTTGATTCTCCTCAGACGCTGAACTTTTGCGTGGCTCGTACGACAAAGTCCTCGATGCGCAACAATAACTGGCGGCCGAATCTGTTCCTGCGAACAGCTTTGACCGCCAGTCTGAATTCGTTCGATGCAGGCTGAGTATAGGCCGATGCCAGGACGCCCGCTATCCGACGTCCTTCCACGCACGGTCTTTCGCGCTTGCCAGAACAGCATCGCAGACCTTCTGAGTTTCCAGTGCGTCGCGGAATGTCGGTGAGACAGCTTCCCCCCTGGCGTGCCCTTCAAGGAAATCAGCGACCTGATGCACGAAGGAGTGTTCGTAGCCAATCTGCAGGCCAGGCACCCACCACTTATCCATGTAGGGCTGCTCGCCACCGTGATCGGTCACGTGAATGGAACTCCAGCCACGCAGCGGGCCTTCCACTTTGTAATCGAACCACTGCAGTCGGTGCAGATCGTGCAGGTCCCATTTTATTGACGCGAGTTCACCATTGATCTCAAAGGTGTAAAGCGCCTTGTGCCCGCGCGCGTATCGCGTTGATTCGAACAGACCCAGCGAGCCGTTGTTGAAGTGGCAATGGAACGTGCAGGCGTCATCAATGTTGACAGGCTGCACTTCACCAGTCGCTGTGTGGACACGCTCCTTAACGAACGTCTCAGTCATAGCGCTCACGTCAGTGATGCCTCCATTCAGCCACAAGGCTGTATCGATGCAGTGCGCCAGTAGGTCACCCGTCACACCAGACCCGGCGGCCTCGGCATCAAGCCGCCACAGAGCCGCACCCCCTTGAGGAACGTCAGCACCGATCGTCCAGTCCTGCAGGAAGTTCGCCCGGTAGTGGAAGATCTTTCCGAGACGGCCTTCGTCGATCAACTGTTTGGCAAACGTCACCGCGGGGACCCGACGGTAGTTGTACCAGACCATATTGGGGACGCCGGCCTTCTCGACCGCCTGGCACATTTCCTCACCCTCTGCGGTATTCATCGCAAGGGGTTTCTCACACAGGATGATCTTGCCGGCGTCGGCTGCGGCGAGGCAGATTTCCTTGTGCAGGTTGTTCGGAACGCAAACATCGACCGCATCGATGTCGTCACGTTCGAGCAGCTTGCGCCAGTCCGTTTCGACCGACTTGTAGCCCCAGTTGTCGGCGAAAGCCTGAGCATTCTCGGCGTTACGAGCACAGATGGCCTGAAGCTGAACGTCGAACTCAAGATCAAAAAAGTTGCCAACCTTGCAGTAAGCGTTCGAGTGAGCACGGCCCATAAAGCCGTACCCGATCATGCCCAGGCGGAAGGGCTTCTTTGCCATGGCCAATCAACTCCTGAAAAAATCAAGCTGAGTATGAGAAAACAGAAGCCCGGTTTCGTGCAGGAAGCCGGGCTTCAGACAATTGCAATCGTTCAATTCCAGCCGTGGGCGTCGCGAACTTTGATCATTGCATCGAGGATCGCATTCCAGGTACCCGGGCTTTCGAGCACTTCGTTGGGGAACATGCAGCCGTCCCAGCAGATGTGCCGGATGCCTCGATCCTGAGCATCTTTCAGCCAGTAGCCGGCTGTCTTTGTAATATCGAGCCGACCGTTGGGATCGTCGGCCTGGCAGTGCCGGCCGGTCTTGTCGTGCGATCCAGCTCCATGCACCGTGCCGTCGTTCTGTGCGACGTGGAAGTCAATCGTCCACGGACGCAGCTTGTCAGTCATCTCGGTGTAGGCAGCGTGGAACTCGTCGTCGTTGTAACCATCCTGCAGCAGCGCACATTCGGGGGCGTTGTAGCCCAGCAGGTACAAATATGTGTGAGCCTGATCGGCCTGGAAGCCCAGCGTCTCCGGCATGCCAACTTCTTCCAGCAGGTTGAGCATGTCTTTCCACGAATGCATTCCAGCCCAGCAGATTTCACCTTCGGCCGCCAGACGCTGGCCGTTGTCGGCGGCAATCTTCGCAGCTTCCCGAAAGGTCTCGGCAATGCGTTTCGTGTTGGCGACCGAATCTTCCCGCCACTTCTCAACGCCGAATTCGGCCGAGTCGATACGGATGACTCCACCTTTTCGAACGCCATGGTTCTCGAAGACCTTTGCGATGCGGCAGGCCATCGTGACAGCGCTCAGGAACTTCTCGCGGGCGGTGTCGTCGCCCATCGCTGAGTCGCCAATGGTGCCTGGCCACACTGGGGCCACGAGCGATCCGACGTCGAAGCCGTGACTGGCGATCAAATCGGCGATGCGATTCAGTTCGTCATCGCTGGCTTCCGGATCCGTATGGGGCAGGAACAGGAAGTAATCGATGCCGTCAAACTTCTGGCCGTCGACTTCCGCAGCTGCGGTCAGTTCGAGCATCCGTTCCAGGCTGATCGGTGGCTCCTGACCTTCGTCAGTTCCTTTGCCGACCAGGCCGGGCCACATTGCGTTGTGAAGTTTTGGAAATGCATTGCTCATAATTCCGCCAGTCTCCTGCAGGGAACAGACTCCAGGCTCTGTTTGAAAACCCGTAGGATGGGCACTCTTGCCCGTCCCCACATCGCGATTCATCGAGAAATGGACGGGCAAGAGTGCCCATCCTACGAGCGAATTCGAGTTTTCAAACAGAGCCTTGCAGTAAGTCAATTCACCGGTTTATCAGTTCGTGATTTCAGTTCGCTGATCAACTCCCGCAGCACGACATTCTCAGACGTAGTGCCGAGTCGATCCAGTGAGCGTTCAATGTCCTCGGGAGTCAGCATCGGAAACGCAACGCTGTGAGTCAGTTCCTCGTAAGAATCGTCACCAGTGCGTTGCAGGAAGTGAACCGCTCCATCGGCACGTCTCCAGACTTCCGGGATTTCCAGTGCTGCGAATCCCGGGAGCCGGGGCAAAGAACTGTGGGTCACATCCACTTCGACAAGCAAGTCGGGTGGTGGGTCGACATTCGGTTCAAATCGCATTTTTCCGCGGACCACGGACTCATTGGCAACGTAGTAGGCTTCGTCAGGTTCGAATCCTTTTTCAACTGTATCGCCAGTCAGGGTTGTAGAACCAATGGACTTGATGTCGATCTCGAATTCATAGGCCACCATTTCGATGACTCGACCAATCATGCGCTTGATCCAGTCGTGATCCAGTCTGGGCGACATCATTTCGAGATCTCCGCCGTCATACGTATGTCTGACCGAATGGTCGCCGAGTGCCTCCAGAAACTTCAGATAGTCAGACCAGGTGACGCCGTAGAGTCGAGCCCGGAATTCCAGCTCCCCGGAATCGTATGTGTGACGCAGGTGATACTCGCCGAGAGCGTCCAGGATCCGCTCGTACGTCTGCCACGAGATGCCGTGCAGCACGATGAAGGGGTCTGATTGTTCGACTGTGGCACTCATCAGCAGATCACCAGCCGGGGAGAGTCAACCCTGTTGTTTGTACGCGCCCATCGCCGGAGCGTCCGGCTGGGCATCCGGGCCGAAGTATCGCAGACCGACGAGTGGGTCGGTTCCGGTGTTCTCAAACTCGACGCCTTCGGCAGCTCGCTTTGCAGTCACGAAGGCCTCGTCTTCCGTCATGTCACCGAAACGGATCATCGCGGGCGTTTGAAGTTTGAGGCTTCCAATGCGGCCTTCTCCCTGAGTCGTGATCCAGGAGAACGCGCCACCATCGGTGATCGTGCATTTGGCACCGGGCTGGACAGTCAACTCTTTCGCGGTGAAGAGCTGCTCGCCGTTGACCTTGCCGTAGACGATCCATCGATCGGCCCAGCCGTCGCCTTCCGAGCAGACGACCGGCTCAAGATAGTTGTTGTCTTTGAAGTTGGGATCGACGTTCTTTTCCCAGTCGAGTGCGTCGACCATGTACTGATTGTCGTTGTGGTATTCCTCTGGGAAATCCTTCGTCAGGAGTGACCGCGGTACCATTCGGCCCTCAACGAGCGACTGGTACATGCCGAACACATCCGAACCCCATTGCGGTTCGTACGTCAGCAGACTGCCTGGAGCATGCAGCACACAGGGCGGAATCAGCCAGCCGGTGCCAGGCTTGAGGCGATAGGCTTTCGACAGGTCGAGGATGCCGTTATCGCCGGTGTTCCAGTCGGCCAGGCACTTGACGACCTGTTCTTTCGTCGTTCCCGGTTCCAGCCCCATGAATGTGTACGGGAAGTTGTTGCCGGTCGGGTTGTACTGTGGCGGGAAGTAGTACGACTCGGGCTTGCCTTCCTGTCCGACAAGCTTGGCCTGCTCGGCATTCTGATGCATGTGATGGGGGATCGGTCCCATGTTGTCGAAGAACTTCGAATAGCACGGCCATTTGCCGTATTTCGACCAGATCGCATCGCCAATCACTTCGGCCCCGAGTTCACTGACTGCGTCCCGCAGCAGGAATTTCTCACCCGATGGCGTGACGCAATAGCTGAGCCCCTCGTCCCAGTTCCGGTTTTCGTTGGCTGCTTCGGTCGTTGACCCGAACCACCGTTCGTCGATGCCGCCGCGGTCCATGCCGAGTGCGTAATAATGGTCCGGATGCAGCTTGAGCCGCCGACCCGGCTGCAGGAACGATCGCGGCACCCAGTTCGGAGCGAGGCGAAAGATGCCGTTGGTTTCGGACAGGACGTTGGATGCAAGTGCAGACACGCTTGCCATCGGGCTTCCTCGGTGCAAATCAGCTTGGTGATTGGAGCCCGGTGAGCGAACCGGACACAGTCGAACAACGGCAGGAGCGTACTGCCAGACAAGTGCGGAAACAACTCTCCACAAACCCTTGCATCAACGTCTGTTAATGCACGCAGACAGGGGCGACGGGTACTGCTGGCTTAGCTGAGCACTGGCAGCGCAACTGACGTCGGCTGGGGGATTTGCGGAGCGGTTTCGTCTGCGTCGTCGATGTAGTCGTAGAAGACGTTTCGCTGTCGCGGGATGTACCCGGCTTCGCGGATGCAGCGGCGGATTGTCTCGAGCGTCAGGTGGTACACAGTGCCGGCCTGAGAGACGACGTTCTCTTCAATCATCAGCGAGCCCATGTCGTTTGCTCCGAAGAACAGGGCGACCTGTCCCGTTTTGTCACCCTGCGTGACCCACGACGACTGAATATTGGGGATGTTGTCTATGTAGATGCGGCTGACGGCCTGCGTTTTCAGGTACTCAAACGCCCCCACCGGCGGAAGCTTTGACATATCGGTGCCGTCCGTGCGATCGCCGCCATACCACGGAGCCTTGTGCGGAGGTTGATGCGACCAGCAGATGAAGGCCGTGTAACCTCCGGTCTCATCCTGAGCCTGTCGCAGGCGATCGAGATGTTCGATCCGATCTTCAAGTGTTTCGATATGTCCGAACATCATCGTACACGTTGATTTACCGCCCATTTCGTGCCACACACGCATCACGTTGAGCCAGTCGTCAGTGAGCACCTTCCCGCGTGTAATCTCTTTGCGGACACGGTCAACGAGGATTTCTCCCCCACCGCCGGGAATGCTGCCCAGTCCAGCCTCACGCAGTCGCCCGAGCACGGTTTCCAGTGGCAGCTTGCTCAGTTTGTGGAAGTGAAACAGCTCAGGCGGGCTGAAGCCGTGGACATTGACCTGCGGAAACTCAGCCTTCAGTCCGCTGAGCATTTCCTCGTACCACTCCAGCGGCAGCTTCGGATGCAGGCCGCCCTGCAGGAGAATCTGGTCACCGCCGAGCTGCACAGTCTCGCGGACTTTGTCGTGCAGCGCTTCCTGCGACAGCACGTAGACCTCGTCATGACCGACAGGTCGATAGAACGCGCAGAAATCACAAACCGCGGCACAGGCGTTCGTGTAGTTGATGTTCCGATCGATGTTGTACGTGCGATACGGCTCGGGATGCAGTCGACGGGTGATGGCGTCCGCAGCCTGGCCGATCGCGATCAGGTCGTGCGACTTCAGTAACTCGACGCCTTCGTCGGGAGTCAACCGGTCACCAGCCACGGCCTTGTCGAGAATGTGCTGAATCATCGTCGTGTTTCCCGATTCCAAACCTCGTCAAAAAAACTCGCTCCCGGATTCCAGTTTGGGAACGCACATCATCACAGCTCTGCTTCGACCAGTCCTGCCCAGATCTAAATGCACAGGAAGCAGAACTTCCAAAGCGACGTTCCCAGGCGAATCATGGGAACGCGTGAGACTTATCCCCTGAAAACCAGGTCGATTCCTTCGGGAGCCAGACCCAGTTGCACGGCCAGTTCGTGAAACAGTCGCAGGCCGTTGCGTTCGGCACTTGTCAGGCGGAAGTGCAGGTTGTTCTTCAGATACGATTCGGCCCCGGCCGCGCTGATACCCAGCTTCGCAGCCTCGCGTTGTGCGATCGCTGGAATGCGGGACACGCCGCGATTGCGGGCCTCGCCGAGCCGCTCGATGATGCGGTCCGAAGCGGTTCCACTGCGAGCGACCCACATGGCGAACACAAATGGCAGACCTGTCCAGTTGAGCCATTCCTCGCCCAAGTCCCACACGGTATCAAACTGTTCGGCCGGTGTGTGCATCGCCCGGTCGCCGATCAGCAGGACAGCATCTGCATCCGTGTCCGCCACCGAACGACCCAGCGGCAGCGCTCGGCGAGACGGCGAGACGC
Source organism: Planctomycetota bacterium (assembly GCA_963579025.1). Classification (GTDB taxonomy): domain Bacteria; phylum Planctomycetota; class Planctomycetia; order Planctomycetales; family Planctomycetaceae; genus CAUZFZ01. The sequence goes on along the minus strand of CAUZFZ010000158.1, from coordinate 14,259 downwards.
CGAACCGTTCGTGCAGCATAATCCGAGCCAATGCCGCACTGGTGCGCGAGCCCTCGTCGAGAGCCAAAGTGCGAATGAAACCCGGATGCACGCGGCTGTACAGTTTGACGCTGAGCACGGGACCGCGGGTTGCCACACACGCGTCAGAGATGATCTCGTAATCCGGATCACGCATGCACTCGACGACGGGAATCAGTCCGATATCGAGGTCGCCGGTCGCCAGGTCGTCAGCCAGTCGGCTGGGATAATTCAGGCTGACTTCCGCGTCCGGCAACAACAGGCCGAGATCTTCAACCAGCGGCTTCGAATTGAGATAACTCACAGCCCCGACGCGGACATCGGCGACCGGCGCGACAGGTAGCGCCGTCGTTGCAATCGCGTCAGACGTATCGGCAGTCTCACTCACAAGTTCCGTTCCTGCGTGAGTCGACCAGAGCTGTTCAGTCATCATGATCCCCAAAGGACTCCGGCCGGCGAAGGAGTCCAACGCGTCACCGGCCGGTGAACGAATCTGACGATTATAGAAGTGTCTTGCCAGTGAGCAATCGGCCCTGGTGCGGGTTTGTCAGTCTCTTCCGGCAAACTGGCGGTTCATGACCTACCTTTGACACAACCCTTTCACCAGGATGCGGCCCGCGCTCAACTTCTCTCGAACCGCACTGAACACCGCGACTTAACCCGGAATCATTCGATGTCGGAACCCCTCAATATCGCCATTCTCGGCCTCGGAACGGTCGCGTCCGGAGTCGTAAGAATCCTGACAGAGCAAGCAAAGTCCGTATCCAGACGCGCCGGCCGTACCATTTCGATTCGCCGCGTGGCTGTGCGGGATACCTCGAAGTCTCGCGAAGTGACTGTTCCTCAAGAGTCCCTGACCACTGACTGGCAGGCCGCGGTTTCCGATCCCGAAGTTGACATTGTGCTTGAGCTGATGGGCGGAACGACAACGGCTCGCGAGGCAGTTCTCGCGGCATTGGCCGCCGGAAAGCATGTTGTCACAGCCAACAAGGCATTGCTGTGCGATCACGGAGCTGAGGTCTTCCGGGCGGCCGGAGAGGCTCGCGTGTGCGTCGCATACGAAGCGGCAGTGGCGGGGAGTATTCCGATTATCTCGACGCTGGGCACTTCGATGACCAGCAACGAGATCATCTCGATCGAAGCAATCCTGAACGGAACGAGTAATTTCATTCTCAGCGAGATGCTCGACAAAAGCCGGACGTACGAAGACGTGCTGGCGGAAGCTCAGGCGCTCGGTTACGCGGAAACGAACCCGGCGATGGACGTCGATGGAACCGATGCCGCTCAGAAACTCGTGCTGCTGACAGAGCTGGCGTTCGGACGTCGCGTGTCAATGGGCGACTTTCTCCGGCAGGGCATTGATACGCTGGAACTGGCCGACATGACGTTCGCCCGCGAACTGGGTTATCGCGTCAAGCTGCTGGGTGTCACACGTCGTGTCGGTGATCAGCTCGAAATGCATGTCGAACCGACATTGATTCGCAGTGACCGCGCCCTCGCCCAGACGGATGGTGCGCTGAATATGGTCGAGCTGGAGGGCAGTGCGGCCGGGCCACTTGTCCTGTCCGGAGCCGGAGCCGGTCAAATGCCGACGGCGTCGGCCGTCGTGGCCGACCTGATCGATGTGGCGACCGGCCGAGCCCAGCGAACATTCCAGCACCTTGACCTGTGGGAACAGAACGAGAGCCTGTCTGTGTTGCCGGCCGAAGACATCGAGCGACGATATTACCTGCGATTCAATGTCGAAGACCTGCCGCACGTCATGGCCGACATTACGGATATTCTGGGTCGCAACAAGATCAGCCTGGCCTCCGTGATTCAGCACGAAGCCCCCGAGGTCGAACAGACCGGCAATGGAGGCGCACCGCTCGTTCCGCTCGTCATCATGACCCACCGCACGACGGAGGGCCGATTGCGAGCGGCTGAGACCGAATTCGCGTCACTCGAATCCATCCATTCGCCGCACGTCCGCATGCCGGTCGCGGATTGAAGTTCATGGAGTGAGATGACTACTCGTCGCAACGTCACACCGATGATCATCCTGATCGGCTATCGCGGGACCGGGAAAACGACGCTCGCGGCGCCGCTGGCCGAGCGACTTGGCTGGACCGCTGTGGATGCCGATGTTGAACTCGAACGCCGTGCCGGCCGCTCTATTCGCGAGATCTTCGATGTCAGCGGCGAACCCGAATTCCGCAGGCTCGAACGCGAGACGCTCATCGAACTGCTGGGACGACAGCAGCTGGTCATCGCCGCTGGCGGGGGAGCGATCCTTGATCCCGACACGCGCCGTGACTTTCAAGCGGCCGGACCCGTCGTCTGGCTGCGGGCGTCCGTCGACACAATTGAGCGTCGACTCTACGGAGACGCGACGACCACGCAGCGCCGGCCAAACCTGACAGCATCGGGCGGCCGCCAGGAGATAGAACGACTCCTGGCTGATCGTGATCCCTTGTATCGCGAGTGCGCGACGATCGACGTTGCAACAGACGAGCCGCTGCCCGGCACGCCACAGGCACCGAGCATTGACGCGCTGGTCGATTATCTGGTCGACCAGTTACAGCTCGACGCCACCGTGACGGAGTCTGGCACTTCCAATCCAACGGAAGGGAGCCGTCCGTGCTGACTGCGTTCGGATTTCCCATGTGGGTATGCCTCGCGTACCTGTTCATTCTGGGAACAGTCGTCGGCAGCTTCCTCAACGTCTGCATCTACCGGATACCGACGCAGGAACGATTCTGGGATTCGCTCCGCGCGATCGTGTACCCGCCATCGCGCTGTCCACGCTGTCGCAACCGCATCCCGGCGTGGTTCAACATTCCCGTTTTTGGCTGGCTGATGCTGCGGGGCCGTTGCTTTCATTGCAAGGGCTGGATTTCGCCGCGTTATCCACTGATCGAATTCGGTAACGGAGTCCTGTGGGCTCTCGTTTATTGGATGTACATTCCTGGCGGCTTCGGGACGGAACTCGTCGAGAGTCAATCGATCGGGTTGTACGGCCCGGACGCAGAGGGTTTCTGGTCTCCGCGTGCGGTTCTGCATTGGCGCTACTTCTATCACATGGTGCTGATCGAGGCCCTGGTGGTCGCCAGCTTCATCGACTTCGACCTGACAATCATCCCGGACGGCAGCACACTGCCTGCGATGGCGGTCGGAGTTATCGGGGCCGTGTTTCTGGGCAACGTGTATCTGACGCCGGTCTGGCATCAGGATCCCATCGCCAGGAATGAACTCTGGCGGCTGATGCCCGAATCCCTGCAGTTCATATTGATTCGTGGAGTGGTGCCCGACTGGATCGCGGCCTCGCCACATCTTCACGGACTGGCAGTGAGCCTGGTCGGTCTTGTTGTCACCGGCGGAGTTGTCTGGCTGGTCCGTATCATGGGCCATTGGGCTGTGGGCCGCGAAGCGATGGGCTTTGGTGATGTCATTCTGATGGCCCTGATCGGCAGTTTCCTGGGCTGGCAGGCTGGAGTGATGGTGTTCTTCCTCGCCCCCGCCGTCGCACTGGTCGTTGTGATCTTCACATTCTTGACACGCCGACAACGCGAAATCCCGTTCGGACCCTATCTCAGTATCGCCGCCCTGATCGTGGTGCTCTTCTGGCAACAGATTTGGGACGCGACGTCGCAAATCTTCGGATCGGGACCAGTCCTGATCATCACCGGTCTGGTCATGAGTGTGTTGTTCCCCATCACCATGCGACTGTTCCGGATCGTGCTGGAAGCGCTCGGTTTTGCGAAGTACGACGAGAACTACGGCGAATGGACCTCCGCCGATCAGTTGTTCCACTACTCCGGCGAGAACGTGGATGCGGATGCCGGTCAATGGAAGGAACCGAACTGGCCGGGCCGCGACAGTTCCCGCGGCCGGACCCAATACGACACCTGGCGAAATGGCCCGCCCAGGTAGAAACACCGGCCAGACAGCTCAATCACCGAATGGCACGATCGTGATTGACCACCTTCTCTACGATTTGCCGCGCTCACCGTAGATCGGCGCTTTCCAGTCCTTTGGCAGTCGCCCCTGAGGTCTGACGCCGTATGCATCACTCGGAATGGGGTGATCTTCGGCGCTTCCCAGTGGCAGGTTGTCGGGCAGATGCTGGATCCTGAAATCCTTGTATTGAATAGTCATAGCCGGCCCGACATGGACCTGAACGGCCAGCACGCCTTCAAGGACGCGACCCTTCTCGTCGAGGTCGACCAGGTCGGCGGTTGGATGACCATCGATCCAGTGCTGGTGATGGTTGCCACGCACCAGAACACGATAGTCGTGCCATTCACCGGCGGCGAATTCCTGGAATGGCAGTTGGCCAACAACCCAGGGCTGACCTTTGGGGTCGATAATAACTTTCTCGCCAGTATGCGACAGGATCCGCCGGCCTCGTTCTTCATACAGCATACCGTTGTATTTCGGTGTGTTTGCCACAACGTCGCATTGGTAACCAGTGACAATGTCGAGTCCAAGATCAGGACGCGACGTTCCGCGATATTGAATTCCACTGTTGCCGCCTGGGCTGACTTTGACCTTCACACGCAGGTCGAAATTGCGAATTGTCGATCCCTTCCAGGTGAGAAACCGATTCATCTTCAACGAACCATCCGTGACCCCGGTCATCGCGCCATCTTTGACGGACCAGTGCTTCGAATCGCCGGTCCAGCCACTCAGGTTTCGACCGTTGAATAACCTGACGAATCCGTCAGCCCCGGGCCTCACCGTGACAGCAGCGGACGCTTCCGGGTGTGGAACCGTGGACGCGGCAAACTGACCTTTGAGCGGATCGAGCGGTCCGCCGTACTCGGCGACACGGTTTGTCGTGCGTTCACGCATCGCCTTCAGTGTGTCTGCGTGCTGAGGGTCACTGGCCAGATTGACAAGTTCATCCGGATCATTTTTCAAATCGTGAAGGAACTCGTGATTCCCCTGATCGAAATAGCGCACATACTTGAACTCGTCGTTGCGCAATGCTTCGTAGGCGGGAATTCGGTTTCGTACGGCAAAGTGTTCGTGGTAAGTCTCCGTCCTCCAGGACGCCGGTTTCCCCTGTGCCACGACGGGCTTCAGACTCCGACCCTGATAGCGGTCCGGCACAGCGATGCCAGCCCAATCCAGAAACGTCGCCGGAAGGTCGAGATTGAGAGCAGGAGCATCCGTGACCTGGCCACGCTGCGGCTGAGAGACTCGAGGGTCCGCCACGATCAGAGGGACACGGATCGATTCTTCATAGTGCGACCACTTTCCAGCAAACCCGCGATTGCCCATGTGATACCCGTTGTCGGCTGAGTACACGATGATCGTGTTGTCCGCGAGCCCGGCCTGCTCAAGAACCTTCAGAAAACGTCCGATCGCTCCGTCGATACCACTGACCATGCGAAAATAGGCGCGCATGTTTGTCTGGTACTTCTGGTCGGTGTTCCACCTCCAGAAGTAGCGTTCACGGTTGATTGTCGTTTTGAGAAAGTCCGGCTGTGATTCAAAGATCTTCGGATCACCAAGCGGCGGCTGGTAGACGTCAATGTCTTCGTACATCCCATCGACTGCTCGCGGCCATGCGAAGTGCCCTATCCCGGGCCGACGATCGCCGTCTTCGGCGTGACACGCGTTGAACCACATGTTCAATGCGAACGGCTTCCCCTTCGGCTGACCTTTAACGAATTCAATGCCACGATCCACGATCAACTCGGTCTCGTGACGCAGACTTCCGTCGGGCTGTTTCTTGTAGAACGGATTCCGCCCGATGGCTTCGAACTCATCGAAATGGTCTTCCCGCCGATAGCCTCGCGGCATCTTCGCGTGCCACTTGCCAAAGTAACCGGTGCGGTAACCATTCTCGCGCAGGATGTCGGAATACAACGTGTCGACCGCATCGGGCCGAGCTTGATCGGGATTGGCCGCTGTGCCGTAACTGCGTCCGACCAGCCCGGACAGAATTGTCGTTCGACTGACCCAGCAGATGGGATGGCTGACAAACGCGTTTTCAAACCGAGTGCCTCGCTCGGCCAGAGCATCGATGTTCGGTGTCTGGACGATCGGATTCCCATAGCAGCCAAGCGTGCTGGTCGTCTGGTCGTCGGTGAAAAAGAAGACGATGTTGGGCCGGTCTTCCGCGGTCAGCGCGGGAGATCGCAGAAGGCACACGAGTGTCAGTACGGCAAGGCGGATTTGCATGATGAGTCTTCTTGAGGTTTTGCAGATGTCGATTTGCAACGGGTGTCGGATTCGTGCACACGGATTGACTGAACCGCATTCAGAACGCTGACGGCATGGAAATGTCAGTTCGTGAAACGTAGCGCAGATTTGTACGCGTTAACGGAATTCGATTCATCCCGCTTTGGGAAAGGTGTGTCCCATGCGATCGAGCTGGTAACGAATCAGTCCGGTGACATCCTCGCTGAGCTGGCGGTTGCCGGGCATTACGACCGGCATGTCGAATTCCGATGAAAAAACCATACCCGTTTTCTCACCCCACTTGGCAACGCCGTTAAGGATTCTCGTTTCAGGGCTCTGCCCTGAAACGCCATGCCTGGGAGGCTCCGCCTCACGACTCCCCGGTTGAGGCAGAGCCTCGAAATCAGTGCGTTCCGGGGCGGAGCCCCGGAACGAGGCGGCCAGAATCCTTAACGGCGTTGCCCACTTGGGGGATGCGGTTTGCGGCGTCACGTTCATTGGCGAAGTCATATGGCCGAGCCCCACATCGCGAATCGATGCTGTGGAAATCGACTTGCCAAACTTCACGACACCGGCCCGGAACCGCACGGTGAAGTTCTTACGATCGAGATCAAAGACGGAGCGGGCGCGGAACATACCGAGTGACAGCCCCAGAGGTATCAGCCCGACCAAAGCAAAGACAACTGCGATTCCGATACCCGTTGCCTGGTCCGCCGGCTTCTGGTTCTGGGCCAGGATTGCGGTAAACAACATGCCTGCGACCACACACAACCAGATCGCAGAGAACACGAACAGGAAACAGCCAACGGCCTTAAACAACATGTGTTTGTTCGGATACCAGAACTGCAGATGCTCCGATTCATCGATCTCCACAACAATCGGAGATTCCGGCGACAACTCGTGTGGAGCGACTGCTGCCATTGGTTCCACGTCGATTGGTCTGGCATGTGCGGGCAAGTCGTCCACGGCGTCCGGCAGACTGGCAGCATCGCCGTCCCGATAGATACGTCCGCAGTCCGGGCAGACGCGTTTGTCCTCACCGATCAGCAACTGTGTCCCGCAATCGCTGCAGTAATCCAACCGGCGCGAGGACGGAGACCCGGATTGACCGCGATCCGGGCAGATGATTCGGTTCAGAACAGTGACCAGCCATTCCTTCTCGGCCTGAGACAGGCGCGTACCGAACTTCTCCTGGCGATCAACTCCTGAGACGCACACGCGATAGACGTTTTGGTCGTTTGATTGATACGCGACATCCATATCTGCCTGCGAGTGCTCGCCCAGCTTCGTGCGGGACAGCTTCTTGCGTCCCAGGAATTTGCGCTGCACGGTCAATTCATGCGGCTTGACGGCGACGAGCGTCTGCGTGAACCGCATTTTCAACCAGGCATACGCCATTCCCAGGCCGACCATCCAGAACACACTGAAGAAGAGGAACATGACCGCGGGCACCTCCTCGCTAAGCATCACAGCGCTCAGCGGCAGCGTGATCAGATTCCAGACGAACGCGAAGAACCCGATACTGCGCGCCCCGCGGCCCCCTGGCGGGATGTCAACAACCAGCAGGTCATCAGTTGACTGGACAACGCGAATGCCCGTGCCACCGGGCGGCGATGGGATATCAATGCTCATGCGGCAATGTTGTCGGTCTAGTTCGCAATTTCAATTCGTCGCAGGTCCAAGTGAGGAACGAGATTACCATGCGGCCCGCTGATTCGATGCCGGATCAGCGAAAATTGTCCCTCATCGATGTCGCTGGCATTGTGGTTGATTTCGCATTTCGGCAATGCTTTCTGTAATTCAGCCACACCCGCCTTCGTGACTCTGGATCCGTGCAAGTCAAGGCGTGAGAGCTGAGTAAGCTCTGCCAACTCCTTGAGGCCTGTATCCGTTATTCGCGTGCCTTGAAGGTCAAGATAGGAGAGCTTATTGAGCGTCGCCAATTCCCGGAGGCTCTCATCCGTTATTTGAGTGCATCCATAGAGTCGTAGAACGGTTAGTTGAGTGAGTTCGGCTAACTCTTTGAGGCCCACGTCGGTGATTGTTTCGCAGCGACTCAGGTTCAGGTGGGAGAGCTTCTGGAGCCTGGTCATTTCATTGAGGCTCGCGTCGGTGATTTGGGTGGCACCCAGGTTCAAGTACAAGAGCTGCTTAAGCTTGGCCACATCCTTGAGGCCCACGTCCGTGATTTCGGTGTTTTCCAGGCTAAGCCTGGTGAGCTTCTTAAGCCCGGCCACTTCCCTGAGCCCCGCGTCCGTAATTCTGGTGCCAACCAACCAAAGCGTGTCGAGTTGTTGAAGTCTCGCCACATGCTTAAGGCCCTCGTCCGAGATTCTGGTGCCAAGCAAGTTGAGGTAGGTGAGCTGTTTGAGCCGAGCGACTTCAATAAGGCCCTCGTCCGTTATTTGTGTGTTGTACAAGTTAAGCTCAGTGAGCTGCTTGAGTCTGGCCACTTCCTGCAGGCCAGCGTTTGTTGTTTTGGTGGAACTCAAATCGAGACAGGTAAGCAGCTCGAGCCTGGGTAATTCCTTGAGGCCTTCGTCCGTTATTCCGGTTTCATTCAAGTAAAGCCGAGAGAGCTGCGAGAGCCTGGCCACATCTTTGAGGCCCTCGTCCGTTAATAGAGGACTACGCAAGTCAAACACGGTCACTCTCTTCAGGTCTGCTCGCGTAAGTTCGCCGGTGGGCTTGTTGATTCTCTTGCGAATCACCTGCTCAACAAGTTCATCGGCTATGAGTGCTTCCTTTTCATTCGCCAGAATGGTTCGTGCCAGCGCTACCTTGTCTGAAGTCTCCGGTCTTTTAGTACGCGACTGCAGCTCCAGCCCCACGCCGCTCTTGAGTGTCCTGCTCCATAGTGCTTTGAGGTCCGGGATTTGTTTCGGGAACAATTCCTGCCGGCCGTCAGCATGTAGCTTCACATGAAGCCCGTTCCATGCGCCTGCCGTGCGTTTGTAATCGCCGTCAATCAGAGTCAGTAGTACGTGCACGGCCGCGAACCGTTTCGCGTCGTCCAGGGCGGCGTAGAGCGCGGGGATGGCAGCCTTACCTCGCTTGAGAATGGCGATGGCGGTTTCGGATTTCTCACGCACGAGCAGTCCAATGAAGTCGCCGTCCCAAACGATGTCCTCATTTCTCAGCTTGGCAACAAGGGCTCGCACGGACGCAGTGTCATCACCTTCCGTCGCCGCTTCTGCGTCGGCGAGCCTCGTTGGTCGGCTCTCATCGATGCCAGTCGAAGTCTCACTCTCGCCCGCCTGAAGGAAGCAGGCAGTGATCGTCGTGCTGAGAATCACGATTGCCAGTCCGCCGGTCAGCGACCTGGTTGGCAGAGCAGTGCAGCAGAGAAGGTATCGCGTGGCGGCCGTTCGACGTCGCAACATCTCCAGGACTGCAGCCAGCAGCAGCCCGATCAGTGCGAACTGCCACAGCGAGTGCAGCAGAACTCCGCCGAGGCGAATGAGTAATTCCGACGAGAGCGTGTCATTGACGATGCTCATGTTTCGCTCCCTTGGGCATGTCGTAGCAGCAGCTTGAGTTCCGCAAGTTCTTCCGACGAGAGCCGGTCTGCTGACAGAAGGCTCATGACGAGCTTCTGCGTACTTCCCTCAAACGCTCGCCGAACCAGATCGTCTGCCAGTTGCAGTTGAGTCTGACCCTGCGAACTCGCGGCACGGTACGTCTGCGGGCGAACCGACTCGTCAGACACAATCAGCCCCTTGTCTCGCATCACCTGAAGCATCTTGCGGGTGGTCGAGTACGTCACTTCACGTCGCTCAGTCACGACGTGGTGAATCTCGCCCAGCGCACTCGGGCCGAGCTGCCAGAGAATCTGCAGAATCTGCAGCTCGAATTCAGTGGGTTGAGATGACGCGCCTTGTCTCGGCATTACTGGTGAATCCGAAGTTCTGCGTTGGGTTTCGATTCCATAACGACGCACGACGAAAGCTTTCGTCCTCGAGCCCGAATCATTGACGAAAGCTTTCGTCCTGTCAAACAGAATCTGATTCTCGGCAAGTCCTTCTCGCGTTGACTTCGGCCGCACGTGGCATTATTTTACCACATGGTATTTTAGTGCCACATACGTCATGCGGTGAAAGAATGGCGAAGAAAATACGGGCAACTCCGGAGCTGGCACGCCGCGAGCGGCAGATCATGGATGTGATCTATCAACTCGGCGAAGCCACCGTGGGCAAGGTGCTGGAACATCTGCCCGACCCGCCCAGTTATTCATCAGTCCGCACGATCATCCGGAAGATCGAGGCAAAAGGGCTGCTGACGCATCGGCAGGATGGCAAGCGGTACGTCTATCGAGCGACTCAGTCTCGCGAAACAGCAAGCCGTACTGCATTACAGAGACTGATGAACGTCTTCTTTTCCGGCTCGGCTCCCGACACGGTCGCGGCCATTCTGGATGTGTCTTCGAAGGACCTCGATCCGTCGGACCTCGAGCGTATTGCTCAGTTTATCGACCGGGCCCGGAAGGAAGGGAAGTAGCATGGACATCGTTCAAACACTTGCCGGTTTCCTCGCCGAAACAACTGCCAAGGCCACGCTGTTGCTGGTAATAGTTTGCGTCTCCGCCCAGCTGCTGAGCCGTTCGGCGGCTGCGGTCAGGCATCGGCTGTGGTCACTCACGATGCTGTCGCTGATTCTGCTTCCAGTCGCTTCCTGCGCGCTGCCTGCGTGGACGATTCCCATTCTGCCAATGGTTAATGACATCGAGATAGCGGCGCCAGATCATGCGGCGATCCCGTCGTCGCCGATGCATGCACGGACCGAGTCGTCTGTCTCGAATGAAGACACCCCGACGTTCCATTCTTCTCGGCAACCAATCGCGGACGACTCGCAGGCCGGCGCGACTCTACTGGTCTCGGAACAACCTCGGCAAAGGCCGAATGCAGATGTGTTGGTGCTGCAGACCGGTGTGATGACGGAAGTCCCTCACACCAATTGGACGGAGCTAAGCACCGTCGCGATCTGGAGCCTGGGAGCCGGACTGCTGGCGATGCTGATGACGGTGAATGTCGCCAGAACAATCCGTTTCTGCCGTCGTTCGATGCCCATTCGCAATGATGTGTGGTGCCGGCTTCTTACGGAGCTCAGCCAGCGTCTGCGGTTAAGGCAAGCGGTCAGTTTACGGGAACACACCGAGCCGATTGTGCCGCTGACGTGCGGCGTGCTCCGTCCCATCGTGTTACTTCCACCAATCGCCCATAAATGGGACGAGCCGTTGCAACGGACGGTGTTGACGCACGAACTGGCTCATGTGAAGCGCAGGGACGTGATCTTTCAATTCATTGGCCGGCTGGCGTGCACTCTGTACTGGTTTCATCCGCTCGCCTGGTACGCGTTGCGGAAACTGCGGCAGGAAGGCGAGCAGGCATGTGATGACGCGGTCGTCCACTCGGGTGAGAAAGCCAGCGACTATGCCGCGCAGTTGCTGCGCGTTGCAGAGCTGTGTTGTGCCCCACGCGGATTGTCCCACGGAGTCGCGATGGCCGAGGGCAGCAATCTGGAATTACGGGTTCAGTCACTGTTCGATTCAACTCGCCTGCACGGGCCAGTGTGCAAGAACGCTTCCATTGCGATGCTGCTTGTTGGCGCGTTGACGCTGGGAATGACGGCCGTTGTCGATCCGGTTGCAGCAACGGAACCGGCATCACCGCCTGCGGTCCTGACTTCAGGTGATGCTTCAGGACAGCCTGTGGAGGCTGCCCCGGATGCACCTGTTGAGACGTCAAACCCGGCCTATGCCCCTGCTGCAGAACCGACGAAGTTGTCGGTTTTTAAGTACCCTGGGAGTTACCTTCACGGAAAGGATGCGCTCCAGCGGATCGTCGACCTCAAACCGATATTTGGTGCTGAGCAGGGTGGCCTGACACTCGGTCTCGCCTATGCGACGCCACAGCGAGTGTTCCGCCTCGGCGACCGTATGCCGGTGGAACTTTTCCTGATGAATGTCAGTGATCGTGTCGTCAGGACCAAATACATCATTAACTTTGTGTTCGACACGCCAGAGGTTGTCAATTCAAAGGGCGAACGGATGTCGGTCCCGCGACTGGAGACGTATGTTGGCAAGCGGCCGCACAATAAGTTGGGTCTCGGGCCCGGCGAGGCCTACGTTATTCAGACGAGCGGACTTGGACTGGGCGACATCGGTCCCGTGAGTTTCGAATCACCGACCGTTGGCAAATACCGATTCAGCTACCGACTCGCGGGACTGACTTCCGGTCAGCTGAAATTCGATTCGGCCAAAGAAGAGTCCGGCGACCTCAGATTCAATGGCTACTATGCCAGCCTGTACTCAGCCGAGCGGATGAGCATCATCAAGCCAGCATTCGGCAAAGCTCGCCGCGGGATTCAAATGGGGCTCGCGTTTCCCACCCTGAAGCGCGAGTTTGCAATGGGGGAAAAGCTCCCCCTGGAGATCTACCTGCGAAACGTCAGTGATCGCGAGCAGACAATCGGGTTTCATCCGGACTTCTACTGGTCGCCCCCCAGCTACGTGAATCCCCGCGGAGAAAAACAGCGGATCGATCCGCTGCCGGTTTGGCTGTTCGAGCCAGGACTCACACTGACACTCAAACCGGGCGAGGCGTACGGCGTGTCGACGCCCGGCCTGTGGCTGAGTGAGAGCAAACGAGGACTTAGCCTGGTGATGCCGGACCTGGGCACGTACCGGATTGAATATACAAGGCCGATTATCAACGGCGTAGAGAATACGGAGTACTGGGATGAGGAACTCCAGACGGCACCACTCCCGTTAGAAGTGTTTAATAACAAGGACGGCAAGCGCAGCGTTCGATTGCCTGGCGCGACTGATACTCAACCCGATGCAGTGCCGTGGTGGAATCAGGAGCAGCCGAAGTCTCAGAAAGAGCCAGCGAAGCAGGCTGATGTAAAGCCACACGTGTCGACTCCGAAACCAGCGGAGCCCGAAGCTGCTGCTACGCCACCACCGTCAGCTCCAGAACCGTCGGAGTCTGCAAAAGGCACATCGAAGGTCGATTTAAAAAGTGTGATCTGGTGGAAGAAGGTCAAAGGTCTGCAGGCCGGTTTTCTGCTCGATTCTCCCGGTCTGCCGAATCTGAGTGTGCCGTATGACTCGGTTGTGAAGTACCGAATCCTCGTCCGCAACACGACAGACAAACGCATCAAGTTTATGGCGCGGTCCGTTCCGAATGACTACCGCGACGCGCCGTTTCTGATCCCCTCTGACAATATTACGAATGCACTCGACGCCTCGAATCTGCCCGCCGAATTCCGTGCGACGGACGGACGGCAGGGCTGGAAGTACGATCTGGCTTACGAGATGAAACTGGGACCTGGTGAATCGACAATCATCCCGGCTCATAGTGGTAGTGACGATCTTGGCCTGTACATCGGCGGCGGCAAAGGCAATGGCCTGCCCACGATCAGGAAAGTAAAGGCCGGGATGAACTGGATCGTTCAGCCGCTGCAAATCCAGGTTTCAACAGAACCCGGTTACGGAACCGGGTTTCTCTTTGAGGGTTTGTATTTCCAGACAAGGATCGATCGCGAAGGCAATGCGAGTCGCGAACCGGCGACACGTATCCAGGCTGGCAAGGGAGGCACGATTCTGCATCCCCGCATCCAACTCGAAGTTGGAACTCTTAACGCGGCGGCAACACGCAATGCGAAGCACGCAGTCTGGGGCAAAGTTGATAAAGGCCTGCAATGCGGGATTCGACTGTTGAATCCCAAACTGTCCTTCAACACTGGCGACACGCTTAAAGCGGAATTGCTTTGGCGCAACACGAGCACAAAACCGATTAGCTCACCACGACCCGCGCCGCTTGATCTCTACCCGATGCTGCATGACGCGGATGGGAAATACGTCATGATCGACTTCGGAGCGAGATATAGGATCAAACCAATTCGGTCCGAATTTCAGCCGGGAGCCATTCGGTCTCTGGGAGGAATGGCACTGCCGGGGAGTTTGCAGAGATCAGCGCAGCAGCGAACCTCGCAGGCATGGCTGCGCTTGTTTTTGTGATGCGCGCCGGTGAGAAGTCAAACAGGGGAGTGGCTGGCCTTCATGGTTCG
>CAUZFZ010000157.1:0-24794 GCA_963579025.1 Planctomycetota bacterium | reverse complement strand
AGCGTGCGAGCCCCCAGTTGCAGTGCTGGGGGCTCGCTACGCTCGACCGCCAGCCACCCGATCCCACCATTTAAAGTTGACGCAGCACTAGTGTCTGTCATTGATTTGGCCTGCGTGGAGATTTCCGATGAAGTTGATTCAGCGATTGGCGACCGCGGCGACGGTCCTTCTGTTCCTCGGAACTGCTGCCGAGACCATTCAGGCCCAGAACGCAACAACGGAATCGTCTCGCAGCTTTACCGGCACAGGTGACACCGCTGCAGCCGCATCGGGAGCGGGCAGCTCACTGACCCAGCAGAATTTGTTTTCCGCAGGCGGAGAGACCGGTACTGGTGTCGGTCAGCTTGGGTCCGGATCCGGTCGATTTCTGGGCAATCAACTGGCGAATCAACCGCTGGCCGGACAGAACAACGTCGCGAATCAGTCATTCAATCGACTGCTTCAGGTGCAGACGCTGCAACAGTCCAATCGACTGAGCAGCCAGTTCAACGGTGGCCGGACGTCGAGCACCACAATGTTTCGACCGTCACTGCGACTTGGGTTTGCGGTCAGAACTCGCCCCACGACGGAGATCGGCAGTTCGATCAACCGGCGTTTTGAGAAACTCGCAACACGATTCTCGCGACTCGCCGAAACGCGGCCGGCGTTTTCTTCTGTGAAGTTCGCCGTGGGCAACAATGGGACTGTTGTACTGTCCGGCCAGGTCGAATCCGACTCCGCCAGGCGTCTGGCCACCAACCTGTTGCGGATGGAACCGGGAGTCCGCAGCGTAAAAAACAACCTGGTCGTTGCGGAGAAATAGACGTCGCACGGATCAACGGCTTTACACGAAAACGACCGATCGCAGACCTTGCGACCGGTCGTAGTTTTTTGCGCGGACGTGAGTTACGGTCCTTCGCAACAGGGTCTCCGTTTCTCACACCTGATCGTTCCCGAGCCGCATCATGTCATCCGGAACACCACTCGTCGGACTGTTGCTTGGCCTTGGATCGCTGGTCCAATCGGCCGCCGCGGACAGCCACCTGATGATTCACGTGCGGAGTATCGACGGTGACACGCTGCCCTGCCGAGTTCACTTGCGGGACGTCGACGGCAAACCGCTCAGGGCCGAGGCCTTGCCCTTCTGGAACGACCATTTCGTTTGCCCTGGAGAGGCGCGGGTCACGCTGACTCCGGGTGAGTACAGTTACGAGATCGAACGTGGACCGGAATACATACCGGCGACAGGCAAAGTCGCGATCGCGGCCGGCAAGGACCATCAACTGATCGTCGAACTCGAACGACGCATCGACATGGCGGCAAAGCACTGGTGGTCCGGTGAACTGCATATTCACCGGCCGATCGAGCAGGTTCCTTTACATTTGCAGGCTGAAGACCTGCACATCGGTCCGACGATCACCTGGTGGAACGGCCGCGATCTGTGGAAAGAACGCGACATCCCTGAGCGTACTCATCTGACCGTTGACGGCGACCGGCATTACGACGTGATGGGCGGCGAAGATGAACGCGAAGGCGGAGCGCTCCTGTACTTTGGTCTGAAGAAACCGCTGACACTGCCGGGCGGACGCGGCCAGTTTCCTGAGTACCCATCGCCAATGTCGTTTCTCAAACAGGCACGCGAGCAGGAAGACGTCTGGATCGACATCGAAAAGCCGTTCTGGTGGGACGTTCCCATCTGGCTGGCCAGCGGCCAGGTCGATTCGATCGGTCTGGCGAACAACCACATGTGCCGCAGCCGGATGTACGAATCCGAGGCATGGGGTCGGCCGCGCGACACAGAACGCCTGCCAGTACCGCGGGGAAACGGCCTGTGGACGCAGGAAATCTACTACCACATCCTGAACTGCGGCCTGCGTGTGCCTCCTTCAGCCGGCAGCGCTTCCGGAGTGCTTCCCAACCCCGTGGGATACAATCGTGTTTATGTGCATACCGGAAAGAAGCTCGATTGGGGTGACTGGTGGAGCGGACTGAAAGCGGGCCACTCGTTTGTGACCAACGGCCCACTCCTGATCTGCCGAGCGAACGGTGAACTACCGGGCCACATCATGGCAGCCGACGCCGACACCAAAGCCGTTCGTTTATCGGTCGAGGTAATCACCAATGATGCGGTGTCGGCAATCGAGGTCGTCAACAACGGGACCGTGATCGTTGTCGGAGGTGTCGGAGGCGGGAAAGGTCCCGGACGTATGCAACTGGAGACGACATTGGAGCTCGAGCCCGGCTGGTTTCTGGTGCGTGCCATCACGGATCGAACTGAGACGTTTCGATTCGCATCAACAGCACCGTGGTACATTGAGTCAACCGGGCAGCCACGCCGCATCAGCCGTCGTTCCGTCGAGTTCTTTACAAACTGGGTCGAGGAGCGGGCCGAGCGCGTCGGGCTGAAGCTGGACGATGCCGCCAAACTCAGCGACGTGCTGAAATATCACGACCAGACCCGGCGATTCTGGAACGATCGATTGAACCTCGCCAATGCTCCGTAAGGCGAGTGGTAGATGAGTTCTTACCAGTAGCTGGATTCGCAAGAATTCAGGCACTCAGGGAAACTGAATTCTTGCGAATCCAGCTACCGACACTGGCAGGTAAATTCTCATCTGCCGCTCGCCTGAAGAATCAAACACACGTCGGGCAGTGACAAAAAGCACGCCCGGATAAGAACGGAAGGATCTGTTTCTGTGGAGTTTTCATCAGACGATCTGCTGCTGGTTACTGGAGCGACGGGGCTGGTTGGCAGCCATGTGGTTCAGCGGGCTCGCGAACTGGGTATGCCGACTCGGGCACTTGTCCGTGAGTCGAGCGACAAGCAACTGCTGAGCGAATGGGACACTGATCTCGTCTACGGCGACCTGACAGATCATGAGTCGCATGCACGCGCTGCGGAAGGTGTCACGGCACTGGTCCATTGCGCGGCAAAAGTCGGCGACTGGGGACCGATTGCCGAGTATCGCCGAGTCAACGTACAGGGCACGGAAAGCCTGTTGCGGGCGGTTGAGACGAACGGTTGTCTGAAGCGAGTTGTGCATATCAGCTCACTTGGCGTGTACAAGGCGCGCGACCACCATGGCACGGACGAATCGGAACCCGTCTCGCTCAGCGGTATCGACGGATACACACTGACAAAAGCCGAGTCCGAGCAACTCGTCCGGTCGCACATCGAACAGCACAATCTGCCCGCAACAATCCTGCGGCCCGGCTTCATTTACGGACCGCGCGACCGCAATGTGTTGCCGCGTATTGTGGAGCGGCTGCGAGTTGGCGGGTTCAAATTTCTGGGTAGCGGACAGACGTTGCTCAACAACACATATGTTGGCAATCTGGTCGACGCCGTGTTTCTGGCCTTAGAGCGAGACGACCTGACTGGCGAGGTCTTCAACATCACTGACGGTGCACTCGTCACGAAATGTCAGTTCATCGAGACAATCGCCAGTCTGGCTGGCTATCCGGTTCCGGACGGACACGTCCCGCTGGGCGTCGCTCGCGTGCTGGCAAAGCTGATGGAATCGACGTGGCATTTGCTGGGTAAGGAGTCCGCGCCGCTGCTGAACAATGCCCGCATCAAGTTTCTGGGATTGAACCTCGACTTCAGCATCGAGAAAGCACGCAGACAACTGGGCTACGAACCGCAGATCGCGTTTGAAACCGGCATGCAATTGGCGATCGGCTGGTGCCGCGAAGCGGGTCTGCTGACCAGCGAGTCATAGGTTTCAATGCCATGTCACATTGAGGACCGGTAAACCGCAGGTCTCACTCGGTTTCTTCGACTGAGGTTTCTGAGTTGTCGCGGCCCGAGACTTCCGGCGGACGTGATGCGATGCGCGCTCGAGACTCGTCCGGATCAAAGCTGTCGACGACGGGCAATCCAGGTGGTGGTTCCTGAGACAGAGATCGATCCGACTTCTGCGATGTGCGCCGACCAGGCAGTCGCGGGTTACCCGGCGGACGCACAAAGGTCGGCTTCGATGGCTCGACATCTTCGGAGGATGAGTCACGGGCAGGTTCAGGAGTTTCAACCGGTCGTTCCGCCGTCGTGACGGATTCGGCCGCGTCACGTTGCGAGGTCACCGGACTCTTTCCCGTCGGGATACGAAGCTTCATGCCTTCGCGAATGTCGTCCGGGCTGTCGAGTTGATCGCGGTTCGCTTCGAATATCTCGCGGTAGCGACGGAAGCTGCCCAGGTACTTTTGAGCGAGCCCGGAAAGCGTATCTTTCGGCATTACGACGTGAATAACGGGGGCGGTGCGGGTTTCGGTCGACTGACTGTTCTCCTGCCGACGGGCTTCGGCCTGTGCGAGCGCCTGATCGATCTCGTCGGGACCATCCGATGGATGCGGAATGGGCGCGATGCGTCCGGCGGGAGCTTCACTGGGGGGGCGTATGGGATCTGGAATCGCGATTCCAGGAACCGACTCGGTCAGCCCCGGAGGATTGGACATGACATCCGTTACGAGCACGTCGCGCAGGACCGGTGTTTCTGCTTGCACGGTCACCTCGGGACGGTCCGGTAGATAGGGCGTCTGCGGCTTGCGGCGGATCTGCTCGTCGAGTGATTCTGGATCGGTCAGCTCGAGGGCCTGCGCCTGATCGACTGGCACGTCATTGCGGAAGAAGAATGCCGCAGTAACGCCGATCAGGAGTATGCCGAGTGACAGTCCGACTCTCTTATCGGGATGCATCGCGTGGTCCGCAATTCGATATGAAACGGAACAGGCAGGGGAACGGTCACCACACCGCGCACACGCGCTGCGAGGTTGACGATTCTCCTGTCATACCCCTACAGGATGCGCTATGCGACCGCCGACGAAAGTCCGGCACGAGTCAACAAGGAAGATCCTTCCGATCCGTGGGCGGCTCTATCGGTCGTAGCAATGGTGATGCACCGCGCCGGGAGTCAGTGGCCCGGTAAAAGCGTTACGACCCGGCACGTCACTGGGAAACCACTTCCAGGCGACTCCAGTAACCGTGCTCGTAGTGCCAGGCGGTCGGATGGTTGTGCACTTCCAGGACGATTGTCTGCCCGGCGAAGCTCGACAAGTCAACTTCGTGGTCCAGCCAGCCTTCCTTCGCCGTGGTTGCGTCCACGTTCGACCGGTACAGCTCCTTGTCCGCCACCTTCACGATCAGCAGCCAGTCTGCCTCGGTGTGGTGTGCGGCAGACAAACGCAGCAGCGTTTTCTTTCCGGCCGGAACAGTGACTGGCGCACGCAGGATGCACGGCGTGTCCTTCTTGACGGGCATGGTGCGAAGGACGTTCTTGCGACCCTGGTATTCTTTGAGCAACTGGATCGACTCGCCCGCTGCCGTGGTCGAAAACTGCGGAGCGACCACACTGATCAGTCGCCCGAAATTACGAACTTTCGAGAACGCTCCGACGATGTTTTCATCGGCATACTCCACTGGTTCGGTGGCCAGCTCACGAATCCACGCGTAGTCCGCCTGCGTCCGGTACAGATAGATTTGATCGAACCATGCAGCTTCGCCGGCAAACAGTCTCAGGCCCAGTCCGGTCAGATCGAAGTCACCGAATTCGGCAAACAGATCCCGCTGCAGCAGCACCCATTTCTCAGGCGGGTTTCGGTCCAGCCGCAACGCCAGCTCGTCTTCGTCAACGTTGCCCGCCAGATATTGATAGCCAAAACGCACTCCTCGATTGTCGTAAATCAGACGCTTTCCGCGTTGGGCCCCAGCCTGTCGTACTCGATCGAGGACCGCGACCGGCATGGCGCGGCGTCGCCTTGTTTCATTCAGTTGACGACGAATGCCCAATTCTCCGTCGTGCCCGATCTGCAGGCCCAGACCCCCTCGTCGTTGTTTCCCTTTCCCTTCCGGGGCCACTTTCCAGGCGAATGTGAAGTATCGAAATTCGCCGAGTTGCGGGTACTCGCGGATCGGAAATCTGACGCCAGGCAGGTTGGCGTTGAGTCGATCGCCAGCCGAAAGTTTCAGGGACTTGCCACCGTGGTAGTGATCCTCTGTGGCCAAAGTTAATTCGCCTTCGCCGTCATGCAGTTGCTCGATGATCTCTTCTTCGTCGTCGAACAGACGCACAATGCCCGGAGGATTCTCGAACAGGCGTGCGCCCTGCCATTCCAGTCGAGGCTTTTCGCCTTTGCCCATCAGGATGACGTCGACTTGTACGCGGCTGTCCTGAAATTCGTCGATCGGAACGAGCATGGGGTCGGGTATCTGTCGGCTGTTCATGAGCGGCACGTCGCGTTGCAACAGAGCTCGGCCGTTAACGCGAATCTGTACGGTGGTCGGCACCGGGTCGGCTTCGCGACGGTAGATGCTTACAACCAGCCAACGATCTTTCCGGCCGACCGTCAATTTCCGTGACAGAGTCAGGAAGTCGCCGGCCGGTCCGAATGTCAGCTCGTAGCTGGGAGACGTAGGGATTGTCGCATTCCAGAGATTGGCGACGGCCAGAACTGGCACGGCTGCGTCGGCCGGTGCCTCGTCAACGGAACTGGGCACGGTGCCGGTTAATGTCCAGTCGCGCAGAGACGGGACACGTTTGCCGAGTCGCTGCGTCACCGCCTGCTGCAGTTTCACGCGGTCGATTCGCCATTCCGGTTCGAGCCAGTCGACACAGTCACGAATGTCGAACGGGTCCGAGCCGGCCGGCCGTCCTTCGCTCATTGGATCGGCGATCAATGTGACCGCTGTTTCTTCAGGCTGCGCCGGTATGTTGACCCAGCCGGTGTCAATGGCTGAGCCTGGTCCGATGATGACGGCACTCTGCCAGATCGGTTTGCCAGGGGCAGACGTCAACTCAACACGTGTCCGCACGCAACCACCCTGGCCGATGGACTGATCGAGTCCCGTGCGGCAACGTAAGCCAGTCGCGACCGGGTTCAGTGGCAGTGTCAGCTTGCTCGGAGCATGCACGCCGAATCCCCATCCGGCCGCCAGACCACTGTTTTTCAGCGGACTGTTCTGCACACCACGGTCGCGCTGCCAGTTCCAGCCTGAACTGAAAACCGGGCCGTTGCGCGACGCGTCGGGTTCAAACGACGTTAACGGAAGCGACTCGGGCGCGAAGAATCGCCAGCACCGCACCTGTTTGAACGAAATGGTGATCGGGTCGTAACTCCACGCGGGCTGGAGCAGGGGATACCAGTTTTCGCTCTTGTTCTTGTCCCCGGAAAACTGCGGCAGGAATCGTTGTGTGGAAGTCGTCAGACGCACTCCGTCGGATGATTCCATCTGAATCAGACGGCCGACCAGATCCGGCATCAGCACACCGAGTTGCTCGAACCACACTTCCCAGCCATCGCGCTTCGGCATGTGCAGCTCAGCGATCTGAGACAGTAGCAGTGACTGCACACCGTTTTCCGTCAACATCGCGACAACACCTTGGCTCCAGCGAACGGCTCCGAAGCGCATCTGACTTCCGTCGTGCAGAAATGCTGTGCCCGGTTGGTAGCTGCTCGGTCCACCGGTCCGGCGTTGAAACACAATCCGTTTGACCCACTCGGGATTGAGCCTCAAATAGGCCGACACCGGACGTCCGGGCAAATCGACGCTGACGAGCGGCTCGACGATGAGCAGATCGACCGGATTGCCGAATCCGTCCGATTGGCGTGACTGGTAATCGACGACACGAGCGGGCAGACAATCGCCACCGAAGAACTCAATGGACGCTTCCGGCGGAGTGGACAGTGACACGGACTGATCGATGAGCCAGCGAAACGGATTGCCGGCGTCGAACACAGGTTTACCCGCCAGCGACGGTTGTACCTTGGCATCGAACCAGTTGACGATCGTCGCGGCGTTGACTCGGGCACCGTCTTTCAGCATCCCGAGAAAGCGCTCTTCAGGTTTGAACAGCTCGGACTGCGCGGGCGTGCTGGTCACGGCCACGATGAGGATCACGCAAAGTCGCAAAGACGCAATGGCCCGGTAGCGGTCACTCATATCGGTTGGCCTGCTTTGATTCATCAGGTGGCGAAGCCGCTTACCCCGATCCCCGCCGAACCACGCGCGGTTGTTGCAGCGAGCAGGCCGTCGTGGGGAGTAAGATTAAGAGTAGGATTAAGATTAAGAGACAAAGTCACTTGCTGCCGAAACAGTAAATCTCGCCCTCGCTGCCTTCCGCCCCAATCACCAGACAGCCTTCACCGACAGCCGGTGATGCTGAGACGGTGCGACCGAGCTTTTCTTTCCATCGCTGTTTTCCGTCGGCCAGGCCGACTTCATACACGTTGCCGTCGTTCGATCCGACGAACACGCGATCGCCGACGATGACCGGAGAACTGTTGATCTGGCCGCGAGCGGCGAATGTCCATTTGGGTTTCCCGTCCTTGCGCTCGTGACAGTGAAGCTGTTTGTCCTGGCTGCCGAACACGACCAGCTCGTCGGTCACGGCGGCGGACGAGTGTATCGGAAGCTCGCGCTTCGGATCGGAGTATCGCCACTCGACTTCCTGCTTTGTGACGTCAATGGCCAGAAATTCTCCTTCGTGCGTTCCGACGTACAGCATGTAGTCAACCACTGCCGGCGAGGCGATCAGGAACCGTTCCAGTTCCATGTCGAATTCTTCTTTGCCCGACTTGATGTTGATCGCTCGCAGGTGCTGATCGCACCCGGTGACGAATGTGATGTCGCCGGCGATCGCCGGCGATCCGTTGATGCGATCCAAGGTGTCGAACTTCCACGCGACCGAACCGTCGGCCACATTCAGGCAGTACAGCGTGGCGTCGTACGAACCGAAGATCACCCGGTCACCGACAATCAACGCCGAGCTGATGATTTCGCCCATCGTCTCGAACTTCCACCGCAACTTGCCCGAGTCACGTTCGACCGCGTGGAACACGCCGTCTTCATCGCCGATCACGACCAGGTCTTTTGTGACCGTCGGCGAGGACTGAAAGCCGGGGATGAAGTCGTTGGGCTTCTTGCGAGGCGCAGAGAAGTGAGTCCAGATTCGCTTGCCGTTTTTGCGGTCAAAGCAGATCAGCTCGCCGCCGAACGTCCCGGCATAGACTCGCCCGTCGACAATCGCCGCCGTGGCGGTGACGCCATCGTCCACGGCCACCTTCCACAGCAGCTCCAGCTTGTCAGGTAGATCACTGCTGGCAATGCCGCGAAGCTGGTTCCCATTGCGGAACGAGGGCCAGCTTTTCGATTTCGCGGCCTCTTTCTCATTGGCTGAAGCTGCCCACGCCGGAATGTGAAGCCCGGCCGTCGCCAGTCCAGCTGCAGTCAGTGTTGTTGCGGCACCGCAGAATTCCCGCCGGTTCAGTTCTCGTCGAACGCGCATTCGTACAACTCCGTAAGTGAGCCAACATCGACGGGTCGCGGATTAAACGTCCCGGTCCACTGTTTGGCCGCTTCGGCCGCCATTGTCGGAATCAGATCTCTTCTCACGTGACACTCCGGCAGGCTGGCCGGCAGGCCCCACCCAGTGACGATCGATCGGATATAGCGGGCCAGTTCTTCTCCGGCAGACGGATCGCCGGGCTCGCACAGCCCGATATCGGATGCGAGGTCAGCGTAAAGGTCACCAACCTCGACAGAATTGAACCGCACGACATGCGGCAGCATGACACCAATCGCGATTCCGTGCGTCAAACCGAAGTGAGCAGACAGCGGGTTTGCCAGTGCGTGTGTCGCGCCGAGCATCGAATTCTCGATCGCGGCTCCCGCCAGATGAGCTCCGACAATCATCGCGCCCCGAGCATTGATGTCCCGCGGGTCCTCCAACACCTGAGGAAAGGCCGCCGCCAGCAGCGCCCATGACCGCCGACTGAACAGCTGCGACACGGGATTCCGCTTTGTCGTTACGTAGGTCTCCAGCGCGTGACTGATGGCATCGATTCCAGTCACCGCAGCGACGGTCGCAGGCATCGTGACCGTCAGTTCGGGATCAAGCAGGGCGATGCGGCAAGCGGCTTTCTTATCTCCGCACGCCATCTTCATGTGCGTTTCCGAGTTCGCGATCAGAGCGAACGACTGCGCTTCGCTGCCGGTTCCAGCAGTGGTCGGCACGGCGATCATCGGAAGCATCGGTTTCGAAGCTTTGCCGATGCCCCAGTAGTCCTCGATCCTGCCGCCGTTGGTCAGCAGAAAGTTGCAACCCTTGGCGCAGTCCATGCTGCTGCCGCCACCCAGGCCGATGATCACGTTGACCTCGGCCGCTTTCGCGACCTGCAGGCAACGGTCCACGTCGTCGGTCGTCGGGTTGGCGTGCACATCGTCGAAGATCGTGACGGCGACGCCGGCTGATTCGAGGTAGCCGATCGTCCGGTCCTCGTGCCCGGCGTCTTTCAGACCTTTGTCTGTAACGAGCAGAACACGGCTGCCCAATTCACGCGTCAGTTCACCAATGCGTTCCAGCACACCGCCGCCGAAGATCACACGCGTGCGTGGATCGTAGTCAAAGTCGGAGAGCATCGTGGCGGGAATGGAAACAGCGTCGGACGTCATGCGGCAGCTTCCGGAGGGAGTGGATCGTCCGTGAATTCGGCCGGGGTGACCGGGGAGGGAACGCGTCAGGCTGGACCAGTCATCTTAAGACCGCACCAGAAGATTGGCAAATTCTGCTACGCTTTCGGTGTCGGTCACTCAATGAACGGTGATTTGTCACGCCGCGTTTGTCTCTGGCAGCCGTACTTGGTACGTATGGATCGTAGTAGTCGGATTCATTCGGCTGCACACAGATTCGCCGTGATCGTGAATCTGTCGACCGTCCCCGACACACCTGACCCTCCTCCCCGTCCCGCCGAACCGCATAAATGCGGTGACTACAAACGGGTTCAGCAATGTCGCGATCCCCCCTCTGCAATCCCTCGGAACATCTCCTTTCGCGTCGCCAGTTGCTTGGCACGGGCGCTTTGGGTGCGGCCGGTGCATCGGGACTCGGCGGTTTGCTCGATCCGCTGGTTGCCGAAGAGCTGAAAGCCAACGAAAAGCAGGTTCTGCTGGTCTGGCTGGACGGCGGAATGAGCCAGTTGGAAAGCTGGGATCCGAAACCGAATACTCAGTTCGGAGGTCCTTTTCGTCCAATTCAGACCTCGGTCCCGGGCATCCAGTTCTCCGAGCTGCTGCCGCGTACCGCGACCGTCATGCAGCATCTTGCCGTCGTCCGCAGCGTGCATACTCAGGACAACAGTCACTCGGCGGGTGTCGGTCGCGTTAATCGCGGCGATCCGAAAAACCGCGGCGTGATCTACCCGTATCTGGGTTCGGCCGTAGCGAAGATCCTCGGACCGACATCAACGGGACTGCCGCCGTATGTCTGGATCAAGCCATACAGCGGCGGCTTCAAGACTGCCGACGCCGGCTTTCTCGGTCCGAAATACGGAGCACTCGCATTCGGCGACGGTCAGCCGCCGGAGAACATGCTGCGTCATTCAAGCGTGACTGAGGAGCAGGACCGGGCACGAAACGAACTGCGAGACAAGCTCAACCGGCAGTACAGCTCTGTTCGTCGCACCGCGAACACGGAAGCCAGCTCATACGTTTTCGACGTGGCTCAGAAGCTGATGGATCGGGCGCACCTGTTCGACGAATCGAAGCTCGACCCGCGCGATGTTGAGCGTTACGGGACACACGACCTGGGTCGACACATGCTGCTGGGTCGGCGGATGCTGGAAGAGGGCGTGCGGTTCGTCAAAGTCAACTCGTACCACTGGGACAGCCACGGCGACAACTTCAATGCCAGTCAGAGCCTGATCCCGCAGTTCGACAAGCCCTTCGCCTCGCTGATTGAGGACCTGTACGACCGCGGCATGCTGGACAACGTGCTGGTCATCGCGATGAGTGAGTTCGGTCGCACGCCACGGATCAACTCGCACGTGGGCCGAGATCACTGGCCGGAAGCCTGGTCCGTCGGCATGGCAGGAGCTGGACTGAAACGCGGTCTGGTCGTCGGCAAGACGAACAAACTGGGCACGTTCGTCGAGGATGAAGAACACGACATCGGGCACCTCTTTCACACGTGGTTCAAAGCTCTGGGCGTGACCGACGAGCAGATGGAATACGACAACGGTGGTCAGCCGTTGCCCGTTGCTCATGACGACTGCGGCCCGATTGAGTCGTTGCTGGCGTAAGACGACAGCACACGACAGACTGCGTGACCGGAATTGCCCGCTCGATTTGCGCGGAATCCACGCAGTTCCGCAAATGAGCACCTGCGGATGTTGACCGTTTCGCCATCGGCCCGTCTGCTGCCTGCGTTCCGGAAGGCTCGTGCGTCGACGAATCCGGTCACCAATTTTCCCGGGTGCGCCGGTCAACGAATCGAAGAACTCATGCTTGAACTTCCCGTGGTCGCCGATCCGCATTTTGGCGGCGATCTACTGACCAGAGACCTGCAGAACTTCGCGAAGCGCTGCGACCCCCGTCCGTTGCCGATGACCATGCGTGAGGCGCAGGATCGCGGCTGGGATGAACTCGATGTCGTGTTCATCACCGGCGACGCCTACATCGATCACCCGAGCTTTGCGACGGCTCTACTCGGGCGTGTGCTCGAAGCGGCCGGCTTTCGCGTCGGGATCGTCAGTCAGCCCGACTGGCAATCGTGTGACGACTGGAAACGCTTTGGCCGCCCGCGTCTGTTCTTCGCCATCAGTGCGGGGAATATGGACTCGATGATCAACCATTACACCGCCAACCGAAAGGTGCGTAACGCGGATGCGTACTCGCCAGGCGGGCGCATCGGATTGCGCCCGGATCGGCCGACACTGGCCTACTGCCAGCGATCGCGTGAGGCGTATCGCGGAGTGCCGGTAATCGCGGGCAGTGTCGAAGCTTCGCTGCGGAGACTCGCCCATTACGACTACTGGAGTGACAAGGTTCGCCGCTCGATCATCCTCGATGCGAAGCCTGACCTGGTCGTGTTTGGCATGGGCGAAGAGGCAGTTGTTGAGATCGCCCAGCGAATTGATGCGGGAGAACCCGTGCGTGACCTGCGGGACATGCGCGGCATCGCCTATGCAATGGGAGCCTCGGAAACTCCGCCAGAAGATTCGCTGGAGATTCCCAGCTTCGAAGACGTGAAGACCGACAAACTGGCCTTCGCCGAAGCCACGAAAATGATCCACAACGAGACGAATCCGTGGAATGCAAAGCGGCTGGTGCAGTGGCACGGTCGGCAGGCGGTTGTCGCCAATCCGCCGCGGATTCCGATTTCGCAGCAGGCGATGGACGCGATCTACGACCTGCCGTTCACTCGTAAAGCCCATCCGTCGTATACGGAAGACATTCCCGCATTCGAGATGATCAAGGACTCGGTCACGATCATGCGGGGCTGCTTTGGTGGATGCACATTCTGCTCGATCACGACACACCAGGGACGGACCATTCAGTCGCGCAGCCCGGACTCTGTGTTGCGTGAAGTTCGGCAGATGACCGCGGATCCCGAGTTCAAAGGCGTGATCAGTGACATCGGCGGGCCGACCGCGAATATGTACGAAATGAAATGTTCGAAGCCCGAGGTTGAAGCCGTCTGTCGCCGACAGTCGTGTGTGCATCCGACGATCTGCAAGTTACTGGATACGGACCACGGGCCGTTGATCAAACTGATGAAGGACACGCGTGAGACTCCGGGAATCCGCAAGGTCTTTGTGGCCAGTGGCATCCGCATGGACCTGGCCCGGCGATCGCCCGAATACATGCGCGATCTCACTCGGCACCACGTCGGCGGTCATCTGAAAGTTGCCCCCGAGCACACAGATGCCGGCGTCCTGAATCTGATGCGTAAGCCTGCGACAGATGATTTCGAGAAGTTCTCCGAATCGTTTATGGACGAATCCCGTAAGGCTGGCAAAAAGCAGTACATCATCCCGTACTTCATCGCGAGCCATCCCGGCAGCGATCTGGATGCAATGATCGACCTGGCGGTTTTTCTGAAGCGAAACGGCTATCGCCCGGATCAGGTGCAGGACTTCATCCCGGCTCCGTTCGACGTGGCGACCGCGATGTACTACACGGGAATTGATCCGTTCACAAAGCAGCCGGTGCATATCGCGAAGCATCTCCGCGACCGAAAACTGCAACGGGCGTTGATGCAGTTCTTCAAACCGGAGAACTATTTCGAAGTCCGTAAAGCACTGGAACAGGCCGGACGGCAGGACCTGATTGGTGGCGGCTGCGACTGTCTGATTCCCGCTCGTGCACCGAAGGAAGCAGTGGAGTCTCGCCGCAAAGATGCGAATCAACGGTTCCGTGGCGACTATGTGCATTCCGACGAGAACAAGACGGGTGATAAGAAAGGCAAGCGGAAGGAGTCACGATCGAAGCCCGGCAAGGGATATCGTCCTGACCGGAAGCCTCGTCAGAAATAACGACGGGGTATCGGTGACACGTTGAGGCTCCGGTTCCCCTCGTACCAGGGCTCTACCTTGGTACGCATTGTTTTCGAGGCTCTGCCTCGCCGGGACTGTCGTGAGGCGGAGCCTCACACGCATTGCGTTTCAGGGCAGAGCCCCGAAACGAGAACGCCCATCAATCGCCCATCAGATTGGAGACGCCTCGATGAACTCTGTGACCAGGCTGACAATTCTTGCTCTGGCTGTTGCCGTGTCGGCAGCGCAGGCAGAAGACAATGTCATCATCACATTGAAGGCACCAGAAGGCTGGAGTGGCGAGACGCTCAAGCTGCCGCCGGGATTCGCGCGCGACATGAAGCTGAAGGGCATCGAGGAGATTCGATTTGCACCCGGGATGTTCAAGCCGGACGCTGAATCGTTTTTCAGCTATGCGTTTGTATTCTGGTTGCCCGGCGACAAGCCTCTGGAAGCAGACACCATCCACTCGGAAGTTCTGACGTACTATCGCGGATTGGCGAAGGCGGTAAGCAAAGGGGAAATCAAAACGGATGATTTCAAACTGCAGCTCAAGCCCGTCGAGAAGCAGGAGTCCGAATGGGTCGGCACGCTCGAGTGGATCGAGCCTTTCAGGAGCAGGAAAGCTCAGACGTTGCGGTTTGAAATCTCGCAGCGTCCATTGAGCGAACCGGACGCGCGGTTGCTAAGCATCGCGGTATCGCCACAGCAGGACGGCAAACACGCCGTATGGAAAGACCTGCGGACGATTCTGAAAACGGCCAGCTTCGCCAGAGTTAAGGCGAAGAATTAGGCGTGACGCCCGTGGCCAGAACCCTGACTCAATTCTCGCTGAAGCGCATCCGCGGCGGGCGGTGCAGGGCGAGTGGGTCTTTGCGGAACTGGCGATGGCAGTCACAGCACAGGTCGTAGCGGAACGACTTCGGCTCGCTGTCGTCGAGTTCGAGTTCGCCGGTCAGCTCCATCTCTGCGAGAAGCTCAGAGATTTCGGTCAGATTGTCCTGATTGAGATCGTCTTCCGTGATCTGGTCGGGATCGTACGCGGGGTAGACGTCCAGTCGGGCGACAAACCGCTGTTCGGCAATCTTCGTACCGCACAGGTCGCACTTGTACTCCAGCATCAAACAGTTCCTTCCTGATCAGGCTAGCGTGGAGTTGAACGGTCGACAGATATGCCCCGGTCTTCGGAGCCGTGTTCGCTGTCCGCAACTGACGCTGTTGCCTCGTCATAAAACATCTCCAGCGATTAGAACACAATCCGCACACTCGAAAAAGCGACTGCGAGACGTTTTCGCCGTTTCCGCTGCTCGAACAGAAACGCATCAGGAGAAGTAGATGTCTGCCGTCACGCGACTTGATCCTACAGAACTGGAACAGCTCTACGAACGCGGGCGAAACGTGCTGCCGGGCGGTGTCTGTTCGAGCACACGGTGGAATTCCGCGTGGCAGAAACCGGTTTACGCGCAGTCCTCGAAAGGCTCCCGGTTCGTCGATGTCGAGGGTCGTGAATTCCTCGACATGTCGATGGGGCATGGAGCCGCTTTACTGGGACACGCTCCTGAATGTCTGCGGAGTGTTTTCGATCGCACCTGGGAACTGGGTGTACTCGGCAGTCTGGATTCGGCGTATCACATCGAGCTGGCCGAAGAAATCTGCCGCATCGTTCCGTGTTCGGAACGCGTGCGATTTACGAACTCCGGTTCCGAGGCCACTTTGCACGCGTTGCGGCTGTGTCGTGCGGCGAGCGGACGTGACAAAGTCATCCGATTCTTCGGCCACTTTCACGGCTACCACGAATTCACATTCGTTGCCGGGCACCCCCCGGCGGACCAAATGAATGCCTCACCGCCGTTCCGGGAAAGCGCTGGCATTCCAGAGTCACTTGCCGAGCTGATTATTCCCATCGAATACAACGACGTGGACGCATTGGAAACGGCCATCTGCAATCACGCTCACGAAGCCGGCACGCTGCTGATCGAACCGATCGACTTTAACTGCGGGTGCATTCTGCCGGAGCCGGGATTTCTGGAACGCGCTCGGGAACTCGCCACTGAGCACAATCTGATTCTGTTCTTCGACGAGATTCAGTCGTTCGCAAAGAAGAGTCCTGGCGGTGCTCAGCAGGACTTCGGAGTCACCCCGGACATCTGCACGATCGGGAAATCTCTGGGCGCCAGTTTGCCGCTGTCTGCGATTTGCGGGCGGGCGGATCTGATGGACCGCTTCAAGCCGGTCGGTGACGTGGCGCACTCAGGGACATTTAACGCTCCACTTCCAAACGTGCTGGCCGGGCTGGAATTTGTCCGCGAAATCCAACGTCCGGAGTTCTGGCAGACGATCAACTCGCTGGGAGACAGACTGTTTGCCGGTCTCGATGAAGTCGCCGCAAACAGCCCGGTACCGGTGAGATTTCAGCATCATGGCAGCCGATTCGGCATCGTCTTCGGAACACGCGAGCCGGTGACGTGTTACAGCGAGGCACTCGTCCACTCTCCTGAGCAGATGATCCAGTTCTGTCATGAGACGACCGAACGCGGAGTCTACTTTCATGACTACGGTGGCGGACCGTGCCATCACGGGTACTCGTTGGCGCACTCACAACAGGACATTGACGAGGTCTTGCAGGTCATGCAGGATTCGCTGAAGGCGATGGCGTGACTGGGCGATCGTAGGTCAGGATCGCGAACCGCTCCGGTCTTACTTGAGTCTGACACAGGTGTGGATCTACCGTCTCAGGCCTCCCTCAGCGGCGTCAGGCGCACGTTGACAGGTCAGGGCACCTGCCTATAATTCCGCTCCGGATTTGCAGTTACGTCGATTTCAGTGCGTCACGTGCCCGGCACACTGAGCAGTTCATGGAGAAGTTGATGGCCCTTGAAGTCACTGATGATAATTTCGATGAAGAAGTGCTCCAGAGCGAGACTCCCGTGCTTGTCGATTTCTGGGCTCCCTGGTGTGGTCCGTGCCGCATGCTCGCTCCAACCATCGACGAGATTGCGACGGAGTACGACGGCAAGGCAAAGGTCGTCAAACTGAATACTGACGCCAGCGGTCAGACTGCTACGAAGCTGGGTATTCAGTCGATTCCCACGTTGATCGTGTTCAAAGGTGGTGAGGTTGTGGAGCGACTGGTTGGCGCTCTGCCGAAAGCTCAGATTACGTCGACGATTGACAAGCACCTGTGACATTTCGTTTGCGGAGTTGATTGACTCTGCCTCGCTCGGCCATGGGAAAGGAATCCCGCATGAGTGCCAGCAACGGACTGCCTGCTCGCGACGAATATGATCCGTGGCATCACGTATCTGCACCGTCACCCCCACCATCCGCTCTACATCCAGCGGGTGCGCGAAATGCCCCCGAGCTGAATCGAATGGAAGACGATTTGTTGGCGCAGACAGCCAGCGTCGTCCAGCAGGTGCGTCAGCAGCTCGAAGACATCAAGCAGCGAGAGGCTTCTCTCGATGCCCAGCTAGCTCACGTCAATCAGGATCGCCTCGCGCTCGGTCAGGAACGACAGCAGTTTGCCGACGAGCAGACCGAGCTGCGGCAGGCATTCGGCGAGCAGTGTCACGCACTCGCGGCCGAGTCCGCTGGAGTGAGCCGGCAACGGGCCGAACTTCAGATACTCGAACAGTCGCTGGAAACTCGCCGGGAACGGCTCCGGTCTGAGATTGATGCCGAACTCGAACAGAGGAGTGCAGACCTCGATGCGCGACAGGCAGCACTGGAAGCGGCATACACAGCGGATCGAGCGAAACTCCGCCAGGAAACGGAACACGAGCTGGCACAGCAGCGAGCAGCACTAACGGCAGACCGCCAGACGCTCGACGCGGAACGAACCAGATTCGAAGAGGAAACAACGCGTATTCGCGATGAGGCCGAGCAGGAAATCTCCCGGCAGAAATCCGATCTGGCGATGAGTCAGGTGGCAATCGAAGCCGAACGTGAGCAGCTCGCGGATGAGCTGGCGCAGCTTCGCAACGACGCCCAGCATGAACTGGAACAGCAGCGTGCACAGCTCGAGCAATCGCTGCTGGAAGTGGCTGGCCAGCGTCAGTCGCTTAAGAGCGAAGCGGCTCAGCTCGGTGAGGATCGTGCTGTCGTGGAAGCAGAGCGGGCTGAATTGCTCGCCCAGAAGGAGTCCGATTGTCAGGCATTGGAACAGCGACGCGCGGCGTTTGAGCAGCAGCTTGAAGCTCGACGAGCCGAAGTGCAGCAGCAGATCACGGCGAAGCAGTCCGCCTGGCAAAAGCAACACTCGGACGAGCTGGCGCGTGAACGCGCGGAGCTGCAGCGAGATCGAGAACAGTTGGAAACAACTGTAAATGAGGCGGCGCTGACAGAGCAGTTACAAGCAGATCGCGAGCTGTTTGCCAGTGAACGCGAGCAGTTTCAGCAGACGGCCGACGAGTGGTACCGCGAACAGGCCAGCGCCGAGGAGAGTCTGCGGCGGCGGCGCGAGCGGCTGGATGAGGAATTTCAGAGAGCCGAAGTCGAACTCAATGAGCAGCGACGGCGCATCTGGGAAGAGATCGAGCAGGAACAGTCGGCCCATCAGCAACAAATGCGTACGGAGAAACAGTCACTGCATGAGCAGCGGGCCGAAGCGGAGACGGAGATTCGGCGACAGAACGCGATGCTCGAAAGCCGAACTCGGTTTCAGATGGACCACCTGCAACGAACTCGTCAGGAGTTCGAACAGGCGAAGGATGCATTTCAGCTCGAATACCAGCAAATGCGTCGGCAGCTTGAGGAGCTGAGTTCGACGCAGCGATTGCGTGCCGCTCAAGTTGACCGGAACAGGCTGATTCTGGCTGAACGTGAGCAGTCTTTGGATCGTCGGCAGGATGTGCTCGTGCGTCTGCAGAGATCTGCTGATGCTCATGTGGGAAGAGAAGAAAACCGCATCGCGGAAACGCAACAGGCCTGGGAGCTGGCGCGAGAAACTCAGTCGGCTGAAAATCGGAGGCAGTCCGATCTGATCTCGTTGCATGCAGAAAACCTGGAGAAACGTCGCGACCGACTCGACCGATTGCGCGGGGAGCTGGAACAGCGGCATCAGGAGTTGCTGGAGACGCAAATCTCGGTCGATGAAGCGTGGGCACAGCTTTCGCAAGTGACGGGGGACGACAACGCGACCGAGCGGGTGAATCAGGCGAGAGAACAACTGGCGGATTACTGTCGCTCAATGCGTGACGGGCTCAATGTTCAGCGCCGTGAAATCGATGAGGCCCGCGAGCAGCTCGAAGCTCAGAAGGAAGTGTTTCGCAGCGAAAATCAGCAGCAGACCGATACCGCGGCGGATCGTGAATCGCAGTTGCGTCGCCGCGAGGAACATCTCGACACGGTTCGCTCGCAGCTTAAGGAACAGGCCGATTCCTGGCAGCACGATCGCGACGCTTGGCTGACTGAACGACTGGAAGCGGAACGCATCATCGGCCAACTGCTGGACGAGATTTCCCGTACGGGAATCCCGGTTCCGGAGGAAGTCCTCGAGTCGCAACTGCCGGAGCTTCCAACGCTGCTGGGGCAAACACGTTCGCAGGCAGATGCCGCATAAGCCGAGCGGCAATCTCGCTTGAAGCATGAGCCTTTGCCCACAAGGCGGCGTGAAGCCGGAGCTACAGCGATTTCTCTGGCCTGGGTGTGTTCCAACGTAAAGTTGGCTGACTCGCCCCCTGTGATATGCCTACACTGAATCTGCTGTTCGCCGAGACCGAATGCTGCTCGAACGGGCGACTGGACATTGGATTCGAGCGGCCACACGACACCGAAAACGTCCATTCTCAGTGGGACAAACTCATGACGGACTCCATCCTGCTTCAGAGCGACCTCAAGTCAAATCGAGTTCTTAGCGTCCTGGCGATCGTGTCGTTGGCTGTCATCGGACTGGAGGCAACTGTGCATGCCCAGGACAAGTATGCCGAGCAACGTTTGGAAATGGTCAAGACGGAGATCATCCGCGAAGGCATCAAGAACCGCCTGGTGATTGAAGCCATCGCCAAAGTTCTGCGACACGAATTCGTTCTGTCGAAATACCACGACGAAGCCTATGTCGACAAAGCTCTGCCGATCGGCTTTCAGCAGACGATTTCACCTCCGTTCATCGTGGCCTACATGACGGAGTCACTCGATCCCAAACCGGGCGATCGAATTCTGGAGATCGGCACGGGCAGCGGTTACCAGGCGGCCGTTCTGGGAGAGATTGTCGACGAGGTCTATTCGATCGAAATTGTCTCGTCACTCGGCCGGGCGGCGGCCCGACGCCTCAGGAAACTTGGATACGACAACGTCCATTGTCGCGTCGGCGATGGCTATAAGGGCTGGCCCGACAAAGCGCCGTTCGACGGCATCATTGTGACATGCTCACCGGAGAGCGTTCCTCAGCCACTGGTGGATCAGCTCCGCGAGGGTGGCCGCATGATCGTTCCGCTGGGTGAACGCTACCAGCAGGTTTTCTATCTGTTTGAGAAACGGAACGGTCGCCTGGTCCCGACGAAACTGATCCCCACTTTGTTCGTTCCGATGACGGGCGCGTCTGAAGATCGTCGCAAAGTACAGCCCGATCCAGAGAATCCGCAGATCGTCAACGGCAGTTTCGAAACCGATGAGAACGAGGACGGGCGGACCGATAACTGGCACTATCAACGTCAGGTCAAGCTCGTCGAGGACGACGCGCCGGATGGTGATTACTTCCTGGAATTCGAAAACGAAGAGTCCGGCCGACCGGCTCAGATGCTGCAGGGGATCCCGATCGATGGACGCCGCGTCGCGTTCGTCAACCTGTCACTCGACGTGCGGATCGATTCCGTGATGGGGGGCAAGGAAGACTGGGAACGACCTGCACTCTATATCCACTTCTATGATCAGGTACGGCGTACACTCGGTGATGTTCGAGTAGGTCCGTGGCTGAGACCGCAGGATTGGGAGCGGACCGGCCGTCGCATCGCAGTGCCAGTGAATGCTCGCGAGGCGATCATTCGTGTCGGCTTGAATGGAGCCACTGGAAAAATGGCCGTAGACAACATCAAGCTCTCGTTCGGTAAACGCTAATCGGCCGGACTGCTGCGAGCCTTACGTCATCGGAATTCGGCGAGCCAGCAGGAATGCCGGCAGCAGCATGGCCGCGACGGCGATCGAGTAGTTGGCGTTGCCCGTCACGTAGAGGATGAGCGTCGCGTCGATCATCAGCAGTGACAGCAGCATTAACTTGATGGCGGTCTGTACTCGCTCCGGACTGGGGCCGGCGATTGCCCGTGTCAGTCGGCGAATGATTGTGATCGCGATCACTGCCAGGACAAACAGAGCCGTCTCTCGTTGTAACTGTGGCTCGCCGAACATCACGAACGTGAGCAGCTCGGCGAGTCCAAAGGTGATCACCATGGAAGCGCCCATCAATTGCCAGCGTGAACTGTTACTGGCTTCCTGCCTTGCGAACCAGGTGACTCCCATGATGTAGATGCCCAGTCCGATCGGGACATAAATGTGCGGGCACCAGAAGTCGCCCGGCGAATCGCTGGCTCCCAGCATGACGTTAAGAAACCGACAACTCCCCATCAGTACTGGGGCCAGCATCGTTTTCTTCAGTACCCCGTCGTACAGCCAGACCGCCGCCGTCAGTGCGACGGCAACGATAAGTGTCTTCATTCCAACGCAGGCCGCGACAGCCAGTCCAAGGACATTCAGCACCAGCGCCAGCCGTAGAGCCTGCGACGCGGGGATACGTCCTGACGGAATCGGTCGGCCAGGTCTTTCCTGCGCGTCGACATCCCGGTCGAAGTAATCATTGAGGATCATCCCGGTCCAGTAATGGCAAACCGAGACGACCAGCAGCATCGCGAATGTGGGAATCGGGTCGAGCGACTGATGTGTCAGGAGGTAACCCAGAAAAATGTCGGCCACTGCCGTGAAGACGGTGGGAATCCGAACAAGCTGCAAGTACGCCAGAGCGGTTCCGCCTTCGGCGGGCGCCGCGGTCTGTTTTTCTGGAGGCTGAGAATCTTCGTGGGACATGACTTCGATTCACGTAAACGGTCGTGACGCATTTTGCATAGTCGGCAGCCCTCGGTCTCATTCTTCAAACGGCAGTTCATCCGGCTGACGCGTCGCGATTCCCTGCTTGAAGTGCTGCCGGCAGACGGACAGGTAACGCTCGTTGCCGCCGATCCGGACCTGCTCGCCATCGCGCACAGGCCGCCCCTGATCATCCAGACGCAGCACCATCGTGGCTTTGCGTCCGCAGTGACAGATGGTCTTGATCTCGACAAGGCTGTCTGCCCATGCGAGCAGTTGCTGACTGCCCTCGAACAGCTTGCCCTGAAAGTCCGTACGCAGTCCGTAAGCCAGTACCGGGATATCCAGTTGGTCGACAACTTCACTCAGCTCATGCACCTGCTGCCTTGTCAGGAATTGCGCCTCGTCCACCAGAACACAATGCAGTGGTTGTTCCGAGTGCTGCGTCGAGGTGACGTGGAACAGGTTGTCGATGTGTGAGAACCGACGGGCCTCGGCATCCAGACCGATGCGCGATGCAATGCGCCCGTCACTGGAACGGTCGTCTATGTCGGGTGTCAGCAGCAGCGCATTCATGCCCTGCTCGCGGTAATTCCAGGCCGACTGCAGCAGAGTGGTCGATTTCCCGGCGTTCATTGCCGAGTAGTAAAAATACAGCTTGGCCATCGCGGTCTTATCGGGCAAAGAGGTCCGGGTACTGCTCCTTGATCGCCGCGACGCCGGCATTGACGAGCTTGGAATCACTTGTCGGTGAAATCATGCGACAGCCCTTTTCGTAACACATTTCCGTGTGCTTTGGTCCGATCGTCACCGCGCCCCAGGACTTGCCGTGATTACGACAGGCGGCAGCGACGCGATCGATGGCAGCGATGCAGTCTTCGTGAAAGAAATCGCCGGTGACTCCCAGACTCTGACTGAGGTCCGACGGGCCGACGAACAGCAGATCGACACCGTCAATCGCCGCAATCTGGTCCGCTTCCTCGACGGCGCCGAGTGTCTCAATCTGAATGGCAACGAATACGTCCTGGTTGGACTTCTCGCAGAATTCCGCGGGCGGTACGGATCCAAAACGGCCATCCACTCCGCCAATGTTGAGTCCACGCGAGCCGCGAGGATGGAACTTGGACCAGCGAACAAATTCCTCAGCCTGCTCCGCCGAGTGAATCTGGGCCGCCATCACGCCACCACCACCTGCCTCGATCGACCGCGTGACCAGGGCATAGTCGGTCGGTGCGATACGAACAAAGTTCTCCAGTCCAACGCTGCGCGCGGCCAGTGCCGCGATCTCAAGTGATTCCGTGGAGAATCCAACGTGTTCATGGTCGAACCAAAGGCCGTCAAACCCGCCTTGAATTCCGAGAATCTGCACGAAGTTGTGGTGCATCAGGCGACCGACCCCGATGATTCGCACCAGTTCGTCTCGGGAAAGTTTCTCTTTGATCTTCTGCATGTGGTGTGGATCCGGTTCAGGTTGATTTTACGACGAGCGCAGTCGCACTCCGGACAATTTCAGGCTCTCAGCTTCGCCGCGGCTTCACGCACGACCGAAAGGCAGACTTCGATATCCGAGAGTGGGTTTTTCGGATTCTCTTCGTACTCCAACGACAGGCAATTCTGGTACTTCAGCTTTCGCAATGCCTGCAGGCAGCCGAGTACGTTCAGGTCGCCTTCACCGAGAATTCGCGGACGTTTCTGCTTCTTGCCTTTCTCGTCGACCGTCAGGAAGTCTTTCAGGTGACAGCCGAAGACTCGCTTACCGAGTCGCTCGATCGCTTCGACCGGGTCTTCGTCACTACGAATGAAGTGCCCGGTATCGACGCACGCGCCGACCTTCGGGTGCCGGTCCTTAACCATGTCTTCGACGTCGCTGATCTTGTCATATAAAGCCCGCGGGCCGTGGTTGTGGATCGCAATCGCGACGTCGTATTCCTCGACAAGTTTGTCGAGCAGGTCGAATGTCGCCTTGTCCTTCTTCGGATTGGCACTGAGCGAAACGATGCCCATAGCTTTAGCAAAGTCGAATGCCCGGCGTGCATTGGTCTCGTTGGCGTCAAAACCGACGACTCCGTACGCCAGCAACGTGACCTCGGCATCCGCGAGGATCTTCTTGTGCTTCGCGACCTGTTCCGGCAGTGTGCCGAGCGGGATATGCCCGGGAAACGCCTCCCAGTACTTCAGGCCCAGCGTTTTCGTGTGGCCCAGGGCGATGACCGGATCCTTGAATCCGCGTAACGAGTAACTCTGCACACCCATCTTGAAACCGCCGTAAGCGTCAGTTTCACTGGCAGATGCATCTGGGGCCCCAACAATCGCGGCAGCACCGGCGGCTGCGGACGTAGCCAGAAAGTCACGACGGGACACGGTATGACGGAACGAATCGAGCATGGAATTCTCCAGGCGAGAGTGATCGGGAATCTAGCGCTTTGTCGACGTTGAATACTGGGGTGGCTGGGGTCGAGCGTAGCGAGCCCCCAGCACTGCAACTGGGGGCTCGC
>CAUZFZ010000156.1:0-24984 GCA_963579025.1 Planctomycetota bacterium | reverse complement strand
ACGAGCGCGTGGTATTTCGATCGGATTCCATCGACCATTGTTGCATCCGGCATATAAACAGTTTGCAACAACTCAATGCAGAAGGTCAATGCCAATTAGGTAGTTTATTTACGAACGACGCCTAAGCTCTCCTGATGTTTGCATCAATCCGTCCGTGCGCTTGCCTGGTTGGTCAAAGGTTGCGCCGGTCGTCGTTTGCTCAAGTCGATTGGGATCAACCGCGGTCATGAACACATAGCTGAGCCCGTACCCCCAAATCCACTGGTTCTTTTGAAAGAATTTCTGCCACACCGCTTCGGCGCCACGCGCATTCCACTCTTGTCGTTTGCATTCAAAGAACTCCTTTTCCGAAAGCAACCGTTCGAATTCGCCCAGTTCCTTTCGCCGGTGGTGTAGAGCCTTCAGATCCGATTCGGTATACTCATTTTCTACTAACTGCTTGACGAGTGGTATGTTGTCTCGCAGATACGCGAGAACAGCTTCGTCGTCGTTAGGTAGCCCATGCAGAATCTGCTCAATTTCTGCTGATTCAAAAGCCTGATGTGAGCGAATGAAATCGATCACATCGCCAACGCTTTTAACTACAGCGCCAGGAGCCTCTAGTTTTTCAATCAGTTTAGAGCGACGACTTGGATTGCTTCCAGTCCAGCGGATCACAGCTTCTGCATCGAGCAAAGCGTCCAAGATGCCGTCGAGCACATCCACGTCCTGGGCTCGATACTTCAACAAAGTCACCAACTGGGAGAAATCTGTTTCGTTGACTTGCTCCAAAGACTCGATGATGCTGATCGCATCTTGAATCGACGCTCGATGCTCCGTGTGTCGCGCTCCTTTGTTTCGAGCAATCTGTTCAATACTCGGCCCGAGTTGGGGGTGCTCTGTGACGAGATTCTCAATACTCGACAGCTTTTTCTCGATCGACGGCAGTTCGGTCAACGGTACATCGGTCGAACTCGCGAAGAAATGGGTTGCTGATACAGCTTCGCGTATCTTGTGGATATTGACGATGACCACTCGATGCGTTGCCGACTCATGAAATTCGGCAATAACATCTTCACGGGCAGTCAACAATAAGGCAGGTTCTTTGCCGTCTCGGCACTCGCTTCGCTTCGCGCGCGTTGCGCGAGCCCTTTGCCGTTTCTTATCTTTGCGTGCGCATGCCCGTTGACTTTCTCCCAGTCGAAATCGAAATAGATGTCGATTCCGTCCATGAGCTGAGGGAGCCCCGTCCGCTGTCGAAGAGGACTTGGCCAATCGATGTCGATCGATTCTGGATGCTGTCGTTGTTCGACATTCGTGACGTCCAATGCCAAAGTTGCCGCAGATGGTTCCATCGCCGCGCTCCATAAATAAGTCGTCATTGACGACCCTAACTGTACTGGAATTGCGATGATCTTCAAAAATATTCGACGCCACATGCTTGAGATCGAACTCGAACGCAAACACCTACTCACCATTGTTCAACGTGCGTACAGAGAGATTGCGATGTGACATTCCCATGACCGCGGTGCCGCTGGGCCCGTTGCGTCAGGAGTGCGGCGAGTGGCGAAGCGACCACTGGAAGAGCCCTCACCTTACCTCTCCCAGAGGGAGAGGAATTAGAGGTGCGTCGCGCCGTTCCTCTTGGCTGCCCTGCACGACCTGTGGCCAGCGCACGCCGAGTTCCTCCAGAAGACGTTCGGAGTGCCGCACATCTACTGCCTGCTTCCCCGCTTTGAACTCTGGTCCAAACGCTTCTGCGACTGGACCGACGCTGTCCGTCACAGGCGGCTTATAGAGGCACGACCCGGAGAGTCTCGCCGCCCTCTGGGACCTGTCCGGCGAACTGACCGGAATGGCGGGCCAGGTTCTGTGGGCACGCGGGACGCATGACATCGTCGCATTGCCGGAGGTCGCGTTAACGGCTCCGGAGTTTCATCAACGCGCGAGTGCCAGAATTTGATTGGTCGACTCGCGGTGATGTCGACCGAGCGGTGGAGAGCGAACCGAAGTCAGGCGGCGTCCGCCTGTTTGGGCGCTTTCGGGGCGACTTTCTTCGTGCGTGAGCCTTTGCCCGTGCGGGCTTTCAAATCGAACAGGCCGAAGATCTCGGACGCGTTCAAGCTGAGTGACACGTCCTCGGCCTGTTCTCCGGAACCCAGTACTGCCTCGAAGATCTCGCGTTTCTGTCGAAGCACGGCGTCGATGCGTTCTTCGATCGTGTCCTTCGAGATGAACTTCGTCACGATGACCTGCGTCTTCTGGCCGATGCGATGC
Source organism: Planctomycetota bacterium (assembly GCA_963579025.1). Taxonomy (GTDB): domain Bacteria; phylum Planctomycetota; class Planctomycetia; order Planctomycetales; family Planctomycetaceae; genus CAUZFZ01. The sequence continues at coordinate 22,728 of CAUZFZ010000156.1, read as the reverse complement.
GCACGGTTGATTGCCTGGTCTTCGACGGCTGGATTCCACCAGCGGTCGAACAGGAACACGTACCCGGCGAACTGCAGATTCAGGCCGACCGCTCCCGTGCCGTAACTCATCAGCAGAATGTGTTTGCTCGGGTCGGCTTCGAACTGGGCCAGAATCGGTTCGCGTTTTTTCGTCGGGACTCCGCCGTGATAGACCAGTGATCCGAACTGCTTGAGACGCACGTCCAGCCAGTCGATGGCCTTCGTCCACTGGCTGAACAGAATCGCTTTACCGCCGCTCTGTGAGATTTCTTCCATGTCGGCGACCAACCGGTCCAGCTTCGCGCTCTCGCCGGTGAAGGGATCGAAGTTGGTGATCTGCTTGAGCCGTAACACGAGTTCAAACACGTGCTGCACGCTGACCTCATCGCCCAGATCGTTCAGGCGGATGACGCCCTCTTTCTCAGCGACCTTGTAGGCGTACTGCTGCGCTGGCGTGAGTTCCAGATACTCGTCCCGGTCAAATCGCGGCGGCAGGTCTTTCATGACCAGGTCTTTGGTCCGCCTCAGGACGTAGTCCTTCGCCGTGCGTCTGAGTTGCTTTAAGTCTGGTGTCGCGCGCGGCGGTATGACTTCCATGTACTCGAACAGCGACGCGAGTTCTTCCGGTCGATTCTCGATCGGTGTGCCCGTCAATGCCCAGCTACGCTTGCGCGTGATTGAGCGCACCACTTCCGCTGTCTTCGAATCACGGTTCTTGATGCGCTGAGCTTCGTCGAGGACGACCAGGTCAAATTTCGGTCGGTCCTCTTCATGCATGGCTTCCAGATCGCGGGACAGCACTTCGTAGTTCGTCATCAGGATGGGCACGCCGGGCATTTGCCAGATCATCCGCCGCCGATTCGTGTCGCCCTCGACCGTGACGATCGGCAGTTCCTCGGCCCACATGCGAAACTCGCGCTGCCAGTTGGGGATGAGCGGCTTCGGGCAGACGAACAGAATTCTGCGAACTTTCCCGCCACGCAGCAGCAACCGCACGGCCGTGATGGTCTGCATCGTTTTGCCCAGGCCCATTTCATCGGCCAGCAACGCCGACTTCTGAGAGAACAGCCAGCCAATGCCCTCATACTGATGCGGAAACGGCTCGAACGGCATGATCAGTTCCTGCCCGGCCAGCATCGATTCCAGCGGCGGCTGCAGGATGTAAAACAGGCGGTCTTCGAGTGTCAGGGCATCAGCAGGCGCCTGAATGCGGGTCTTCTTCTTCACCGGTCGACGTGACTCGCCCTCGTCATCGCCCCGCAGTGATTTCGGTTTCGGCTTTGGAATGTCCTCGAGCGACTCGTCAGCGGGCTTGTCGTCCGTCTGAAAGTGGATGGCTTCCGGGAAGGCGATGCCAACCGTTCGCACTTTCGGCCAACTGGGTTTCCACGAGGGAACGGTTCCGGCGCGCATCGAGACTGGCACGGGTTCGCAATCGAACTTCTGCCAGCGACTCAGCGCAACGTTGACTCCGGACGCATACACGTCGACCTGAGGAAGCAGTGCAGTGCTTTGCGTCTCCAGAGCGAACTCGTCTGCAGACGGTTGGCGGACGATGGCGAACGGGGCGGGGCTCGGGGCCGGGGATTCGTCACTGGTCACGACGTCACCTCCACGTTGCACCGCGGGCCAGGTTTCGGACACAGATTTCACAGATGGACGCAGATCAGTCCGAGCAGAATCTGTGTCCTGACAAAAGACCGTTTCGAATTCACGCGACACGAGGCCGTTGAGACGCCGTGCCTAATGTCTCTCCGAGCGCCTCACCAACTCGCTCCAGCGGTTCATGCAGATCAGATTCCGCCGACACCACGGACGTCTGGCGACGCGCGGCTTCCAGATCGTCGGGAAAGTCCGCATGCGTCTGGAACAGTTTCGCTCCAACTTTCACGGTGCGGGCATCTGCTGATGGCTCCGATCCCGAGACCGCGAACAGCACGATCTGGTCCACCAGTCGACGCACTTCGAGCATTTCCTCGCGGTTGGTCAGAAGGACATCCGGCTTGATGCCGACCCGATCAATCAGCGTCTTTGACAGCAACTCGCCCAGAAGAAATGGAACCAGTGTCGGTCCATAAAGGAGTGCCTGCGTCCGATTCGGTTTGACCGGCGTCGTGCACTGGAACTCAAGAGGTCGGCCGAACCGATCCGCGACCAGCAGACCTCCCACGAAGCCGCCATCGCCGATCTCGATCGCGGTTAGAAAGCCAATTCGAAGGCCTGCCTGGTTCTTTGAACCGGATGCCATGAGCGACCGTCGATCTCGTGAGTGTTCCAAATGTCATACGCGACCGCGCAACGGGTGCGCGACGTTTCCATGAACAGAATCGTCACGCCTCGATGTCAGACTTGAGCGGTTGTGACGATTGCACCGGCACGCTCTTCATCCGGGTGAATGGCCAGACCGGAGAACTGCGTTGACGACGTTTCTCGGGTCTGCATACGCTTTTCTCCTGTCCTGCTGCCGATAATTCACTCAGCAGGCCTCTCAACGCAGCCCGGAGACAGACGATGCTTACGATTCTTGGACGCAGTGACCGAACCAACCGCCAGTCGTGTGACGGAATCTCACGTCGCGGTTTTCTGACAGTCGGCGGAATGGCCCTTGGCGGCCTGTCCCTGCCGAATGTCCTGCGTGCTGAAGCGGCTGCGAATCAAGGGCCGACACACAAGGGGATTATCAACATCTACCTGCCCGGTGGACCGTCACACATCGATCTGTGGGACCAGAAACCCGAAGCGCCGGCCGAGATTCGGGGAGATTTCCGCCCGATCGCGACAAACGTCCCGGGCATCGAGATCTGCGAGCATTTTCCGCTCATGGCTCAGATGATGGATAAGTTTGTGCCAGTCCGCTCGATCAGCGACGCGGATGGAGGTCACGACGGATACCAGTGCATGACCGGCCGTCGTCGCCGTGATCGCACACCACCCGGTGGATGGCCGGCCGCTGGTTCATGGATCTCGCATCTGCGGGGCCCGGTCAATGAGGCCGTGCCGCCCAACGTGGCTCTCATGTACCACACCGGAAACAAGACCTGGGGTGAAACCGGCACGGGTGGATATCTGGGAGTCGCCCAAAGCCCATTTAATCTGGTCGGTCGACAGGCTCGCAGCAGCAACGAAAGCATGGTGCTGCAGGGAATCACGCTGGAACGCCTGAAAGATCGCAACCTGTTGATGCAGGCCGTCGATGGATTCCGTCGCAACGCCGACACGACCGGCGTCATGGAGAGCATGGACGTCTACGCTCAGCAGGCCCTCGGTATCCTGACGTCGTCAAAGCTGGCCGACGCTCTTGATCTGTCCAAAGAAGACCCGGCGATCGTCGCCCGCTACGGCAAGAGCCAGGAGAAATTCCAGCGAGACGGCGCACCGAAGATGATCGAGAACTTCTGCATCGCGAGGCGGCTGATCGAAGCCGGAGCCCGCTACGTCTCACTAAATTACAGTCGCTGGGACTGGCACGGCGGCGATGGCATGAACTTCCCGCGATCCCGCGAAGAATTCCCGCTGCTCGATCAGGGATTGTCCGCTCTGGTCACCGACCTGCACGAACGCGGTCTGGACAAAGACGTGTCGGTTGTCGTCTGGGGCGAATTCGGACGGACTCCGAAAATCAACAGCCGCAACAGTCGCGACCACTGGCCACGGGTTTCCTGCGCGATGATGGCTGGCGGCGGCATGCAGACCGGACAGGTCATCGGTTCGACGAACCGCAAGGGCGAATACGCTCAGGACCGACCGGTCAAGTTCCAGGAAGTCTTCGCAACGCTCTATAAGTGCGCCGGAGTCGATTCCTCGAACACGCGTATCTTCGACCAGAACGGCACCCCGCAGTATCTGGTTGACCAGGGCATCGAGCCTATGCGTGAACTCGTCTAACGAGCTTTGCCTGTGGTGTTCGGACCAGATCAGCCCAAGGGGCTGTTTTGCCGCCCTGACAGCGAGGTTGAACCACCCTCGCAAGCCACTATACTGCCTCGCTTTCCGCGAGCCATCCTGCCTGTTTCGAGGCAGTTCAGTTACAGGAAACCCAGTCATGACAAGAGTTTGTGAAGTTTGCGGCAAAGAGGCCGGTAACGGCAACAAGCTGGCTCAGCGTGGTAAGCCGAAGTACCTGGGCGGTAACGGCCGCAAGACGACCGGCATTACAAAACGCAAGTTCTACCCGAACCTGCAGCGTATCCGCGTTCAAACGCCGACTGGCGCAAAGCATCAACGGGTCTGCACTCAGTGCATTCGCTCGAATCGCGTCCAGAAAGCGGTTGTCCGGGCGCCATTCACAATTCCCGGTCAGAACTGAATAGGAATCCTGCTGTCTGGCTCGGTTGAACGATCACAACAGAAGGGCGAAGCTCCTGCGGGCTTCGCCCTTTGTTCGTTTGCGGGGCTGAGTCAGTCGAATCCACGTTGCTACGGAAGACAGACATGCTTGCTCCTGAAGATGTCCGGAAAGTCGCCTCGCTGGCGCGGCTCAAACTGTCTGACGACGAGATCGCCGAATTCTCCGAGCAACTCGGGAATGTGCTGGACTACGTCGAGGTCCTGAACGAGCTGGATGTCACTGATGTCGAACCCATGGCACATGCTGCTGAAGTGACCAACGTGCTGCGAGATGACGTCTCCAGAGAAAGCCTGCCGCGTGAAGCCGCGCTCGCGAACGCTCCCAAGTCCGACGGCCGGTTCTTCCTTGTCCCGCAGATACTTGAGAATGCATAACCGCTCGTAGTAACCGCATTTATGCGGTCGCGGCGAGATGCGGCAGGACCCGATAAATCGGGTTACTACAAACGGAAATTGAAATGGACATCAGCGGCGCCACAGCAGGCCAGCTTCTCGATGCGATGAACGGCGGATCCCTCTCGGCGACCGACGTTGTGAACGCTCACCTCGACGCCATCAGTGCTCGCGATGAACACATCGGCTCGCTGATTTCAGTCAACGCCGACGGCGCCCTCGAAGCGGCGGCGGAGATCGATCGCAAACGTGAATCCGGCGAGCCACTCGGTCGACTTGCCGGGCTGCCAGTCGCGGTCAAAGACAATATGTGTACGCAGGGGACGGCCACGACTTGTGCCAGCCGGATGCTGGAGAACTTTGTCCCGCCCTATGACGCTCATGTCGTCGAGCGACTCAAGGCAGCCGACGCGATCATCATCGGTAAAGCCAACCTTGATGAATTCGCCATGGGTTCCACCTGCGAGAATTCGGCGCTGAAGGCAACTCGGAATCCCTGGAACACAGATCACACGCCGGGCGGATCCAGTGGCGGTTCCGCAGCAGCGGTCGCGGCTCGGCTTGTGCCGCTCGGCGTCGGCAGCGACACCGGCGGGTCCATTCGTCAACCCGCGTCGTTCTGCGGCGTGGTGGGTCTTAAGCCAACTTATGGACGCGTTTCGCGATATGGTCTGGTCGCCTTCGGCAGTTCGCTGGACCAGATTGGACCGTTTGCCACTGACGTGTCCGGAGCGGCGGCCTTGCTCGAAATTCTGGCCGGACACGATCCGCGTGACTCGACCAGCGTCGACTGTCCGGTCCCGGAATACACCGCTTCCCTGGAGCAGCCGCTTGAAGGCCTGCGGATCGGAGTCGTTCCCGAGTTCTTCGGCGACGGCCTCGACGCGGAAGTCGAATCCGCCGTGAAGCAGGCCGTTGACGTTTACCGCTCTCTAGGGGCCGAGGTGATTGAGGTATCCTTGCCGCATACGAAGTACGCCGTCGCGACTTATTACCTGGTCGCGTGCTCGGAAGCGTCCAGCAATCTGGCTCGATACGACGGCGTGCATTACGGACACCGGGCGGAGCAGTTCGAGAACATGATCGACATGTACGCCGCGAGCCGGGCCGAGGGATTTGGTACCGAGGTCAAGCGGCGGATCATGCTGGGTGTGTTTGCTCTCTCGGAGGGCTACAGCGATCAGTATTACCTGAAGGCTCTGAAGGTGCGTCGACTGATCCGCAACGACTTCGACACGGCATTCGCACAGGTCGACCTGATCGCAGGCCCTGTGTCGCCGACTCCGGCCGTGCGAATTGGCGAGCTGGTCAATGACCCGTTGAAGATGTACCTCTCGGACGTCTACACGATCAGTGCGAACCTAGCCGGCATTCCTGGCATCTCGATTCCAGCCGGATTCAGCTCCAAGGGCCTGCCCATCGGCCTGCAACTTCTCGGCGGTGCGTTCGAAGAAGAGAAACTGTTGCGTGCCGCTCGCATGTACGAACACGGAACCGACTGGCACACGAAAGCGCCGAGCGTCGTGTCGTAGTCGTGCCACTCGTTCCAACGCTCCGCGTTGGACCGCCGCCCAGGACGCTCCGCGTCCCGTCCATACCGGGGACGCAGAGCGTCCGACGGGCATACCCACGCAGAGCGTGGGAACGAGGACGGCGCGTCGCTTGTCCGGCCTGATTCGTAGAACAAAAAAGGCCTCTGCCAGCGGCAGAGGCCTTTGTCATTTCAGTGCGTCGTCGAGCGTCACTCAGACGAGTTCTGCCAGCGACTGACGGTGGTCGGCCAGGTATTGCGGTCGGCCATTGGGGTCCATCAGCGTGATGGCGTCGGGATCGATGCCCAGCTGCCTGTAGATTGTTGAGAAGACGTTCTGCAGATGGACCGGACGATCCTGCGGCATTTCGCCACGTGAGTTCGTCGCACCGATCGCCTGGCCGTGGCGGAATCCGCCGCCGCCGAGGAAGAAGAACGCGGCTCGCGGCCAGTGATCCCGGCCTGCACCGCCGTTGATGCGCGGTGTACGACCGAATTCGCCGGACATCATGATGATCGTGTCATCCAACTGGCCGCAGGCGTCCAGGTCCTGCATCAGTGCACTCATCGACTGATCCATACTCGGCAGCTTCGTCCGCATGGCTTTGAAGTTGTTGCCATGCGTATCCCAGCCGCCAATCGAGAACGTCACGCAGCGGGCACCGGCGGAAACCAGTCGTCGTGCCGTGATGTACTTCGACGCTTCACGATTCGTCGGATATCCGTACCGGGCCAGGTTGCGCGGGTCTTCGTTCTTCAGGTCGAGTGCTCTGGCGATCTCACCCGAGGTGATCATGCCCACGGCACGCTCGGCAAAGCTGTCCAGAGCGTTCATCATGCCTGAGCCGTCGATGTCGCGACGCAGACGATCGAAACCGCTCAGCAGCTGCTGACGATCAGAAAGACGAGTGCGGCTGACCTGGCTGTTCAGAGTCAGGTTCTGCCGGCCGGTTCCATCCGGGCGGTATCCGGCATGGACCTGTCCGAGGAAACCGGGTCTTGTCGCACCGCTCATGTCGATGAACGTGGGCGCCGTTCCCCGCGGCGTGTTTTGAGCCGGACCGAACAGCTTCGACATCACGGCACCGATACTCGGTCGTCCGCCAATCGTATCGAGCGAACGGAGTTTCCAGCCGGTATCCGACTGCGCGTTGCTGTGCTCGTTGTTGAAGTCCGTGATCGAGCGAATCACGCTGAAGTTTTCGCCCATGCTGGCGAGTTGTGGAAACAGCTCGCAGATTTCCAAGCCTGGCGATGACGTCGCGATCGGCCGGAATTCGCCGCGGTATTCTTTAGGGGCGTTCGGTTTCAGATCGAATGTATCCATATGAGTGGGGCCGCCACTCAGAATGATGTTGATAATCGACTTACCAGTTGCGGCCGTGCCGGCCTGCGATTCCGCCTGCAGCAGGTTCGGAAGCGTGAGTCCTGCGACTCCGGCGGTACCGATCTTCAGGAAGTCGCGGCGGGAGACACCATCGCAGTAACCGTGTGCGAAATCTGACCAACTCAGCATGGTGGGAACCCTTGTTCCAATGATTGGGGAGGGCGGTCCTTCCTGGACCGGAAAGTGGAGACACTCAGCTTACCGTCTGTGACGAACCCATCAAAGCTCGTTGACCTGTTGTTAAGATTCGGTGTGAGCCTCTGCCAGTCGTGAGGTTAAATCGACCAGCACATCTGCCGTCTCGCTCTATCGGCCAGCCTTCTCAGTTTTGCGCCGAACCTCTATTCCAGTTGCGAATTTTCCCGCTTCGAATTGCTGTGCCTCCCGGAGACTCTTCAACAGTTCCACGATTTCATCGTGACCACGGTCCGTCTGACTGACGACCATGCAACCCGCCGTCCGAACGACGGCGACGGAGCCCCCGGGGTTCTTTTCGGTGGCCCATTTCGTTCCAGCGGTTGCGTGAAGAGCGTCGACAAGTTCGTCCCACGACTCATCATTTTCACGCGACACGAGATCGCTGACGGGGTAAATGCGAGTGGCGTAGGACGCACCTGCCCGCTCCTGGGTGGTGATCATCATCACCTCGTTGCGGATGACGTAATCGAGTTTCAGGTTGGTCAACGTGATCCGGAGAGCAGACCGCAATGAGATGCCGGACAGGACGACATTGATTGGTTCATCAATCGTGATGCCTGACTCATCCAGCGCCGAGACCTCGATAACTATGTTGATCTCATGTTGCCGTGCCAGGAATTGAATGGCGTCGACCAACGGCGTGTCGTTGAAGTTGACGGTGGTGTTGTCGGAGAGCGCGGCATGAATCCTCTGCTGTGTCGGTGACCAGGCGGGAAAGAAAACAGTTACAGGTCGGTTGACTCGGGTCGGCTTCGCGGCACCAGTTTCATCTGCACTCAGGTGCATGTTCTGGAGGAACACGACAGCCGTCAGACTGACGAGCAACAGTCGATGCAGTGACATGAGAAGTTCCTTTGGGCCAGGTGATCAGGTTGGAATTCGCACTGCGCGAAGAATGAGCCCGGTTGATCAGCAACCGAGCTCATTTGGTTGGTTACAGGCGACAGCTCGAAATTCTTACGAGCAGCTTTTGCACGACACACAGATTCAGATGAACTTCGTAAAACCGGGCCGGGCCATCGCGGGTGGTTCGGACGGTGAATCCCATCCCCTGGATGCGTCGGGGACGAGGCTCATTTTCGAGTTCATCACCATCTCCCACGTGATCTCGCGACCTGTGTAGCCAGCCAAACGACCCATGATGCCCATCAACGTACTGCTGGCCATGCGATCGCCGTCGTTGATGTGCTTGCCCGAGCGGATCGATGCGAAGAACTCGTCGTGCTCGGTCTGATACATGTTGTTGCGCGGACCGTCGTACTTCCACACGCTTTTGCCGTCGAGGTCGCAGATCTCCGTCTTGCGTCCCAGCTTGCCGGTGCCCTTTGTGCCCATGACATAAAGAGCATTTTGGTTGTAGCAGCCGGGAATTTGACGCTGGGCCATGAACCCACGGGCGTCGTTTTCCCACACGTAGTTCACTTCAACATGGTCGTAGATGTTGCCGCCCTCGGCGGGCAGTTGACGACCGCCAACCGCTGTGCAGCTTACCGGCGGCTTGTCCTGCATGGTCCATGCGAGCCAGTCGACGGTGTGAATCGCCTGCTCAACGAGTCCATCTCCGGACAGCCAGGCGAAGTTGTACCAGTTGCGCACCTGCCACTCGAGATCCGACATGCCCTTCGGACGGGTACTTGCGGCAGGCATCGGCTTGACGGGAGACGTCAGGTACGTGCCGTAGACGGCTCGCACATCACCGATCTCGCCACTGTGGATGCGTTCGAACAACGCCTTCTTCTGGTAGTCGTACCGCCAGCAGAAACCCGCCACCATTGCGAAGTTCTTCTTCTTTGAAATCTCGACCGACTCAAATACCGACTGGGCTCCGGCCGGGTCCGTTGCCATCGGCTTCTCGGTGAAGATATGCCGGCCTGCTTCGACGGCGGCTCGCAAGTGCTGGGGTCGAAAACCTGGAGGAGTTGCCAGCAACACGACGTCCGAGCTGTCGATCACATGTTTGTATCCCTCGAGGCCGTCGAAGATGTGATCATCGTCGACCTTGATCCTGTCTTTGATCGAACTTTGTCCCTTGAGTCGCCCGAGGGACTGCTCCGCCCGATCCCTGAACGCATCCGCAACGGCGACGAGCTGGATATTGGGATCAGCATTCAGAGCATTGGTAGCTGCCCCCGTGCCACGACCGCCGCAACCCACCAAGCCGATTTTCAGGACATCGGTTCCGGATGCGTACACGCCCGGAGAAAGGGCCGTCAGGCTGGCCGCGGCGACTCCGGCAGCGGAACTGGTTTTCAGAAAGTCGCGGCGTGTGGATGCGGGCGCTTCGCTCATTCGAGTGTCTCCGGAATTGGTCGGAACCGTTGTGTTGGGACGAGAACTTATCGTACCGCGAATTTGTGACGGCGCAAAACCGTTGGAGTCACGCCCGCCGTGCGAGACTCCAACATTCAATCGATGACGTCAAATCCGACCGGAGTGCGGGCGTCTGGATCCGCGTTGTAATTCGTTGTGATTTCTTCGCCGGCCTCGATGTCCCGGATCGCCATGAAAGTTTTGACGTGTCCATCCACGTCAGCGTAACAGGCATTCGGCTGATACGAGTGGTTGTAGATCGAGCCGTAGCCCAGCGCCAGCCCGACAGTTCCGTCCGTCCAATCGAATACGTAGTCCGCGAGGCTGGAGTACCAGATTTCCGACTCGGGAATCACCAGGACTGGCACTCGCTCGATCTCGGTCCCGCCGGGTATCGGGCACCGCGCGAATACGCCGCGTCCCTTTTCGGGCACCTCACGAACTTCGATCATCTCCGACTGACGTAGCGACATCCGAGCTGGGATCCTGTGCGTTGATTCAATGGCTGGATTGCCGGGACGTTCATGATTCAGTCGTCGTCGTGGCCACCCAGACGTTCGACTTCCTGACGCAGCATTTTGATGACGCGCGAGCGGGCGACGTACACTTCGGAAACGGGCATCCCGACTTCCTCAGCCGCTTCGGCCGGCTTTTTGGACTGCTTCGCGGTCAGCTCGTAAGCCTGCCAGGTATGCGGCTGCACTCGGAGCTTCACACGGCTCTCGGCTTCCCGTAGCAATTCCTGTTCGGCCTCGGCTTCGATCGCGCGGGCCAGTTCGTTCAGAGCGTCCGGGTCCTGAATCGCGGCCAGGTTGCGGAGCGTAACCGTGTCACCCGAACCGCGGGCCGGACCCTTCAGCGTACCCACGAAGTCCCGGATAGCGTTGTTAGTTACCGTTTTCAGCCAACCGCGGAAGCTACCTCGTGACGGGTCGTATTCGAAGGACCGCATCGCTCGCAGGAGTTTTCGGAGGACTTCCTGGGTGACGTCCGACGCGTCGGATTCCTGCAGGTTGTAGCGACGGCACCACTGAAAGATGCGCGGCGTGTAACGTTCCAGAAACTCAGTCCACGCTTCCTCGTCGTCGAGATCGCGGAGTCTCAGCAGCAGCGTACTGCTGGTGCGCAGTTCGTCGTTGGACATGCGGTGGCCTCGGAGTGCTGCTGACAGGCGGCGTCTGGGCGAACGCCGAACGCCCACCCAAATTTCATTCGACTGGAGTCGAACACACTTCACAAGTGACTTAAGCCTTACGAATCTTCTCGCGTCCCTGCTCGACGTGCTTAGTCGCGTTGCGCGTGTCGAGCACCATTTGTGAGTGCTCGACAATCGACGCGTAATCGTATGCCGAGTGATCCGTGGCGATCAGCACGCAATCCTGAGCCGCCATGAATTCAGGCGTCAGCTCGCTGCTTTCCATTTGCGGCAGGTCATGATGTCGCATCTTCGGAAGCCGCGGTACGTGCGGATCGTTGTAAGTCAGCTCGACGCCCCGTGACAGAAGATGTTCCATCAGGACGAACGACGGACTCTCACGCGGATCATCGACGTCCTTTTTGTAGGCGACTCCCAGCAGACAGACTTTGCTGCCGCGCATCGCTTTGCCCTGTTCGTTCAGAAACTCCATGAGCTGAGTCACGACGTACTCGGGCATCCGCTGGTTGACTTCACCGGCCAGTTCGATGAACCGCGTGGTCAGGCCGTAACGCCGAGCCAGCCAGGTGAGATAGAACGGGTCGATCGGGATGCAGTGTCCGCCCAGACCTGGCCCAGGGTAGAAGGCCTGAAATCCGAATGGCTTCGTCTTCGCCGCGTCGACCACATCCCACACGTCGATGCCCATCCGGTCGAAGAGCATCTTCAACTCATTGACCAGAGCAATGTTCACGGCGCGGTAGGTGTTTTCCAGAATCTTGCAGGCTTCAGCGACCTCGGGATTCGGGACACACACGATTTCGATAATCGCGTGTCCGTAGAGGGCAGCGGCCAGTCGGCCGCTGGTTTCGTCGATGCCTCCGACGACCTTCGGGATTGTCGACGCCGAGAATTGCGGGTTGCCCGGGTCTTCCCGCTCGGGGCTGTAGGCGACGAAAAAGTCTTCGCCGCAGGTCAGACCGGACTTCTCAAGAATCGGCAGCATGACGTTCCGCGTCGTCGTCGGATACGTCGTACTTTCGAGCACCACCAACTGCCCGGGACGCAGGCACTTCGTGATGGACTCTGTCGTGCCCTCGACGTAGCTCAAGTCCGGATCGCGGCTGTCATTCAGTGGAGTCGGGACGCAGATCAACAGGCAATCAGCTTCGCCCATGCGCGACGAATCGGCGGTCGGTTCAAACTGGCCCGCTTCAATCAAGCCAGTGATGCGCGCGGCGTCGATGTGCTTGATGTAGCTCTGCCCGGCTTTCAGCATGTCGACCTTCGTCTGGTCGACGTCAAATCCAATCGTGCGGAAACCAGCGTTTACGAAAGCCGTCATCAGCGGGAGGCCGACATAGCCCAGACCGATGATGCCCACAACTGCGGACTTGTCCTGGATTTTCTGTTCGAGCGAGCTGCCCATCACGACTCCGTTCGGCGGGCGGCGGGCGATTCATCCGTGCCACAACCCGTTGTCTCAAGTGTAGTTCCAGCCGAGAGCGCGGAATCGTAGCAGTCGTCTGAGAGATCGCCAACGTGCCTTTGGCGGTGGTCTGGAGCGGAAAACGACCAGCCGAGGTCGTCAGGGAACGGGCCGTATACACGCTGCGAAAACCGCACAAGTGCGATTACTACGAACGGGGTTCAGCCGGCCTGCTCGATGCCACGGACGGCCGGGATGATCCTCTCGAGAATCCGCTTCTTGATTTCCATCGGAGTCCCGAGCGGATTCACAAGATGCACGATCTCGTCTGCGTGATGCTCAAGTACCGGCTCGGTCTTTGTGCGGTAGATCTCCAGCCGCTTCCGGACGATGCATTCATCCGCGTCGTCTGCCCGACTTTCCGTGATCGCTCGATTTCGCAGTCGCTCGATAATCGGCTCGTCATCCGGACACGCCAGATGCAGCACCGCCAGCACATCAACGTGTGACTCCAGAATCTGACACTGCTCAACGCTGCGCGGGATGCCATCCATAATGAGCGTGTCGCGCGCGGGACAGTAGCGGTCGGCTTCGATCTGGTCCTCGATCCAGTCTCGCCAGATGCGAATTGTCAGCTCGTCAGGAACCAGCTCGCCCTTGTCGATTCGGCGCGCGATTTCTTTGCCGTTTTCGCTGTCGGGATCAAGGCCGCGAAAGATATCGCCGGTTGAGACATGAAACATGCCCTGCATACTGCCCAGCAATCCTCCCTGCGTGCCCTTACCGATTCCGGGCATTCCGAACAGCAGGATGGCCGGAAACCGACCGGAGCTGCCGTCACGGCGTGCGGCCAGTTGCAGGATCGAGCGATCCTGATCACGAGTACGGATGGGGCGTTGCATGAGAGTTCCTCCCTGCCCTCTCGGTGAGCAAAAGGGCGGGTTTCTAACACATCACCGGACACCCGACAAATTGGCGTTGAGGGTGTCGTTCTTCGACCTCAATCGAATTCTATAGCGGGTTTCTGTAACTTAAGCGGGCGTCGCAATGGGGTGTCGACATCCCTGAACCCACACCAGTATTTCGGCGTCACAGAAAACACCGCTCCCTGGATCCTCATCTTTTCGGCGCTTCCTGACGATCCGGTTCAGCCGGAACTGCCCACTCCGCCGACTTTTCACAACCCACCGGTCATCATGAGCACAGACACTGCCAGCGCGACGAGCCAGGTTCCCGATCAATCAGGCCGGTTCGGCGAGTTCGGGCGTCGTTTTGTCCCCGAAACTCTGATGAACGCCCTTGAGGAACTGACGGTCGAATACGAAAAGGCCCAGCAGGATCCGGCGTTTCAGAACGAACTCGATCAATTGCTGTCGACGTTTGTTGGCCGGCCAAATCCGCTGTACTTCGCCGAACGACTGACAGAGCATTGCGGCGGAGCACGCATCTACCTGAAACGCGAAGACCTGAACCACACCGGTGCCCACAAGATCAACAACACGATGGGCCAGGTCCTGCTCACACGCCGGATGGGCAAGCCGCGCGTAATCGCGGAAACCGGAGCCGGTCAGCACGGAGTCGCCACTGCGGTTGCCTGTGCCCGCTTCGGCCTCGACTGCGTCGTCTACATGGGCGAAGAGGACATTCGCCGTCAGAAGCTGAACGTCTTCAACATGCGCATGATGGGCGCCGAAGTCCGAGGGGTTTCGAGCGGCTCGCGCACACTCCGCGACGCCATCAACGAAGCCATGCGGGACTGGATGTCGAGCGTTGATCACACGCACTACATCATCGGCTCGGTGGTCGGACCGCACCCGTTTCCAGTGATGGTTCGAGACTTTCAGTCGATCATCGGCCGCGAGGCCCGACAGCAATGTCTCGACGCCACCGGCCGACTCCCGGACGAAGTCATTGCCTGTGTCGGCGGCGGCTCGAACTCGGCCGGCATGTTCTACCCATTCGTCGACGACACTTCCGTGGCACTCACCGGTGTGGAAGCCGGCGGACGCGGCCCGGAGCCGGGCGAACACGCCAGCACGCTGACCTACGGCAACAAGGGAGTCCTGCATGGCAGCTACAGCTATGTCCTGCAGGACGACGATGGCCAGACCCTGGACGTGCACTCGATCTCTGCCGGACTGGACTATCCCGGAGTTGGCCCCGAGCACAGCTATTGGAAAGACACCGGCCGAGTCAGTTACGTCAGCGTGACCGACGACGAAGCTCTGAACGCTTTGCAGACGATGGCGAAGCTGGAAGGCATCCTGCCCGCCATCGAAAGCTCGCACGCCATTGCTCGAGTTCTGAAGACGGCGGGCGACCGATCAACGGACGACATCATCGTCGTGTGTCTCTCTGGCCGCGGAGACAAGGACGTCTACGAAGTTGCGCGTCTGCTCGGTCAGGAAATCGGGTAACATGGATCGGTCTTAGAACCTAATAGGGGAATCACATGGTTCAGCCCACGACGTTTGCAGAAATCGTTGATGCCGCCGATGAATTGACTTTGGATGAACAGGAAACACTGCTCAACATCCTCAGGCGACGAATCTCCGAGCGGGGGCGTCAGCAGATTCTGGCGGACGCTGAAGAGGCCTGCCGTGAACATGCCCGTGGCGAAACGCGGGTAGCGACACCAGAAGAAATCATGAAAGAGCTGCTGTCGTGAGACGCTCCCTGCTTTTCTCGAAGACGTTCCTTCGGGCGTTTCGGCGGCTTTCGAAGAAAAACCAGGTCGCCGCAGACTCGCTTCAGTCCACCCTGCAGTTGCTCACCGATGATTAGTTTTCGGCGCAACTCAAGACACACAAACTGAAGGGCAGTCTGGACGGATTCTGGTCGTGCAGCGCCGGTTACGATCTTCGAATCCTGTTCAAGTTTGTTGACCACGAGGGACAGAAAGCGATTCTGCTCGTTGCGGTCGGAACCCATGACGAGGTCTATTAGAGTAGAGTGCCCTCCGTGAAATGAATGGTCGCGCCAGACGGTGTGTTCGATTCGCAAGCGATTCCCGGCTCGGATTAAGACCAACGAACGGCCGTCGGCAGGCACTCCCGACTCAACGAGACGAAAACGATCATGACCCCCATTGCGGCCGCATTCGCCGCCTTGAAACAGTCTGGCCATCTGGCCTTCATGCCCTTTGTGACCGCCGGTGATCCGAACATGGACTGCACCCGCGCGCTGATCCGCGAACTCGGCGGTCGTGGTGTGGACCTGATCGAGGTCGGGTTTCCGTACAGCGATCCGATCGCGGACGGGCCTGTGATTCAGGCTTCCTACACGCGGGCACTCGAAAACCGGCTGCAGATTGATGACATCTTCAACGGCGTCGATTCGCTGCCGACGGACGAGCTTCCGCCGCTCGTCGCGATGGCTTCGTACGCTCTGTTGTTCCGACGCGGTGTCAAGTCGTTTGTCAGCCGAGCCGTCGAAGCCGGATTTTCGGGATTCATCATTCCGGACCTCCCGGCGGACGAAGCCGCTGACGTCGCTGCTATTGTGCAGGGGCAGGGCGTCGATCTGATTCAACTGATTTCGCCCACGACTCCGAACGAGCGGGCGAAGAAGATTCTCGCCGCGGCCAGTGGGTTCGTTTACTGCATCTCGGTCGCCGGGACGACGGGCGTTCGCGACGAACTACCGCCGGAACTCACCGGCCAGTTGTCATGGCTGCGGAGTCAGACGGATCTGCCACTCGCCGTTGGATTTGGCATCAGTCATCCGGAACAGGTTGACGTCCTGCGCGACGTTGCCGACGGTGTGATTGTCGGATCGGCGATCGTTCGTCAGGTTGAAGCGATCAGTCGTGGAGAGGCAACTGTCGAAGAGGCCGTGGCGAGCATCGGCGAGTACGCGGCGACCATGGTGGCGGCAACGCATCGGTAGGCAACGAACGCGGGCATTCTCACTGTTCGGCGCGGGTCTCCTGACCCCGCCGACATTCGACCGCAGGTCTCCCCGAGAGATTCGACGCGGCAACAATCGGCATGGAGACCTTCGGTCATCAGAACGGCGAGGTCGGAGACCTGCGCCGAACGGAGCGAGGCTCTTCGCGACAGGTACTTAAAGGGACGTCCATGAAGATCTCAGCAGTCGAGCCGATCCATCTCCGCGTGCCGGTCGTCGAAGCAATTCCCGACGGAACGCTCGATGTCCTTGTCGTCCTGATCCACACGGACGAAGGACTGACGGGCATCGGCGAAGTTACCAGCCAGTCGTATGTCTGTAAGGCGTGCTTCGAGGCTCCGCGATCCGCCGCGCGAAGGCACGGTTTGACATCGATTCTGCTCGGCGAAGACCCGTCCGATCCGGAACGGCTGTGGCAGAAGATGTACTACGAGACGAACCGCTATGGCCGCCGAGGCGCGGCGATTCATGCGATCAGCGGGGCGGACATCGCTCTGTGGGATCTCAAGGGAAAAATCGAGGGCAAGCCGGTCTCTGAATTGCTCGGAGGAACCCTTCGGTCGACTGTTCGTGCCTATGCCAGCGTGCTGTTCGGCGACACGCCGGATGCCACGGCGGCACTGGCCCGTGAATTTGTCGAGCTTGGTCTGACGGCCGCCAAGTTTGGCTGGGGACCGTTCGGTCAGGATCCCGACACAGACGTCGCTCACATTCAGGCGGCCCGTCAAATTCTGGGGGATGAACGCGACCTGATGGTCGATGCGGGACACGCCTGGGATATCGAGACCGCCAAACAGCGGGCCGAATTGTTCGCTCCATTAAACATCGGCTGGCTGGAAGAACCGCTCTCTCAGGATGACCGCAAGGGCTACGCCGAGCTATGTGCCAGCTCGCCCGTGCCGATCGCGGCAGGCGAAGGTGACGTCACGCACTGGGACTTCGAGGACCTGATTGAGCGCGGCCTGCATGTTGTTCAGCCAGACGTCGCGTTCTGCGGTGGCCTGACTGTCTGCCGTAAGGTCTCGGACATGTGCAGGACGCACGACCGCCGACCAGTGCCTCACTGTTTCAGTACCGGCATCAACCTGACGGCGTCACTGCACTGGATGGCGTCGGTCCCCAACGGTGACCTTGTCGAGTATTGCCTGCGGCCATCGCCCCTGATGCGGAAGCTGGTGAAGAATCTGCCGCCACTGGTTGACGGTCGCGTTCCTGTTCCCGATGGTCCGGGTCTGGGCATCGAACTCGATCAGGACATCATCAACGAGTTCCGCGTCGCGTAGTTTTCAAAGCAGCGAGACTAAGGAATCGAGGGACATTCACCGATGCAGGTGACCGTCGAATATACCGCTCAAATCAAGCGCGCCGCGGGATTGGCCCGTGAGACGCTCGACATCTCCGACGGGGCGACGCTGACGCAGCTCATCACGCAGATCGCCGCCGACCGCAGCGAGGCTCTGCAACGCATGCTGGTCACCGGCGAGGGCGTCCCGCAGCCAACGCTGCTGGTTTTCGTTCGCGACGAGCAGATGCGTCTCGATGATTCAACGCCGCTGGCTGACGGTGACGTCGTGACATTCCTCTCACCGATCTCCGGCGGCTGATTGAATTCCGTTCGCTTCATTTGATTTGCAGCGACGCAACGCGAGAACCGAGATGCCCGAACGACAGCCGCTGACCGACGAAGAACGAGCTGTCTACGAATGGCAGATCTGGGTTGATGACTTCCAGGAAGCCGGACAGGAGAAGCTGAAAGGCTCGTCCATTCTGGTGTCGCGAGTCGGAGGCCTCGGTAGCGTCGTCGCTTATGAACTGGCGGCGGCCGGGGTCGGCAAGCTGGTGCTCGCGCACGCGGGAAACGTCAAACCGAGCGACCTGAACCGACAACTGCTGATGACTCACGACTGGCTCGGGAAACCACGCGTCGAATCGGCCGAACGGCGTCTCAAAGAACTCAATCCACGACTCGAAGTGGTCGCCGTTGAAGAAAACGTGTCCGAGGACAACGCCGCCGCACTCATCGAGCAGGTCGATCTTGTCATCGACTGTGCTCCGCTGTTCCCCGAACGATTCGCCATGAATCGTCAGGCCGTCGTTCAGAACAAGCCACTCGTCGAGTGTGCGATGTACGATCTGGAAGCTCAGCTCACGACCATTATCCCCGGGCAGACTCCGTGTCTCGCATGTCTGTACCCGGACCAGCCGCCGGAATGGCGTCGCGAGTTCCCCGTGTTCGGAGCTGTTTCGGGAACAGTGGGCTGCATGGCCGCGATGGAGGCAATCAAAGTCCTCTCCGGCTTCGGAGAACCACTCGCCGGATCGCTGCTTACGTTTGATCTGCGAGACATGAGCTTCGCCAGACGCAGGATTACTCGGAATCCTGGTTGTGCTGTGTGCGGACAGGCGTGATCACTGCGTCCTCACGAACTGGCTGTTTGGGACCTTCGTCGTCCGAGAGTTGTGAGAAGAACTCAATCAGTCGCGCGTCGTACGATGCCGCATCGGTTTCTCTTCCCTGATTGTGTCGTGCACCTGGCACGATCCATAAATCGGTCGACTGCGAATCAATTGCCGTGTGTAGCGTTTCGGCAATCTCCGGCAGGACATAATTGTCGCGCTGTCCGGAAACCAGCAGCACGTGTCGATTTCGTAACCTCGGCAGGAAACGTTCGAGTCGAACATAGCGACAACCACGCCGATACTCACTCAGCCGTCGAGCGCCTGCCAATGAGACCTGGACGCAAATGTCCGGAAGACTTCTGGCGAGCCAGGGGGGGACAAACAGCGTCAACCAGCGTCTCGCGTACAGGGTCATCATCGTGCGAGCCGAGTAGGCGCCATCGGCCGCGACACACATGACGGTGTCGTTTTCCGCCGCCGCTGCCAGCGCTGCTCCGCCACCGCGACTGACGCCGAACAACCCAAGCGGCAGACGATTCAAATCGTCGCGTCCCTGAACAAAGCGGATCGCCGCCCGCACATCTTCCAGTTCGAAATAGGTCAGCCAGTGCAGTGGCTCGTAGCCGAACATGCGATCGCTTTGTCCGTGACCGCGGAAGTCGAACGCCAGAATCGCGAATCCGGCCCGATACAGGCCGCCCGCATAGGCCAGAGCCGACCAGTGATCGCCACCCAGTTCGTGGCAGAACAGGATCAGGCCCCGCGATGGTCGGTCAGCGGGAACATACAGGCTGCCATGCAGAGTCAGATTGTCGCCAGTTTCAATCAGCACCCGTTCGGCACGCGGGTCGAGAGCATGCTCACGCGCGTTTAACGGCGGCGCGTGTTCGAACATGCGCATCACAGACCGAACGGTCGCCAGTTCGACGATTAACGCGATTCCAACCAGAACGGCGAGTGCGATCAGCCAATACAATTCGCGTGTCCCCCATGTTCAATGATGACGAGCTGAGCCGTAGCCCGATTTCTCCGAAATCGGGACCTGCCGCGTGCGGATTTCGAGGAAATCCGCCTACAGCTTCACGGTATCGTTCCTGGACAGGGTCCTAAGTGGCAACTCGTCGGCCACTCAGTAACTCCCGACCCCAGTGAACCAGGGAACGACTCTGACTGCAAGCGTTACCGCTGTGTCGTGGAGCTTGAATAGCCGTCCTTCGACATCGAGTTTTACCACGCAGTTGTCGGACACTTCCGGTCACGTCATTCTTCCTCGCAGATTTATTACGCGACACAACAACCGTGAATCACCCTGATGAACGCACTCGACTACGCCAAAGAGCTGATTCCATTCGATTCGACGTGGTACCGGTCGAATCAGGAAGTCAGCGACCATGTCGAGGAAGTGCTGATCCGGCTCGGGTGCGAAACGGAGCGAATCGAATACGTCGATTCTGACGGCGTTCAAAAATCGAACGTCGTTGCCCGAAAGGGAGCCGGGAAGGGCGGACTGTTCTATTCCGGCCACACCGATGTGGTCACCACCGACGACTGGTCGATTCCCGAGCATGGTCCTTTCGAGCCAGTCGTTCGAGACGATCGTTTGTACGGCCGTGGCAGCACGGACATGAAGGGTTCGATCGCCTGCATGCTGGCCGCCCTGGACTCGTTGCAACACGCGACGTTTCAGCATCCGCTCTACATTTCGTGCTCGTCGGACGAAGAGGTCAATCACCGTGGTGCGATCGAGATTGCCGAACGATCCCAGCTCTATCAGGAGCTGGTGACAGGCAACGCCTGTGCGATCGTCGGCGAAGCCACCGGTCTAAATGTTGTCTACGCACACAAAGGCGGCTGCCGAATAACAGTGACCAGCCGCGGACGGGCTGCTCATTCCAGCACGCGTGAAGGACTCAACGCGAACCTGGCCATGATCCCGTTCCTGGCAGAAATGAAAGCGATTCGGGACGAGACGGAAACGGACTCCGCCTGGATGGATGACGAATTCGACCCGCCCACGATCTGCCTGAATCTGGGCATCAACGACAACACCTACGCGACGAACATCACTCCACCGCAAAGCATCTGCACAATCGGCTTCCGCCCCATGCCGGGCACCGATGTGGAATACATCCTCTCGCGTGGCCGGTCCTGTGCAGAGCAACTGGGTCTGGAATTCAAAGTCGAGACTCTGCACCCCGCGTTCCGCCGTGATCCCCAATCGAACTTCGCCCGCGTGTGTGCCGAGCTGACAGACAGCACACCGCGCACAGTGGCCTACGGATCCGAAGCCAGCAATTTCACGGACGTTCAAGAATTGATCGTCCTTGGTCCGGGCGACATCGCACAGGCCCATAAGAGCGACGAATGGATCAGCCTCGATCAGCTCAACAAAGGCCAACAGGTTTACACGAACCTGCTGCGACGGTTTTGCCAAAACGTGTGAGGCTCGCGCCGAACAGAGTTAAGAATCTTCGTAGCTGCGTTCGCCAGAACGCGGAGATTTGGAGCGTCCGGTCCGCGATCTGGCGAACGCAGCTACATTGAACAGAATCCCAGAAGCACAGACTCTTAAAGCTCAACCCGTACAAGGCAGAAATTATGCGACACACGCGACGTGACATGTTGGCTTTGACTGCCACCGGAATGCTGACAGCGACGGCGTCGACTCATGCCCAGCTTCCCCACGACAAGGGAGATCCGGAATTCCAGATCACTAAAGGGCGCATCCGACAATCCGTCATGGGTTGGTGTTTCAAGCCGATGCCCGCGCTCGAACTCGCGAAGCACTGTCGCGATATCGGACTTGTCGGGATCGAAGGTATCTCCGCAAAGGACTATCCGGCCGTTCGTGAATTCGGACTGAAGGTCTCACTGGTGAGCAGTCACGGTTTCAAGAAGGGACCAGTCAATCGCGACAATCACGAGTACTGCATCAAGACGCTCAAGGAACGCATCGACCTGGCTGTCGAAGTCGGCTGTCCCAGCGTGATCACGTTCACGGGGATGAGTGAAAAGGGCATCGATCACGATGCCGGTGCGAAGAATTGCGTCGATTGCTGGAAGCAGGTGATCGGTTACGCCGAGCAGAAGAAAATCAACCTGGTGCTCGAACATCTGAATTCGCGCGACGACTCGCATCCGATGAAAGGTCATCCCGGCTACTTCGGAGACGACGTCGATTTCTGCGTCGAGCTGATCAACAAAGTCGGTTCGCCGAACATGAAACTGCTGTTCGATGTCTATCACGTTCAGATCATGAACGGAGACGTGATCCGCCGCATCCGGCAGTACAAAGATGTCATCGGCCACTATCACACAGCCGGAAATCCCGGACGGGCGGAATTGGATGACACTCAGGAGATCAACTACCCGGCCGTGATGCGCACGATCGTCGAGACGGGCTACAAAGGCTTCGTCGCGCAGGAATTTATCCCCACCTGGACGGACAAAGCGGCGGCCCTGCGACACTCAGCACAGGTCTGCGACGTGTGAGCGAACGGTTGTGGGGCGGTCTCCCGACCGGCCCACCGAGCTGACCGCAGGTCTCCCCCCAATTGCCAGAGTAGAACGTGTGGTAAGCAAAGCCTACCGCATCGGAGACGACGCGATGTCTGCCTCGTGACAGATATCGTACCGCAGGGAGACCTTCGGTCGCTGTTGTGGGCGGGT
>CAUZFZ010000155.1:0-25040 GCA_963579025.1 Planctomycetota bacterium | reverse complement strand
CCACGTGACGATCGGCCGCCACTCGTGGGATCACCACAGCAACATTTTCCCGCAGCTCCGCAGCCGCCTGCCGCACATGGACAACGCGATCTCCGGGCTGATCACGGACCTCGAACAACGCGGCATGCTCGACGAGACACTGGTGGTCTACATGACCGAATACGGTCGCACGCCGCGCATCAACAAAGACTCCGGCCGAGACCACTGGCCGCAGGCCTTCAGCATCGCCTTTGCCGGGGCCGGCATTCAGGGTGGTCAGGTCATCGGAGCCAGCGACAAAGACGGAGCCGCCGTGGCCGACCGACCGGTGACACCGGAAGAAATCGCAGCCACGATCCTGAATTTGACCGGCATCCATCCGCGAGCTGAGTTCATCAAGAAAGACGGTCGCCCAATCCCATACGTCGAACGCGCCGAGCCAATCGCCGAACTGCTGGCGTAATCGTTCTGAGGTTGTCTCATGCCGTCTCTGTTTTCTTGAGCCGATCGCCTTCGGCGACTGCCCGGTAGCCCGACACCGGAACACTGAGTCACACCACTGCCGGAAGGACCCACCCGGTTACGCGTCGTCAATGTGTGGGAGGCTGGCATGTCATTCTTATCACTGGTCATATCCGCTGCGACCTGCACTCAATTGTCGGTGCCTGAGTCTGTTCCGCCGGAACCGGAGTTGCTCCGCCTGCTGCAGTTCGGCGGAAGCCAGCAGTCCAAAGAGATCACGGCCGCACTGAGTCATCCGCATCCGGAAATTCGCCGTCGCGCGTTGTGGGCCAGCCGCAGTTTTCACCGACCAGATGCACCGTTCGCGATTCGCGCGCTGGATGATCCGGAATCCCATGTCCGGCTCGCGGCGCTTAATGTTCTGAAATCTGAATTCCGGCTTGCCGTGATACTTAAGAAGCAGACGCCAGACCTGACGTCTGTGATAGACCGGATCATCGGGCTGCTCCAGGTCGACCCACCGGAGATGCAATCGGCGTGTGCCGGAGTACTCGGATACATCGGAAGTGGTCGTCCTGAAGTCGTCGCTGCGCTGGTGACGGCCGCGCACGAGGATACGCCTGTCGCCGCCGCTGCGATCGCCGCGCTTATTCAGTTGAACGCTGACTGCGGTTTCGGCCTGACCAGAACCGCCAACCGACTCACACGACGAAGCCTACCGGAACTACTCGCGGTGAATCCTGCCACCGACGTTCGGCCTCGCGTCTGGCAGTTTCTGGTGTGTGACTCTGATGCCCAAGTCCGGATTGCATGTCTGCGTTACGTTCAGAATGGAGACAGAGACATTCCGCGAGTACTGAACGAAGTCGTGCGGCAGTGGTCATTCCCCGACAGTGAAGTCCAGGACTCGGCCGTGCAGGCTTTTGAGACGATCAGCCTGAAGGAACCAGAGGATGACGTCGAAACCGTGTTGGACGCGCTCGTCCAGATTGATTCGGGTTGGAAACACCGGATCAACGTCTGGCAGCGTCTGGGGCACGCGATTGAAGGACGCGCGGCCAGCTTCGTGCGACTGCTGCTCGATCCGGAAACTCCCCTGCGCCGTCGGATCGAGATGGCGGGTGTGTTCAGCCAGTCCGACCGCGTGTCCGATAACAATGTCGATGACGATGAATTACAGCAGTTCCTCATCGACAAAGCGTTTGACGAACAAGTACCGCTGGTGGTTCGCATCGGGATTGCACGTGGTCTGTCAAACGAGGCCGAGTGGCGGCGCGGCAACTCTGGTAAGAAGCTGCGCCGGCGGTTGTTGTCGATCTTTGCCGAGGCTGTTTCCTCGGATATTCCGCTGCCATTCCGAATGATGGCCTTAAGTGAAATCAGGAACGCTGTCGACGACGACCCGGCTGCCCGCGAGTTGATCGTTGACCTATTCGATCGTGAGTTTCGCGTTATTCGCCGCTCAACCGACGCGAATTCGGAGTCGTCCGCGTTGGCTGGAAAATGGCGGGCTCGGTTGGTGAGTGCCCGCGTCGGTGTCCCCATTCGAAAACCGCTTTCTGAAGACGTTCTGATGTCGGCGGCCGACGACATATCTCCAGACGTTCGCCTCTGGGCTGCCCAACGAGTCTTTAATTCATTGAGTTCGAAAAACAGGAAGACCGAATGGAACGCCGTCATCGGAATGTTCAACGATTCTGACGCACGCGTCCGTTCAATCGGTCTGCAGTCTCTGGCGTACTTCCCCAATCACACAGACGAATCGCATCAACTGGCTGTGACGCAGCTGGACGACCCCGATTCGCGTGTTCGTGATGACGCCATCACAATTCTGGAGGAGTTGGGTGGAGACGTTTCTCCCGCGGTCAATCGGTTGCGACAGGAGCTGACCAGTCTGGAAAAATCGGAAGGCTGGTCACCTTCTGCGATGTGGCCGCATCGGCGTATTGGAATCCTCGAACGTCTGATCTGGCTGGCACCCGAAGATCCGGGCATTCAGGCCGATGTCCTTCGTACATTTCGCGCTGAACCCACACGTCTGCCCGGACTGAAGCTGATCGCTCAATTGGTACCTCACCTGCCGGACATTCTTCCCGAAGTTGCCGCTCTGCTGGACGAACCGTATCCGGAGCTTCGCGCCGGAGCGGCCGACGCGCTCGTCTATTTCGGAGACGGATCACGCAAGTCACTGCCTCGCCTGCAGCAGCTTCTCTCCGACCGCGACGCGTCCGTGCATGAGGCCGCTGCCCGGGCTGTGCTGACTCTGGAACCAGACCATGAATTGGCTCGCAGTATCGTGGGAAGAACGATTGCTCATGAATGTGGTGGACGCTGGTGCTATTCACAGCCGCCGGCGCTCACCTGCGTCGCCCGACTGAAGGAGCGGGGTTTACCTGCGCTCCGTTTGGGCCTCGATGGGGCAGAGCCCTTCTGGCGACAGGATCATCTGCGTCAGTTGCATCAGCGGTGGAAGACAGACCCCGGCGGACACGGATATCTGGAGATTCTGTTGCGCGAACACGGTCTGATTCCCGAGGCGAAATCGGGTGAGTAGCGCATTACCGCACCTCAAACTCGCAACGGATGAATCAAAACGCGATTTGAGACACAATCAGTGTTCTGCCACGATTATTCCGAGGCATGCGCGAGACCTAAGGAGCTGACGCGATGAGTCGCCAAGTTATAAAGCTGAGTTGTCTGGGCATAATCACCTTCGGCATCGCAGTGCCTGCGACGGGAGCAGACGATAAAGTCGATTTCAATCGAGACATTCGGCCGATACTGGCAGACCGTTGTTTTGCCTGTCATGGCCCGGATGAGAAGGTTCTTGAGGCCGAACTTCGGTTCGATCAGGAAGGCTCGGTGTTTTCTTCTGAGCGTGAGAAGCCGGTGATCGTGCGTGGTAATCCGGCTAAGAGTGAGCTTTATCGGCGGATTACTGCGACCGATGACGACCAGATGCCGCCTCGCGATTTTCGTAAACGACTGACCGAACGTGACAAGGATCTGATCCGCCGCTGGATCGAACAGGGTGCGAAATGGGCGACTCACTGGGCGTACGTTCCGCCGCAGAAATTCGAACCGCCTGGCGTCAGTCACGAGGGCTTCGTGCACAACGACATCGACCGGTTCATTCTCGCTCGTCTCAAGGACGAGGGGCTTGCGCCGTCGCAGGTCGCGGATGATGTCACGCTGCTACGACGCGTCCACTTCGACCTGATCGGACTGCCGCCCACACCCGAAGTTGTCGCCGAGTACGTAAAGAGTTCCGATCCTCGGAAGTACGAGAAGCTGGTTGATCGGCTGTTGAGCTCGCAACACTTCGGTGAGCGGCTGGCGATCTACTGGCTTGATGTCGTTCGCTTCGCGGACAGCAACGGATATCACTCGGATGAAGCCCGCAAGATCGCTCCGTATCGCGACTATGTCATCCGCGCGTTCAACACGAACAAGCCGTACGATCAATTTGTGACCGAGCAGTTGGCTGGCGATCTAATGCCTGAAGCGGGAATCGAGCAGCAGGTTGCGTCGGGATTCAACATGCTGCTGCAGACGACCAGTGAGGGCGGGGCTCAGGCGAAGGAATACATCGCGAAATACGCAGCCGATCGCGTGCGTAATACGTCGCAGATTTTCCTTGGTTCGACCATGGGGTGCGCCGAGTGTCACAACCACAAGTACGACCCATTCACGCAGCAGGACTTCTACAGCTTCGCGGCGTTCTTCGCCGACATTCAGCAGCGGGCAGTCGGCAATCCAGCCAACTTTCCCGTGATGACAGATGAAGCGCGGGAGAAGATTGCCGCGATCGACGCATCACTCGCCGAACTGACTCAGAAGAGCAATTCACAAACGCCCGAACTGACGGCAGAGTTGAATGCCTGGGTCGCGAAAACGAGCGAGTCTGCCGCTTCGACTCCAACATTCGGGCCGTGGCACATCATTGGTCCCTTCAAAGCTGCCAGCTTCGACGAAGCACATGCGAAGGCGTTCATTGCGGAGACGGAATCCGTCGACCTCGGAAAGGCCGCCGGCAAACTGAAATGGCGGAAAGAACCGAAGATCGTAGACGGAAAGCCGTTCACGCTGAGCGGCGACAACTCGGCGACGTATCTCTATCGCACGGTGATGGTGGCCGATGCGGCAAAAGTTGAGCTTGCACTGGGTAGCGACGACAGCATCACCGTGTGGCTCAATGGCTCGAAGATTCACGAGAACAAGGTGCTTCGCGGTGTGGTTCCCGGTCAGGACAAAGTTTCTGCTGAACTGAAGGCGGGTGAGAATCAACTGCTGATGAAAATCAGTAACGGCACCGGTGGTTACGGTTTCCATTTCAATGCAGCGAAACTCGGTCTGCCGCCAAACATCGCGGCCATCGTCAAGGCCGAGAAGCGAACCGGCCCGCAACAAAAGTCACTCGAAGCCTACTTCCGAACGATCGCTCCATCGCTCAAGCCGACGCGTGATCAGATCGTGAAACTGCAGGCGGACAAGAAGCAGATCAACGACACACTGCCGCGAACGATGATGACGAAAGTCGGGACTCCGCGCATGGTCCGAGTACTGCCGCGCGGTAACTGGCTGGACGAATCAGGTGAAGTCGTGCAGCCAGCGATCCCGGCATTCCTGGGCTCACTGGAGACAGGTGAGAAACGAGCGAATCGTCTGGACCTGGCGAAGTGGGTCGTCGATTCGAGCAATCCGCTGACGGCACGCACATTCGCAAACCGGGCGTGGAAGCTGTTCTTCGGACACGGACTGGCCACGCCACTGGATGATCTCGGTCGTCAGGGCACGGTCCCGACTCACCCCGAACTGCTGGATTGGATGGCGATTGAATTTGTCGACAGCGGCTGGGACGTCAAGCACATGATTCGTCTGCTGGTCACATCGGGCACGTATCGGCAAAGCTCACTGGTTCCCGGGGACTTGAACCAGCGCGATCCTTACAACCAGCTTTACGCCCGACAGTCGCGTTTCCGTCTGGATGCCGAGTTTGTTCGCGACAATGCGTTGGCGGTCAGCGGACTGCTCGTCACCAAGATCGGTGGCCGTAGCGTGTATCCGTATCAGCCGGCCGGTTACTGGCGACACATGAACTTCCCGCGGCGGACATGGCCGGGCGACAAAGGCGAGGACTTGTACCGCCGCAGTCTCTACACGTGGTGGCAGCGAATGTTCCTGCACCCGAGCATGGTGGCCTTCGATGCGCCGAGTCGCGAAGAGTGCACAGTCGAACGTCCGCGTTCGAACATCCCGCAGCAGGCACTCGTGTTGTTGAACGACCCGACTTATGTCGAAGCGGCTCGTTCGTTCGGTGGACGGATTCTGAAAGAAGGCGGAGCCACTCCCGACGCGCGCATCAACTGGGCGTTCCGCCGTGCCCTGTCGCGATCGGCAACGGACCGAGAAGCAGCCATCATCAGAAGCGTGTTCGAGAAGCACCTGACGTGGTATCAGTCAGACGAAGACGCGGCGCGTCAGTTTCTGAGCGTCGGTACGAACCCAATGCCTGCCGACGTGAACGTCGCCGAACTGGCGGCATGGACGTCAGTCGCTCGGATCATTCTCAACCTGCACGAGACGATCACACGATCCTGACGCGTAGGACGGAACAAACGCAGCGCCGTTCCGGCAGTCGGCCTTTTCCTCTCGTTCCAACGCTCCGCGTTGGAACGCATCGCAGGACGCTCTGCGTCCCGTGCATCAGGACCGGGGACGCGGAGCGTCCGAGGTGGTGTTCCAACGCAGAGCGTTGGAACGAGTTGGCTGTGGCCGAAGGCCACCCCAAGTTTGCTTAGGCCTGCCAGGTTATCTCTGCAATTCTGCGGACGTTTCGGTCCGAGGCGGTCTTGGTCCGAGGAACTGATAGTAGTTGCAGGCCAGTCGCGCGTTGTAGAGCTTGCGGCGACGCGTCGCTTTGCGTCCGAACAACCGCTCGAACTGCTGGTGCGAGGTCAGGACGAATGCCGACCAGGTTTCGTGTGAACCGAGTCGCCGGCCCATGTCGCGGTAAAGCCGCTCAACCTCTTCCAGTTCACCCATCCGCTCACCGTACGGCGGATTCGTGACCACGCACCCGTATTTATGTTTCGAGCTGAATTCGGCGAACGGGCGCTTCTGAAAATGGACACAGTCGGCGACGCCGGCCTGACTCGCGTGATATCGCGCTGTGCTCAGCACTTCACCATCGACGTCCGTTCCAATCAAAGGCTGCTCGGGGCCGGGCACGATGAGGTCCCGTGCTTCGGCGAACGCCTGCGTCCAGATCGACGGTGAGATCTGCGGCCACTCGCTGCAGGCGAACCGTCGGTTCATTCCGGGTGCCCGATTGGTTGCGATCAAAGCGGCTTCGATGGGGATCGTGCCACTGCCGCACAGTGGATCAACAAAAGAGCGCTGCGGGTTCCAGACGCTTAACAGCACAAGAGCCGCAGACAGTGTTTCGCGTAGCGGAGCTTTGGCTGTGAGCTTCCGGTATCCCCGTTTATGCAGGCCGGCGCCGGACGCATCGATCGTCAGCGTTGCACGATCCTTGCGGAGCGCCACTTCGACGGAATACAGCGGCCCAGTTTCTTCCAGCCACACATTGCCGTGGATCGGCTTCAATCGTTCAGCGATCGCCTTCTTCACGATCCGCTGACAATCGGGCACGCTGTGCAGTTGCGACTTGATTGATCGACCAGTGACTGGAAACTGAGCGTTCTTTGGGATCCAGTCTTCCCACGGCAGATCACGCGTTCGGTCGAACAATTCACCAAAGTCGTGTGCCTCGAAGGATCCGATCTCGACGACGACTCGGTCAGCGACTCGCAGCCACAGGTTCGACCGGACAATCGCATCGACGTCTCCCACGAAACGGACGCGCCCGTCTTCAACAGTCTGCTGCGCATAGCCAAGTGCACGCAGTTCGCGGGCGACGATCGCTTCCAGTCCGAAACCGGTTACGGCGATCAGTGGGATTTCGTCGGACACAGAGCCCTCGGTAAGGTCGCCGGTCTCGTTCAGACTCAGGCGCGACGCGGCGTTCTCAGAATACGATCTCAAGCTTCTGCTCTTCTTTGAGCATCTTTGATCGCAGTTCGATCATGTCCCGGACGAGACTCGGGGCACCGGGGACTTTGACCATGATCTGCACATGCCCTTTGACGACTCGCAATTTGTCACTCGAGCGAACGGGCACAAGCCGGCCGCCTTTCTCTGTGACCGTCTTGTCGGGATGACTGCGGTCGATCGGGATACCCAGGCGGTACCCGTCGGTCCCGACCAGCTCGCCGGAGAGATCGGTGATCCGGTAAGTCCTCGATCGCTCGGGAGTCTTAATGCGGATCACGATCATGTAATCCTGCCCCGGCTTCGGATCTTCTGGCACAGTCCACGCACTGAAGCTGCCAGCACTCACCGCCTTACCACCATCGGGCATCTTGAACTTGAAGCCGAATCCTTCGTCGCCACCATCACCCTCGCCGGAACCAGCCAGACTCATCAGTTCCGATGCGACTTCACTGTTGAGAGCAGAATCGACCGTCAGTGGTACATCCTGGAATTGCGGAACCTGAACCTCGCTGCCACCGGCCAGGTCGACCGAGATATCCTCAATCTCGTCAAAGTGAATCGGCATTGTGTCGGCTTCACTCAGCGTCATCGAAATCGACTCGTTCTTGTCGAGCGATTCCTTCACGACGATTGCCAGAGCCACCGCGATAATCGTGTGAACGGCGACGGAAGCTCCAAAACTTCCCGCGGTCCCATCGGTCAGCCATCCCATCAACATCGCCTGCCACGGCAGCTTCTGCTCCTCTTCGTCAGCGGCTTCGATCGACGGAGCCGTCGCAACACCTGGTAGAACGGGCGGTTCGGTTCGACGGCGGCTTCGACGCGAGCGCGGTCGAGTCGCTGGCGCGCCATCGCTCTCATCGTTGTTTTCATCGAGCGACTTGAACTCCATGTTGTCATCGTCCGAATCGACGTCTTCCTGTTCGGCCGATTTTCCCGTCGCCAGTTCCTCAGTCGACCCACGACCGCGAAGCCAAGCGGGGCGTGTGTCTGCCTCTGTGGATTCCAGCGATCCATCGCCACCATCGACTGGTGCATTCGCCGCTGGGGCAAACTCTTCGAATTCCATCGAGTCGTCAGACACATCGGCCGACCACGCGCTTTGCTGGTCTCGCAAGTCGGCGGAACGATGGGACATGAAAGTCTCTTACGGCTCGAATGAACGATAAGGCTAGAGCAGTCTACCGACACCAGTGCGCCAACGGGGGCAAGTCATTCTCGCGGCTCGTCTGACAGCATTGCCAACCGTGGCATGGAATGGAACGTCCGAGCGCCACTTGAGTTTCGGCCCGAACGCTTTTCAGAGGGTACCAGCGGCGCTTCTACGAGAAAAGCTGGCAGATTCAACACAAGAAGCACTGTCTCGTGCAGGACCGCGTCGAATCACAATCCGAAAAAAGCGACGCTGCCGGAAACCCGCTTGATGCGCCCTGCAGCGATCGTCCACATGTGATCCCGCATAGTCCTTTACGGCCAAACCCAGCGAATTGTTACAGGCAGTCTTGTGACGACACGTTGCCTTGCCGCAGATTCGAACTGGGCCTTCGACTGGCGAGCATTACATATGCTCTGAAGTGCCCGAATAAATCCAAATTTGTATGTATCGATCAGGTAATCAACGACCACTCGCTCGCTCTCGCCGTTTGCGGAGCGACTCACGGGCCTCGTCTCCGGTCAAAACCTCGTCGTTATCTGCATCCAGCAGCTTGAAGAGTGGCAGGTGCTTTGCCGGGACTTCGGACTTCTCCAACTTGCCATTCCTGTTGCCCTTGCGGTCGAGCTCCACAATCGACTTCAGAATTGCAGCAATTGCGATCCCCTTTACTGCGGTAGCTGTTTCACTGGTTTCACTGACTGACGAACCCGGGCGGATACCGAACACCGACACGGGCACAGCCACATCGAAGTAGCCAATCATCATCTCATTCCATGTCTGATCACCCCAACGGACTGTCTTCGTTGGATCGGGATTACTCAGGTTGTCCTCCGAATTATCGAAGTGGGCGACACAGTGAAGGTATCCGCCTTTGGGGATGTCGATCGGTTTGGCCGCTCGATACGCAGTCTGCCAGTTGAAGTCATATCGCGGGACGTCGAGCAGAATTTCGTTGCGACCGTCCGGATAACGGGCTTCGTAGCGGAACGACTTGCCCCGCAAGTGCATGTGGGGCATGAACGCCAGCACTTCGACATCGATCGGCGCCGGAGTCGATCGCGATTCGACGCGGTAGTTGTCCGCATGCGGAGGAATCTCCAGTCGCCGTCCGACCGCCTGTTGCGTCGTCACGATTTTCTCAATCGAGTTGGGATTGGCGAAGACCAGCCCAAGCTGGCTGAGGTCTGTCTGCGGCGTACCAATCGGCGTGTAGTGCAACTGAAACACGAGCTTCGATCCGGCGGGGATGAGCTTCGCCATCCCCTTGGGATACACGGGAGCTCGATGGCCGGGCACGTAAGCGGCCAGGAACTGACCGGTCGTCCCGCTGAAGCCGCGATCGCGACCTTTCGGCGGCTGCACGAGCACCAGAATGTGATGCACAATCTCGCGATTCCCCGGCTGGGCTTCGGCTGATGTGATCCACTTGTCCTCAGTGAATCCCGGATCGACCCGGAAATACTGGTATCGCACAGTCCCTTCGGCGGAAACGTCGAACGGCTGCTCGCGCATGTTGATGACGAGGTCCGGTTCCTTCGGAAGCTGCCAGCCCGAGGTGTACTGTCGCGGTTCGGGAAGCTGTTGCGGATCGCCTTCCGGACTCCCCGCGATTACCCACTGCCCGATGAGCTGTTTTTCCTGGTCGGCCATCAGTCGCGCGTTGGTGAATTCTCCATGCTTAGGATTCGCATGCCATGGTGGCATACGCTGATCGCGAATGACCTCGACCATGGTGTCGCCCCAGCCAACGACGTCGTCGTAGCTCGTCAGCGAAAACGGAGCGATCTCGCCTTCACGGTGACACTCGACACAGTGCTTCTGCAGAATGCGCGCGATCTGGTTTGAGTAGGTGACTTCGCTATCCGCCTGCGGTTTTCGTACGCGACCGATGAAACACCCGACCACTTCGGTTTCGGCCCGGGCGACCTTTCGGCCGGCCAGCAGGTCGTTGATGGCATTCTTAAGAAAATGCTGCCGAGGTACATCGCGGATATAGCCCACACCGTATTGATCATCGATGCGTCCGTGATAGCGCACGACTCGCTTGCGATCAAGCACCACAATCTCAGGCGTGCGTTTCACGCCAATCTGATCAGCGACACGGTTTCCCAGGTCCTTCAGGACGGGAAACTCGATGCCGTGCACACGAGCGTGTGCCGCGACCTCGGTGATAGAATCGTGTCGATTTGAATTGACGCCGAGGATCGTGACGCCTTTCGATCGCAGCTCCTCATCAATCGCCGCCAGCCGTGGGCTGTACAGCTTTGCGAGCGGACACTCGGTCCCAAGAAACGCGAGCACGACGACATTGCTGTCCGCATACTCGCTCAGCGTGTGCGTGCGCCCGCGATAGTCCTTCAACGAGAACTCTTCAACGTGCCGACCGAGCAGCGTTGGTTGAGTTTCCTCGGCGGACAGTAGTGAACGGTTTTGTATTCCGACGAAAAGGAGAATCACACCAAATACGACTGAGCTTTGATACACGGCTTCTATCCTGGTCATGACAAGGTGAGTTCGTACCATCGCAGTATATAACGCAGGCGGAGTATTGTGAGGAATTCGTCAAGTTGGACGCGGCAACGCATTAGATTCAGGCTTTGTCGTCAGACGGGTACCAACGCACAACTCAGCACACAACTGATCATTTTGCGATCGTGGATCAAACAAGGAATTCGACATGCTACTCATCAAGATCAGTGTTCCCGCCGTCGTTCTCCTGACGACGGTCGCGGCGTTCTCCGGTGAGCGACTCTACAACGGAATCGAACTGCCCGACGAGTGGCCTCCTCGAATCGAGCAGCTTCCGGCGCAACTGCCGCAGCCACCGTATCTCAAACAGCCGCCGGACGTCATTCCGATCGACGTCGGACGACAGTTGTTCGTGGACGATTTCCTGATCGAAGAGACCGACCTGACGCGTCGGTTTCACAAGCCAGTCTATCACCCGGCGAACCCTGTGCTGACATACGATAAGCCGTGGGAGATGAGCAAAGGCACGGGCGGCCTGCCGACGGCGTGCCCCTACAGTGGCGGCGTCTGGTACGACCCGCAGCGGAAGAAGTTCCGTATGTGGTACATGGGCGGTTATATCGAGCACCTGTGTCTGGCCGAGTCGGACGACGGCATCCACTGGACCAAACCGCAACTCGATGTCCGGCCCGGTACGAACATCGTCCTGTGGCGCGGCGCGACCGAGTCGAACTCGCTCCTGATGGATCTGGCCGAGCCGGACCCAATGAAGCGTTTCAAGTACTTCCTGACGAACATCGGCAAAGGCTGGAAGACAGAATATCGGACGTCCGCGGACGGTGTTCACTGGAGCGATCCGCACTGGTTAAGCGGTCCGCACGGTGACCGGACGACTGTCTTCTACAACCCGTTCCGCAAGCGGTGGGTCTTTGGCCTGAGGACGGGAGATCGATCGGCGGCTCGGCTGGGTCGGTCAAAGAAATACTGGGAGACGCCCGACATCAACGACGCTGCAACGGTGCAGTGGCCGCCATCAGAGCCAGGTCGATTTGATGCCCAGGCAAAGTTGTGGGTCACGGCCGACCGGGGACTCGATCATGTGCGTCACGAAATCGGCGTGGCACCGCAGCTCTATCATCTGGACTGTGTGGCTTATGAGAGTCTGGTGCTGGGCATGTTCAACATCCTGCGAGGTGACTTTCACGAGAACGACTCGGAGGGCCGCGACGCGTTTCCAGGACGACCGAAGTGCGCGGAGGTGTGCCTTGGATACTCGCGTGACGGATTCCACTGGCACCGGCCGACTCACGACACATTCGCCGGCATCTCGGAACGACGTGGCGACTGGAACTGGGGCAACGTGCAATCGGCGGGCAACAGCTTTCTTGTCGTGGGCGATTATCTCTACTTCTACGTGTCGGGGCGTCGAGGCGCTCCGAAGTTTGTCGAGCAGAATACTGCCGTCCTGAACGCGGCGTACGCTGGCTGTTCAACCGGACTGGCAATCCTTCGCCGCGACGGGTTTGCCTCGATGGACGCGGACGCGAATTCCAACGAGCCCAAAACGTTGACGACTCGGAAAGTGCAGTTCACTGGATCACGGTTGTTTGTGAATGCGGATGCGCGACAGGGTGAATTGCGAGTAGAAGTTCTCGATGCCAGTGGACAGGTCATCTCGCCATTCACAAAGGAAAACTGTATTCCGGTTCGCTCAAACGAAACGCTGGAGACCGTGACGTGGCGCGGTGGTGAAGACCTGTCGGCACTCGCCAACCAACCGGTTCGATTTCGATTCTACTTGACGAAGGGCCGGCTGTACTCGTTCTGGGTGAGCGGTAGCAGTGGGGCCAGTGGCGGATACGTCGCCGGTGGCGGACCTGGGTTTCAATCGAGTCGAGATACCGTCGGCTCCGCAATTCTGGCGACCAACCAACCGCCTGTTGCCGATGCCGGTGACGACTTGACCGTTCGAGACACCGACGGAAACGGAACGCACCGCGTCACGCTCAATGGGACCGGCAGCATTGATAACGACAGCCGGTCTGTCAGCTTCCGCTGGCTTTTGCATGGGAAGCAGATTGCGACCGGAGTCGAACCGACACTCGACCTACCGGCAGGCAACCACACGGTCGTGCTTGCCGTTAAGGACGACGATGAAGCGGAAAGCCATGCGCAGGTCTCCGTCACGATTCTGCCGCAGACTGATCCAGTGCCGTCGCCGGATGGTCTGGTCATGTGGCTTAGAGCAGACAGTCTGACCGAGGTAGATGATGGTTCGCCGATCGCGGGCTGGGGAGACTCATCGGGCAACGGTATGAATACCGCTCAGGCCGATCCCAAACGGCAACCCGTTTACGTGGCAAAGGGAATTGGTGACGCGCCCGCCGTGCGTTTCGATGGCGTGGACGATCATCTCGTCGTCGACGAATGCCCGGGGCTGCTGTTCACATTTCACAAGTCGACAATCATTGCCGTCGTGCGCCCGGAAACAGGCGGCACGATCATCAGTCAGGCTCACGCAAACCTGCACGTGACTCCGAATTCAGACGGTCGGCTTGGTTATGGATCGAGTCATCCAATTCCCGGTGGTCAGCTCGCGTGGCCACAGATTCACTCAACGAAAGGCGGTTCACTGCCGGTCGGTCGTGGAGCTATTTGTGCCATGCGGCACGCGAACGATATCGCCGGCGGCACGGCTCTGTTTGTGAATGGCCGTAGAGACGACGACGGAACCGCCTTCCCGTACCACCGAACGAGTGCCATTCGACCGTTCGTAGGATGCGCCTACCGCGAACGATCCCCGTGGAAGGGGAACATCGCAGAGATTCTCGTCTACAGCCGGGCGCTGCCAGACCAGGAACGTGTGGCGATCGAACGCTATCTGGCAAACAAGTACGACATCGGGCAGTGAGGTAATACAAGCCCGAAGCGCAAGCGAGTGAATCCCAAGACTCCGCAAAGATTCACTCGCTCGCGCTTCGGGCTTGTAGATCCCCAGTCGGCAGAGCCATCACTCAGCAGCTTCCCGACCGCTTCCTTCAAGTGCGATCCATGACCGGTTCTGGTAACTGCAACTGCAACCGGCTGAGGCGTCGGGGACCAGGACCAGTCCGCCAACCGGCAGCGCGTTGATCCAGCAGCCAGGACGAATGCCGCCGTAGTTCTCGGTACCTGCTTCGCGCGTGTAGTCGAAATAGCCGAGCGTTCCCGACCGGAACATCAACAGGTTGCGGGAGCCGGACAATTGTCCGCAACCGTACGACTTCGGAACGCTTATCGCTTTCGCTTGACCCGTCATCAGGTCAAGTGCGGACGGGTGAGCGATGATTGTCTTGCCGTTGATCAGAGGTCGCGTGCGGTAGTTGACCTTCTGCTCCCACATGCGATACCCGCCTCCCGCATGGAATGCGGCGATCCGACCACCAACCTCGGACGGCAGGCGAAACGATGTCGGCTGGTAGAACATCAGCAGCACGTCGTGACGTTCACTGAAGGCAAGCGCCGTACCGAAGATGTCTTTCTGGGATTCCCACACACGGTCACCACTCTTTGCGTCAAGTGTGACTAGCTCGCCGGTTGGATGACCGACGGGCGGGGTCTTTGGTGGCTGTCCGCGTCGCGCGGGAGCTCGTGACAGCAGGTCGTCGACCGCCAGGGCGCGATCGATCACGTGTACGCGACCGGCACCAATCGCGATGGCGTTGTGCCGAATGGACTTCTCTGCATTGAAACGCCACAACAGTTTTTCGGTCTCGACGTCGTACGCGAATAGCGACGTCGACTCAGAGAATTGCCGCTGCATGTGGGCATCGGCCCGGATGTAAGCATGACGGACGACGTGCGTTTCGTTGGCTGTCGATCCAAACAGAACGCCGTCCTCACACGCGATGTATGCCCATGTCGCCGGTTTGCCGTCGGGATGCGCGGGAGTCGGAAACGTCGCTTTGACTTTGCCAGTGGCAGTTTCGATGCGGAAACACTGCGCGCCGTTCCGCAGAAAGATACTGTCTCCCGCGATGCAGATGTTGCTTCCAGTCACGGCCGTGCCAGCCAGATGATCGGCGTTGTAGGCGTCGAGAATTCCCTTCTGTTCGAACCGCCACAATGGATGACCGTTGTAGGCATCGACCGCGATCAGTTCATTCAGACCTTCCGCGAACAGCCGACCTTCGTGAAACAGGGGCGATGGTCCGCGTCCGTGGCGCTGCGGAAGATCGAGGTTGATGTCGCGAAACCACACGGCCGTCAGCGGGCCCTTGATTGAGTCGGTCGTGCACAGTGTGTTCGCGGGATTGGAATACAGATGCGTCCATTCGCCCGCTCCCTCCAACGTGCCGCGAGTATCGACGGACATCGAACCGGGACGACCGACGCAGGAAACTCCGCCGAACGGTCGCTGCAGACGAAACGCCTCTCTCGTGCTCACAACCTGAGGACCATCGCCGAGCGAATTGCGCGAGACCACAAGATTGGCGAAGTACTTTGGGAAATGTGTGTCGGCCGGGTCGCCCAGGTGAACGGTCACTCGCGTGCCGTACAGCCCGGCGGCGGCGAGCTTCTGACGCGCATTCGCGACCTTTGCGGGATCGGCATCGATCGCCACGACATACAGATCGGACTGCTTCGCGAGTTCGTAAGCCAGTCGACCGTCACCACAGCCCAGGTCCACGCAGTAACCCTCGGTGATCTCCGCACGATCGATGATCTCCGCGGCCGCTCGTGCCATTTCGTCGTTTTCGCCATACGGTGCTTCCACCGCCCGCGGACGGAGTTCGGCGTGCAGATTGCCGGGCAGTGATACTGCTGAGTAGCAGTGAATCGCTCCGCTGGCCGTGCTGACAATCAGCCGGCCATTCGACACCGCAAGACCATACGCAATGTCATCAACCTCGTGGGACCAGATCGAATTCCCATCCTTCGCACTGACAGTCGCGATGCGATTGCCACCGCTCGTCACGATTGTGTCCGCAGCGACGATCAGCGCCGTCCCGGCCGGAACGTTCTTCACCGACCAACCGGCCTGGTGTGCGGGAACGGTGATCGGTTTACCTTTGCGGTCCTTCGTTTCCTTCATGACGACGGACAATGTGCGTAGTTGATCGCCAGTCCCGTGGACGATGCCAGCGGGAAACGCAGCGACAGCTCCCGCGATTCGGTCGTCCAGCAGCGATCCATCATTCGTTCGATACGCGTAGCCGCCGTTGTAAATCAGGTCTCCAGCCAGCACGGCGGTGGTTCCACCACGGCGGGTGTTTTCCTGCAGGCGGTAGTAGTCGAATTCGCCACTGACACGTTGAAACGCCGCCGGCACGGCGCGACCGGTCGGCACAAACAACCGATCCTCGTTTGCCAATAGATACCCCTGCGCGGTCACGCCGCTCTTAGCGTTGGCGCCACCGTGAGGCTGCGGCATTTCGATTCCGCCAGAACGATCGTTCGTCCACACGATCTCTCCGCTGTCCGGGTTGATGGCGTGAATGAAAACGCCTTCCGACTGCCAGATGCCGGCCGCCCAGTAAAGCAATCCGTCGTGAATCACAGGGCCGCCCCGCGCCGGCCACTTCGAGATCATCTGCGTGTTGCCGAGCACACGGTCGTCACGTGGCCCGCCGCGCCAGCGATTGATCAGCTTTCCGTCAAGCACTTTCAGGCAATACAGAAACCCGTCATCACTGACGACAAACAGCCGGTCCTTCCAGACGGTCGGCGCAAACCGCACGGGCCCTTCCGTGAAGAACGACCACTTGAGTGCTCCTGTCGCCGCGTCCAGCGCGGTCACCATTCCATCCACTGAACTCGCAAAAATGACCAGACCGCGGGAGACAACCACGTGATGCGCCCGATCAAAACTCATGCGATCGTCGCGCGGCCACGCTGGGGTCGGTGCGTGCATCGGATGCCACGACCAGCGGAGCGCCAGTTTCGCCGGTAGACTGTCGGTCGTGTAGCCGCTCCGTGACGAATCGGCTCGCCAGGTTGTCCAATCGGCAGCGTTCGCGGATGTTGCGGCGAGACAAGCCACGACCATTGCTGGGATCATTGTTCGCATGATTGTTTCTCTTCCGAATCGGATGGCTGTTTCGATTTCGTCCGCTCCAACGATCGCGGGCGGTCGATTGCTCCTGCCGCCGAGCAAACGCGCATCGAAGCGAAGCCGTGCACTGGAGTGCGACCGCCAATAACTTACCCGCACGAGTCCGATGCGTCAGCGAGGATGACCAGTGAGAGATGTTCAAACCGTTTACCAGGATCCCCTGGAAGTCCTTTGGGTTGAAACCGCGCGGCAACTCGGAATGACGATCGAGCGGGATAATTCGGTGTTCGCGTCATGGAACGGTCGCGGGGTCATGACGATTGGCGTCTCGGAATCGCTCGATCCCGACGATTCACTGGCGCAGATGATCTTCCACGAAATCTGCCACGGCCTTGTGGAAGGTCCGGAGGCTTTCGACAAGCCGGACTGGGGATTGCAGATCGACAATCCGGCTCATCGTGTCCGAGAGCATGCGTGCCTGCGACTGCAAGCCGCCCTGGCAGATCGGCACGGTCTGCGTGAGCTGCTCGCCGCGACAACAAACTTCCGAAAATACTACGACACGCTGTCGGAAGATCCTCTGGATAGCAACAACGATCCGGCCGCACAGATCGCCCGACAGGGATGGGATCGGGCCGCTAACGGAGCTTGGTCAGGCCCGCTGAATCACGCGCTTAGAATGACGGCACAGATTGCGGCAGCGGTCAGTTCGGTCGCCCCACAGGATTCGCTGTGGTCACGAACGAATGCTGTTGATGACGACGGTCCGTCTTCGCTTTAGCGGGATCCACCTCACTTTTGACGTTTCATGTTGAGAAATGCCGCGAATCCTGCCAGAGTGTGTTTACTGCACTGTTAGCCAGGTCGCGGCTGTTGACTCACCGACGAACGAAGCATGCAGATGATCGATCCCCTACATCGCTGGAGCGGCAGACTTCCAGCCACGTGTCTGAAGCTGTTGCCGGTGGAGCGTCGTGACCACCGCCTGGCATGCATTACGGACGCGGCCACGTGGACCTCGGTGTGGCACCAGTGGAGAGGCGAGGCGACTCAACCGCGAATCAATTTCAGTTCGCAGTTTGTCGCGCTCGTACACAACGTCCGCTACGTGAATCGCATCCGGTTCCAGTCTGCCTCGATCGACGACGGCGTGCTGACCATTGAGTCACTTGAAACACGCACGGCTCGGCCCATTGACGACGAGATGTATTGCCTTGTGATGGTGTTTGAAACGGACGGTGTCGTGGCAATCAGCGACGGGTCGGAAGTGCTTTCTATCCCGTCGCACGCCAAGGCCTGAGCAAGCGGCGTTGCTTTTCCGGTTCCGCTTGCCGATCCGGCGAAGTCACGACACACTGGCCTGCGGACATAAGGGAAGTCTGTCTGCGCACGGCCAGAACTTCCGCAGGCACGTACGGATAGAGTCATGGCGGACGTTCTGAATTTCGACGGCTACGATCCAGAGAAGTTCTACGACGAGCTCTTTGACGCAGTGGGCCAGCCTCGGGATCAGGGCCGCGTGCTGGTTCAGCGGATCAATGCACTCGCGCCAGGTGACCTGCGACAGCGGCAGCTTGCCATCGAGCGCGCGCTGATGCGGATGGGTATCACATTCGCGGTCTACGGGGATCAACAGGGAACGGAGAAGATCTGGCCGTTCGACATCGTCCCGCGAATCGTGTCTGCCATTGAGTGGTCGCACATCGAAGCCGGCCTTCGACAGCGCATTCAGGCTTTGAACCTGTTCGTCAACGACGTGTATCACGACCAGCACATTATCAACGATGGCGTTGTGCCCCGGGAGCTACTGGAAGACGCCGCGTCGTACCGGCCGCAGTGTCACGGACTGAATCCCCCGCAGGGCGTCTGGTGTCACATCACCGGCACCGATCTGATTCGCCACGATGACGGAGCAATCTACGTTCTTGAAGACAACCTGCGTTGCCCGTCCGGCGTGTCCTACGTGCTGCAGAACCGGCAGATCATGAAACGCAGCTTTCCGCAGATCTTTGCGGAGGCGCAGGTACGACCCGTCACGGATTACACCGGTCGCCTGTATGAGACACTGCAATCACTGGCACCGGACACATCCGATCCCACTGTCGTCGTTCTGACTCCCGGAATTTACAACTCGGCGTATTACGAACACTCGTTCCTGGCCCAGCAAATGGGAGTCGAGCTGGTGGAGGGGCGGGATTTGGTCGTGCAGGACGGGTTCGTGTTCATGCGCACGATCCGCGGTTTTCAGCGCGTCGATGTGATCTACCGCCGCGTCGATGACGACTTCATCGACCCGCTGGCGTTCCGCGAGGATTCTGTCCTGGGTGTGAAGGGATTGATGGACGTCTATCGCCGCGGTCACGTCGCTCTGGCGAATGCTCCAGGCACGGGCGTCGCCGACGATAAGGTCCTGTACGCGTTCGTACCGGAGATGATCCACTACTACCTGAATGAAGAGCCGATCCTGCCCAACGTCTCGACCTATGTATGTCAAAGAGACGAGGACAGGAAATACGTGCTTGCCCACATGGACGAACTGGTCATCAAGGCCGCGAACGAGTCGGGCGGATACGGCATGCTGA
Source organism: Planctomycetota bacterium (assembly GCA_963579025.1). Classification (GTDB taxonomy): domain Bacteria; phylum Planctomycetota; class Planctomycetia; order Planctomycetales; family Planctomycetaceae; genus CAUZFZ01. The sequence continues at coordinate 5,302 of CAUZFZ010000155.1, read as the reverse complement.
TCGGTCCGCATTCGACGACAGACGAACAGCAGAACTTTGCCGCGCTGATCGAGAAGAACCCTCGTAACTACATCGCACAGCCAACTTTGTCGCTGTCCCGAGTCCCCACTGTTGTTGACGACCACTTCGCAGGCCGGCATGTCGACCTGCGCCCATAGATCCTGTACGGGAAAGACATTTGGATCCTGCCCGGCGGTCTGACGCGTGTGGCCCTGCGAAAAGGATCGCTGGTCGTGAACTCCTCCCAGGGTGGCGGAAGTAAGGACACCTGGGTGATCGCCTCAGACCAGTCCCAGTTGCAAAGCCAGAACGAGAGTGAGTAGTCCGCAATCACAGCCGCTCGCCACAAGAGACTCCACGGAAAGACCTCATGCTCAGTCGCGTTGCCGATTCAATCTACTGGATGGCCCGGAACGTCGAGCGCGCCGAAAACCTGGCGCGGTTCATCGATGTCACGTTGCAACTCATCCTCGACCAGCCCGGTGACGCCGATACACAATTTGCCCCTCTCATCTATGCCACAGGGGACGAACAGGTCTTCACCGAGCGTTACGGCGACATGACGGCGAGCAATGTGCTGGTGTTTCTGACACTCGATCGAGAGTACCCCAACTCGATTGTTTCGGTCCTTCGAGCAGCACGAGAGAGTGCCCGCTCCATCCGCGAGTCGATTTCGTCCGAGGCGTGGGAGCAACTGAATACCTTCTATCATTTTGTGCGCGACTCTGCCGATGGGACTGAAACTCACAGTGCGTCGCCTGACTTTTTCCAGGAGATCAAGCAGCACAGTCATCTGTTCAACGGAATCACCGATGCCACCATGTCTCACAACGAAGGCTGGCATTTTCGGTTGTGGGTCAGTTTGAATCGGACTGGACGGGCGAATCGTCGGGAGAGGGTTGACTTACTTGCCTGGCGTGAGATGCTTGGAGCATGACAGGCGATCCCAAGAAACCGAAGCATCCGCGCGACACGAATCAGCTCGCAAAGAGCGTTGTAGATCTAGCCACAGGCGACGCCGAGCCTCCGACCGAATCACCGCAGGCCGCTGCAGGCCGTAAGGGCGGAAGCAAGGGTGGTGCAGCACGTGCCTTGGCACTATCTGCAGAAGAACGCACAGAGATCGCCCGAAAAGCGGCGCGGGCACGCTGGAAACAGGAAGATGACTAACGTGGGTTCTTAGGCGGATACGTCGTTGCGAACTGACCTTCCTCGATGTCGTCACGAAAGTCGAAGATCAACTGGATGGGCGTTTCCGATGGTCGCACGGTGTTGAAGTAGTCCAGATCACGTTTCAGCTGGCGACAGTCGCCAACAATTTGCTCGCGACGCTGCTGGAATGCCGTTTCAATGTGCTCACGCGGAGCCCGCCGAATATCCGCCCAGAAAGTCTTTTGTGTCTTTCCTGAGCCGATCCGTGCCGCGTGCTTTGCTCGTACTGGTTGCCCGTTGTCACCTCTGATGTACTGTTCGCGCAGAGCACGGGCGAAATCTTCTCGACATTGTTTGAGGACCACATCGCGAGGTGGTTCCCATCGCCCCGTTTGAATCGCCCACAGAGCCAATGCGTTCGTCGTCGCGCGTTCCTCACCGGTCTCTTCGAGAAACTCGTCAGCATATTCCTGCAGCGTTTCGTTGTAGCTCCGTGCAATCCTGACAGACATGCCGTTCTCCTTCCGGGATGTTACTCCCATCCATCGGTACGCGCGGCACCGATCAGCTCGGAACGTACCTTGACCAGCAGTTTTCGATGCTGGGCATACGTTAATTCGTCGCGACGTTGCAGTTGTCCAACCACTATCCCTGGATGAACCTGTCTTGCCTGGGCAAACTGAACGATTCGCGTCTGATAGTACTGCGGAGACGTTCTTGCGATGAATGACTCAAGACGTTCACGCGGAACCAGGTATTCTGCCGCCTCTCTGTTCGCTCGTTGTTCAATCTCTGAGGTTTCGCGACCTGTCAAATCTTCATCGACAGGTGAGGCATCCTCATGTTTGATGTGCGCGAGTTCGTGCAGCAGATTGAACCAGAGGTTGTCAATCCGGTCGTATCGGAGTGAGAGTGCGATCGCTGGCACATCATCCAGCCAGAACGCCACCCCGTCGACCTTGCTTTTTGGCAGAGCTTGAACCAACACAAGCCGGATTCCCATCTCAGCAAGAACGTGCGGGATTCGTCGCACATCTTCGGGATAGGCTGCCAACTTGAGCAGTTCAACGATTCCAGTTTCGAAGTTCGACTTTGAGTACTCGGCTGCACGTACCTCTGCTGCGAGGTGCCGGGCCTTCGCGTACCAGGCAATCTGCGCAGGATTGTCACTGTCATACGGGGTCGACTTCCGAGCGGCGACCTCGAAAGTGGGCTTCGCATCAATATTCGGTGTGCCATACAGATGGCAAACGGCTGATTCGAGTTCTTCAACGTCTTGCGTCTGAGGCAACCAGTTCCGGCGGCGCATATCTCTAACCGGCGCCTTATCAAAGAGCTTGGCCTTTCTCGCAATGTGACGCTCTTCCTTCGCAGCCGTCGCGAGTTCGTAGGCCATCTGCAGGTTCATCCACGTCTCTACTTCCTGGCCAAACGATTCAGCTAAACACTGAGCCGTGTTTGGAGTAATTCCGGACGTTCCCTTGATGAGATTCTTCAGTTGTCGGCTACTGACACCTGTGATCTCGGCAAGGTCGTCGATCGTCCACTCGCGAGCATCTAGTTCTTCTTTGATGTATTCGCCAGGGTGGATCGGCATTCGTGGTACGAATCTACTCATGCCTGTTCCCCTTCAACGGTGATAGTCATCGATCCCTTTGATGATGAGGCAGTTTCCGTCCTCTCCGGGCTCGATCTCAATGATCAGACGCCATTGTTGGTTAAGGCGTGCCGACCATTGGTGCTTCCGATTCCCCTGAAGCCGTTTGAATCGCAACCCTCGCCAGTTTTGCAGCTCCCCTTCATGTTGCACGTTCCTAAGCAATGTCATGACACGTATAAATGCGCGCACTAGTGCATTGCTGTAACATCCATTGAAGCCGGAGTCATTCTCGATCCGTTCGAGGTCCTCGTCGTCGTGCGAGACATCCATCAGTGATCTCCGTTGATCACAATCCTATGAACCTTGTTTCGTCGTATGCAATCAAAAAGTGCAATGATGTTGCACTTGTTCACTTTTATAGTTCAGTGGAGCTTGAAATGGCCCATTACTCAAGCATAATGGTCAGTATGAACCGCCTAACCAATGACAAACGCTGTGCAGTCATCCGAGCCTTGATCGAGGGTTGCAGCATCCGCTCGACCGTCCGAATGACTGGGGTGTCCAAGAACACGGTGACGAAACTACTGGTCGACATTGGCCACGTCTGTGCCATGTATCAGGACCAGGCACTCCGGAATCTCCCCTGTAAAACACTCGAACTCGATGAGATCTGGTCGTTCTGCTATTCCAAGCAGAAGAAGGTGCCAGAAGAGAAGCGGGGCGAATTCGGAGTCGGAGATGTTTGGACTTGGACCGCAATCTGTGCCGATACGAAGCTGGTTCCGTCGTGGCTGGTTGCCACTCGCGATGCAGGATCGGCAACAGAGTTCGTCACTGATCTTGCTGATCGGCTGGCCAACCGAGTCCAGCTCACGACGGACGGTCTCAAGTCGTACCTGACTGCCGTTGAAGTGGCGTTCGGCAACGACGTTGACTATGCCCAGCTCATCAAGATTTACGGCAACGCTCCAGAGGGAGAGAAGCGGTACAGTCCCGCTGTCTGCACGGGCTGCAAAGACAACGTAGTCACTGGACGGCCTGATCCGGCAAAGATCTCGACCTCATACGTTGAGCGACAGAACCTGACCATGCGGATGAGTATGAGACGATTCACGCGACTGACCAACGGGTTCAGCAAGAAGATTGAGAACCACACGCACGCGATCGCTCTGCACTTCATGAACTACAACTTCTGTCGAATTCACCAGACTCTGAAAGCGACACCGGCAATGCGAGCTGGCGTCACGGACCACAAGTGGAGCATTGAAGAATTGGTTGGGCTGCTCGTGAACACGGAAAATATTTCAAACTGACCCACTACCGGTTACTGGAACAACCACCCGTCGTTGTCGTACCTGTTCAGTGGCAAGTTCGTGGGACCCACCAGCCAGGCTCCGCGAGTCGATGAAGGCCGTCGTGATTCGATCTATGAAATGCAGATCGCGTTCGCCCAGGTCCCGGAGCCAGGGACTGACGTTCCGCCCTGGCTGGTGGATCGCAATTTCCGCAACCTGCTGGTCGACCTGACCGGCAACACACACCGGGCCGAATTCTGCATCGACAAACTGTACTCGCCGGATTCGACTACTGGCCGGCTGGGGCTGGTTGAATTGCGTGCGCTGGAAATGCCGCCGCATGCTCGCATGAGCCTCGCGCAGCAACTGCTGATTCGCGGACTGGTCGCATCGTTCTGGGAGCAGCCGTGGAATCAGACGCTGACACAATGGGAAACGTCTCTGCACGATCGATTCCTGCTTCCGCATTTCAACTGGCAGGATTTCGGCGATGTGATTGACGACCTGCGTCGGCGCGGACAGGAGTTCGAGCGCGACTGGTTCGCTCCGCATTTCGAGTTTCGATTTCCGTTTGTCGGCGAGATCACTCACCAGGGCATCTGGCTGCAACTGCGGTCCGCGATTGAGCCGTGGAACGTTCTCGGTGAAGAACCCGGTGATGGTGGCACCGTGCGTTATGTGGATTCCTCGGTCGAGCGGGTCCAGGTGCTGGTGCGGGGCCTGACGGATGAGCGGCACATCGTGACGTGCAACGGACGCAAGGTTCCGCTGACTCCGACAGGGACCCAGGGAGAATATGTTGCCGCCGTTCGGTTCCGAGCGTGGCAACCACCCAATTGTCTGCATCCGACGATCCCGGTCCACTCGCCGTTGGTGTTCGACATCCTGGATACCTGGAGCAACCATTCGATCGGCGGCTGCACGTATCACGTGTCGAACCCGTCGGGCTACAATTCTGCGGCGTTTCCGCTGAATGCCTTCGAAGCGGAATCACGTCGTGCGGTACGCTTCTTCGAAACAGGGCATACGCCCGGTCGGATGGAAATTCCGCGTGAAGAACCGAATCCGGCGTTTCCGTTGACACTGGATTTGCGGCGTTCAGGTTCGTAGTAACCGCATTTATGCGGTTGTTATGGCTCATCTGAAAAAATCTGCAACATAGGATCGGAAGTACAATCCGCGGATCAAACCTGGATCGTTGGACATGCTTTTTAGTTTCCGATGCGCCAGCGTTGTTAGTTCATCTTTGGTTTTC
>CAUZFZ010000154.1:0-25117 GCA_963579025.1 Planctomycetota bacterium | reverse complement strand
TGACAAGTTCAGAAGCCAATGCCTGGCGGCACGAATATCGAATGTCGAACAAGGAATGTCGAAGTCCGAAGTGAAGCACTTCATCATTCGAAATTCCTTGTTCGACATTCGATATTCATTGTGAAACGGTTGCGGCTCCGCCGCGAGCGATTTATTCACGGAGCGACTTATGCATCCTGCCGTGCTGGCGTTTCTGGCATTCCTGCCGATCCTGGTTGTCGGTTTGTTCCTCGTCGTGTTGCGGTGGCCGGCGAGTCGAGCCATGCCGCTGTCGTATCTCACAGTGGCGGCGCTCGCGTTGCTGGTGTGGCAGGTGCCCATCGTGCAGGTGGCCATCGCGTCCGCGCATGGCCTGATTGTGGCGGCTTCGCTGCTCTACATCATCTTCGGCGCGATCCTGCTGTTGAACACGCTGCAGGAGAGCGGTGCGCTGAGTGTCATCCGCAAAGGCTTTACGGACATCTCTCCGGACCGCCGCATACAGGTCATTATCATCGCCTGGCTGTTCGGTTCGTTTATCGAAGGCTCGGCGGGGTTCGGGACGCCTGCCGCGGTGGCCGTTCCGCTGATGGTTGGTCTGGGATTCCCGGCGATGGCGGCTGTGGTGGCCGGGATGATCATTCAGAGCACACCCGTTTCGTTCGGAGCACTTGGAACCCCGATACTCGTTGGAGTTGGAAACGGACTCAGCGGCGACGCCGGCGTTCTGGAGTACGCGCGCGCCAGTGGATTCGTCCTGCAAACAACGGGCGAAGTCGACTATGCCGGATTCCTGGCCATGATCGCAGCGAAAGTAGCGCTGTTGCACTGTGTGGCCGGCACGTTGATTCCGCTGTTCGTCGTGTCGCTGATGACCCGGTTCTTCGGACCGAATCGATCGCTGGCCGACGGCCTGCGGGTGTGGAAGTTTGCTGTCTTCGCAGCACTCTCTATGACGCTGCCGTATCTGGCAGTCGCCGTTTTCCTGGGTCCCGAATTTCCGTCGCTGCTGGGTGGACTGACGGGGCTGGCGATCGTCATCACCGCGGCGCGATCCGGCTTCCTGATGCCAAAAGGCGAAGCATGGGACTTTGCTCCGCGCGAGACATGGGAACCCGAATGGAGTGGTACGCTCGATCTGCAGGAATCACAGTCATCCGACACCGGCATGCGACTCTCGACGGCGTGGTTGCCTTACCTGCTGGTCGCGGTCTTTCTTGTCGCAACACGTGTGCCCGAGCTGCGAGTGAAAGGCTGGCTGACCGCGGCACAGATCACAGTGGATTGGGACGGTTTGCGTGGGCTTGCAGCGGGAGACGATGGAGCGACACGAATCACGTCAAAGGTGCAGCCGCTGTATCTGCCCGGCACGATTTTCATTCTGGTCTCCGTGCTGGCGTGTGGTCTGCACCGGATGGGCGGCCCGGCTTACGCTCGGGCATGGAAGAAGTCCGCACGAACGATGCTGGCAGCGTCGGTCGCGCTGGTCTTTACCGTGCCGATGGTACAGGTCTTCATCAACTCAAGCGGCGGAGCGGCCGGCTACGAGAAAATGCCAATCGCCCTGGCCGAGGCCGTGGCTGCGGCAACCGGCGCGGCCTGGCCGATCTGTGCTCCCTTCATTGGCGGCTTCGGCGCGTTCGTCGCCGGCAGTAATACTGTCAGCAACATGATGTTCTCGCTGTTTCAGTTTGAAGTCGGCACGCGCATCCGCGTGGCACCGGACTGGATCGTCGCGCTGCAGGCGGTCGGGGGAGCCGCCGGGAACACGATCTGTGTCCACAATGTTGTGGCGGCATCCGCGGTCGTGGGACTCGTCGGACGCGAGGGACTGGTCATTCGCCGCACGTTGCCCGTGTTTGTTTACTATGCACTGATCACCGGCACGCTCGGTTACGCCATTGTGTGGAGCGAGGAGAGTGGCTGGCTGAATGCAGGATCGATTCTGTTTGTATTGTGCGTGACGGGACTCGTCGGCTTTGCAATCAGGGAGTCCCGTCGCTGACCACGTCCTTCTCCCCCACTGGGGGAGAAGGTGGCCGAAGGCCGGATGAGGGGGACCCGTTCTTACAAAGGACACAACATGGCACCTGCTGATTTTCGAGATCGACTGCTTGCTGGCCTGGGCGGAGACTGGCCGGAACCATGCCCACTGAACGTGAAACTGCGGGAGAAGTCGCAGGCAGAGGGCTTCCGCATCGAGTCGCTGTACTACGACGCCGAACCCGACGATCCGATTCCCGCGCTGCTGCTGATTCCGGACGGAGTCAGCGCAAAGAAACCTGCGCCGGCCGTCGCCATCTGGCATCAGCACAACGGGCAGTACCACCTGGGCAAGGGCGAACCCGCTGGACTGTCCGGCAACCCGATGCATCACACGGGTGCCGCTTTGGCGAAAGAAGGCTATGTCGTGCTCTGCCCGGACGCGCAGTGCTTTGAAGAGCGGCAGGACCCCACCGGGAAACTCAAAGGCGGCAATTACGAACGCTTCGAGTTCCTGAAGTCTGTCGTGGCTGGAAAGTCGATGGCATGGAAGAACATCCTGGACATGCGGCGGGCCGTTGATTTTCTCGTCAGTCGACCCGAGGTCATCGGCGAGAAACTCGGGTGTTACGGACACTCGATGGGATCAACACACACCTGGCTGGTTGGTCCGTGGGAGCCACGTCTGAAGTGCCTGGTCGGAAACTGCTGTCTGCCGACATACAAAGCGATTCACGACAATCACATGCTGCACTGCTTTCCGAACTTCGTTCCCGGGATTCACCAATACGGTGACACACCGGATATCGCGGGGCTGATCGCCCCGCGTCCGCTACTGCTGAACTTCGGCGAGAAAGACGGCGGAAGCCCGATCGACGAAGTCCGCCGAGGCGTCGAAGTCATTGCCGACGCTTATGGCGCGATGCATGCCGAAAAGAACTTCTCGCACTACATCGAAGAGGGCTCGGGGCACGTGCTCTCGGACGAAATGTGGAAGCGCACGCTCGCGTGGTTTAACCGGCATATCAGTTGACTGTCTGGAGCCCTCGATGTTCGCGTTGCTCGCCATTTCGCCTCAGATTCCAGACTACAACTGGATCATCCAGGTTTTTGGGATCGGCGTGCAGATCTACGGAGTGGATGGTGTAACCGGCGTCTTCATGTCCAGCTCAACCACTCACCTCTTCACCATTACAATCCCGCTCAGCGTTCCAGTTGTGGTGACGATCGCTGTGGTCCCGCTGCTTTGCATGGCAGTTTGGACTGTGGCTGCCATTCGATCGAGCTACCGATCGGTGCGACAGAGTGATGATTCCACATCGGTCTGAAGTCTGGAGATGACGCGCAGTACAGGTTCCCTCGAAGTTTCGCGACCAATCCAGTGCCGATGATTCCGCGAGTCGCGTTCCGGCTGCGCCTTTGGCATAATCGACTTCCCATAGACTTCCCGTCTCAGACCGTCATCCGACCTCCCACCACACTACTCAAAGAGCCACCGCATGGCGACCGACACATCCAGCACGACGGAAGTCGGCAGCTATTTTGTCTCGAACTATCCGCCGTTCTCGCTTTGGACGCAGGAGAACGTGCCCGAGATTCATTCCGCACTGAACTCGGAACCGGATGCCAGTGTGCCGCTGGGGCTGTATCTGCATATCCCGTTCTGCCGCAAGCGGTGCCGGTTCTGCTACTTCCGGGTCTACACCAACCAGAACGCTCAGGCGATTCAGCGTTACGTCGATTGCCTGGCTCGCGAGATCGAACTGATCAGCCAGTCGCCTGCCGTCCGCGATCGACAACTCAAGTTCGTCTACTTCGGGGGTGGCACGCCGTCGTATCTCAGCTCGCGGCAACTGTTGTTTCTGCGAGACAAACTGGCCGAGCACGTGTCGTGGGACACCGCCGACGAAGTCACCTTCGAGTGCGAGCCGGGCACGCTCAGCCTGGAGAAAGTCAAAACACTCAAAGAAATCGGCATCACTCGGGTGTCGCTGGGTGTCGAAAACTTCAAGGACGAGATTCTCGAAGAGAATGGCCGCGCTCATCTGTCGCCCGAGATCATGAAGGCGTATGGCTGGATTCAGCAGGTTGGGTTCCCGCAGGTCAACATCGACCTGATCGCCGGCATGATCGGCGAGACCGATGAGAACTGGCATCACTGCGTCGACAAAGCCATCGAAATGCAGCCCGACAATCTCACGATGTATCAGATGGAACTACCGTTCAACACGATCATCTCGAAAGAGATGCGTGAGTCCGGCGTTGCCTCACCTGTGGCCGACTGGGCGACCAAGCGTCGCTGGGCCGACGAGGCGATTAACCGGATGCTGCGCGAGGGCTATCAGATTTCGAGTGGCAACGAACTGGTCCGCAGTCTGAATACCGACCACTTTGTGTACCGGGACAACCTGTTCCGCGGCGGCGACATACTGGCGGCCGGCGTCTCATCCTTCGGGCATCTGCAGGGTGTGCATTACCAGAATCTTGATCAGATCGAGGACTACCAGACGGTCGTCGAATCGGGAGAACTGCCCATCAACCGGGCACTGCGTCCGACAGAACATCAGCAACTGGTCCGCGAATTCATCCTGCAGATGAAAGAAGGACACGTCGCGGTTGAACCGCTACAGCAGAAGTTCGGCATCGACATTCGCGAAGAGTTTTCTGACGCCCTGCACAATCAACAGGCCGCCGGTTACCTGAATATCGAAGAAGACGAAATCCGCCTGACACGCAAAGGACTGCTGCAGGTCGACAGCCTGCTGACTGAATACTTCGAACCAGAACACCGTGAGGTGCGATATACGTAAGACCCACTCGTTCCCACGCTCCGCGTGGGAACGCCCCGGGGACGCTCCGCGTCCCGTCCCCCCACAGCATTGTGTCAGGGACGCAGAGCGTCCCAATTGCGTCCCAATTGCGTTCCAACGCGGAGCGTTGGAACGAGTAGTGAAACGGTCTGAATCGTGAACGCGCAGGATGAACTCAAAACACTAACCAATCTGTTCCCCGGCGAAGAACCGCTATTCGCCACGGCGGAGCACATTCCACGCACGGGTACACCCGAGCCGTACCGCTCACTGCTCGTTCATAACCATCACATGACGGTCACGATGGAGCAGCACCACGGCTGCAAAGTCGATGTCCGCGTGATTGATCAGCGGCTCGACGACGACCTGTACTGTCGCAAGATCACGCTCGTGAAACAGGGAACAGACCAGGTCGTTCAGTTCGGGATCGTCCGCTTCAACTTCCACTACGTGACGCCGCAGGTTCGCGAAGAGATTCTTCGAGGCGACATTCCACTGGGGCGCATCCTGATCGACTACAACGTCCTGCGTGAGGTCGAACTGGCCGCGATCGTAAAACTGACGGCTGGTCCCGGACTGGCACGCTGCCTGCAAATGCCGGAAGGCAATGCGACTTACGGGCGGCTGGCAACGATCTTCTGCAATCACCAGCCGGCTGTGGACCTGCTGGAAGTCTCCGCACCGCTGTCGCTGGCTTCAACATGACACGCATGCCGCAACCTGCATTGCAGGATCGTTACGACGTCATCGTGATCGGAGGCGGCCCGGCCGGCGCCACAACCGGCGCACTCACAGCCGAACACGGTCACAGCACGCTGGTCCTGGAACGTTCTGATTTTCCGCGTTTCCACGTCGGCGAATCGCTGATTCCCGAGACCTACTGGACGCTGAAACGTCTCGGCCTGCTCGAACAAATGCGAGCCAGCGCGTATCCGAAAAAGTACAGTGTGCAGTTTTTCAGCGAGGGCACGAAGCCGTCCGCGCCGTTCTATTTCGACGAATACAAAGACTGCGAAAGCTCGCAGACATGGCAGGTCTGGCGCGACAGTTTTGACCGAATGCTGCTCGACAATGTCGCGGCTAAAGGCGGCACAGTGCATACCGAGGCACATGTGATCGACGTCCTGTTCGACGGAGATCAGGCTGTCGGTGTGAAAGTACGGCTGACTTCGAACGGCGAACGTGTGGACCGCGAAATCGCCTGTTCGGTCGTCGTGGATGCGACCGGGCAGTCCGCGTTTCTCGCAACGCGACTGGGCGTCAAGGACTCGGACCCGTGTCTGCGCATGGGAACCATTTGGAACTATTTCAAAAACGCGCGCCGAGATGCCGGTCGAGATGAAGGCGCCACGCTGATCATGCAGACGCCCGAAAAGAAGTCCTGGTTCTGGTTCATTCCACTACCGGACAATGTGGCCAGTGTCGGTGTGACCGGGAACATGGAGTACATGTTCTCGAAAGGAGCTTCGCCAACTGAGACGTTCCAGCGCGAACTCGATCGATGCCCGGCCATGGCCGAGCGTCTTGTCGATGCAACTCAAGAACGCGACCTGTTGACGACAAAGGATTACTCGTATCACGCGAAGCAGGCGGTCGGACCTGGCTGGGTACTGGTCGGTGACTCGTTCGGTTTTATCGATCCGGTCTATTCAACGGGCGTCTTTCTGGCACTGAAGTCGGGCGAACTCGCAGCCCACGCGATTCACGAAGCGTTGACAGTCGGCGATCTGACGGCCGAATCACTGGGCGGCTGGCAGAGCGCTTATCGAGACGCGGTTAACCTGTTCCGTAAGCTGGTCTATGCGTTCTATGCCCCGGACTTCAGTTTCGGGAAGTTCCTCAAAGCGCATCCGCAGTATCGCGCGAACGTCACGGACATGCTGATCGGCGACGTGTTCAAGCCCGGTGTCGGCGAAATCTTTGATGCCATGGGCGATGCGCTTCCGGCGTCGGACTGGACGCTGGCAACGACAACGAACATTGAGAACACTGATCTGCGATAATTCACTCATGTCATGTGTCAGTCGCTGCGGACAGACATTAGCGACAATCAGTGTCTATTAGTGTTCCACAACTTTCCGTTCGGAACACCGCGTTGAAATCACGTCGACTACGTGGAGCCGAACCATGCTGCGACTGTCGAGTGCCGTGTTTGTTCTGCTGAGTTTCACGTCGCCGTTACGATCGGCCGAAGTCGAAATTCGGTTTCTAGCGGGCGACCGCAAGGAGCCCACGCTGGTCAGCCATCTGGTCGACTTCCGTCGTTCTCCTGACGGTGGACTGATCGCGACTCAGTGGGTTTCCGGGACTCGCGTCGACGGCAAGCCTGTCTTCCCAGTAATCAGCGATAGCACGAGTGTTCCAGACGCGCCGAAACTCGCAGGCTCCCGAGTTAAGTCAGCGACCAGTGACCTCGGCGATCTGCTGAACGAGCTCGAGAAGAAGCCAGTGGCCAGGACGGTACGCCCGGTCGATGTGGTTGACGAACTGTATCGGGACGCAAAGCTCTCCGACGGTCGGAAGCTCGGCCCCGTGCGACATCGCACCAGTTCCGCGCGCGTCGAACTGTCCCGATCATCAAAGTTATCACCAGGATCGCTGACACCTACGAAATCTGGCCGCGTCGATGTTTTGTGTTTTCCCGTAATCGTGACGGCCGTCAGAAGCGGTTCCGGTGAACGCGACGTCTTCATTCCCAGACTCACACTCGAAGGCCGCGACCTGCTGGCGGATAGCCTGTTCGAGCACAGCCCGGACATGCCTCTGGGCGATGAGTCCAGACTGGCCCAGGGGAGTGCGACCGGGCAACTCGGTTGGCTCAATGCGACTCGCGGCGGTCAACGCGAGTTTCGACGGTTGACCATCTATCTCCCGCTCAATGGAGACGGTCCCGCCTATCGCTTGAACGGTCGCGAGTTTCGAATGACGACCGCTGGCGTTGTGCTCCCAGATGCGACGTCTGACCAGAACCCGACCACACTGACGCGTACTGGTGACTTCGGACTCCAACTCGTTCTGAGCCCTGAGCCGAAGCCGATTCGATTGCCGCTGTTGTCGAGTTTGCCGGCTGGCTGGAGCGTTGAACAGACTGCGGTCGAGTGGGATGTCGCGAGGGATCGGCTGGCTCCCGTCACCGTGGAATCACCAGGCGGCAGGCTCATACTGCAACCGCGTCTCCCGGAGGGAGATTGGGACGGTCATCGCTTTGTGCAGGTGGTTGCTGCCGACGAGAACGCGGAACCGATCGTCCGCGTGATTGAACTGCCCACGTCGTCTGACACTGCCACCGGCGCCGGCAGAATCATGTTGCGGATCATTCAGGTCGGCTCGCGAGGTGTCGTTGATCTGCCTGCGAGGTTTACAGCGGAACTGGTAGCCAACGTCGCCTCGGTCAGCGGACGTGACGCGTTCCGCGAGTACGGGCTGCCGCCGGAAACCGAAGCTGAACCCGTATTACTGAGCTTCGAACGGACAGCGTCCGACAGGTGGACGGCAGCAACGGAAGGAGTGCCGGCCGGGTTGTTTGGTTTGAAGATTGGGGCAGCTCCACAGTCGCACAATCTACTACCGATTGTCATTGCCGGCTCGAGCCGCGGATCTGTGTCGCTGGCGACCTGGCACAATCGCAACGACTACCTGCGTGGCGAAGTCATTCATCTGGGGATCATCGCTCGCGCCAGTCGCGATTTCGCGGACGTTCCTCTGTCGATCCGGCTGCAGCACGATTCCGGCGAGCAGGTCGATGTCGCGGTGTTGAAGGTCGACTGCCCCGCGGACCGTACTCGATCACAGTTTGTCACGATCGATACTCGCGGACTGCGATTGGGACGGTATGTCGTCTCAGCCGGTAGTCGCGACAAGCCGGACCAAGGACTGCTGACGTACGACACGTCATTCACCGTTTACGACTCCACACCGAAAAGTAATTTCGCCGTTTACAGTTGGTTCGCAAACAGTTTCTCCGGACCGATGAAAGCCGGCGACAAAACGCTGGTCAACGTTCTGCTGTCACAGAAGCCGTCAGCACCGCTGACTCCCGAAGAGCTACGTCGATATACGAGTCAGCCGGCGTTTGCCGTGCATCTTCGAAACGCCTTTGCTGCTGACCCGCTGTTCCCCGCTCCCGAAACAACTCTGCGGTACGACACGGAAACCGAACGCGAAATGGCCGTTGCCATGCGTCTGGGAACGAGGTACTGCCCGGACTACGGCTGGGGCATGAACGGTCAGGAAGCGGCGTGGAATCCGAAGCACACGCTGCCGGAAGAACTGAAACGCATTCAGCGATTGTGCTCGCAGGTCACGCAGCGACATCGGGACTTCGGCAACTTCGCCGGCCTGCATCTGAACTGGTACCCGCGGCTGGGTGGCAACTGGGAACAGCATCCCGCGACCGACGGCAATGCCGTGCCGCGCCGCGAGTTGCTCCAGCAGGAAGCGACAGCCGTCTACGCGGAAACCGATGCAGATCGAAAGAGTGCGACTGGAGGACTCGATCGAGCCGTGCGTGCTCATAAGCACCGAGTCGGTGCGCTGGCCCGAGCGTACGACGCATGGACGAGCCGCGCCAGAACAATGACCGCGGGCACTGGTGTTGCTGCGGCGGCTGGTAGCCACCGGTACGGGTCAATGCCTGGCCTGGATGGTGGGCCTGTCTACACGTCGTTTCCGCCGATCAGTTGGTTCCAGCAGCGCAACTACTATCCCTCGACATATCACTCGACACTGCCCGTCGCCGCGGTGCATGCCTACACGGATTACGGCTTCTCGCCATTTCAACCGTTGTGGGGAGTCGATCACTGGGCGTCGGGCGTCGGTGACAAGCCGATCTGGGCCACCACGATGAGCAACGGTCGTGACATCATGTTGCGGCACGCGCTGCTACTGACCGGACGCGGCGCGGATGGGATCGACCTCAAAGGCCAGGACAATCGCACGGCCGGCGTGATCTCGGACTTCCTGCAAAGCTATGGACCGTTTTTCCGTGCCATGGAATCGAACAGCGACATCGCCATCATCACGTCGCTGCGCCAGCAGTTCTCGACGAAGGATCTCATCGGTCAGTGGATGGGCTACACAGGCGGCAAGTATTTCAACCTGTACGTCAAGCTGTGGTATGCCCGTCGACCGGCACACATGATCGCCGAAGATGACGTCACGCTCGAACGGCTTAAGAAGTACAAGGCCGTGTTCATCCTCGGACAGCAGGTCCGCATGCCGGAGACGGCCATGTCCGCGCTGGACGATTACGCCGCGACCGACGGTCTTGTCTTCAAGGATCTGGAAACGGCCGACATCTATCCGGGCGAGACTTTCTCCCTCGCACCCACGCCGAACACTGAGGACCAACGGCCCGACTGGAAGCCCGACGAATATGTCCAGACGCGCGACCGTCACTTCGTCGGCACTCAGGCAGAGTACGAATCCATCGCCGACTCTCTCGACCGGTTGTTGAGCAAGCTGCCGCCGCCGCGAGTGCATTCGTCTGGCCACGACGTGATGCTCGCAACACTGCAGCCACATGAGGCAATCGCCAGCGAGCCCACGGAACCGTCGCCCCGCGTTGCAGCGGCTGTGTTCTCGGTCAATGACAAGCGCACGCCACCCGGGATCGTGCATCCGTGGAACTTCTGGTCAGCGACAATCATCAGTTCGCGATCGAAGCTCACGTTCGATAAGCCGTACATCCTGTACGACCTGCTGGAAGGCGGTCGGGAGATCGAGCTGACACAGGACGGTGATCGATTCATCCACGACGTAACCTTCGATCGCTGTGCCGGTCGAGCTTACATCGCGACCACTCGACCGATTCGTTCGATCTCAGTCCGTACGATCCCGCAGACAACGGGCGGCGACATCCCGGTCGTCGTCGAAGTCCGCGATGATCAGGACGCGACGTTCGTTGATCCGCTCCCCATGCAGATCGATGTGCTGAACGATCGCGGCCAGACAGTCCAGTCCATCTATCGAGCTTTGAGCCCCGCGTCGCAAACGTCAGTCACCATCCCGACGCACGCCGAAGCAGGCGCTTGGTCGGTTCGAGTGCGAGAACTGGCCTCAGGCATTACAGCGACTGCATCGATCCGCAAGCTGACCGCCGAATCGAGCGCGACACAAGTCAGCCCGGTACTTGTCCCGCGACCGGGAGCTGTCGGCAGGTTCGTGAATCGCGGCAAGGCGGGAGAGACAGATTTGCCGGTACTGATCGCTCTGGATCATCGGCAGATCAAACTTCATGGCGACCCGATCCAAGTACTTGCCGATGAGTTGGCCGCACACATCCGCCAGTCGGGTCGTAATACCGAGGTGCGTGTGATCGAGCCGGACAGCGTGGTCGAAGTCACTCAGCGTTGGCGACCGAACGCGCGAGACCAGCAATACCTCAGCGAAGCCAAAGCCGGCCGGCGGATCGTCGCCGTCGGCAATGTGTTAACCCGCCACTTCCGCACGGCGACAGGCGCGGCCGGTGCATTGGACGCCATTCATCCAGCATCCGGCTGGACCGAACCGGGAGCCGTTCATCGAATCTATCAGGACGTAATCATCCTCGGGTCGGTCGATCGACATCGACTGCTGGCCGATCTGCATGCGACCGTTGGTATGCGAGCGGAACCTGGCTTTCCGGCCAACGGGTCCGCGCTGGTTCAGGTCGTCCACGATGCATTCACCGCCGACCACGATTGTCTCAGCATCCAGGCACCGGACCTCGACGGCATGCGAGCGGGAGTAAACGCTGTGGCCGAACTGGCCACCAGCGGCGCGCGTCGGCAAGGCAACAATCCTGCGGTTGCCTCGGAAGACCAGTCTTCGCTGACGAATCTGGTCTCAGCATCTCTCACCGACCGGACAACACTGCCCAATCCCATCCGCGACGTTTTCGGAGCCACCGTTCATCCGATGGGCTTTACGGCTGATGGTGGTCTGCTCGCATCCGCGGGAACACAGGCGGCCAACTACTTCCGGTTCGATCCTGACGGCAAGCTGGATCGCAAGTGGCTCGGCAAGTACGCGGTTGAACCGGACAGTCTGAACGCGGCCGATACGGACGGCATGTGGATTCGCGAATGGTGGGGAGCACCTGGTTTCGTCGACTCGATCGTGCGTGCCGACAGCAATGCTCAACCCATGTGGATGATGAAGTCGCCTAAGTACAGCCGCAGTTATGCCGGCTGGAGACATCCCGGTCGCCGCTTCCTGGTCGATCGCGCCAGTGGTGACATGTTCGTCTCCGGGCACAACCGACTGACGCGGCTCACGCCAGATGGCGAAGTCCTGTGGCGATACGACGATCTGGAGACAGCTCAGGATATTGACTCGTTTCGCTTTTCCCGAGACATCATGCTGCACGGTCTAAGCGACGACGGACGATTCCTGCTGGCAGCATCATTCGGGATCGAACCCTACGCGAACCTCGTCAATCGGTTCGTGCGGCCCGTCGTAATGCTGGTTGATGCGAAGACCGGCGCACTGGTCTGGGAGAAAAAAGAACTCCTCATTGATCATTCAGCGTGTGCGTTTGCATCGGCGGATCGCATCGTCGTGGCCGATGCAACACCTGGTCGTAAGCGAGTCATGCTACTGGACCTCGAGGGTAACGAATTGTGGTCGCAGGCCAGATCAGCAGGCACATCGCAGGCGGAACTGACTCCGGAACGCAGTTGGCTAATCGTACGACCTGAGGCACCACGAGGAACGAATTATCAGACACTCGGCCCGCCGAAAGGACTGCAGGCGATTTCGCTGGACGCGAAACAGACGGCGAGTCCGTCCCGCGAATTCCCGCTGACCGCCGACATTCACGCGTGGCGCATGGTGAAGTCTGATGGCCGCATTCTTGTGAGTACCGTCGACGGGTGGCTGCGTTGCTTCCGGCCAGACACGTCGCTTGTGTGGGAGCAACGCTTCAACGGACCGGTCAACATTCTGACGTCTTTCAGCGGCCACCAGATTGCGATCGGCACGCAGAACGGGTTGCTGATGCGACTGGACGAGGACGGCAACGTCATCCAGAAAGTCGACCTCATGCCGCACAACATGGTCGTCGACCAAGCCAGGTACGTCCGAGACTATTCGGCCTCACCGGCTGGCACGCGCATTGTCGATGCTGTCGCAACCCGACCACCGCGCGTCCACGAACGGCACAGCAAGGTCGTCCGGTTCTCACCCAACCTGTTGCCGCCCGGTGACAAAACAGAGCCAGTTGCGTCGGCCAGGAAATGGACAGTCACCAGCGCGAAAGCCGGCAACTACGTGCTGTCGCTGCTGCAGCGTACAGCAGAAGGCCAGCAATCCGACGCCGACGAACGCGTGACGGTTGAGGTACGTCAGGCCAACAATCCCGATCCGATCTACTCGGCACCCGTCCGGCTTTCCGCAACATGGCAGGAACGTACGCTGGGCTGGAAGGTCGCAAGTCCGGGCGCGCTGGAAATCACGCTGAAGTACGAAGGTGACGGCACCGGAGTGGAACTGAGCGAGTCGGGGTTGTTCACGGTCTCGTATCCGTCCCGCAACCTGCTGGCTCAGCGTCTTCCAGATACTCCAGGCGAGCCGACCAGAAAGCCGGCCGGGGATGATCTCGATTCGCTGCTGGACGGCGACACGAAGAAGCTGACTCCACCGAGTGTGCGGTTCTTCATGCCCAACGATGTGGACCTGACCGCTCGCTCACGCGGCGCGGCACCATTCCGTTCGAGTATTCCGTACACGGTCCCGTTCGACGGGAACCTGGCCGGTCAGAAAACAAGCTGGCTGGGCAAACCGGTTACCGGCAGTACGCACGCTCAGATGCAGTTGAAATTCGAATCGCCGGTCGAATTGTCCGCGTTCACGGTCTACGAAGACACAGCCGCGGGCTACACCGACACATACGCGATCTTCTGCCGGGACGCCAAAACGAAGCAATGGCACAAGGCAGGCCATGTGAAAGACAATGCGAGTCCATTCAACCTGTTCACATTCCCGACCATCGAAACGGATGCCGTCACCTGGCTGTGGCTGAAGTCAGCCGATCGACACGCGAGAATCGCAGAAATGGAAGGGTTTCGCGTACGGAAGACCGGCAGGTAATGAGACGCAGGCGCGGCACGTCTACAAACGACCGAACTGCAGTCGCAGCAGTAGCTCTTTCACGCTTGTCATCGGGACTTCGTCCACTTCGATGGATTTCGACGAGCAGATAAACAAGGGGCCGTCGGTCAATGCATCGGACGGATCGGGCAGTCGGCCGTGGCTGCCTTTGACGTAGCTCGCATCCAGACTGATCACATCCATGTAGTAGCGGAATCCGAGCCACTTCTGCATGAGGCGACGCGCGACGTGAAACCGTGGGAACTCGAAATCCGGATCGACAAACAGCTCCATCGGGTCGTAGCCTGGCTTGCGATGGATATCGACGGTGCGGGCGTAGTCGGGGGCAAGGTCGTCGTCGAACCAGAAGTAGTACGAGAACCAGGATCGTCGGTCGCTGATGGCCACTAACTGTCCCGATCGCGCGTGATCGATGCCGAATTCTTCCTGCTCGTCGTCGTCCAGGACGAATTCGATTCCGTCGACCTTCTGCAGAATGGCCTTCACGAATTCGACGTCCTGCGGGCGTCGGATATACACGTGAGCGAACTGGTGGTCGGCCACGGCAAACGCGCGCGATGCTCCGTAGTCGACGATCTCCCATCCCGCGATCTCGCGGCGGATCGCCAGATAACCGTGCTCACGCAGGATGCGGTTGATGGCAATCGGCTGCTCGACATCCGTGATGCCATATTCGGACAGGATGACGACTTCCGCCTCCCGTTCACGGGCTGCGTTGATGACCTTGCCAGCCTCGGCGTCGACCAGGCGGATGTCGTCCGCGATTGCAGGATCTGAGGGACCCAAGCGCTGCAGGTTATAGTCCAGGTGCGGCAGGTAGACGAGCGTCAGCGTCGGGTTGAACCGCTGTATGACGTCAACTGAGGCGTCCGCAATCCAGGCGGAACTGGAGATATCCGCTCCCGGGCCCCAGAACTTCAACAACGGAAAAACGCCGAACTGCTGCTGCAGTTCGTCCTTCAGATCGTGCGGCTTGCTGTAGGAGTCAAAGAACTTGCGACCGTCGGCGGGATAGCTGGGACGTGGTGTGACCGACCAGTTGACGTCGGCGTACATGTTGTACCACCAGAACATCTTCGCGACGGTGTAGTGCGGGTAGTACTTGCGGGCGGCATCGTACACGCGTTGCCCGTGCACCAGTCGATTGGACTGTCGCCAGAACCAGACTTCCGACAGGTCGTGGAAATACCAGCCATTGCCGACAATGCCGTGATTCGCCGGTGGCAGACCCGTCAGGATCGTCGACTGAGCAGTACATGTGACGCCCGGCAGCACGGCGCCCATGGGACGGGCGAAACCATCCGCAGCCAGGCTGTTGATGTTCGGCGTGTCTGGCCCAAGCATCTCAGGCGTCAGGCCGACGACGTTGATGACAACCAGAGGCTGCGGCATATCAGAAGCCACCGCCGGAAGACTGCACGGCTCCGCGCTTGCGTGGGATGTCGCCAGTCATCTGCAGCGTCTCCATGGCGATTTCCAGCTTCGTGTAGATCCGCTCGCGGGGATCCAGCAGGTCTTCCTGCGGAATGGCCGACACCAATACCAACTGAATCTCTCCCACGTCATAGCGGTACAGACGAAAGTCCATCTCGATGTCCTGGTCATCAATGTTCCGAGTCACGCGATCCAGCAGAATCCAGTCGTAAGTCTTGCGCGGCACATATGCTGTCCCGCGCGGGGCTCGTACTTCCTCAAACGTCCACGGTGTGACGCTTGGCGGATCGAACCCAAGTGCCGGTCCGAGCACTTCGGCCACGTCGTTTCGCAGCTCATTGGGAGGATTCTCGTCGTCGAGTTCCAGAAACCGACTGTGATTCGTGCACAGAAATATGAACCCTCGCAGGCTGTCGGCATCCAGGCCGGGAACATCGATGCGAGTTTCTCCCTGCCATGCACCCAACATACCTGGCAGATCCCGATTGATGAATGGCGGCTGCCGCATGTCGTGCGGGGCTTCCTCGGTTGGCCCGGGAATCTCGCGAAAGCCCTTCGGCGGACGGAATTCGACACCGAACTGCTTCCAGACCACCTTCTCGAGCGCCGTGTCGACACGCTGTCGGTACGTGTAATACCGGGCCGTTTCCTGCAGCCGCTGCTCGTACGCCTGAGTGCCACAGCCCGCACAACTGGCAGCGGCCAGCGCGGTGAGTACGGTGAGTGAGATTCGAGACTGGCCCGATGTAGTCATGCTCTGGGTCATCCTCGGTTGGGGTTGGCGGCGGGCAACAGGCAGCGTCGATTGACGCGCTGCTGAGAATTCGAAACAGCCAGTCTAGTGACAGTGCGAACCATCCTCTACTTCCCGAATCGAATCCGTGGTCCGGAAGAACAATCGCGGGTTTCCCTCAGCGACAACCGCCGGGCGTGAACCGCGTTCCCAGACGACCGACACCGTTAACCGTCGTTGGGCTGTCTTCCACGATCGGGGCCGCGCTCGTCATGCTCTACAAACCAGCACCAGCCCCGGCAGCAGCACACGCGCCGGCGACGGTGATGACCGAGACGGCGACGCCTCCGCCAGTCTCTGGTCAGACCGGCTCCTGACCGGGATCCGTGCCATCCAGACGCGACCGTTCCAACGATCCTCGACGTGAGACCAGTTCGAACGACAGAAGCAGGCCCAGCGCACCCGCGGCCAGCAGTACGGTCAGCAGGGTGTCGCCGTCAAACGCGACCGGCCAGACATTCTCAAATTGCTTGAGCTTGAATTCCGCGATGTCGGGCGTCAGGTCGTGCTTGAACGGCCATAGCTTCCGCAACGAACCGAGCATGAACCCACACAGCACGGCCAGCATGATTTGCGGAAACCGGTCCAGCAGCCAGCGCAACAGGCGGCTGAAAGCCAGCAGTCCAAACAGACAGCCGGCACAGAACACGGCGACAGCCAGAAAGTTCTCGACGGTCCAGTCGCCTTTCAGCAGCCCGCGAATCAAGCCGGTTACGTACGAATAGCGACCCATAATCAGCAGGATGAAGGCGCCGCTGATCCCCGGCAGGATCATGGCACAAATCCCGATCATGCCGCTCAGAAACAGGTACCACAGCCCTTCGGGTGGGTTCTGCAGTGTCTCAAGGCCCACGATGAACCAGGCCGAAATCGCGCCGGCAACCAGTGCCGCGCAGATGCGCCGAGACCAGTGATCGACGCTGCGTGCCACCAGAATTCCTGATCCCAGGATCAGGCCACTGAATACGGCATAGGTAAACTGCAACTGATGTTCGAGCAGATAGTGCATCAGAAACGCCAGGCCGGCGATCCCCGACCCGACTCCGACAGCCAGTGAGGCGAGAAACCGCAGATCACAATGCTCAGCGGCGTCCTTCCACCGGCCGTCCAGAACGTGCCCTGCGGCAGTGCGGTCGATCCGGCTGATCGCGGTCACCAGCCGGTTATAGATGCCCAGTACAAGTGCCACAGTGCCGCCGGACACGCCGGGCACAATGTCGGCCGCGCCCATCAGCAGGCCTCGTCCGGCGTTTTTCGCGTCGTCAATTTTAAGCACGGCAAGTCTCTGCAATTCGGCGATGAATCTCATCACGACGGACGGCAATCAATGGCGAATCCGGACTGGGCGGGAATGCAATTTCTCCGCCGCTGCCTTACACGCCGTGGTCACGGCACGTTACCTTGCCATCCGGAACCTTCGGCGAAAGATACGTCAGGATTAGCCGTGGGCAGAAGATGAGTCACTGGCGTCCCGACAATCCAGGAGCATTGCCATCAAAGGTCCGGGTCTGAGAATAGTCCACGATGTCCGTCGTTTCTGGAAATGCCCGGAATGCGGACGCACCGAGCGGTCATCAGTGGACACAGTGTCACGCAAGTGTGCATGCCGGTCAGCAGGCGTCTGGATGACGCTGATTGAACCGGCACCGGCTCCGCCTCCGTTTGAAGTTCCGGTCGCCGCGGTGAAGGACGCGCCTGAGCCAGAAGCGGATTCCGCTAACTCGGCACCCGCGAAGACTGACGAGCACGGTGGCCAGACAACGCCGGAAAAACGTCCGAATTCGGACGATCAGAGTAATCCGACACAGGAAGAAACGTCGGAAACCGCCGGTGATAGTGGATCATCGGATTCTGCGGGAACGCAGACGCCGGTTCCCGCGTCAACCGACGCACCGCCGGTATCCGAGTAACCAATCACGCGAGTGATGATCTTCCGCGGCATTCGTGAACTCGCCGTCTTTCGTCTACGAACGGGTGTCCCGGTGGCGTAGATTCTTTTGGCTGACATGGCACGATCTGGTTTCGCGCGCGAGCCAGGTCACGAAGAAATCCACTGATGCCGACTGAAGCAACATGTGCGTCTCAGACAGCCCTCACAAACTGCAACCGGAATTGACGACAGCGCCGCCGCGTGCGCGTCGGGGATTCACGCTGATCGAGCTGCTGGTTGTCATCGCCATCATCGGGACCCTTGTCGCGCTGATCCTGCCCGCTGTTCAACAGGCCCGCGAGCGTGCCCGAGCGGCACAGTGCCTGAATAACCTGAAGCAGCTCGGACTCGCCCTGCACAATTACGAATCGACTCACGGGCTGTTCCCGCCGAGTTTTGTGCGGCAGGAAGATGGCAATCCGCCGCCGCCGCCACCAGCAGCAGATCCGCTCCGCTACCGCAGCCACTGGACCGGATTCCACATGCTGCTCCCCTTCCTGGACCAAGCACCGTTGTATAGCAGCTACGACTTCAATGGGACGTGGCTCAGCAGCATGACGAATTCGAATGACCGACGGCACTGGCAGTTCAACTTCACGGTTATCCCCGGACTCATCTGTCCAAGCGCGCCGCGGGGTAACAAAACCGTCGGTGATCCCGGTGCGTCCGGCAGCTCCGCGCACTGGATGGCGAGTGCTGTGACGGATTATTCATTCTGTCACGGACGGGACATTATCAAAGCACTGCCAGGCTCGGCGGAGGCATCCTGCCCGGGCGGGCTGCGACATTACTGGTCGAACTGGCCCGCCGAGACGCGCGGTGCATTCGGCTACAACAGCACTTGCGGTCTGCAAAGCATTCTGGATGGTGCATCGAACACGATTCTGATGGGTGAGAAAGCGGGCGCACGCCTGACGATGGGCGGTGGTGGCGTTGCCTTTCCCCGAGGTCCCGTCGAGTATCCTTGGGCGATGGCCGCGGTTCTGTATTTCGCGCCAACGCCGGGCGGAACCTGGGTCGCCGGTCCGTACGCCGTGACACGAGATATCCGTCTCCCCAACTGCGCTGACGCCTCACCGTCGGTGGGTGTCCCGTTTCCGATCAATCCGAAACCGGTTGATTTGCCCAGCATCAGTACGGAACGGCCGATGTACTCATTCCAGTCGCACCATCCCGGGGGAGCGTATTTTCTGATGGGCGACGGCAACTCACGGTTCCTCAATGAGAGCCTCGACCAGAATGTCCTGGAAGCTCTGTCGACCATCATGGGCGGAGAGCCGGTTTCGACAGGCGGCTAATCGATTTGTGTCGCTGAGACACTGTGGACTGCCCGGAAAGCACATGCGAATTTTCACCATCCTGATCGTACTGGCCTGTTTCGGATGCTCAGAGCAATCGGACGCGATCACCGTCTCCGGGCGGCTGCTGCTGGACGGGATTCCCACGGAAGGTGAAATCCTGCTCGAACCGATGGCACGCAAAAATGCGAGCAGTCCACCGCCCGTCACGGTCTTCGCTGATTCTGATGGGTATTTCTCAGCGACGATCGCACACGCGACGGAAGAGGATAGCGGCTTGCCGTGTCGGATCGTGTTGCGAGTCTCGCCTCCCTCAACGGGTGACGTACCTGCCGCGCTCGACGAAACAGCTCCCCCGGAGAAAACCGTCACGCTGCACCGCACATTGAGCGACGGTAACGAACTGGCACTGCTTGTGACGCAGTAAACTCAGGTCACCTTCGGCGCAGCGACGGCAGTTGCCCGTTCGCCCAGCGGTCATTCATCGAGCTGTCGGCCGGTGTCGATACTACGTGCACATCGAATGATCGCCCGCCAGAGACGCGCATCGATTTAGGATCGAGCTTCATGAACTGATTGATCTTCATTCGCGGCAAGTACCAGTCCACGTACTCACCACTCGCCGTCACGACGACGACGTAGTACGCCATCTCACGCAGTGGAGAGATATTGCGCAACTGGGCCTCGATCTTCATGGTGCGGCCGTTGGACTCGGCATAGACATCGATCCCCGCAAGATTCGTCTGTCGGCTGATGATACCTGGTCGATCGTTGGGGTCTGCGGGAAACTTTGCACGCTTCAAAGCCGTGTTGAAGGTTGGCACGAAGTCCCTCTGGATTGCATCAGGGGACATGCCGAACAGTTCTTCAAACTTCTGCAGCCGGATTCGATTTGACACATCACTCAGCGGCTCAAGCGTATTCAGGTACTTCAGATAGTCGGCGTACTCGCGGCGATGTTTGCTGACCAGAAGCCAGTGCATGCTCCATGCGTGCAGATAGGCCTCGCCCGCGAAAATGTCTCCGCGAAAGACAGCGTCGGTGGTCACAACGTCTGACCACGACATCCCCCGCGGTGGTCCGCCTGCTTCCATCAGCAACTTCGCATACTGGGCGTTGAGTTGCTGCGGATCGCTGCGGACGCTGTCACCGTTGCCTTCAAACCCGGTTGCGATCCCCTCGGCAAACCACACCGGAATCGGAGCCAGTCGCGACAGCACGCGCGTGTTGAAGCACTGCTGATGAATCGCTTCGTGCAGCGGTGTCGCAAACGTGTAGCACTCGCTCATGCGCACGTAGAGAAAATTTGTCAGCGACGAATAGAAACCGGCGATGTTCCCAGCGGAGAGGCCAGTTCCACCACTTTGCTTCGTTGTGTAGTCCTCGAAGTCGTCGTCCGTTTCAAACAGGAGCACGACAAGCGGGAACGTCGGTTCGTCTCGAGGCACACGCATCGAGGTGCAGAATCGCTTGAATTTGGCCTCAATCCCCACCATGTAGCGAGCAGCTTTACGCAGGTTTTTCTGTACACGCCCCTCAGAGGTCTTTGGCAGTGGAGCCGTCAGCACGACGCCGATCACATACTGGCCATGCACCGTACCTCGAAACTTCTCTTCACCAAAT
The DNA here is from genome assembly GCA_963579025.1 of Planctomycetota bacterium. Lineage (GTDB taxonomy): Bacteria > Planctomycetota > Planctomycetia > Planctomycetales > Planctomycetaceae > CAUZFZ01. The sequence continues at coordinate 4,177 of CAUZFZ010000154.1, read as the reverse complement.
TCGTCCTTCAGACGCTGCAGCATGGCCTGCGGAGCCATTGGTTTGGGATCAGGTCCCGGGACGCGTTTCTGCACTGCTTCCTGAGGAATAATCCGTAACGAACCATCGCCAAGTTCCAAGGCGATAGCTCCCTGCCCCGTGCCGTACAGACGAGCCTCGACGTCAACCGCCTTGCCGTCCTGGTCCACGTAACGAAACTCGTCGGCGGTGACGATCCGTGCCGACACGAGCAGCACAAGCGCCAGCCACGGAACAGTTCGGGTGGTCACGAGACGCGTAGAGATGGGCATCTGATCTCTTTCGGTCCTGGTGCGACGCGCTGGCCTGTCATCGAAAGCCTTAGGGGCAGTCTGGAAATAACCGTGACAATCAGCCGCAGGGCGTTAGCCCCGGTTCTGTGCAGCAACCGGGGCTAACGCCCTGCGGCTGATCATTTCGGACAGTTATTGCCAGGACGATGCTTAACGACACGGACTTCTTTCAACCCGCGCCGCGAATGATACTACCAGGCTGTAAGATGAATCTCACCTCTGCCGGTTTCCGACAGTCATTCCGCAACACCGATTCCTCTGGCCTGGTGAGTCATGATCTGGACGATTCTGGGGATCTTCATGATCGTGATGGTCGGCAGCGCGTTTGCTCTGTTCGGTCTGAGTGCCGGCATGGATTCGATTTCAAGTTTCGAAACTCGCGAAGCCAAACTCACCTGCTTCCATTGCGGACAGCCAACCGAAGTCGGTCGCAAGCACTGCCAGCAATGCGGAAAGGAACTCCAGTAAATGATGCTCTTCAGCCCTGTGTTGCTCCTGTTTGTCCTCGTTGTCGTCATCGGGGTCGTGTTCGGTCTGAGAGCTGCGTTCGGGGGACGAAAATCCGGTGGCAATGCGCCGGAGCCGCCCGCGGCCGCCGGCGTGTTGCTCAACTGCCCGCATTGCGGTGAGGAAACTGAAGCGGCCAGCCCTCAATGCCAGCACTGCGGGAAAGAGCTGTAGAAGGTCTTCCGACCGGTACAGGTCCGCGATTCATCATTCCATTGCGAATGCCTGGAGGGTCACGTGGCTATGTTCATGCCGATTGGTGTCATGGAGCTTCTGATTCTGGTGGTCATCGTCGGATGTATCGCAGCGGCGTTCATGCGAGGTCGCGGTGGGTCGCGTCCCTCCGAGCCCCCGGCCGCGGCTGACGTGCAGCTCAACTGCCCGCATTGCGGACAGGAAACAGAAGCGGCTGCCAGTCAGTGCCGACACTGTGGCCGCGATCTGTAGAGCAGCCAGATGACTACTGCGTCTTCAAGGCTTGATTGTGGGGTAGCGAAACTCGCCAGCGTTTCGGCTCCCCGCGACTGGCCGAAAGTCTTGGCGACTTTCGCTACTCGGGTCATCCCCAATTCTTAGCCTTGAGAACGCACTACTTTGCCAGCGCCGGATGATGTCCCGTCACTGCCAACCTGATCCGATACAGCCCACTGCCGGCGGTGATGTGCAGTGTTTGGTTCTGGTCGCCCCGCCCGAAGACGCAATTCGTCGGCAACGTTGGCGTCTGGATGTAAGCCAGTTCCTTGCCATCGGTATCGAACGCCACGATGCCGAAACGACTGGCCGATCGCACGGCCGCAAAGATGTGGCCGGCGGAATCCACCGTCATTCCGTCGATCCCTGTTTCTTTGCCGAAGTCGTGCAGCACACGTTTCTTCCCGAGCGAACCGTTTGACTTTACCGGGAACGCGTTCAGCGTCATGCGTCCGGGAGTCGCCGGCTCCTTGTCCAGATCGGCCGTCGCGCTGCCATTGTTTGTCTCGGCGACATAAAGCGTCCTGCCATCCGGCGAGAGCATGACACCGTTCGGCTTCTCGATGTCAGTCGTGGCCTGATGCAAAGAGCCATCCGGATCGAGCCGATAAACATTCATCGTCGGCAGTTCCATTTTCTCAGGGCCGACGTACTTCGGATCGCTGAAGTAGATACGCCCGGAGCGGTCGATCACCAGGTCATTCGGTGAGTTAAATCGCCCTCCTTTGAACCTGGAAACAATCGGCTTGATGGACCCGTTCGATTTGACTTCGACCAGCGCTCGATGTCCCCCAAGCGGCGAGGCACAGCACGCAACGAGACGCCCTCCTCGATCAAACATCAGTCCGTTGGCCATACCACTGTTCGGACTGTGGACTGCGGTCTTACCCGTCTTCGGATCGAACTTCATGATGCGGGCCGGCCCGGAATCGAACGGCTGCGCAAAGTCGCTGAAATAGATCAGTCCATTCGGTCCAGCCGCAGCGCCTTCGGTAAAGCCACCTTCCTCCCACAGCGCTTCCAGCTTCGCCCCGGCCGGCACAATCGACGAGTCTCCGGAGACAGTCAGCTCGTCAGCGGGCAGCATGGAAGTCATGGCGATCAACAGAATCGGGGTCAGGTAGGCAGAGTGTTTTCTCATGGCGCTAAACTCGTTGAGGCAGGATAGAGGCATTGAAATAGAACTTCAGGCGAGACGGTGTTGTTTCACGGTCAGTCGGCGTCTCCGTCATTCCGAACAGGTGTCGCGCAGCGTAGACGTTCGCCGTAACCAATTCAGCAGGGCGGACCCGACCGAGTGTTCCGCAGTCCGCTGCGTTAAGATAGTTCGCTCGCTTGAAGCAGACCGGGCTGAGTGCCTGTCGATGCGGAATCTCCAACATATGGCCAGGCAACAATGATCAAAACACACCGCAGCCAACTCAGTCTGTGCGCTGTTCTGTCCGCGTCCAGTTTCGCGCTCCTGCTGGCGCGACCAGTCGACGCTGCCGAACGACCCAACATCGTGTTCATCCTCGCCGACGACATGGGTTATGGAGACCTCGGCTGTTACGGACATCCGGTCGCAAAGACGCCGCACATTGACGGCCTCGCGAAACACGGAGTCCGGTTCACTCAGCACTACGCGAACGGTCCTGAGTGCAGCCCGACCCGAACGGCTTTCCTGACCGGTCGCTATCAACAGCGCGCCGGTGGACTGGAATGCGCCATCGGAACCGGCAATGTCGGCCGCTACAACGATGCGATTCGGCTGGCCGACAAGCGAGAATTAGGGTTGCCGGCGGATCAGACGGTCATCCCCGGCGCGTTGCAGACAGCCGGTTACACGTGCGGAGTTTTCGGCAAATGGCACCTGGGTTACGAGCCGCACTTCAATCCAATCGAACACGGCTGGGACGACTTCTTCGGTTACCTCGGCGGTAACGTCCACTACTTCAATCACCGCGAAACGAGTGAGCTGCACGTTCTGTTTCAGGGACGGCTGCCCGTCTATCGCGATGGGTATATGACCCATTTGATTACCGACGCGTCAGCGGCCTTCATCGAGCAGAACAAGGGCAAGCCCTTCTTTCTGTATGTCTCACACGAGTGTCCGCACTTCCCGTTTCAGGGACCGGACGACGCAGACAAAGTCGTCACCGCCGAGAACTGGACGGAGCGCGATGCCGAGGCGTATGTCGCCATGCTTGAAGATCTCGATGCGGAAGTCGGACGGTTACTGGTATCGCTCGACAAAGCCGGCGTCTCCGATGACACGCTTGTCGTATTCGTCTCCGACAACGGCGGATTCGCTGGAGCTGCGAACATGGGACCGCTCAACGGCGCCAAGAGCACGACGCTGGAGGGCGGTATCCGAGTACCGCTGATCATGCGCTGGCCCGGTCGGATCAAGCCGGATTCCGTCAGTCATCAGGTCTCAGTCACGTTCGACCTGACGGCGTCCTTCATGAATCTCGCGCAGGCGGAAGTCGCGCAGGCCCGACTCGATGGCTACGACATCGTCAACCACCTGACCGCGCCGTGTGAGGACATCGAACGCACACTTTTCTGGCGAGGCAAGCGGGGCGACCGCACATGGTGGGGCGTTCGTGATGGCGATCTCAAATACGTCCGCAAGACCGAAGCCGACGAGACCATGGAATGGCTCTACGACCTGTCCACTGACACTGGCGAAAAGAACGACCTGTTGAAATCACGACCTGCAGAACGGGCGAGCCTGCGCAAGCTGCTCAGCCACTGGGAAGTCGACGTAGCACCTTCCCGCTGATTGCAGCGGTGTGTTGTTCAGGCGTGCGGTGAATGAGAATTTACCGCCCCTGAGTTTATCTCAGGGGTTCTCGCGTTTCTGCACTACGCAATCGGTAGTGCAAAGACGCGAGAACCCCCGA
>CAUZFZ010000153.1:0-25272 GCA_963579025.1 Planctomycetota bacterium | reverse complement strand
TCACCACTCCGCGATCCTCCCGCTCAAAAATTCGCGTTCCGCCACTTCGCGACAAATCCCGCCCCGACCCCGGCGCCACCCCAGCACGCAACCCGATACAGTGCTACAACCTTTTTTCGACAGCCCCATAGCCCCGTAGTTCGACATTGCCGCCATGTGATTCGGCCAGCAGGTGCCCGAATTCGAAGTCGGTTCCGTAATACGCCCGCTCTTCTCCGGCGTTCACAACGATCGTTCCACCAGAAACCCGCGCTATGTTCAGCGAGTTGACTCGCTCGGGAGATTCTTCTGGGATGTAGGCGTTGATTCGAAAGTCGCTTTCCACAGTCAGCGTTTCAAAGCCGAACATACCCTGCTGGAAGTTGTTCTCGTGGACGGTGTGGCGCAGATCATAAAACGCATAGCCGCCATAAATCCGACCGTCTCCCGTGATGTGCCGAAAGCCCAGCCCCCAGTTTCCCTCAGCAGCCTGCTGATCCGTCCACGCGCCGCGGAGGTCGGCAAAAAAAAGGTTCTCATCATCCTGCCACAGCGGCATGAATAGACGTCCGCCGAACAGCTCGGCCTCGTCGCCTGCTTGTGCAGTTGCTTCCGCATAGGGCCGATACAGCAGCCCACTCGAATCCAACCAACCCGGCGAGGCGGAAGAAAACGTGTAATCCACGACGTCCTGGGCCAGAAGCGGCCGTACCACCAGAACCTGCACGACCGCCACTATGCAGCCAATTAACGGAACCAAATGTCGCATCAGGATTCTCCACGTGAGACACGTTTGGAATCCTCATCGTCGTGTTGATCCAGGACGTAAACCAAATTGGCCCTGGAACCGAGAGAACGTCGCCAACTCACCCCGGGAAATCGCCATCTAGCGGCGGTCGGGTTGGAATCGAGGATGCGGCTTTCATGGGTCACGCCCGCTTCGAACGGACAAACCTGGTAAGGCCACGTACAGCGATCGTGCGAGCAGGATGCGTTGAGTCGTCCCAAGACCCATCGGGGGGACAACGGGGAGTCAGATGCAGCCAACGTGACAAGACGCAGGTTTTCTACAGTGCGATAGACTTGCCTCGGCTCGCGCGGTGCCAGGCGTCTGAAGACCTTCACTTCTGTGAATCGGCTTTGAGTTTCGAGATCAGGTACTCGGTCGTGGTGGCGTGCTTCACATCAGGAGCATCGGGGTAGACCAGTTCACAGGCCACTCCGGCCGCTCGGCAGTGCTCCTGCAGCTTCACCCCGAAGTTCGACGTGTGAGTCGGGTCCTTCTGCGGTTGTCCGATCCCCGGCCGTGCGGAATAGAAGAGATGCACCGGCGGGTCGTCGGCAGTGACGAGCGCATACGGCGAATACTCGGCGATCCATGGCAGAATGGTGTCCCGTTTGGCCAGAAACTCGTCGAACCGCGACAGCTTCTTCTCCGGGTTTCCATTGAAGCCAAACGCGTGACCGCCGTATCGACTGTTGGGAGTCCACTCTTTCATCTGCTGCGGATCGAGAGTTGTCTGAGCACCGCGGACAGCGGCGCACCACAGACGCGTCGATTCTCTCGCGACAGGATCGTCACTGTCCGGGTCAGCCATGTCGGGATGAAACGCCAGCCAGAGACTCGAACATGCTCCGGCCGAACCGCCTGAAGCACCGATCCGCTGCTGGTCGATGTTCCACTGAGCGGCTTTGCTGCGGACGAACTGCAGCGCCCTGGCAGCATCGTGCAACGGGCCCTTAACCGGTGGAACAACGCCATCGACTGTTGCCTCGTGGATGAAACGGTACTCCACTGAGACAACAGAAATGCCAGCGTCCAGAATCTCCGGTAGCATTGATGAGAGGCCACTCATTCGTTCGCCGGCCATCCAGCCGCCGCCATGAATGAAGAACAGCACCGGCGTCGGCTTGTCTGATTCAGCTTTCCAGAAATGCAGCACCTGTTTCGGATGCTCGCCGTACGCGACGTCAAACTGAGTCGGGTTCGGCAGCAGCGGACGGTCCGCGAGGAATTGTTCCGCCTCTTTCGTGCTGATCTCCCGCACAAAGATGTTCCGCCAGCGGATTTCGCCACCGTGCGTCTGCAGCATGATGGGGCCCTTCGACGGTAGTGGTTGACTTCGGTCCCAGTAGTTCTCCATGACCGCTCCGTTGACGACTGCGAGCTTGTTCAGCCAGACCCACGTTCGCGCGCCGATCTGACGAATCCGAAACTCGTTCCACTGTCCAAACGGCCGGTCAGCGCGACGGGCCGGATCGCGACCGAGCGTCGTGGGCGTGTTGTTGAACAGACCACCTGAGCCAAGATGCGGCCGGCGAGTCGGCCGCTTCGGATTGAAGACCTGATTCCAGTCCCAGATTTGCACTTGAGGAGTGCCACGCAGATAGATGCCGCTGTCGGCACCGGCGACCGTCTTGTATTCCAGCAGCAGTTCCATATCGCCGAACTCTTCGTCGGTGGCGGCGTATGGCCCGTGCCCGTCGTTGACGAGTTCTCCATTTTCGACGGTCCAGTGATCAGGAAACTCAGCACGCTGCTTTGCCAGGTTCGCTTCCTTCTTTTCACCGGTCAGCTTCGCGGCCTGGTGAGGGTTCAAACCATGCCAGCCGGTGAGGTCCTTACCATTGAGTATCGCGCGAAACCCCTTCGGCGGCTCCGGCTCCGCCGCGCGTGCCATGCCGGTCGATGCCAGCATGAGAGTGACGGAAACGAGCGAGAGAATGTGCCTGGCGATCTGATGCATGCGAGTTTGCTCCGATTCCTTTTGACTGGCCAATCAAACTGAGGGTCAATCCTGCGGCGGCAGAGCCGGACTGAAAGGTCTCACGCAAAGTCGCGAAGGTCTTCTGACTGTTGCTTCTTTGCTGCTTTGCGTGAAATCTGAATGTGCGGGTTGCGCGAAAGTGTGACGACTGCAGAATCCTAACCGAGTGCCCACTCCGCTGCCGCTACTGGCCTTCGATTCGCTCGGAGTCACTGCTTCAGTTTGCCCGTGTTCTGCCGCTGCCGAATGTCGTCTGATTGCGACCGCGGCTGACCGACAGTAAAGATGTCAGCCGGGACTGTGAATCGTTTCCTGGTGGGGGCGTCTTACGATGCTTAATCGACGAAATGACTGCGCCGTGTGGGTCGCTTTCCTGTTCCTGGTGTCGGATGCCAGCGGAGCCGTGCCTGAACTCAAATCAGGAGTTCGGTTGTCGTTTGGTGCATCCCGATTGCAAGGAGCGGCGGCACCCGATGTGGTCGACTGGAACAACGATGGCTTGAACGATGTCGTCGTTGGTCACCATTCCGGCGCACTGTTCGTCTATCTGAATCGTGGCGTCGGAAAGAACGGTGTTGTCTTCGAGAAAGGCGTCATCACGCGTCGGGACGGGTTCGGCAGCGGAGACACGCCCACATGGGCCTGGCGTTTCAATAAAACGAACTGCGTCTGCCCGGGACCCGGTCGGCTCAACCCCCGAGTTGTGGATTGGGACAACGATGGCAGGAAGGATTTCCTCATTGGTGACGGTCGCGGAGCGCAAACGCGGATCTGGCGAAATATCGGAACGGACGCCGAGCCGGCGTTTTCAACGCACCACATCCAATACCTGCCTCCTGACGGTGGTGTCAGGCCTTACCACGAAACCGTTCAGCCGTTCGTTGCCGATTGGGACGGGGACGGCAACCGAGACCTGATCATGGGGCGAAACCGGGGTGTCTACGTCTATCAAAACGAGGGCACAAACAAAGCGCCCGATTTCGAATTCGATCGGTCCCATCTGGGAGAGAAGATTCGGGACGTGTTTCCGACAGAGCGTCTGAGCCCGGTCCTCGTGGACTGGGACGGGGACGGGGCAAAGGACTTGGTTGTTGGAAGTCAACGGGGCGAGGTTTGGTTCGCTCGGAATGTCGGTTCGAAAACTCAGCCGAAGTTCACTGGCTACGCTTCGGTGTCCGTGGGTGGCGAAGACGTCCAAGTGGGATCGGAAGCAAGAATCGCCGTAGCCGACCTGGACGGCGACGGACGAGACGATCTATTGGTTGGAGCGGGCACCGGAGTGGTCTGGTTTTTCCAGGCGAGTCATCCAAAGCCGATTGCACGCAACCGGCATGTGCGGGTCAAACACGAAAACACCGCCTCCGTCGAGCTTGTGGGAACGGACGACGCAGGGCGGAAGTTGACGTACGAAGTGTTGACTCAGCCCAAGCATGGCACCCTTGCTGGAACTCTCCCCAACGCTACGTACACGCCGGCCTCGAACTACCAGGGTCGCGATCAGTTCACATTCAGAGTGTCAGCAGGCGATGTCAAATCGACACCGGCCACCGTGACAATCGAGGTTCAACCTGCCGACAGTTCGCCGACGATTGCGACACAACCAGTCGATGTACTAGCGGGCGTGGGGCAACCTGCGGAGTTTCGTGTCGCTGCTGCAGGGACGCCGCCATTCTCGTACCAGTGGAACCGGAACGGAAAGGCGATCGACAAAGCCACACGACAGACCTACGCCATCCGCGAATCGGATGAAGCCGACAGCGCCGACTATTCAGTGACGATCACGAACGCAGCCGGATCGATTCAGAGCCGCAGTGCGACACTGCAGGTCAAACCGTTTCCCACTGCAAAAGACGACGTGCCGGTCATCAACATCACTTACACGTCGCCAGTGATCGAGCCGGCGACTCCTGGTGTACTCACACTCACACGCACCGGCAACACGTCCCAACCGGTGTCCGTGAAACTGATAGCACGCCGCGGACATCATCCAGTCGTTGCTGACGTTCATTTCGTTACCCTGCCCTCATCAATCACGCTCAAGGCGGGGCAAACGACGGCGAACATTCAGATTACGCCGATCGATGACTCGCTGGTCAACGGTACCCAGACATCGACGTTTCAGGTCGTCCCGAATCCGGCCTATCGCATCGCGTCGAAATCGGGCGCGGCAAGAATGACGTTTCTCGACGACGATTGTCCGCACGTTGGACTCAGCGTGGTGGAAGCTGTGGCTTCAGATGGTAGTGCCGCGCAGGCTTTTATAGTCACGGCCCAGCCGCAACCCCGGCGAGATACTCCAATTGCCTATTCCGTCGCGGGTACGGCAATTGGCGGAGTGGATTACGAAGCACTATCAGGAACGGTGACCATTCCCGCCGGTCAAACGTCCGCAGAGATTGTCATCAAACCTTACAGGCAGGTGCAGCCCGAAGGGAAAACGGCTGAACGGAAAACCGTTGTTCTGACGCTGCCACCGCAGCCGTTTACCTATTTCGATTTCTTCGGCTATCTGACCGACGTACGTCCTCGTCCCGTCAGTGTCGTAATCGGTTCTTCCACAGCCGGTGCGGCGCCGCCCAGACACAGGCAACCCGTCTCGAAGACACTCGAAAACCGCGCAGTTGAGAAACTGCGTAACGAGGTATCGCAACTGGGCTGGATTGTGTTCACGGCAAACTCGGACGGCGTGGACAGTGACCTGGATCTCTTCCTGATGCGGCCCGATGGTTCGCACCTGCGGAACATCACCAACACGCCGACGTTTGATGAATACAGTGCTCGCGTTTCTCCCGACGGCAAAAAACTTCTGTATCGACGAACGACAAAGGAAAGCAGGCCTCGTAGCCGTGGTGGACTGCCCCAGGACGTTGGCACCCTGGCGATGCGCACCTGGCCTGCCAACGGAATTCTGGTTGTGGCCAATTTCGACGGCAGTGCTCCCAGGACATTGGGTAATGACGGGGCTTACGCATCGGCCACATGGGGACCGGACGGCAAGCAGATTGCCTGCCTGGAACAAGTGGATCCCAAAGAACCCGCCACTGACAAAGTTCCCGCGCGTGGCAAGCAGCCAGCGGCTTCCAACCGGATCGTCATTCGTGACGCGAACACGTTGGAAATCGTCAAAGAACTGCCCTCGGGCGGGATTCACACTCAGGCGATCTGGTCACCCGATGGCCAGCGGATCTGCGGTCCGGCGAATATTCCCCCCGGTAAATCGCGATTCGGAAAGGGCATCGAACATCCGCTCGGCATCGGGAAAATCGTGAGCCTGGATATCGAGTCCGGTAAGCGGACGCCGATGGCTCGTTTCCCAGATTGGTCTCCGGTGTGGGCCACCGACACCAATGGCGACTGGTTTCAGGGGGGATCGCCGTGGGTGTTGCATTCAGCCAACAACTACGGAATCTGTCCGGCGTACTATGCGATGCTGTGGCGTTCGGGACTGCAGGGCAGACCCTCGGAACTCGTCTTTGGCGAATACAAGAAACACATCTGGGGCGGATGCACGTCGCCCGACGACAAGTATGCGATCTTCGTGATCGGTGGTGACATGTGGCCGCTGCAGGGAAAGATGGCCATCATTCGGCTCGCCGACGCCCCCATCGCACGAGGGCGGTCGCCGCTGTTTCATGAGGTCCTGGTGGACTACTTTCCAAATCTGAAGAAAGGCCCCGTGCTGGACCTGCCGTATGTTCCAGAGGGCTTCGAACCACACTGGACTCTTTCGGAAATTGGCGTTGAGTCCAGCTCAAGCAGGTGATGGGTCTTTGTAAACAACTCTAGAAACTACCCAGCACACTTCCATCGGATCGGTTTCCAAGATTGTTCCACGTTGTCGCGTCGATGTTCTCACCGACGAATCGCACGGAACCATCGCCGATCAGCATGTGCAAGCCTCCCACATGTGCACTGTCAAACCCGTGACCATCCGGGGCGACCGGCAGCGCGGCGCCGGTTGAGGCGAGCACGAAGTGACCATCATCCGTTTCGGCGGTGGTGGTGCCGGAAAACGCCGTGACCTGGTTGTAGTGGACGCCAGCCCAAACTGCGGGACCGGTTTCCATTGACCGTTCCCCGGCGGCAAAGGTGGCACTCGATCCGTCCATCATGTCACGCAGCCTGACACTGCTGTTCCCGAACAGAATCCCGTCGCCCGGTTGCGAACTCAGAGGATTACTGCCGTAATTGCCAACATAGCTGGCCTTTGCCGCGAAGCCGACGAAGTTGTCCCGCAGTCTCATTTTGGGAGGCACGCCACTAATCCCCCACGCTGAATTGTTCCAGGCAGCCAGGCCTTCGATGCGCGGGTCAGACGGACACTGCCATCCAGTCAGAGCGACTTTGGGCAACGTCGGCGATTCGAAATTCAGCGTCTGGTAAAGGGTGCTCTGCTCCACGAACGGCAGGAGCATGGTTCCCCATCCAAATCCGGTGTGCTGGTAAGGGTCATTCAGATCATCCTGTATGTACCCGGGTGGAAAGGTGCCGTGCACGTCGTGATAGTTGTGCAGAGCGATCGCAATCTGGCGCAGATTGTTCTTACACGCAGTCCGACGTGCCGCCTCGCGAGCCTGTTGAACGGCGGGCAACAGCAGCCCGATCAGAACCGCGACGATCGCGATGACGACCAGTAGTTCTATCAGCGTCAAGCCCCGCCGATCCCGCCTCATGTCCTCAACTCCAACTGATCGATCCCAGTCACTGGGGCGAACGCCCCCCATACATATTCACCGGTAACTATACCACGGCGAATCAGGTCGCTCGCAAGGACGCTTAACGGCGAACGTGTCCGCTTCACAGTCTTTGTTTCGGCAGAGAACGGACACAACCGCTCAGGCAAGTGTGTACGTTTCGAATGCGTGATCGCACGGAGTGCCGCGAGTGATGTGCATGCGACGTTCACTGGGCTCAATGATCAACGCATAGACTGTCACCCAGAAGCCGTTGACGGGATCGTCGTTGGTGTGGCGACAGATGGACGTCGGGTGGCCCTCGTGGTCACTGAGGATCGCCTTCAACTCGTCCACGGCACCACTTGTCGACACGAGAAGCTGGTCGATTCGTCGCTTGCGCGCGTGCGATTGAATCAGCTCGGGAAACTCGTCGTTGATTGGAGCAAGCTCAGGATGCACACAGTGGTTCGTATGCGCGATCGACACGCTGTCATGCGGGCGCAGAACGTGCACGTTCTCGATCGTGACTTCAAGATCGGCCGGTCCCTGCGGTGTCGCGAGCATGATATTGACCGGAATCGCGCGATGGGCGCGACGCACGGACTCAGCGGCCTCGGTGAGTGACGTCGCTTCAAAGAGCTCCCGCAGCGTAAAGTAGTGTGGCACACCAACACCGCGACTGGGCGCAGGCAACGTGTTGACGCACGCGCCAATGCCCGTCTCGCTGAGCCCCATGTACGAAATCAGCCCAGCCTGCGTGCACGACATTGAAGCTGGGCGACCCTGTGGCCGGCGCGTGAGGACGATTGTGAATGCGTCCAGCACCGGATCGTTTTCCCAGGTCTGTGCCACAACAGCGCTTGTTGCAGACGCGGGTTGAATTGCGAGCGAAGTGCATCCCCCTTCTTTTTCCGGCGTGAACTGATTGCGGACCTGCAGGAGCATCAGATCATCAAGCGTCACGCCCGCCGCTTCTGCGGTCCCTCGAAGTTCCTCGACCAGGTCGGGACGGTACTTCTCGGCAAATTCAGTGCTCTGTCGCGCCACATCGATTGCTCGCTCGCGAGAGACGGGAACTGTCTTATTGACCCGTTCCAATGCGACGGCACAGAAACCTCGTGTCTCTTCACGAGCCGCCTCACCGATCTGTCGCCCCAGCTCTCGTGGTGGTCCACTGACTTCGACTTCACGGTAGCGGGCGGGTTTGCTCATTGTTTGTCTTTCAACGCGATTCAGAATTCTGATCGACTCATTTGCAGGTCAGAGGGCGACGTACCGGCAGAGTTCAGGCAATGACATCTCGAATGGGATCACCACCATGCGCGACTGCCACCGGCCGGCCGTCGAGTTTCGGAACGGTCATGTGCGGATCAATGCCCAGCAGATGATAGATCGTCGCAACCACGTCGCCCGGAGAGACCGGATGACTTTCTGGATACGCCGCGTGTTTGTCGGTCGAGCCGAACACGTTGCCCTCACGCACGCCACCACCAAACATCAGACTGAAACCGCACTGCGGCCAGTGATCGCGACCCGCTTTCGCGTTGACCTTGGGCGAGCGGCCCATTTCCCCCATCACCACGACCAGAGTCGATTCAAGGAGTCCGCGATCATCGAGGTCTGCGATCAGCGCGGGCAGCAATACATCGAGTAAAGGCAGGTTGAATTCCCGCAGCATGCCAAAGTTGTTTTCGTGCATGTCGTACGCGTGACCGTTCCGCCCAAAGATCTCCTGGTGCACGCTGATGAATGGCACGCCCGCTTCGACCAGTCGCCGTGCGACGATCAGACTCGATCCATACAGGTTGCGACCGTAGCGATCTCGCACGGCCGCCGACTCGGACGACAGGTCGAACGCATCGCGAGTCCGACTGGATGAGAGCATGGCGAACGCCCGCTCCTGGAACTTGTCCATGCGATCGACCGCGCGAGACGTCCTGAGGGTTTCGAAGCGATCGTCAATCTGGTCCAGCACTGACCAGCGACGATCGAGTCGACCGGAGGACATTCCGGGAAGACTGTCCAGCGAAGGCATCAACGGTTCGCCGAATGGCATCGCCGGGTTGTACGGACCGGGGTTATCTTTCTTTTCAAACGTGGGCTGACACAGGCTGAACATCGGGTCGTATCGGCTGCCGAGATAACCGCCATAGGGACCCGGCCGCCGGATGCCGGGGTACTGGCCACTCTCGCCCCAACCGGGATAGCACGGCAGGCAGACCGCTCCGGGAACTTGCTGAGAGCCCATTCCCAGGTACTGGCAGATGGCTCCGATATCAGGCGGGTCAGTGCGATCCGCTGTGAGCTGGCCGTTCGCACCGTCGGCGAATCCGGTCATCATCGCCAAGGGGTTGTGGGCGTTGTAGGTGTGCGTGATCGACCGGATCAGACTGGCTCGATGCATCAATCTCGCGGTGTTCGGCAGCAGCTCACAAATCTGCAGACCGGGCAGCGACGTCGCAATAGGCTTGAACTCACCGCGGATTTCGGCCGGTGCGTTCGGCTTCAAATCCACCATATCCTGGTGACTTGGTCCACCGAGCAGATTGAACAGGATCACGGACTTCGCCGAGCCGTGTCGACGACCTGCCGACTCGGCCGCCTGCATGAGTCCCGGCAGTGACATCCCACCGAACAGCGACAGACCACCGACACGCAGCAACTCGCGTCGACGATACGGGCTGGAATTCGCAGTCGGCTGGCTTGAGATGGCAGGCACAGCTCGTCCTCTGAATTCGCGTGGGAGAGTAATACGAACCAGAATAGTCGTCGCGTGTGCCATCAGATAGTCGCCTTTGTGTCAACGACAATGCCGCCACGTTCACAGTGAGCTCATGCACTAACCGTAAGGCTTCACTGCAGCTTTTTCGGTCAACGTGGCGGGCATAGCAGTCGGGGAGTGGGTTACAGTTCCTGTGTCCAAAAGGAGCGACCCACGCATGCCAGTTGATCAGGCGGGACATCCCAGCGCCGATCCACTCTCTCGCCGTCACCTTGTGCAGGCCGGAGCGGCAGGATTTCTCGGTTTGAGCATGACCGATGTGGCGGCATGGCGTGCCGCGGCGGGCGATAGTGGATCATCCGCGAAGTCGGTGATCTTCATCTATGCAATTGGAGGCATGTCTCAGCTTGAGACGTTCGATTTGAAACCGCAGGCACCGGCTGGAATCCGCGGCGAGTTTCAGCCGATTGCTACCAGCTCCGGTATGCACATCTGCGAGCACTTGCCGATGCTGGCAAAACGCAGCCATCTGTTTTCGCTGGTGCGGTCGGTTTCGCATGAGCAGAACGGGCACCTGCAGGGCTGCATGCTGATGCAGAGTGGTCGGTCGACTTTACCACCGGGTTTTCGCGGGCCTGCGCAGCGCAGCGACTGGCCAGGGATCACGGCTTTGGCTGGATCTGCCGCACCGCAACACCACCCGTTCCCGTCGTCGGTCATTCTTCCGGAGCTGACCTGGCACAACCGTTCGAATCTGGTGCCTGGCCAGACGGCGGGGATGATGGGCTACGCTTATGATCCGTGGGTCGTTCAGGCCAGTCCACGATGCCTGGGCAACGGCTACAACACGCGCGGGCTCTGTCCCGACTGCTACGAGATTTCGTACACGAAAGCTCACACGCATGAAGCCCAGCCGGTGTTTTCGGCGCCGCGTCTGGAACTGCCGTCAGACGTTGATGAGAACCGTCTGGGGGCACGCGTCAGTCTGCTCGCTGACATTAACCGGCAGCGGCAGGATCTCGAAGAATCCGCCGCGGTTGCCGACCTGGACCGTTACCGTCAGCAGGTGGCGTCTCTGCTGACTGACAGTCGGACACGTCAGGCGTTTGACATCATGCAGTCGGATCCCGCCGTGCTGGATCGCTACGGACAGAACAAGTTTGGCTGGTCTCTGTTGATGGCACGGCAACTGGTCGACGTCGGCGTGAACATCGTGCAGGTCAACCTGGGACACAATTTCACGTGGGACACCCACGGCAGTCAGTTTCCCGTTCTCAAAGATCGACTCCTTCCACCGGCGGACCGCGCCATTTCGGCATTGCTCGACGACCTTCACGACAGTGGTCGATTGGACCACGTCCTGGTGGTCCTCGCCAGCGAATTCGGTCGGACGCCCAAAGTGTTCGTCGTCAAAGGTGCGAAATCACCGTTGCCAGGTCGAGGCCACTGGGGACCGGTGCAAACGGTGATGTTTGCCGGTGGCGGCGTCCACGGCGGTCGCATCATCGGAGCCACAGACAATCACGGTGGTTACCCGGTCGCAGGTCGCGCGACGCCTGAGGACTTTGCGGCAACGATCTATCACTCGCTGGGGATTCCGGAGACGGCGGCCTGGCACGACCGCCAGGGGAGGCCCCATTATCTCTATCGGGGCCATCCAGTTTCCCAGCTCTTCTGAATCCCCCGGGTACGCGTCCCCGGCCCTCTTGTGTGAGATTACCATGACGGTTCGCGTGAAAATCTGGCGATGCTTGTTCGTTGTCCTGGTCTACCTGGCAGTCGTGTCGCCGACTGATGCTCAGCAGGAACGCCCGATCCTGAGCGTCGAAGTGCCGCACATCAAGACTGATGCGTCGGTCAAGTGGGACTACGACATCGTCTACGTGCGAGCACCCAGGTTCGGCGATGAAAAGGCAACGCGCTGGGCCGAGGTCTTTAACCCGCTGAGTGTCGACGCCGGCACCGACCTGGTTCTGCTCCATCCCGATGGCAGCGAAGACGTGCTGGTCAAAGGCGGCGACGGTGCGGTGGCCGATCCGTACGTCTCGTTCGACGGAGAGTGGGTTTACTACGCCCTGTTCCACGACCAGACAAAACAGGCCGCCTGGGGATTCCCACGCGGCGGATCAGACATCTACAGGATTCACGTGAAGACGCGCGAGATTGTGCGGCTGACGCATCAGGAGCGAACGCCGAACACGGGCATTCTGAGCGACAAAGAAGCACAGGGCATGCCCGTTTTCAATCTAGCTCCCTGTCCCGCGCCGGATGGTCGCGTGGTGTTCACCAGCAACCGCAACCTGTTTGAAGCTCCGAAGACTTACACCCGCGGTTCATTTCAACTGTTCACCATGGACGATGACGGCGCGAACACCGAGATGATCGGCTATCTGAATATCGCGAGTGCTCTGCATCCTGTCATCCTGCGCGACGGTCGTGTCATGTTCTCCAGCTATGAAAGCCAGGGCATGCGCGATCTCCGTAACTGGGGACTGTGGTTCATCTATCCCGACGGAACCGGATGGGGACCGATTGTCTCCAGCTTTCAGGGGTCGGACGTGTATCACTTTCACTCGCAAATGTCAGACGGCTCGATTGTCTTCGAGGCGTATTACAACCTGAACAACTTTGGATTTGGCACGTTGTACAGAATGCCGTCCGGACCGAAAGATGACTACTCGGCGTTCGGCCCGGGCGACAGAAGTAATGATCTGAATCCCAAACAGGCGAATCCTCGCAGCCCGCGATTCTCCTTCACGCCTTACGGACTGGAGTCTGTGACGCGATTTGTCAGCTCGTTTGATTCACCGGCCGGACTGTCGGACCGGGAAAAGCCTGACTCGCCACGCGTCGGCAAATTCACTCACCCCTGCGGCGCACCCGACAATCATCTGCTGGCCGTCTGGTCAAAGGGCTCAGTGAATTCCAACGGGAGCTTTCGCAAGTACTGGTACCCTCGGATTGACTCTGGAATCTACCTGCTCCGCAATGGTGATCCGATCGACGAGCCGTCTCAGATGCTTTGCCTGAAGAATGACCCGGACTACAACGAGCAATGGCCGCGGCCAGTCGTTCCGTACAAGCGTATCTACGGAGTCGACGAACCGGCTGGAAAAACCCCGCCTGCTAATGACGGATCAGCTTCGCCGCATCTGCCAGAGGGTTCGGCCTTCGGACTGGTCGGCACGTCGAGTTTCTACAAACGTGAGAGTATCACTGGCGGTTCAGTTGCCGAGGGGAGCGTGACCGCCGCCAGTCTGACACCGAACAAGCTCAAAGGTTTGCGCCCATTCAATTCGTACCGGCCGGGAGTTGACCACTGGTACAATCAGGGATCGGACTGCGGTCTCTACGACAACGCCGATATTCATGGCATTCGAATCGTTGCCCAGGAACCAACGTCGCAACGCAAGCGAATGTTCTGGAACTGGGGTGACGAACGGTACCGGATTCTGGGCGAGATTCCTGTGCGGCATTTCCAGTCCGATGGCTCACAGCCGACCGATCCGGACGGCAATTCCGATACCAGTTTCCTTGCCCGTATTCCGGCCGATACTTCGTTCACATTCCAGATGCTGGATCGGCACGGCATGACGCTCAACATGGCACAGACGTGGCACCAGGTTCGCCCAGGTGAGGTCCGTCACGATTGCGGTGGTTGCCATGCTCACAGTCAGAAACCGACGGAGTTCAAGCTCACATCGGCTGCACGAGACGACTACGAAGTGCTCGATCTGGCGTTACAGACTCCTTTGTTGACGTCCAAAGAGCAGGACGAGTCAGGTCGCCAGTGGGATAGCGAAGATCAGTCCGGACTGCGTTTTGAAAAGGCGGGCGCAATCAATGTCGAATTCTATCGCCACGTGCTGCCGATCTTCCGCAGGAGCTGCACGGGCTGTCATTCAAAGGACAATCCCAAACCGTCGGCGAACCTGGTGCTTGACGATCTGGAGATGGTGAAGGGACGCGGCGGTGGCGGCATGTTCCGGAGTGAACCAGGCGGACGAATTCCGGCCACCTATGCGATGCTCGTGCGAGGAGTCCTGGACCCCTACGGTCAAAAACATGTCGCCAACCGCTGGGTAACACCTCAGGTGTCGCGTTATGTGCGCGCTTACCAGTCCCGCCGAAGTCTGCTGTCATGGAAGGTTCTGGGCCAGCGCAACGACGGCTGGACCAACGACGACTTCCCCACAGCCACCACACCGGGTGACTCGGCAACGCTTCATCTGTCAGGCGAGCCAGTTGATGCGTCCCGGCAGAACATCCGTGTCGCCGACGTCGATTTCACGGGCAGCATCATGCCACCGCCGGGCGCGGTCAAAGCCGGCAAAGTTCGAGCACTTTCGGAAGAAGACCGTCGCACAATCTACCGCTGGATCGATCTGGGCTGCCCGATCGACCTGGAATTCGATCCTGCCGATCCGGACAAGCACGGACCCGGAAGCGGCTGGATGGACGATGAAACTCGACCCACGCTGACAGTCACATATCCACGGGCCGGCAAGAACCGAACATGCGATCGCATCCTGATCGGCATGCACGATTATTACACCGGACTCGACATGGAGAGTTTCAGTGTGTCAGCCAGCTTCGATGTTGATAACTCCCCTGCAGGTGAGGATCTCGCACCCCGATTCAGGCACGTCGGCGAAGGTGTCTTTGAATGGAAACCAAAGCAGCCGATCGCCTCGCTGCCCCACGGCGTGCTGACGGTTTCCATCAATGACCGCCAGGGCAACGTGACACGTATCGAGCGGAGTTTTTCCGTGCCGTGAAGGTCGTGACGACACTCACACGAAGGATCGCGCGGCGGCGTTACTCCGTGACAACGAGATCAGCGATCACCATGCGGTGATCGGAGTGGACCGTCTTTTGTGCAATCACGGTGTTCGCGCTGAGGCTTCGGCTTGCCCAGATCTGGTCGACGCGGAACAGTGGATAGTCGTTCGTCCCTGTATGTCCCCAGCCACGTCCTGCTTCCGTGAATGTGTCGAACAAACGCTGCCGCAGTGGAGTGAGTGCATCGTCGAGTGGCGGCGCATTGAAGTCGCCCCCGACGATCAGATGTGCTGACTGCGGGATGGCTGCGACGATCTGCATGACGTCCAGAATCTGTGCGCGATGTTTGACTCGGTTGTTGCGGTGGTCGATCCAGAAACCGGAATCCCAGAAATCGAGACGGAACACAGGGGGATGCAAGCGGGCGCTGATGACATCCAGCTCGACGCCGCTGGGCAACTCAACGGTCGCGTGAACGAAATGCGACGAGGGGTCCACCGTGCCGGGTTGAATGCGTCCCCTGGCGAGAATTGATGTATCTCCACCCCACAGAAATGTTCCGTCGTTACCGAACACTTCAATCGCGAGATGTTTCAGATGTTCGCGACTCGGTGATTCCTGAAGCAACACAACGTCCGGTTTGAATTGCGCGACTTCAGCAACGCTATGCGGGTTCGCCACATAGCAATTGAGAGATACAACACGAATGGCCCGACCACGCTCTCGAGCGGCTTGCCATTGTGTCGCAGGCCGACTGCCTGTGCGTACGAGACTGTGAACTTCCTCCACAAACAACGCCGTGTATCCGACCCAGAGAATCACAACCGAAAGGCAGCGACGTTTGTGCGTCCGGTTCATCCCATACACGGTCAGTGCCAATGCAGGCACGAGCCAGCACCACGCAGGAACAAGAGTTACCGCAGCCAGCCAATCCGGTTGCAACCAATAACAGGCCGAGACGCCAACGCAACAGGCCGCCGAACTCGCCAGTGCCCAATCGCGAAGGTCCAACCATTGTGACCGTTCACGGTTTTCTATTGTCGGCGGACAGTCGCTGTGCGGCGTTGTCATGGCTGCAGCAATGTCTCAAAAGGTGAATTCACTGCGGGTGTTCTGGAGCGTCCGCTCCGCGTTCTGGCGAACGCAGCTACATGACATTGCCCGTTAGAGGCCGTTCCGGTCCAGAAAGGCCAGTGCATCAGTGCCGTCGTCATGCTCGCCGTCTGTTGATGCAACGTGGATGTCGAACAGCAATTCATAACCCTCGCTGCCAATGAAGAAGCCAGCGTTGAGCCCGGGCATCGACAAGTGAAGGATGTAAGGGTCAGCGCCAATCTGAGGCTCCGCCTCGATGTATCGAAATCGATATGAGATTGTATTGGAATCGTCATCGCCAACTTCCGTTGGCAGCCGCGTACCGCCCACATGCAACGAATTGTTAATGTCAGACTTGACATATGCCGAATGTGACATATAGTTGATCGAATGCACGGAGATGACAAACCGCTCGTCTGGCTGGAAGGCGAGATCAAGACGCCGCCGTTCTCGCTCGAGGCTCGGATCGAAGCTGGAACTTTGTTGCGGCGCTTGCAGCGCGGCGAAAATATCGGATTGCCGCACAGCCGGCCGATGCCATCCGTCGGTCGACGATGTCACGAACTTCGGATCCCGGATGAAGACATGAATTGGCGCATCATTTATCGGACTGATGCCGATGCGATCGTCATTGGAGAAGTCTTCGCAAAGAAAACCGGCAAAACGCCAGGGAAAGTAATCGACGCCTGTAAACGACGATTCAAACGATACGACGAGGCAACAGAATGAAAACTTCCAAACGAAAAAAGCTCGAAGCCGCAGGCTGGAAGGTTGGTTCCGCGTCCGAGTTTCTTGAACTCAGTGATGCCGAAGAGATGCTGGTCAATATGAAGCTGGCGCTTGCCGCCAACGTGAAGACATTGCGTCAGCAAAAGAGAGTAACCCAGCAGGAACTGGCGAAGAGAATTGGTTCGAGTCAATCCCGTATCGCCAAAATGGAAGTTGCCGATCGGTCGGTGTCCATGGAGTTGTTCGTCCGCTCACTCGCGGCACTCGGGGCATCGCGCTCGCAAATCGGCAAGATTGTCGGCACGCGCATTGTGAAGCGAAAACAAACAACACCCCGCAAGAAGCCACTCGCCAAGGTATGAGCCGTTCTGCCAACGGTTTGATTATTTGTCACCGCCCCTGTGACGGTGACGACTTTGAACTGGCATAGAATCTACCAAATGATCGCGGCTCGAAATACGTCGAAGGTGATTGCGTTCGCAACTATCAAATAATCATTGTTCGCCGACCGCTACGCAAACCGAATCGAACGTACTATTTGCTCGAAACTGCCATGCCAACGTGAGAACATTTCAGGATTAGCTTTGAAGTTAAAGAGATAAGCGTCGCGACCTCGGACCACGAAATACGTGATCGCGGTCATGGTGAAGCCACCAGCGTCAGATGTGTAGTGATTCCACGCGACGTCGTATCCGTCACAAGTGAACGTACCGCTTCCGTGATCGTCATACGCCGGAAGATGCGTTTGGGAGTAGACGACATTACCGACCATGTAGCCTTTTGAGTCGATGTCGTAGTCAAGTAGTTCGAGAGTGACAAGCAATTGCGGTTGAATGCCGTCGTCATCTTCCTCGGGTGCAGCGGCCACCAACAGGTCATCTTCTGCACCTTCCCAGATGTCCCAGTCATCGGGGATCTCGACGGTCAAACCATCGTCGGTAGTTGAGCACTGCATTCTTGGCGCGGCGAACGGGAAGTTTGGCCGACGCCGCCCCACAACGGAGCGAAAGACGCTGGCCTGACCACACGATTGTACAAGCGGAGCCCGCGTGGATGAACGGGGAAGGCGTTTGCGGCATGGATGCCGCAACCCAGCGGCCGAACATTGTGCGACCGGTGAACTACGATTGCGGTTGAAAGTCCTTGCAGGCCTCCCAAGCCTGCTCAGAATTGGCGAGAACCTCGCAATCGCAAAAACCTCCGTTTTCGTCGAGCCACGCCAGCACATCGAGCTCTGGGAGCGACCGTTCCTGAAGAAAGGCGACAGTCAGGCGGCGCGTATGATCGCACGCATCTTGCGGCAGGCGAACATCGAGCATGTCAAACAATGCCTTGAAATCGGCGTTTGAGATTGGCAGTGCGTCGAAAGCAGCAGCCATCTCATTGCGTTTGACTTCGCGAAGAAGTTCCTTGCGGCGTTGTTTGTCCAAACGTGCCATTGGGAATCGGCTAGGTCGCACAACGGGAAGCATGGCCGACGCCGCCCCTCGACGGGGCTGGAAAGCGTGGCCTGACCTGATGATTGTAATGGCAGAGCGCGCGATCGATAAAGAAGGAAGGCGTGTTTGGCATGGATGCCAAACCTCTGCGGCCATGCATTGGCCGCCCCGTCACGATTTATGTGCACTGGCCGATTCGATGCACCATTCCAGCAATGCTGCATAATTCGCGTCGGCGTACGATTGAGCTAGCACTTCGAGTGAAAGTGGCCGGCACGAATAATTTCGACGAACCAGCTGCTGGTCACCGTGCGAAAGAGTATTGAGCAAGACGCGCACCTCAAGTTCGGCAGTAGCATCGCTGATAATGTGCCACGATTCAGCAGGACAAATAACGCCGCGATCACACAGCTTTGCAGCGTGGACGACTAACTCGGCGGGAGTGCGATGTCGATTCACAATTGTCGCGAGGTTTCCAGTGCGGCCAACGATGTTCTGGACGACACACTGTCGCAAAGAAGGATGACGTGTGCAGGAATGTCCGGCGATCCTACATGGCCAAAGTTGCGCCGGCAATTGCGACTGTGAACAGCGATGCCGGGTGGTTCCGTCTGGAGTGCGAGACAGATCTTATCGTTGGATGTCACGTGGCATCCTGCCACGTATCCGTTGCTACAGAGCCCGCCGCAGGACGAGCGATGCGTGCCGGGACTGGGGGCTGGACTTCTGCTGGCGGGGAGTCATGCTGCATTGCGATGGCGTTTTCACAGCGTGAAGTGAAGGCGTGCGTGCGAACTCGCAGGTTGCTGCCGCTGATCACTCAAGCTGCCTTTGCCGTCTGAGTTACACATCGATGGAGCTTTGTGAATGGTCCCGAGAGGATGCAGGCGGCTGGCTGAGGTGGATTTTCCTGTTGCTGATGTGTCGCGGCATGCCGTGCATGACAAGACCGTGCGGCATGGGCATCCATCGACTCTGCATATCTGGTGGGCTCGTCGGCCGCTGGCGTCGTGTCGGGCGATGCTGCTGGCGCTGCTGTTGCCAGACCCCGCCGATGCGAACTGCCCCGTCGAGTTTCGAAGTGCCGCGCGTGACTTGCTACTGCGTGTGCGAAGCGGGATTGCTGATGGTGATGTCGCATTGCGCGACGCTCTGAATCGGTTTGTCGCTGACTTTGCGAGCTGGGAACTGTCGCGCGATCCCGACTGGCTGGATGTGTCTCGACGGCTGATTGAAGCGGCGCATGACGGAGCGCCGCCGCTGGTCGTCGATCCGTTTTCCGGTGGTGGGGCCATTCCGCTGGAGGGGCTGCGGCTGGGCTGCGATTCGTTTGCCAGTGACCTGAATCCGATCGCTCTGCTGATTCTGCGCGTCCTGCTGGAGGAACTGCCGCGTCACGCCGGTGAACTGACGACTCAGCTTGAGGACTGGACGGACCAGGCTGACGCGACGCTGCGTGATTCGTGCGGTGACGTCTACCCGCATGATGTGGGCGGTGCTGTTCCGACGGCGTACCTGTGGTCGCGGACAATTCGGTGCGAGGCTCCGGATTGCGGTGCGGAGATTCCACTGCTGCGATCGTGCTGGCTGAGTCGCAAGCCGAAACGACTGCGTGCGGTTCGGTACCACGTGGACGCCGCGGGTGTGAATTCACGCATTCGGTTCGAGGTGTTTACGCCCGAATCGGCTGATGACGTGCCGGAAGGGACTGTCGTCAAAGCGCGAGGACGGTGTCTGGTGTGTGGCAGTGTGGTGGCGCCGGATCGCGTGCGATCGCAACTCAGCGAGCAGCGTGGTGGCGCGGATGTTGTGTTTGACAGCCAGGGGACGAGGACTGGTGGCGCCACCTTACTGGCTGTGGTGACAACCGGTCCGGGGAAAATCGGCAAACAGTTTCGGTCGGCTGAGGATGCGGATTATCGACCTGCATGGCTGGCTACTCAGGAACTGGACGAACTTGTTTCTCAGGCAAATGGTGTGGGCGAATCGGGGCTGTCACTCATCCCGGACGAAGCTCCGCCTCAGGACGGGACGGGCAGTGTGGGTGGCGGCTATCGAACTCGGAAGTACGGACTGCACACGTTTGGCGACTTCTTCACCGCGCGGCAGAAGCTGTTTCTGGTGCGAGTCACCGAGCTGATCCGTCGATGTGATGAACCGCGAGTGGCTCAACTGGCGGCTCTGGGACTGGGCAAAGTTGTGATGCAGTGCAACTCGTTGTGCCGCTGGAATCCGTCGGGCGAGTCGCTGATGAACGCGTTCGGCCGACAGGCGCTGCCGATCGTGTGGGACTTTGCCGAGGCGGCTCCTCTGGCGGGCAGCACGGGCGGATTCGATGTGGCGATCAAATGGATCGGCAAGGTGCTGCGAGAACTCTCGCGAGAGAATTCAGGGATCCCGCCGCTGGCTCGCGCTGGGCAGGTCGAGCAGGCGGATGCGTGCGAATCACCGTTGCCCGATGCGAGTGCTCAAGTGTGGTTCACCGATCCGCCGTATTACGACTCGGTGCCGTACTCTGATCTTTCGGACTTCTTCTACGTGTGGTTGAAGCGGGCGTTGCCGGAACGGCTGATCCGCCGCGATCCATGGGACGACAGAAACGGGCTGACTCCGAAGCAGCGAGAGGCCGTGCGTGACGAACAGAACCATCTGGACGGACGCACGAAGAAAACCGCCGTGTGGTATGAGCAGGCGATGCAGCGGGCGTTCGCCGAAGGTCGCCGAGTCCTGGAACCGGACGGAATCGGCACGGTTGTGTTCGCGCACAAGTCGACGGCCGGTTGGGAGTCGCTGCTATCGGGGCTGGTCCAGGCGGGCTGGATCGTGACGGCGTCGTGGCCGGTCGCAACGGAAATGGGAACGCGTCTGCGGGCGCAGAACTCGGCCGTTCTGGCCACCAGCATTCATCTGGTGTGCCGCCCGCGGCCTGATGATGCCGGCGTCGGCGACTGGTCCGAAGTGCTGCGCGAACTCCCTCAACGTGTGAGTGAGCGATTGGAATATCTGCAGCGTGAAGGAATCGCCGGAGCAGACCTTGTGTTCGCCTGCATCGGACCGGCTCTTGAGATATTCAGTCGGTTCCGCACAGTCGAAACAGTCGACGGTCGTGAGATCGCTCTGGGCGAGTATCTGGAACACGTCTGGGCAGCCGTGGGTCGTGCGGCGCTGAATCGTGTGCTGGGTTCAGGTGAGTCGTCGACTGACGGAGGTGCCGGTGACTCGGCTTCGTTTGAGGAGGACGCACGATTGACCGGTCTGTTTCTGTGGCAGCTTCAATCTGGTGACGCGGATGCGGCCAGTCTGCGACAGGGACTGACATACGACGTCGTGCGCCGGTTCGCTCAGCCGTTGGGGATCCGATTGGATGAATGGGAAGACCGCATCATCCGCACGGAGAAAGGTGTCGTGCGGCTTGTCCCCGTCAAAGATCGGCGCAAGTCATTGTCCGATCCAGCGGGCGACGGAGAAACGACGACACTCGACCGAGTTCACCAGGCGATGCTGTTCCAGTCGTCAGGAGAAGCCGAACACCTGCGCGAGTTGCTCAAGCAGGAGGTGCGCCGCGGACCGCAGTTTGTGCGTCTGGCGAATGCACTGTCGGCACTGTATCCGACCGGATGTGACGAGAAGCGACTACTGGATGCCATGTTGCTGGCCGTTCCAAAGTGATCGCCGGGGCTGGAGTAGCGATCGATTTCGACGCCAAAGTTCAGCCGACTTGTGCTGTCATGACCCCGTCTCGGTACACTTGGTTTGTCCTGCCCTGAAATACACGCAACGGCATTTGCCATGTCACGAGAGTCTGTTTTTGAAGCCACACTTGGGTTCTTCCTCGCTCCTTTGCAGGAGTTTCTTGAGGACGATTCGGTTACCGAAATTATGGTCAACCGCTTCGACGAGGTTTATGTCGAACGCCGAGGCAAGCTGTATGAAACTGACGCCCGGTTTCTGAGCGACGACGCGTTGATCTCGGCGATTCACAATGTGGCTCAGTATGTGGGTCGCGAGATTGATCAGGATCGACCGATTCTGGATGCGCGTCTGCCCGATGGATCTCGGGTGCATGCCGTCATTCCTCCGAGTGCACGCAGCGGCACCTTTCTGACGATCCGACGTTTCAAGCGGGACATCTTCAGTCTCGATGACTTCGTACGGCTGGGCAGCATCACGCCGGAGGCTCAGGAGTTCATCGAACTGTGCGTGCGACTGCATAAGAACACGGTCGTCGCCGGTGGAACGGGAACCGGTAAGACGACGATGCTGAATGCCGTCTCTACTGCCGTGCCTGAGTCCGAACGGATCGTCGTGATCGAGGACAGTTCGGAACTGCGGCTGGCACAGAAGCACTCGCTGTACCTGGAAGCGCAGCAGGCGGATGCCTATGGACGCGGCGAAGTCACAATTCGTGATCTGTTTCGAGCGTCACTACGAATGCGCCCGGATCGAATCATCGTCGGAGAAGTCCGCGGCGGTGAAGCTCTGGAAATGGTGCAGTCGATGATCAGCGGTCACACCGGCAGTCTGACCACCGTGCATGCGACTTCACCGCGCGATGCTCTGGTGCGGCTGGAGACGCTGTCGCTGATGTCGGATGTTGACCTGCCCGTGTATGTGGCCCGGGCTCAGGTGGCGTCGGCGATCAATGTGATCGTGCAGCTCGCGAGGTTTTCCGAAGACGGGTCACGCAAAGTGACGAAGATCACGGAAGCCTATGGACTCAACGAAAACAACCAGTACCAGTTTCAGGACATCTTCGTGAATCGACTGAAGGGGCGGACCGACGACGGCGAGCTGATTTCGAAATTGGAATTCACGGGCACGCGCCCCACGTTTGCCAGCGAGCCCTATGAGCATGGTCTGGAAAACGAGATCCGGCATTCGGCCGACGCCTGGGCAGAACCGGAATGACAGTCGCTTAGGAACGTCCTTGAATTACGTGTCACATTGTCGTCTTTCGCTCCGCGAAAGAACGCACTTTCGCGGAGCGAAAGGCGACACTTATTGATCCAACGATCCTTCGCGCTGCCGGCTTACTCCGGAATCCGAAGCAGATCGTATGCTTTAATGATGTGATTCTCACTGAGCGTATTCGCGGCGCGTAACTGCTCGAGTGTCACGCCAAACATTTTGGCGATGCCGATGAGCGTCTCTCCGGCTTTGACCTCGTGGTACGTCGGGTCGGCCAGCGGCGGCGGGACCGTCAATACCTGGTCAGCAGGGACGCTCGGCACTTCGTTCAGGCTTCCGGGCAGCGTTTCCTGCTCGAAAGTTGATGGCGTCTTCAGCGGAGGCTGCTGGTTGCCTGGTGGCCTGGGGACCGGAGCAAGCTGGCCTGGCGGAATCCGTTGTCCCGGTGGATACATGGGCGGCGGAGGGCTGTACCACGCTGGTCCGCAACCTGCCAGAGACAGAATCACAAGCCCCATGAATGAGACGTGTAACCGCAATCGGCAGTTGCTTCGCTTCCACAGATGAACGGGTTGTTGATGCATGGTCGCAATCCCTTGCGAGTCTCGGACGAATTACTGTTTCAACTCGATTGGCAGCTCATCGAATTTCGCCGCGCAGATGAAGTCGTTCTCGGACAGGCCGCCGATCGCGTGCGTCCAGAGTTCAATGGTCGCATTCCGATACTGCTCCAGATGCAGGTCAGGATGGTGACCTTCAGATTCGGCAACCTGCGTGACTTTCTCAAAGAACTGCATAGCCGCCACGAAATTGGTGACGACCCATGACTTGCGAATCCGCTCGTGATTGTGCGTCAATTCCCAGCCGTCGAGTTGTTTGATCTGCTCTTCGGCTTCTTCGGGTGAAAACCTGGGCACGCCACCTTCGCAGGGGACGCACTTCTTGTTGGACAGCTGATCGCAGGACAGGATTTCCATTTGTGTGTCTCTCTTGTGTTGACGCCTGGCGTTAGTTCGTATCCTGCCTTCAGTCTGAATTTGACGCAATGTCAGGAAAGCCCGTATCTGGTTATGAGCAATGAGGATTCATTCATCCTGCCGCCGTTCCGCCCGCATCCACTGCTGCGAGGCGGGCATCGACAAACGCTGGCAGCCTACGTTTTCAAGGGTGAACAGCGACGCTACTCCGCGACACGACACACCATTGACCTGCCCGACGGCGACCGGCTGATTCTTCACGACGACTGTCCCGCTAATTGGGGACCGGGAGCACCCTTCGTCCTGTTGCTGCATGGTCTGGCGGGCTGTCATGGCAGCTTCTACATGATTCGGGTCGGTGGCAAACTGGTTGACCAGGGAGTGCGTGTCTTCCGGCTGGACCATCGCGGCTGCGGAGCCGGTGCAAAACTGGCACGGTTGCCTTATCACGCGGGACGTTCTGATGACGTACGGTCTGCGTACTCCTGTGCGGCCAATCTGTGCAACGGGTCGCTGGGAGGCGTCGTCGGATTTTCGTTGAGTGGCAACATGCTGCTGAAGATGCTGGGCGAGGACGGACAAAGCGGACGCGTGCCGCCGTACCTGGCTTGTGCTGCCGCTGTGAATCCGCCGATTGATCTGGAGCTGTGTGGAGACGCTTTGAGAAAACGATCCAACCGGCTTTACGATCGACACTTTACCGGACTGTTGTCTCGGCAGGTGCAGGAGCGGATTGATCGGGTTGCCGACGCGCCGGGACCAATCGGAGGTTCCATCCCCGACCGGTTGCGTGAGTTCGATGATAAGTACACGGCGCCCGTGTCTGGATTCGACGGCGTCTACGACTATTACGCAAACTGCAGCGGCGCTCAGTTTGTCCCGGCGATCAATGTGCCGACTCTAATCCTGACGGCACGCGACGACCCGCTGATTCCCGTCGCGTCGTTTGACCAGTTGCCGGCTGTGCCATCCGTGCAGGTTCACATCGCGGAGCAAGGAGGGCATCTGGGCTATATCGCCCGCCCCGGAACCGATCCCGACCGCCGGTGGATGGACTGGCGGGTCGTTGAATGGCTGGCGGCGCATCTTCGATTCGGACTCACGCGTTCTTAGCGCCTTCAGTCGGCAGCCGTGCGCGCCGTGCGCGCCGTGCGCGCCGTGCCGCGCCGTGCCGCGCCGTGCCGCGCCGTGCCGCGC
>CAUZFZ010000152.1:0-25644 GCA_963579025.1 Planctomycetota bacterium | reverse complement strand
AACTCGAAGCGTTGCCGGTTTCGTGATTCGAGCAACAAGAAAGCCGGAAAAGACCGGCGGATCGAATAACACGACCCGGTCGCCCCAAGCGACCATCCAGAACCAAAAGGACTCAACATGAAGCCCCCAATCTGACCCCGCTGCTCTCAAGCAGCCGTTCAAAAACAATCACCGTTGGATGATCGGGGACCAACCGCAATCTGCGATAGGTTCACAAGCTCGGAGCGAAAGGCGACTATCGGGCTTCGCCCGCGCTGTCCGCAGTTGACTGGTCTTCCTGTAGTGACTTCAAAATCGTGAAGGAAAACCGGCTGCCCGCACCGAGCTTTGATTCGACCCGAATGGTCCCGCCGCACCGTTCCACGATCCGCCGGACAAGTGCCAGACCGATTCCGGTCGTATCCAGTTCGTCTCGCGACTTGAGTGTCCGAAACACCTGGAAAATTCTTTCGTGATGCTCCTGGGCGATGCCGACGCCCGTATCCGTCACCTGGAATTCCCAGTGCGACGGTGTCTCCCGACACGACACCACGACTTCACCGGACGGCTGACCCAGGTGAGTGATGCCGTTGCCGATCAGGTTCTGAAGAATCTGCTCGAACTGAATCCGGTCAAAGACGACCACCGGCAGCGAATCGTCGATCCGCATTACGATTTCCGGCGGCGGTGCAAGCGTTTCGATGACTTCACGAGCCACCTGGCCACTGTCCACCGCGACCAGCTCCGTCTCGACGCTGGCCGTCCGTGAATACGTAAGAATTCCCTCGATCATTCCGTTCATCCGCCTGGCGCGACCATTCAGAAGTTGCAGTTGCTCCTGGCCCTCGGCGCCCACGACCTCACCAAAGTCTTCAGAGAACCACTGCGCCAGCGAAATGATGGACCGCAACGGTGCTTTCAAATCGTGCGACACCACGTGCGCGAATTCGTCCAGTGCCTGGTTGCTGCACTCCAGTTCCAGTGTCCGCTGGCGGACACGGTGCTCCAGTTCGTCGCGGGCTTGTTGGAGTTCTGCTCGAGCCGCTTCCAGTTCCTCATTCCGGCGGTGCAGTTCGTCAGTTCGCTGCAGCAACTGCCGATTGACGTATTGCAGTTCAAACGTGGGCGCCATCATCGCCGCGAGATGCTGGAACGGCTCCAGGTCGTCGAGCGTAAATTCTCCTTCAAACCGGTCGCTGGCCTGCAGCACACCAAGCATCCGGTCATCAGTGCCGACAATCGGAACGGCCAGCCAGCCGCGCATGGGCGGATGCTCGAGTCCCCGGGCGTCTTTCAGTCCACTGAAGTCTTTCCACTGCGGATGCGCTGTCAGTTCGTCATCCGTCATGCAGACCGACCGCTGCTGATTGACGATCAGTCCCCAGATGCCTTCACCGGTGGGCATGACGTCGTACGAATTGAATCGTTCGTACTTTTCGGAGAACGAGTGCGTATGCACGGCCGCAAGGAAGTCGCCATCCGGAATAAAGCTGATCGCCGTCTGATGCGCGCCGATCGCCAGCCGCGACTGCA
The DNA here is from genome assembly GCA_963579025.1 of Planctomycetota bacterium. Classification (GTDB taxonomy): domain Bacteria; phylum Planctomycetota; class Planctomycetia; order Planctomycetales; family Planctomycetaceae; genus CAUZFZ01. Next base: position 24,132 of record CAUZFZ010000152.1, on the reverse strand, counting down.
GCGCCAGAATATGCAACGCTGCCTCAAACGACTCGGCGCTGTAAGCGTCCGCCGCCGCCTTATCGATCGCCCGAACAACTGCCGCTTGAGACGGCGATGTACTGTCAAGACGCGTCATGTCACAAGGCCCGAAAAACTCGTGGAATGACTCGACGATACGGACAACTCATGCATGATACGCATGCGCCAACTTACGACAGAAATTGACCGTATCTGTGATTACTACCAGAGAGGTACAGACGAAAAATAACGCATTCGGATGCGCGGATGCAACGCAATGCAGCCGGCATCTCGTTTGTCTGAAGCGGGATTCAGTAGTTCCAGGTTTGGGAGCCCTACGCCGAAGGCGTTACACCCAAAAGCCTGGGGTCGCGGTGCAGCCGCGCACCCCAGGACAGCATGCGAATTGCCTGCGTACCCCTTCGGGGTACGCTGCCTTTGTTCGTGTTTTCCTGGGGTGCGCCGCTGTGCGGCGACCCCTGGCTATTGGGTAGAACTCCTCCGGCGTACAGTGACTCCAGGACTTGGGATTACTGGAGTTAGCAAGAATTCCGAACGGATAGAGGCTGAGTGCCTGCGCATCCAGCTACACCGCCGCCACGCCGTTTGCGTGCAATGCGCTCCAGCCCTCGAACAGCGTCGAGCCACGAACGGAAACTCAATTCCGTCCGGCCGGAACCTGGTACATCCGGAGTGCAACGCCCATCGGAGCCGGGCCTGGGTCCTGACCACGACCGTTTGCTCCGGCCGCTCCCTGTCGCTGACCTGACGCGACCAGTTCGAAGCTCTCGAACACGCGTCGCTGGCTGTTGAACTCGGCCTTGCCGTGGAGCTGGCTCGCCAATACTCGACCGGATTCGTTCATGATGGCGTAGCCGCTCAGTCGCATGACCTGTGTGTCGCCCCGACGCTCGATCAACTGCGTGTAGAGCTGGCCCTCTCGGAACGCCCCTTTCTTCCAACCGTTCTGGCCACGTACGTTGTCCCGCAGCGCGGTCATCGCCAGCTTCTCCAGGATCGGGTTCGGAACGGCAACCCGGTCGCTTCGATCGGTCACGAAGCGAGCAGCCTCGGCTGGCGGCAGATCGTGCCAGGTGAGGTTGTGCATGCCGCGTTCCCACTCGTGCTTTCCGGGGCGACGGTCGTTTCCACGTGGTAAGTCACGCGACGCAACTTCCAGCTTGATCCCGCCGGGCGCAGTCGGCTCGCCCATCGTCAGCTCGAAACGGTTGTTCGGTATCGGTTTGGGCTTCCAGTCCCGCTGTTGAGCCAGTTCATCAAAACGAGCCAGAGCGTCGGCCATCAGTTGAGCGGATTTCTCGCGGCTTGTTCGTGCGAAACCGCCGGCCAGATACTCACCGTCCGCGGTCATGCAGTAGAAGCCCTGGTGAGTGGTTGTGTTCTGCGGCCACAGCGGCGGGGCATTTTCCGTGAACTTGATGAACAGCCGCGTGCTCTCCGGGTTGGAGAGCCATTCCTGCTTGAGCCACGGTGGCGGACGCAAATCGAAACACTCGTCGATCACGCACACGAAGTTGGATGCCAGTTGCTGATTGCGATCATCTGACCAGATGACTTTGCGTCCCAGGACGCCGTTGTTTCAGGTTTCGCCGCAGGGATGGCCGTTCATTGTCCACAGCAGAACGGGTCGCTGCAGTTGCCCAGCTTCGCGTGCGGCGTCTTCGAGTTCCGTGTGCCAGCGAACATCCTGCCACTTCAGTTCCTGCTTTGTGGGCCAGATGAAATCGACCCATTCCGAATAATTGCCATCAGTCAATTGAGGATGCGGCCAGCGGACATCGGCGGTGACACGTTCCAGCCGCGGCCACTGTGGAGCAGCCGAGCCCACCACGTCGCCTGCAGGTTGCGGCTGTGTTTTGCGAGCTATCTGTGCCGTATTCGTTCCCGGAGAATTGACTTGAGGTTGAGTCGAATCCTGGGCCGTCGGCGAGTTCGCCGTGGCTACCGACGGATCAGTGTCCGAACTGACGGGTTGATTCACGGCAACGGTTTCAGCAACCGGCTCTGAACTGGCATCATCCGAAGCCTTGGCGCGAAATTCTTCCGGCACGGGCACAGCCTGGGTGACGGACATCTTCTCGGGACCGGGTTCAGTGGGCTGCGCGACGTGCGTTTCCACGGACGGTGAGACATCTTCGCGAGGCGAACCGGATCGCGGCGCGGATGGCATGGGATTTCCGGTCAGCGACGCATCTGAATTCGTTGCCAGCAGTGCCGGTTGTCGGGAGTCCTGCGTTGCAGCGTCTGGTTTCTGAGCCGAGCTGACGGCGAATCCAATCAGCCCGGCGGCGACCACAAATGTTGCAATCCCGATCTGCAGGCCCCGCGACTGATACCACGACGAGGCCAGAGGCTGCGGCCCGTCCAGTGATTTGATCTGCCTGGCGGAGACCGGTTCAAAGCACTTTGGACACCGTAATGCGTCAGGTGCATTCTGGGATTTCGACTTCAGCCGGACACCACACGCGGGACATTCAAACGTAAATGGCATCGTATTCAGCCCGGGGATGAGAATTGTCGTGTCCAGCACACTCGCTACTGCGAAGCTGTAAGCAGATTTCTCCGAAATCCGCACGTTGCAGGTCCCGATTTCGGAGAAATCGGGCTACGGCTCAGGCATCGAGCAGCAGTGTGACAGACCAGGAAACGCGAGACGTCAACAGCTCACTGAAATCGAGGCGACGATCACCTGCCGTGTAAGAACGTCAGCCCGTTACGGCAGACCGCCGACTCGTGGCGACGGCGCAACGATCAGTGTACGCCAGCATGCGAGCGTTGAGAAAAGCAAACCCCGTGTCGGCAGCATTGTCGACTTAGAACAACGGCGCGCGTCCCAGTTCCCGGCGGACGATGACCCACTGCCCGGCGTGCATCAGCCAATGACCGCCCAGCAGATTGAACACCGCACCGAACGTCGGGGCGTATCCCTGCATCTCTTCCGGGGAAGCACTATCGAGTTGCTCGTCCGTCAGTCCGTCGAGTGCCACGATCGCTGCCGCCCGCTGCTCGTTGTACACGCGCAGAAGTTCTTCTTTGGTGGAGAAGGCGGACGCGTCGTCCGACGTTGCCGATTCCTTCGTGTAGCGATCTGCGAAACCCTCTGGCAGATCGGGCATTGAACTCGGGACAATGCCGTTGACCATCTGATTATCTGACGCGACCAGATGTCCGACCTGCCAGTTGATGTGATTACAACCGGCGTGCGGACGACGCATGAAGTCTTCGTCGGTGAGGTCGTCCAGATAGGCCATGCAGACCATGTTGCCAGTTTCCATGGACAGTTTGAGAGCTTCGCGCGCGTTCATCGGTTTCGTTCCTGTCAGAATCAAAAACTGCGAAATGAGAGGACGCAGGCTAATGAATCCGGGCGCGGAGTATCAGCGTCAGCGAGCAGTTCCTGGGCATTCGATCTGACTGTCAGGCGAGTTGCGAGATCGGCTGAATATCGGCCAGCATGCGAGCGATCTCGGACGGAATTCCCTGGGTCAGCCGCAGCTCGGCAATGTCCAGCAGGTAGTGCATCACAGTGCCCAGCAGGTCACGGCTCTGGACGGGATCCGAATTCGGTACCGACGCCGTACGGTCGGATTGTCCGATCACCTGACCCATCGGCAGTCCTCCACCAGCAAACGCGAGCGTACACAGGTTGCCCCAGTGATCGCGGCCGCCCTTCTTATTAATGCGTGGCGTACGGCCGAATTCGCCCGTCATGACCAGCAGGACATTGTTTGACATGCCCAGGCGGTCGAGGTCTTCCAGCAACGCACTCGTCGCGACATCCACGGCCGTGCCCAGAATCGGCATTCCGTCGTCGACGCCGAACGCGTTGCCGTGCATGTCCCAGCCGGCGCTGGTCACGGTCACGAACCGACACCCGGCCTGCACAAGCCGCCGAGCCATCAGCATCTGCTTACCCAGCGACACGGGAGACTGACCTGCCAGGTTCTTGTTCTTCTTCTTGTACAGATACTTCGGGATGTCGATGTGACTGGTGTCGTACTGACTGACGATGCGCGGATCCTCTTTCGACAGATCGAACGCTGCATCGATGCCGCCGAGAATCACGTCGAAGGCCTGCTGCTGAAACTGCGTCGCTCCACTGAGCACGTCGGATGCATCCAACTCACGACGAAAGCTGTCCAGTCCGGTCAGTAACCCGCGGCGATCATCGAGCCGTTTTTCGGGAACCTTCAGCTCCATGTTCTTGACGATCTGGCTTCCGGCGCTGGGGTCAAATGGTTTGTATTCGCTCGGCAAGGTGCCCGTTCCCGTGATCCGTTGAGTCTGAGCTCCCAGACGTTTGTATTCCTCGCCGGCTGCACCGGGAGGCAGAACGGCAACATTCGGAATGCCGGTCTCCGAATTCGTCACACCGGCGATACGTGCATACAACGAGCCCATGTTGGCTCCGGTCGAATTGCCGCCAGCAGCCACATGTGAAGCGGCAGTTCCGTGACTGCCGATGCCGTGACGGTACGACCGGACAATGGCCATCTCGTGCGCGTGCTTCGCGAGCCGCTCAAAATGGCTGCCGAACGTGACGCCGGGGACGGTCGTCTTCACCTCGCCGAACATGGCTCGATATTCGGATGGGGCCGTCATTTTTGGATCGAACGTCTCAATATGAGTCGGTCCACCCTGCATGTTCAGGACGATAATTGCCCGGTCCTTCATGACCGGACTGCCGCCAGTTCCGGCCTGAGATTCCAGGGCCAGCAAATCCGCCAGCGTCAGCCCGCCAAGCCCGAGCGTTCCGACCTGCAGAAACTCACGGCGCGTGGCGCCTTCGCAATTACGCGTCAAGCGGGAATCGAGAAGCTTGAACATGAAGAGCCCTCATAGTCGGACGCTGAATTTTTGTCTGGACGGTAATCGGATCGACCGTTTGTTTTGTGCCGCTCCAGTCTGGCTGTCAGCCTATCAGATGCAGACGAGCGGGGAACGGGCGAACCGAACCACCACGTACGTCTCGTAGCCGAAGTCGCAAGACTTTGGCGAGCCCGACGTGAGGCGAACAAGAGCGCCAGCCGAGACTATTTCAGGCCTTCGACAAAAGCGTCGTAACGCTTCTGAATGTCGGCGACGGCAGGTTTCTCACTGGCGGAAACGACCAGGCGATACTTCATCTCAAGCGGCTCGTCCTCAGTCAGCTTCGTGCTGAAGAATGTGCCGAAGCGACCATAGGGTCGTTCAGAGAACAACGACGGCTTCAGCAGGTGGGGATTATCGAAGTACTCCACCGTGTATCGCTGGTCTTCCAGTTCATAGGTCAGCGCGAACCAGCCAAGATCGAAGTGCTTCAGTGGCTTTGCGTCGTTGACCTGAATGGCAGTGTCCTGTTGCGGGACATCGGCCGGTCGCAGGAATCGTCCGCTGTTAGATTCAGCAATCGCCTGAGCCGCCCGGAACTGGAATCCCGCATGCTGGCGGTCCCCATTCAACGTGATCTCACCGCGTTGACTTGTGAGCTTCGTCGACCATTCGATTTGCCAACCCCCGGTCGTCGCTTCCTTCGACACACTGACGGTCCGGGTTTCGATAATGACCGGCTCGCCTTCGGCGTCATTCCAGTGAATCTCCGCAGTCATGCTGCCGTGTTTCGCATCCGCCGACATCTCAACAAACTTCGCATGCCGCAGATGGGCACCTTTACTGCAGTGCCAGAAGTCGAGTGATTTTCCTTCGAAGCCGGTTTTGCTCCAGCCGACGTACAGGCCGCGATGGTGCGTGTACTTGCCGCCCGGGCCCTTGGTGATGATCGTCTTCGAGCCGGGTCCGAACACGTGATGAAAGACCTTGTACGTTTCATGCGCCCGCGTGTCTGACGACGTATCGAAGGCGTACATGTACCGAATAACCGGCTGGTCCCCGAGCAGCAGATCGGCCGTGCCATCGTCTTCGTTATTCTGCCAGCGGAACGATTCGTCGCCCGCGAACGAGGTCGAAGTGAGAGTCAGCAGGGCCGCAGTCAGTAGGGTTCGTTTCATTGCCGTCACCATAGTCGGGGGGATGAGTCAGAGGCGGAACATCGAGAGTGTTGTTCACGCACGTCACGATAACTCAACTCACCCGGGGGTGTAAGAATCAGTCTTCCTGACAGTCAATCCGGGGGGACCATGCCGTCAGCCGGGTACCGCAGTGGGATCAATTACGAAAACAGCCCGGCAACATGTGCCGGGCTGAGTGTTTCAGGTTTGCCTTGTAAGAGTCGACGACTCAGCGGCATTTCGGACTGGTGTAGATGGTCGTTCCGAATTGCGTCCTTGTGTGTATCGGAACACGCACGACACGTTGAGTCTTCTCTTCGACGTAACGCGTGACCGGAACTTCGATCACTTCGTCGACGGTTGTCGGAACGGCCACGCTTTCCATTTCCACCACATCGCGGGAAACAGACTTGTTCTGCACCACCTGTCGGGTCCGAGTGACCTGTTGCGGAACCTGTCGTGTGACAGGAACGTTGACCGTCTGTTGCACGGTCTGGTAACCCAGCACCCGTTGCGTGCGGTACTGCGTGACATACTGAGTCACCGGCACCTGGTAATTGAACGACTCGTTGACCAGGACCTGCTGATTCACGACGGACTCGACCATCTGTGTCACGGGGGCTCGAGCCGACTGCACCGAAGCCACTCCCGGAGATGATTGAGTACACGCGCACTGAGTTGTCACCGCCCGCTGTACCCGCACGGGCACCGTTCGCGTTACCTGCCGCGTGCCAACTCGATTCTGCACGCCCTGGACTGCCACCTGCACGGGCCGGACGACGTTTCGATACACGGGCTGTTGGACGTTGCGCGTTGTCGGCTGATAAAAAGTCTGGTTGACCATGACCGTCTCGACATACTGCTGGTCGACAGTTTCCGGGACCTGTTCGACGACTGTCCTGGTGCGCTGACGCTGTTCGTATTTCGTTTCCTGTCGCTGGACGGTGCGTTTTTCCATGACGGTCTTCGGGACCATCCGAGTTTCTTCGATCACCTGCTCGCGGTACTCCGGCCGAGGAGCACATTGAACCAGCGGTGCACACGGGGCTGCCGGAGCACATCGTGACGCCGGGTAATACCGGGCGGGGGCGTATGACCGTGGATAGGACGGGTAGTGTGAGTGGGACGGGTAGTACTGAGCGGACGCACTTTGAGCCGCGAACAACGTGGCGGCGAATGCGAGAACCAGGGTGAATTGTCTCATTCCTCAATCTCCTGCAAATCCGGTTGTGCTGGTTATGCGGATTACTCCAGTCACGCAAATTATCTATTTTATCTATTCTATTCAACCTCAGTTCTAGCTGAACCCGGAACTGGGTTACTCCGAACTTATATATACTTAAACGGACACCATGAGACAGTTCGACGTCATCGTCATCGGAGCCGGCGGGTTCGGCAGCAGTTGCCTGTATCACCTGGCGAAGCGAGGAACACGAGTTCTGGGGCTGGACCGGTTCCCCGCAGGGCACGACCGGGGCAGCTCGCACGGTGACACTCGCATGATCCGACAGGCTTATCTCGAGCACCCGGATTACGTCCCGCTCGTGCTGCAGGCCTATGACCTGTGGCGCGAGCTGGAATCAGAATCGGGTCGTGATCTGCTGACGATTTGTGGGCTGCTTCTCGGCGGCCCGCCTGAGGGAGATGTCGTCTCAGGATCGCTTGCCGCCGCCGACCTGCACGGCCTGGACGTCGAGACACCATCCCGCGCCGAGGCGAAAGGCCGCTTTCCGGGATTTCGCGTACCGGACGGATTCGACCTCGTCTTCGAGCCCCACGGCGGGTTCCTCCAGGTCGAAGACTGTGTCCGCACGCACATCGAGCTGGCGCAACAGCATGGTGCCGAGTTCCAGTCAGGCGACGCCGTCGTCGGCTGGCATTCGGATGGCAAGTCGGTCCACGTGCGGACGGAGACCGATGAATACGAGGCGGCGTCTCTGATCATCACCGCAGGTGCATGGGCCGGTGAACTTCTCCAGGAAAATCCTGCGGAATCAGCCGGGAATGGGTCCGCGTCGCGGATCGCTGAGTTGCTGGAGGTCAGGCGGAAGACCATGTTGTGGAATCCCGTTCGATCGGATGTCTTCAATCTGGACGCTGGTGGCTGTGGCTTTCTGTTCGAAATGCCGGGCGGGTTGTTCTACGGATTCCCGTCGCTGGACGGTCAGACGCTGAAACTGGCCGAGCACTCGGGCGGCGAAGTCGTGACCGATCCGTTACACCTCGACCGGTCGCTGCGGGACACTGATGTGAACCCGGTGGCAGGTTTCGCGTCAGAGGTGATGCCGGACCTGGACCCGGTCCCAATCCGGCACAGCGTCTGCATGTACACAATGACTCCCGACAGCCACTTTCTGGTCGACCGTCATCCAGAGCATGAAAACGTCTGGTTCGGAGCCGGCTTCTCGGGACACGGCTTCAAGTTCACGTCGGTCATCGGCAAAGCACTGGCCGATCTGACGCTTGACGGCCGGACCGCGGCGCCGGTCGGTTTTCTCGGGGCGCGACGGTTGTTTGGATGAACACGGCAGGAAACCACGAGGCACTTGACTTCCGAGGACTCCTCGTAAGTTTCAGCGTGTCGAGTACGGATTTCAAAGTGCAAATTTCAAAATGCAAAATGCAGATTTGAGATTGCAGATCCGGCAGCTCGTCTCGTTTACCAATTTGCAGTTTGATATTTGCAATTTGCAATTTGCACTGAAGACCCACATACAAACTTCGACTCAGGCCTCCGTGGCCAGAACGTTGTCAACCTCCGACCAGGTCTCGAATGTCGCGCTCCACCTTCCGCCTGGTCATGCTCATCTCCTGTGCACACGCGCTGGTGCATACGTTCGAGCTGTCGCTGCCGGCGGTCGAGCAGATGATTGGTGACGAGTTCAATGTCGGGACGGACCGCACAGGAGCACTCGGGACTGTGTGGCGATTGCCATTTGGGCTGGCGGCGATGCTGGCCGGCTGGCTGGCGGATCGGTATGGCTCGCGGCTGATGCTGATCGTCTATCTGGTCGGCTGCTCGACGACCGCGGTGCTGGCATGGTGGGCACCGTCGCTGGGGGTGTTGTTTGGTGTCATGTTCGCGATGGGCTGTTTCGCCAGCATTTATCACCCGGCCGGACTCGCACTGATATCACGCGAAACAACGCCGGAAACGCGAGGCGCCGCGTTGGGATGGCATGGAATTATCGGCTCGCTGGGAATCGCGGGAGCCCCGTTTGCTGCGATGCTTGTTTTCTCAACCGGAGCCGTCGACTGGAGACAGTACTACCTGCTGCTGGTCATCCCGGCTGCAATCGTGGCAATGCTGCTGGGACTGTCACTGATGCGCTCGCGGCCGTCGGTCGACGCCGAGCCGGCAGACCCGTCCGCCATCAGCTCACCCGCCGTGCGTGAGTCGATTTTCTCGCGCCCGTTTCTGATTCTCGTCGCGTCGGGAGCGCTGTCGGGGTTTGTGTACGCTGCGTTCATGCACTTCCTGCCCCGGTATCTGGGCAACGCGGGCCTGCGGCCTGACAACTGGACGCCCGAGAGTTTCCGCAATGCGCTGGCCGCGGCGGTACTTCTGTGTGCTGCAGTTGGTCAGGCCATCGCCGGACGTCTGTGCCGACCCGGCCGACTCGAGAAGTTGCTTGTCATCGTGTTCCTCGCCAACGTCCCACCACTACTGTGGATGTCGCTGGCCGAGGGTTATTCGAGATTCGTCGCAGCCTGTCTGCTGGCACTGATCCACTTCATGAACCAGCCGGTTTACAACAGCCTGATCGCTCAGTTCATTCCGCTTTCACGCCGCAGCGTCGGGTATGGCTTCAGCAACATGATGTGCTTCGGGATCGGTGCCCTCGGTCCATTATGCGCGGGGCTGATCGAAAGCGAGAGAACCGTGTACGCGGGCCTGGCAGGTGTCGCCGGTCTTGCCGGATTAGTGGCGGTGGTACTGATGCGGCAGGTGCAGCGCAATCCGCTTCCGCCACAGTAGTTTCAAGTCAGGATGATCGGGTGGCTGGGGTCGAGCGAACGCGAAGCCCCCAGTTGTTGCAATTCCGGGGACTCGCTTTCGCTTTTTGAAGTTGCACACTTCAGTCCCGGAGGGACGCAGGCAAATAGCCCGGGGTTTCAACCCCGGAAAAAACGGCCTGCCTGGCCCCAAAGCCCCGGAGGGGCGGCGGCAATCACGCGACACTACGCGCCGCCGCCCCTCCGGGGCTCTGCCAGCAAATGGGCCCTTATTTCCCGGGGTTGAAACCCCGGGCTATTCGCCTTTGCCCCTTCGGGGCATCAAAACAGTGCAACTACAAAACTTTCGCTCGACCCCGGCCACCCGTCGACATAAGTCATCTCGCCGCGTTCAATCTTCCAGATCCTGGTCTTTGGTTTCCGGCGCGAAGTAGGACAGGACCAGTCCCACGGCGAACAGCAGTGCCATCGCAGAGACGGCGTACCGAAGTCCCAGCGATCGGCCAAAATTCTCGGAGAAGAACTCGCGCAGCGAGCCGCGGGCCAGCAGCATTCCCGCGGAGATCAGTCGACCGAGGTTGAAGCAGAAACTGGCTCCGGTTGCTCGCAACCGGGTCGGGAACAGTTCGGGAAAATAGATCGCATAGCCGGCGTGCATGCCGACGACGAAAAATGCCATCACAGACAGCAGCACAAGGGTCTGGTCGTAGCTGTCCGCAATAAGAAACGTCACCGGCGCCATGATCAGTGCGCCAGCGTGGTAGATCATGAACGCCTTGCGCCGCCCGGCGATTGATGCCAGCGGTGCGAACGCCAGCAGCCCGAGCAGCCCACCCGTAAAGTTCATTATGAGGTAGGCGAAGCTGGCCATCTTGCTTTGCAGTGGAATGGCCAGGTCGGACGTCAGGATTGTCCGAAACAGGCTGTAGGCTTCGGGACTCGGAACGCCGCCGTTTGGATTCAACGCGTCATGCGTGCGCTGCAGCAGGTTGACCGTCTGCTCGGCTTTACGCCGCTTTTCGTTGACCGGAGCGATGTTGTAGGTCGAATAATACGGCAAGCCGTTTTCGTCGACCAATCTGGTTTGCCTGGAGTAAACACGAATTGTCTCCAGCAGTAACGCACGATCGTCGCTGCGTGGTACGTCTGGAGCATACGTTTGCATGACGTCGCGAAATCGATTGTGCAGGACGTGTGTATCCAGATGCGGTGTTTCCGTGCGAATGACATCGCGTGCGAGTTCTGGTCCCCAGGCGTAAATGCCCCAGTACGTCCCCAGTCCAATGGAGGCGAGGCACAGACCCAGCAGGGCACGTCCGCGCCAGCGCGCGTCCCCCAACAGAGCCCCAAGCGATCCCAGCTTCTGCTCCGGGTCACCCGTCGACGAAGTTCGTGTCTGCTCCCAACGCTCGGATTCTTTGAGGCTGGCTCGAATCCACAGGATCAGCAGTGCGGGTGTCAGTCCAATGAGGAAGGCGATTCGCCAATCGGCGTCGGCCAGGAACATTCCACACAGTGAGGCGAACACGGCTCCCAGAACGCTGGACGCGTGAAAGATGCCGCCAGCCGCAGCGCGTGCTCGTTTCGGAAAGACCTCGGATACCAGTGACGCGGCAATGGCCCACTCGCCGCCAACACCCATCGCCACGAAGAACCGCAGCGCCACGATGTGCCACCACGTCGACGCGAAGTAGTGCAGTCCGGTGAACACCGAGTAAACGAGAATGCTCAGCACCATCGTTTTCCGGCGTCCGATGCGGTCGGCGAGAATGCCGAAGACCAGACCGCCAAGCGCGCCGCCGACCAGAAATGAGGCGAACGCATAATTCGAGTATCGGTCGACAAGCTCAGCCGTACCATCGGCACCCAGCACGTCGGTCATGGCTGCCGTTTTGTAGACGGCAAACAACTGCCCTTCGAACACGTCGAACACCCAGCCGGCCGATGCAATGGCCAGCACGAGCCACTGGTATCGCGTGACCCCCGAGTACCAGCGTTGCCTGCCATCGGGCTTTGCGGGCGGAGTTGCTTCGTCCGATTCGGGCGTCGACGAGTCGTTCACAGATTGCTCCTGGTGCCACTTCACTGACGTGTTTCTCGCTACAAACGAGCAGATTCACGGCAAGCCGGCAAGTCGCCCGAGCAGCGGCGTCAACAGAATCGACACGATTTCGTTCCTGTCCTGCGTGTGGAGACAAGCTCCATCCACTCGATCCAGCAGTCGGACCGGATCCCCTTCGAACGACAGGTCTAAGCTCAGACCTGGCACACATCGGCGTCCGGTGATATGTTGAATTAGGCACACAAGAGCAATTGGGCAGACGATTCACGCAAACGGCTGTCAGACAGGCATCTGTATTGAAGCGTGAAACAGCTATGCCCGCGGCAAGACACAAATCCCCCCAACACCCGGTTTCTGGAGACCTCGACATGAGATGTATGCGACTGACTCTTACTTGTATTGGTTTTGTGCTGATGTCGTCTTTGACGATCGCGCAAGAGAAGCCCGTCGTTCAGGCGGAAGCCAAGGCGTCGGTGAAACTAACCGCGTCGACTTCAGACGCGGACGCGAAGCCTGCGGCAGCGGCTGCTGCAGAATCAAAGACGGAAGACCCGGCAGCAGCATCCGACGATCTCACTGGATGGTGGACGGGGACGTGGCTGAGCCATACCAACGGGCACAACGGTCCGATCAACGGCTACTTCACGAAGATCGATGACGACCACTACTGCGTACACTTCAACGGGATGTTCTGGGAGATTTTCCCGTTCCAGTACAACGTGGTCTTGAGCATCACGGAGCGAGACAAAGACTCGATCACGATGTCCGGTTCGTCCAGCCTGGGATTGCTGTTCGGGACGTTCTCGTACACGGCCAAAGTCACCGGGAAGGACTTCACCGCATCGTACTGCTCGAATCTCGACAATGGCGTGTTCTCCATGGCGCGGTGGCAGCCGTGTGAAGAAGTCGAAGACGAAGCAGCCGATAGCGATGCAGGCGGCGATGCTACCGAGAGCGCCGAAGCCGATGGAGATGAAGACGACAGCGGCAAGTGATGTGGCGGAGTCGTGAAAGACCAAGCTATTGCGAGTTTCTGTAGTTCCAGGTGCGGGGATTCGGGTGGCTGGGGTCGAGCGCCAGCGAGCCCCCAGAATCGCACGTACTGGGGGCTCGCTACGCTCGACCCCAGCCACCCTTCTCGTGGAAAGCCAAACCTGGAACTACTGAGTTCGGCTACCACGGCCGCCTGCTGTTATTCGGCGGGTGCATAGTCGAGTCGGATGGAGCGGCGCGCGAAGCGGATGCTGGCTCGGTTCTGAGTGACGTTCGGCTCGATTACGAAACGGTCCTCGTGCTCGCCACCGCGGCGCGTACGTAGATCGACGCCCGTGCGTCGATCGAGAATCTGCAGGATCGACTCGAAGCCGGCATTTTCACCCGCTCGCTTACGCTCGTAACTGAGGACAAGGAACGGAGAGTTCTTTGGCTGATCCAGAGCCAGTCGGACACCGGCCAGGCGGCGCTGCCAGAGCAACTCTCCGGTGCGCGAGTCGAGCGCCAGCAGCGTTCCGGTCAGCGGCGGATTTCGATACACGTTGCGCACCTGCTGGAACGACACCTCGTCCGTCTCGGCCAATGCAATCACGTGACTGCCCGCATCCGAGACATGGAACGCCGTGCGCAGAGCAGTGGTTTGCTCAACAGTACACTCGGCGACAGGCCCGCCAGTCGCGATGTCGATGACTCGCAGGTTGCCGGCCGGGGTCAGGCGTCCCAACCAGTGCGTTCCGATCGCAAAGAACGAATCGAGATGCTGAGGTTCGACTTGGGGCTTCGCGCTGTCGATCGCATCGGACGACCACAGCATCTCACGCTGAGCAAGGTCGAGCACAGCGATGCGACGATACTTCGGGCTCGGCGTTTCTTCGCCGGGTTCACCCATCGTGATGATGGGGCCGTTGATCGCGAGAATCCGACCGTCCATTGGCGAGAGATCGTTCAGGCGGAATGAACCTGTCTGCCGACCGTCGAGCGTACGGATGACTGCGACGTCGCCGGACTGCGGCTGAACCAGCCAGATCGACCGCCCGTCACCCGTACACATGTTGTTGCGAGGCAACTCGGCACGTTCCCACAGACGTCGGCCGCTGGCGGTGTCCAGGCAGATGAGCTTTCCACCAGATTGATAGCACAGCGTTCCGGCCGTGACCGGACCGACTGTTCCAATAGATCGATCAAATTCGTCGAGTAACGTGAGATCGCTGATCGAGAAACCGGGACGTGACGGTTTGAGCTGCAGCGAACTGAGACGCTGGTGATCGGCCAGCGTGCGTGACCACAGGATTCGGGCTCGCGGTTCGCCACTGCTGTCGAACGGAGTAATGCCAAACAGTTCGGTCCCGATCCGCAACACGAGAAAATGGCCCACTCCCCAGCCGCGTGCCAACACGGGAAATCCTCGAAACGCGGAGTTCGATCGGGGCAGGCTGAGCTGCCAGTATCCGGAATGTCCGTCTCCAAAAAACCGCAGACGCATACCGCGCGTATCGTCGCTGACGGTCACGTTGAGTCGCTCGAACAACGTCCCCGGCTGACACTCGACCGGGATCATGCGATAACCGACATCCGCCTGTCGTTCCGGATGTTCGCTGACCGTCGGCGTGCGTGTCGGCCACGGTGAGGTGTGTGACGGTTCCGGATTCGTCGCCAGAAATCGGCTGCGAACCGCGTCTGCATCGCGGTCATAACTTCGTGACTCATACAGTTCGGCCAGACGCTTGGCCGCCGCCGTCGAGGCATCTGGTTCCTGCTGCTCGACCAGACGCAGCAGGTCGAGTTGTGACCGCGCAAAGTCGAGTCCAATGCGGACTTCGTCTCGAACGGCCAGATCGCTGACCCATGGGATCCCTCGCCATCGGCTCGCAAATCGTTGCAGGGCAAACGGGTCGGCACTTGCTGCCGCCTGTTGCGACCACTCTTCAAACCGCTGACGAAGCCGCTTGCGCGTCGATGCATCCGCGGCGGCGATGAGATCGAGGAGTTCACCCTGCACCAGGTGGTCGTGACGCACCCGTCGAGCCGGCCCAATCGAACGCGCCTCAATTTCAGACGACGGATTGAGGTTCAAGACGTCGGCATAAAGGTCGAAGGCGGCATCGAAATCACCGGCCTGCGTGGCCTTACGTGCCGCTGCGTGCGTCAGTTCGAGCCGAGCCGCAACGTCATCGTTCGGTGTCTCGGCTGGTCCCGGAACATCTGGCGGGACTGGATTTGTCGTCCAGGCGGAAACACCGTTGAGTTGTACCGCAACGAAACGGCCACTGGCGAACTCCAGTGCGCCGGCAAACCCCTGATGTCCAGTTGCAGACGACTGCACGGCACCGTCGGATAATCGCACGGCCACAAACACGCCTCCGCGCACGGGCAGAACGTGATGTGCTGAATGTGTCTGCTGGTCTGCTGCTTTCAGTTCGACGAGGCACCCGCGGCCGACAGGTTCGGCGATCGGGGTTCGCCAGGCGGTGGCGCCGGTGGCAAGATCGAGTCCACTGATCGCGTGACGCTCAACGACAATCGCGCGGGAGGCGAAGACTCCCGCGGAATAAAGCGGCGTCGCGATATGCCGTTTCCAGACGATCGATCCGTCCGTCGGATCAATCGCCTGAATCGCGTCGTTGTCGGGGCTCGTCAGCACGAGCATTTCACGCGACGAGTCCGAGGCTTTTTCGACCGCAAATTCCACTTCGCGCCAGCCGTTCCACCAGTGACGCCGGGGCGTTTGAGCTTTCGCGGGCAGGTCCATCGTCGCGGGCGGAACATCCGACCGAGGAAACCGAATCGCCCACAACGGCGATCGGGTCACCAGATCAATCCCCACGACCAGCCCGGCGGCCGTTGGGCACACCAGTGTGCCGCCGGCCTCAATCACCGGGCAGGCAATGGCATGCCAGTCGATGTCCGCTGACGAGTGTCGCGGCGTTTCGGCGATCGGCCGCGTCCAACGGAGCCGTCCGGTGTCGCGGGACAAGGCATAAAGGTGCAGCGTCTTATCGACCTGGACTAGCCCGATCGCCTCATCGTCCACCACCGTCGGCGGTCCGGTGAAGAACGCGTCCCCCTGCAATTTGACAAGGTCGGACGCCGTGAACGCCCATGCCATCTCGCCGCTCGTGCGAAAGCGGGCCACGATTCCGTTGTGAGCGGGTGATGCGAGTATTGGACCAAACGGCCCTGTGTGAGATTGCGGACTTTTTCCGCTACTCAGCGGCTCGGCCGTGAAGACCAGGTCCTGATCAACAACAAACCGCGACTGCACGGTGTCGAGCTGCAGTTGCTTGGCCAGCGAGCGGGACACCAGATACTGCAGCGACGGATTCACTGTCAGCGGCGCTGCGTGAGCCGTACCCGGCAGTGTTGCATTCCAGATCGTCCGCCCGGAATTCAAGTCCAGGGCCGACAGGCCCCGCGGTGTGCGATTGAGAACAATGTCTCCGGAGACGACCGGTCTCGCCCGCGGCAGCAACGGAATCGACTGCTCCTCGTGGAGGCCGAATGCGTCACGAACCAATTGAGCCGTTTCGCTCCCCATGTCTGATTCCCGGCGCCAGGCGGGAGTTTGCGGGACGGGAAATAAGCGGTCCGATGTTCGTTGCTCCGGCCGGTTTCCGTTCGAACCGAGATCTCTGGCGATTCGGATTCGACGCAGCGTCACGTCCCGTTGGTTGGGCGGCAACAGCGGGTGGTTCAGAATCCGCGCGTAGGCAACCTCGGCCACGCGCCATGCGCCCCGGTCCAGGGACCAGGCTGCCAGTGTCTGAAGCGCTCGGAGTCCCCCGTGTGTCTGTTTGAAACGGACGATGACCTCGCGTAGCCGGTCCGCGTCTGATCGCAGCAGAGCGTTCTGCAAAGCTGCCGTCGCCAGAGGTTCTGCCTGCTGTCGATAAAGTCGCTGTGATCTCGCAGTGAGCTTGTTCACAAGCCGACTGGCGGAGTTCTGGGCCCCCGCAAATCGTTCAGTCACAGTGTCCGAAGTGGCGTGCTCCATCCATGAAACGTCAACAAACGTCAGATGACCGCTTTCAAGGACTTCACGGAGTCGTTCGACGCTTTCGTCGGCATTGCCGGATTCGACGGCCAATGCCGCTCGCTGCAGTCGCTGACGAAGTTCACGTTCCCGAGGTGGCACGGCGGACAGTGCAAGCGGCGAGTCAACCTCGTCGGATGCGTCCGCGATCCCGGACAGACTCGCGACCCCCGGCAGGCCAGTGAGAGCGAGCAGCGCAGACAGACCAAGGGTGGTCAGCAGCGACAGGAACGGCGCATTGGCTTGTGTCGACATCGGCAGCATGCCGACCAGTCTACGCGGTAGTCTCTTATCAGTGAAATCCTGCGCAAAACGCGCAGGATTTCTGACGTAGCGAAAGTCGCCAAGACTTTCGGCCGAAACTCTTGGCGAGTTTCGCTACCACTTGGTTCCGGCTCGTCCGGGTTACGGCGATCAGCGGGAGTATGACCGCGTGCGTTTCGGCACAAACACACCGGATCACCGAAATGGCGGGACCGGGGTGGGAACGTTAGACTCCCCGACTAATCCGGCCCGGTTCTGACCGGCATTCGGCCCCATGGACCAGTTTCAACTGAATTAGACGAGTATTATGGCTGCCAAACCCCGCGACGACGATTCCTGGGAAGATCTTGCGAGTGACCTGTTCGGCATCGATGTTGGACAGAGCAAGATTGACGACGAGCCCTTTGAGATCATCGATTCCTCATCACTCGATCCCGACTCTCTGGAAAGTGCGGATGCGGACGACACGACCGCTGCAGATGAGACGGGCGAATTAACGGCCGTAGCGGCCGCCGATGAGTATGCGGTCGCGGGCGTCGCCCCGGCAACGGAATCGTCTGACGAGGGTGAAACTGTGGACGAAACCGCCGACACGGACGATTCAGACTCGGATGATGAATTCGACTTCGTGTGGGACGAAGAAGAAGAAGTTGTGGCCGAGCCAGCCGCCAAGCCGACGGCTGAACCGGTCCCGGCAGAGGCCGCAACAGACGCGCGACTGCCGCGTGAGACCATCCCAGAACCGGCTGCCGCTCAGGACGCGACTGCAGACGCGACTGCAGACGGGGAAGACGACGAGGAAGAACAAGACCGCTCGAAAGAAGACGCCTACTGGGAGCCGCTGGAAGATTGGAACATGTCGTCGAGTGATCACAAAAAAGCATCACGTGATGCAGAGGAGTCCAGGCAATCTCGTGATCAGGGTGGCCGTGGAGGACGTGACGGAGGGCGAGGTCGGGGCGGGGATCGTGACGATCGCGGCAGGGGAAGGAGCGGAAGTTCCTCGCGAGGCTCTGGCCGGGATGAATCGCGATCGCGCACCCAGGAGCCAAAAACGCCCGCGGCCCGAGCGGATGACCGAACGACAGAGCCAAAGCCGAGATCGGCCCGAACGGAATCGAGCCAGTCGGAGTCGAAACGAAGCAATTCGGAACGCCGGCCGAGTCGCCGCCCCGAGCCAGTCAAGGCCGAGGAAGTCAAGACTGAGGACGACGACTTCGGATTGGGAGTGATGGCGGACGACGACGAGAACTTCTTCGACCACAGCGCCTATGAGAACGACGATTCATCCTCTGGCGACACGATCAAGACAGACGCCCCTGGCGACGCAAGCAAGACAGAAGCCGCTGACAACACCGAAGACAAAAGCGAAGACGGTGACCGTCCTCGTCGCCGTCGCCGCAGACGGGGGCGTCGCCGAACCACGCCGGCCAATGAGGAAGTTCAAAACGAAGACGTGGAATCCACGGACTCCAGCGAGTCGCCGGTTGAAGAAGTCGCGTCCGAGGCAACCGATGGCGAGGAAGAACGTCGACCAAAACGTCGCCGTCGCCGTCGTCGCCGACCACCGCGTGCTGAATCCGAAAATTCGGAATCAAGTGAAGATGACGAATTCGGCGCGATCGACGATGACGATGCGGCCGAAGTGGTCGTGGAGACCGAAGCGGACAGTGATGCCAATGAGGGAGAGGAAGAACGTCGTCCCAGGCGTCGCCGCCGTCGTCGTCGTCGCCCAACAGAGTCAGCCGACGAAGTTCAGGCTGAAGCGACTGAAGACGAGCCAGCCGAAGACGCTGTCGCTGACGAGGACGTCTCAGACGAGACCGAAGACGCTGAAACGGTCACGAAAGAGGATCGCCCGAGACGACCACGGCGACCGCGACGCGGTCGACGTCCGCCACGCGACGAGGAAGAAGTCTCCGACGACTCTTCAGAATCTGAGGAGCCTCTGGAAGAAGCCGAACTGGACGACGACAACAGCGACGACGAGCCATCAGCGCCGCGTGTTCGCCGTGAACGTGAGCCGATTGAGAGCTGGGAAGCCGCGATCTCCTTCGTTGTACAGAAGAACGTGAGTCACCGGGAATCGGGTGATTCCAGCCGATCCGGCGGTGGACGTGGTCGTCGACGCCGGTCGGGGCCCAGTAACCGCTGACGTGGTGAATGAGATCGTCGCTGAATTCGTGAGAATCCATTCGTAGTTGAGCACTGCGTCTGATCTCTCACGAGTCCGGCTCGACTTAAGAGGGACGGCGTTCGGTCGTCGAACTGTTCAGTCCGGCGTCCGTCCTGTTGCCCCGGCGCTTTCGCGGATCGATGGAGTTGCCTGACGTGACCTACGATACCGTCATCATTGGAGCGGGCCTGTCGGGTCTCGCCGCCGGGATCCGGCTGGCCTATTACGACAAGAAGGTCTGCATCGTCGAAAAGCACTACACGATCGGTGGGCTTAATTCGTTCTATCGCCTGCGCGGTCGCAATCACGATGTCGGCCTGCACGCGGTGACGAACTACGCCGAACCGGGCACGAAGACCGGACCGCTCAGTAAACTGCTCCGTCAGCTTCGACTCCGCTGGGATGACTTCGCACTTTGTCCACAGATCGAATCGAGCGTCGCATTTCCCGGGCATCGGCTGCGTTTCACCAACGACTTTGAGTTCTTTCATCAGCAGGTCATTGAGGGATTTCCGCACGCGAAGGATGGCTTCGCTCGACTGTTAACGCTGATTGACGAGCACGACGAACTGCACCTGTCTGCCGAAACAGCATCCGCCCGAAAGATCCTCAACGAGACACTCGGCGATCCGCTGCTGACCGACATGCTGTTCTGCCCGCTGATGTTCTACGGCAGCCCGACAGCCGGCGACATGGATTTCAGTCAGTTCGTGATCATGTTCAAGGCTCTGTTCTACCAGGGATTCGGTCGACCACTGAAAGGCGTGCGACTGATTCTTAAGAACCTGGTCAACCACTTTCGCAAGAACGGCGGCGAACTGAAGCTCCGCAGCGGTGTCGAGAAGATCGTTGCCGAAAACGGGCAGACGACAGGTGTGCTGCTGGAGAGTGGAGAGTTTCTGGAAGCGAAGAACGTGCTCTCGTCAGCCGGCAGCGCTGAAACACTGAGACTCTGCGACGACGTGCCGGCGGAGCTTATCGCGAAAGGTGCACCTGGCGAGATTTCCTTCGTCGAGACAATCTTCTCACTCGACTGCGATCCCATCGATCTGGGGCACAACCAGACGATCGTCTTCTACAGCGACACCGAACAATTTCATTACGAGCCGCCACAGGAACCGTGTGATCTACGCAGCGGAATTATCTGCTCGCCCAATAACTTCCAATACGGAGACGACAAACTCGACGACGGCTGCATTCGGATCACCGCGCTGGCCGACCCTGGTTACTGGATGAATTTGCCGGACGAATCCTATTACCCAGCCAAAGAGGAGTGGTGCGCACGCATCGTCGAATCCGCACTCAGTCACGTACCCGATTTTCGTCCGCACGTCGTTGATACCGACATGTTCACACCGCGGACGATCACAAAGTTCACGGGCCATCAAAACGGCGCCGTCTATGGAGCTCCGAGCAAAATTCGCGACGGCCGCACGCACCTGGACAATCTCTATCTTTGCGGAACCGACCAGGGATTCCTCGGCATCATTGGTTCCATGCTTTCGGGCATCACCGTGGCGAACCTGCACCTTCTGAAATAGGTGTCAGGCGAGCGGCAGATGGGAACGTGCCCACTTGAGCCCGACGCGTTCCAGCGAGGGACTGCCTGGCTACATCCCGCGAGCGCGGATATTCTCCGGCCCGTCGTGAAGACAGTCCCTGTCAGGAGAGTGAATGATGATTACACGGAAGGTGATCCCCACTGCTGCGTTGCTGTGTCTGTCGTTATTCATGCCGGTCGCCCGGGCCGAGATCATGCCAGTGACTCAGGTCGAAGGGATCGCTGAGTTCAAGCTCGACAACGGCATGAAGGTGCTGCTGTTTCACGATGAATCCAAGCCAACGGTCACGGTGAACATCACCTACTTCGTCGGCTCACGCCATGAAGGCTATGGCGAAGCCGGCATGGCTCACCTGCTTGAGCACATGCTATTCAAGGGCACGCCGACGCATGAGGACATCCCGCAGCTCTTGAAGGACCGCGGAGCACAGCTCAACGGGACGACCTGGCTCGATCGCACGAACTACTACGAAACTCTGCCGGCCAGTGCCGAAAATCTTGAGTTCGCGCTGCAGCTCGAAGCCGATCGCATGATCAACAGCAAGGTCGCCGCCGAGGACCTGCAGAGTGAATTCTCAGTCGTCCGTAACGAGTTCGAACGGGGCGAGAACAGTCCGGTACGTGTCCTCTGGCAACGGATGGTTTCGGCCGCGTTTCTGTGGCACAACTACGGAAACTCAACGATCGGCAATCGCGCCGACATCGAACGCGTCCCGATCGACAACCTGAAGAACTTTTATCGCCGGTATTACCAGCCCGATAACGCGATGCTTGTGGTCGCTGGCAAGTTTGATCCGAAGCAAGCGCTGGAACTGATCGACAAGCACTTCGGTTCGCTGCCAAGGCCGGAGCGGAAGCTCGACAAGACATACACGCAGGAACCCGCACAGGATGGAGAACGCTTTGTCACGCTGCGGCGTGTCGGCGAAATCGCGGCTGTTGGGACGGTCTATCACGTGCCGTCCGGACCGCATCCGGACTACCCGGCCATCGCCGTGCTGGATTCCATGCTGACGGCGCAACCGGCCGGTCGACTCTACAAGGCTCTCGTCGAAACGAAGAAAGCGTCGTTCGTCTACGGCCTGTCGTTCGCCCTGCACGATCCCGGAATTCAGATGCTGATTGCTGAAGTCAACAAGGAGAATGATCCGCGTCTGGTTCTGGAATCCATGATCGACGTTGTCGAAGGTGTCGGCGAATCGGAGATCAAAGAAGAAGACGTGCAGCGTGCGAAGCAGGAGTTACTTAAGAGCTGGGAACTGAGTGCGTCTGATTCCAAACGCATTGCCATTGAACTGAGCGAATGGGCGGCACAGGGCGACTGGAGGCTGTACTTCCTGCACCGCGATCGACTGGAGAAAGTCAACGTCGAGCAGGTGCAGCAGGCCGCGAAGAAGTACTTCCGACGCAACAACCGAACGGCCGGTCTCTATCTGCCTGAGAAAGAATCCGACCGTGTTTCAGTTCCGGAGACTCCCAACCTGGCGGAGATGATCGGCGACTACAAAGGCCGTAAGGCCATGGCCGCTGGCGAAGCGTTTGATGTGTCGCCAGAGAACGTCGAATCCCGCACGAATCGGCTGGAAATCAACGACGGGCTGAAAGTCGCCCTGTTGCCGAAGAAGAGCCGAGGCGAATCGGTCGTGTTGCGACTGACGCTGCGATACGGCGACGTGAAGAGTCTGCACGGAAAGACGACTCTGTGTGAGTTTCTTCCGCCAATGATGACTCGCGGAACGGAGAAGTTCAGTCGTCAGGAATTGAAGGATGAGCTGGACCGCAACTTCGCTCAGCTTTCCGGTTCCGGAAGCGCCGGTTCGGCGACATTCTCGCTGAAAACGAAACGGAAAAATCTGCCCAAAGCGATCGAATTGCTGGGACAGGTCCTGAGGCATCCGACGCTGCCGGAATCCGAGCTGGAGGTCATCCGCAATCAGCAGATTTCCATCATGGAAGAGTCGCTGGTCGAACCTCAGGTCCTGGCGCAGCGCACGGCCCAGCGGAAAATCTCTCCGTACGAGAAGGGACATCCGCTCTATCAGCCGACACTCGAAGAGGAAATCGAATTCGTCAAAGCCGCCAACCGGGAGCAGCTCGAACAGCTTTACGCCGACTTCCTCAGCGGCGCGCACGGTGAGCTGACGATCGTCGGTGACTTCGACCCCGACACGACGATGGCGAGCCTGAAGCCGGTCCTGGGTGGCTGGACGACTGACCAACCGTATGAGCGACTCCGCAAAACGGCCGACATTGAACTCAAGGCCTCGACGGAAGACATCAACACTCCCGACAAAGCCAGCGCGATGTATTTCGCCGCCACCGTATTTCCGTTGCGGGACGAGTCGCCGGAGTACCCCGCTTTGCTGGTTGGCAATCACATTCTGGGCGGCGGAGCACTGGCCAATCGCCTGGGGAATCGTGTGCGGCAGAAAGACGGCCTTTCTTACGGAATTCGCTCCGGCCTGAGTGTTTCGTCACTCGATGATCGAACGGTGTTTTACATCTACGCTATCTCGAACCCCGGCAATATGGACAAAGTGAAGGCCGCGATTCGTGAGGAACTCGATCTGCTCCGAAAGGATGGAGTGACGGACGATGAGCTTAAAGCCGCAAAGAACGGCTGGCTGCAGAGTCGTGAAGTGAGCCGCGGCAGCGAGAGCAGCCTGGCATCGATGCTTGCCGGAACTTCATTCACAAACCGGACGATGGGTTTCCACTCCGGACTGGAAACGAAAGTGCGTTCGGTGACCGCCGAGCAGGTGTTGGAAACCGTTCGAAAGTACCTCGATCCGGAACGGATCGTGATTGTTGCCGCGGGCGACTTCGAGAAAGCTAAAAAGGAAGCACCGAAGCCACCCGAGGAAACGCCGTAACAACTCCGCACCCCTTCCTTGTCCCCTCTCCCCTGTGGGGAGAGGGTGCCCGCAGGGCGGGAGAGGGGCGGGGGGGGCGAATGCGGCAGCCCATGACTGGTGGACTCCGGGAGGATCGAAAAGAATCCTTTCAGGAGATCGTTATGTCAAAGAAATCGAAGCGACCACGTCGGTCGTTCAGTGACGAATTCAAACAGGATGCTGTTGA
>CAUZFZ010000151.1:0-25752 GCA_963579025.1 Planctomycetota bacterium | reverse complement strand
CAGAACCCCGGCAGCCAGTCCTGAGCGACGGCCAGCCTGAGACCACGCCAATCCGCGTGGTCCAACACTCACAAGGTGGGTCCGATTTCGACGCCGAAGTGGGTCCGTTTTGCACGCCTATCTCCAGCATTGCGATAACGCTGCCCGCCGATCCGATTCCAATACCAGTGAAAGCTGTCGCAGGCGAATTCACTCGTGTCATGCGACAGCCCGATGTTGATATGGCCGCGGTTCACCTGTGGGTCGAAGATACCGTGCGGAATGACGACGCCATCCGCCCAGGAAGGAAAGTCATGGTCGAACGCCTGGAAGGAGTGGTTGCCGCGAACTCGCCCCTTGCGGTACAGCTTTCCGAGATGCTCTTTCGCCTTGGTGTCCATCGAAAACCACGGATTTCCAGCCGATTCATACTGGTCGATCAGCTCTGCAATTCTGAGGAACTGGGCATCTCGGTCCGGATGCTGGCCACCAGCAAGGTCCTTGCGGATTTGGCGGCGGCGAATGCCCGCGTCGTCAAGCCAGGTGGAAATGGCGTCTCTGCCAACGGGCGTGCCGAGGTCGGCGAGTCGCTCGGATAGCATGCGTGGGGAGAGATCTGTAAAGATAATATCATCCTGATCGGGATCCCCGGCGGTTCGTACTTCCAGGCATGAAATCAGGTTCTCCTCTTCAGGCGACTCAGATTCAACCTTTTTTTTCGACCGGCGCCGGGCCGCCGCACCCGACCAGCAGCCGGGTCGTTCTCAAGGTGGTCGAGTTCCTTGAGGCCGCGTTCGATGGTCCGTACCGAACACCCCAGAATTCGCGCGACATAAGAAACTCCCCCATACCCACGCTGAGTCGCCTCAATGGCAGCAAAGCGTCGCCGATCCTTTTCCGACAACGACTGTGCAAAGTCTCGAAGCTGCTTTTCAATGGCCGGGTCGTTCTCAATGAGTTGCATCGCCATCCTTGGCTTTCGTAGTAAGCGGGTCTGCCGAATTCTGGAAATAGTCTGGCAGAATTGACCAACTGCTACGACACTAATTCATCGCACGCCGCTTACCTGAACGATTCTGGCGTAACGTCCTCTCTCTGTTGAGTCGCCAGTCTTTACCGGCTGGATCGGCGCGACATTTTCCGCAACCGGTTCCGTGGTTGCAGACTGGCCCGGCGTGACTTTGCCGAGTCGCCGACCTTCCGCGTGATGGGCCACAACGGCGTAGTAGCGAATGCCGTTCTTCTCAACTGTTCGCACGGCCAGACCGGACCACTGCGGCAACGGCTTCCCTCCTGGCGTGATGGTAGGCATCGGCAAAGAAGGATCGAGTCGCCTGTGTTGAAACATGTGATACCCGTAGTGCTTGCCTGAGTTGTTCACGATTCCGTCTATCGCCGGCTTCAGGCCTGCCATAGTTGCTGCCGTAATTGGTGAATCGCTGTGGTAAAGGGTGTAGCGATAGTCGGCGCCTCGTTCGCCCTCGACGACG
The DNA here is from genome assembly GCA_963579025.1 of Planctomycetota bacterium. Classification (GTDB taxonomy): domain Bacteria; phylum Planctomycetota; class Planctomycetia; order Planctomycetales; family Planctomycetaceae; genus CAUZFZ01. Next base: position 24,283 of record CAUZFZ010000151.1, on the reverse strand, counting down.
TCCTTCCACGTGACAAATGTCTGGCCGTCGCGGTGGATCGCCCGAATACTGGTCACGTTCAAATCGGCGGCAAGCGAATCCTGTGGCAAGCCGTCAGCCGTCAGATCAAGCGAAAGGAGAACGATCGACAGGAAAACGAACACTGACTGGAACACTGTGTGTTTGAAGTTATTCATCTTGATTCTCTTAGCGGGTCAACAGTTTATTGAGTTGCGAATCACTCTGACTCGTTCCCAATGCACCACAGGTGTTTCCAGGTGCGGATAAAGATGTTTCCCTGCGAGACGGCAATCGAAGCATTCGTGTGTTCTTTGAGCACGTTCTTTGCCAGCACTTCGTACCTGCGTCCCGCGGCGAGGACGAGCGTTGTCCCCTTCTGATCGGTGAAGTAGAGCCTGTCGTCAGCATACACCATCGAAGCCCAGGCATCGGAAGTGCCGGGTCGCGTTTCTATCTGCTCCTTCCAGACTTCTTTGCCCGTCTTGATTTCGAAACAACTCGGAATCGATCCGCCGACGTACAGGTAGTCGCCCAGAACGACGGGGCTGTGTGGCCCACGGCCGCCGCCACTGCGTTCGAATCGAAGCTGTTCGATGACACCTTGGCCCTCAAGCTTACAGGCGTCCTTGCCAAAGATCGCCATGCCGTGTGCGAACAGAGGTGATCCGTAAACAAAGTTGCCGGGGCCTCGCTGTTTCCACAGTTCTCGTCCCGTCTTCGGGTTGAAGCCTTTCATGACGTACGGAAATGGCATGATCAACTGATCGTGTTCGCCGACGCGTGCGACTATCGGAGTGGCCCATGTACCCTGAAGATCGCTGCCGGTTTCAGACTGCGGCTCGACGTGATCCCATACCTTCTCACCTGTCCGCTTATTGACAGCCCGAAGCAACTGACGGCTGCCTGGCCCGCACCAGAGAATCACCAGGTCACCGTAGAGGATTGGCGACGACGCGTTTCCCCAGACATGGTCGAGCTTGCCGATGTCGTGCTTCCAAATCAGATCGCCCGCCATGTCGTAACAAAGCAGCCCGGCCGAGCCGTGACTGACGATGATTCGCTCACCATCGGTGACCGGCGTTGCCGAGCAGAAGGGATTCGTGCGATGTGTCGGTTCCGGCACTTTGTAGACGGTGTCGCTCTGCCAAAGCAGGTTGCCCGTGGTTCGATCGAAACACAGTAAGGAGCGCTTCTCCGCCACAGCCGCGCCACCGCCCGACGTTCCGCGGGGGATCTTTGGGTCTCTCTCGGGTGGCCAGTGCGTCTTCTCCGACGCCTGTGTGAGCAACACTTGATCGCCCCATACCACCGGCGACGAGTTGCCTTCATCGGACAACTCTGCTTTCCAGCGGACGTTTTCGGTCGCGCTCCAGGTCACGGGGAGATCGGTCTCACGAGACACTCCTTGACCGGTCGGTCCGCGCCATCCCGGCCAATTGTCGCCGAAAGCGTCAACACCCACGAAGGTGCAACCGAGGCACAGCAGGAATGAAACAATGAGCCGCATGCGTGTCATGGCAGAAGTCACTCCCGGAGGTTCGTGTTCTACTTGGAACTTCGAGGCCGACCTTCGTTGTGTGTGTTGGTGTATTGCTTAGTCACTGGGCTTTGCTTCGGTCGATCTCACGAGGCAACATGTTCGCAGAGCATCAACATCGCTCGCCCCCATGGTCACGCCATATTTCGGAAGAAGGACGACCATGAGAGCCTTATCGTAAGCGATTGGCCGCGTTGCCTGCGTGAACACATCAACTGCCTTCACAGAATCAAGCTGATTCAGGTACAGCCACTGGTGTTTCAACACTCGCCACCACGACTCGATCATCGAATTGGAGGACCGAATCCCTGTCTGAGCCAGCACACGTTTGAGAGTGCCGGACTGAATCAATTCATCTACGGTCGCATTGTAATTCTCAACGCCACCGTCCACGACAACAGTTGGATTTCCAGAGGTCATCGCGTTCGACGCATCGAGAAGTCGTTGAGCCGTGATGGCTGGATGAAAGCTGTCGAGTAGACGGGACCCAGCGATGTTGAGGGCAAACTCCTGCACCGGTTGGCCACCTCGACCTGACCGTGGCAGGTCTGACCAGTGTCCCACACCACGGTCGGCCAGACCCTGCAGTGTGTTTCTTGCCTCTTCGGCTGTGAGGATGTCGCGACGTCACTGCTGAAGCTGACGGGACCTGCGAGTCCGCCTCTGAGTTCGATTCATTCGATAAGCTGACGGTCGCTCCGTTGCTCATCCGACTCACCGAGCATGCTGTAGATGCGTCGAGCTTCGCGGCCGAACCAGCGACTCAGCGCGATGCCGGCCGAAACGCTATCTGCATCGATTCGTTCGGCGTCTTCGAGTTGCGGGTCGTCAGCCGCCTAACGGACGAGGCAACTTCCCTGCCGGGTTTTCTATTTTCAGCAACCGCTTCACGCCCCCTTGCTCCCCACCCCACCGTCAGCCAGAATCACCTGCAACTCATCCGATTCAATCCGTTGGAGCAATCATGGCGAAGCGTGACGGCAGCAAGAGTTCGGCAATCCGGGACTACATCACTTCGAATCCCAACGCCAAACCCAAAGAGATTCTGACCGCTCTCAAGGCACGTGGGATCGATGTTTCGGTCGGGCTCGTATCCGTGGTGAAGTACGCCAAACCCAAGTCCGGGAAGAAGAAGCCGGGACGACCGAAGAAGGCCGCTTCAACCAGCAGTGACCTGTCGGCAGATCAGTTGCTGGCCGCGAAAACGCTGGCCGATTCACTGGGCGGAATTCAGAACACCCGCGAAGCACTCGACCTGATTGAGAAGCTCGGTTGAGTTTCCGGCATGACAGTCATGCGAGGTCAGCAGCGAAAAGTCGGGCTTGCTCGATGATGGCTTCGAAGTCCTCCCGACAGATTCCCGGTTGGATGTCGAAACCAGACAGCTCTCGCAGCTCAGTCAGAAATTCCTGCAGCTCATCGATGAACGCGTTCGCCATGTCGAAGGCGGCCTGATCTACCGTCAGTGAGTGTGTAGTCGCTGCTCACGTTTGGTCGCTCGGATATTCCGGATGGACACGTCACCTGGGAAGATCAGGTACAGCAATGTGCTTTGACCAGATCTTGTCCCAGTCATGTGTTGCCCAGTTGTCTTTCGTTGCATAACTGCGGACGACAAATCGATCGTGCTCGGTTCCGGGAGAGTCAATCAGCTCGACGTACAGGAAACCATGACGCAGGCCAACTCCTTGTCCCGGGTTGCGACGATCACTTTTTGCGGCCGCAAGGTCATCCGGGTCGAAGACGTCAACGCCGTTTTCCAGGCGAGTGGAAAACTCCTTGCCGTCCCAACGCAGACGCTTCGGTGGGGAGCCGTGCGTGTGACCGTGAAACAAAGCGATCACGTTGTATGCCTGAGTGATGTCCCAGAGTGCGGCAAGGTCCTCTTTTGGCCAGTCGTACTCTGGGCAGTTTGGATGAAGATGAAATGACAGAATGACGGGACGGCCACTCTTGCCCACGTGCGTTGCCAGGTCGTTGGTGAGAAAATCGAAACTGGCTCGCGGTGAGTAGTGGTGATCCTCACGACGGAGTTCTCCCTTGCCGACGAAGATCCCCAGATTGACGCAATGAAGTGGTCCCCAGTCCCATGAATAGTGCAGACCGTTGCCTTTGTAGTGGACTCCCTTTCGCTGGCGGTTTCGACGGATGATTTCCTCGATGACAAATGTCTCGCCCTGCGGTCCGTCGTGGTTCCCGTGCAGTTCGAATGCCGGGAACGGTATCCGGCCATCTCGCGCCGTAACACCGAAGTCTGAGATAAACCGTTCCCACTCGAACCGCTGCATGGCTGGATAAGAACCGCCGTTCTTGTCGGCACTGTCGATCAGATCGCCTGTGACAATCAGTCCTCGGATGTTCTTGCTGACTTTGCCTGCACCAAGACGCTTCGGAATAGTACGTCCCGCGAACTGCTTCAGGACCTGTACCATTCGCACTGATGCCTGTTCGGAATACGGATCGAGCCGGCTCGGTTCATCAGACTTCTCAGCCAGGTACTGCGGATCGCCACCCACCAGAAACGCGACCCGGTCGTCCGCCGCGGCTCCTGTGATGGCCGTCATGCAGACGCATGCTGCAATCGACAACTCTCGAATTTGGCTCATTGCTGTTTCAGTTTGATGAGGAAAATATCGTTACTGCCGCGGCTCGTCAGTTTGTGTGTCTGATATTGCGTACCGGGTGAGAATGCTCCCGACAGAAAACAACTGCCTCGGGCATCAACAGCGACCGCGTAACTGAGATCACTGTGAGGGCCGCCCATCATTTCCAGCCAGTCCATTTCGCCCCTTGGTGAAAAGCGAGCGACGTACAAATCCCGCCCCCCGAGTTTCGACAGGTGCTGTCCCATGAATCGGACGTCGTCGGTGAACTCACCGGTGACGTAGCAGTTCCCGGATGAGTCGGTGGCGACGCCCAGTCCGTAGTCGATCTTCTTTCCGCCGCCTGAGTACGCCCACGCGGGCTTTCCGTCCGCGTCGAATCGAGCCACAAAGACGTCGTACTGCCCGGCACTCACCAACGTTGTGTTTCCAATGACGGCTTTGTTCTGAAACATCCCGGTCAGGTAGCAGTTTCCCTGCCCATCCACGGCCACGCCCGTGCTCAGTCCGTCTGATTCGCCACCGGCCGTTCTTACCCAGACGAGTTTCCCTTCAGCGTCGAGTCGGGCGACGAAGATGTCCTTCACGGCGGTGGGCGATCCGAACTCACGGCCGCTCAGCTGTACGACTCCTGAAACGTAGCCTGACACGTAACAGTCACCACTGGGGCCAACGGCGATGTTATGACCGCTCTGTGCCTGATCGTTTCCCGCCAGGCGACTCCATTTGAGATGACCATCGGTGTCATACTTCGCGACGAAAAGCGACTTGCCCATTTCGCTCGGCGATTCTGCATCGCCCAACGTCACTTTCCCCGAGAACGAGCCAGTGACGTACACATCTCCTTCTGGCGTGACTGCGATACCGTGGCCATAGTCGTAGCCTGCGCCACCACCATCGTGTGCCCATTGGAAGTTCCCCCCCGCGTCGAACTTCGCGACGTAATAGTCATAGTCGCCGCGGTTCCGGAAGGTTCGGTCGCCAACGCGAAATTCGGGGCTCTGAAAATGTCCGGTGACGTACGAGTTCCCAGTGGCATCCACGGCGACGCTGTAACCGCGGTCGATCTCCGACCCGCCAGCCGTCTGCAGCCACAACAGCTTTCCATCCGGCGAATACTTTGCCAGAACGAAATCCATGCTTCCTCGACTGGTCACCGTTCGGTCAGCGAATCGAGCTTCGTCGGTGAACTCTCCCGTCACATAGCAGTTCCCTTCAGCGTCCACCGTGATCCCACGAATCTTGTCGTGCTTCGAGCCGCCTTCCTGCTTCACCCACTCAATGATCCGTTCCGAAGTTTTCTGTCCCGTCGAGCCATCCTCGCCTGAACATGGAGCCTCGCGGAAAACACTCAGGAAGAAACATGTCAATACGAACGCCGCGCCAGAGAACCGTACGGGTGATCGATCTACGGGACGAATCATGTTGTCTTCTCGACTTCTGGTTACGTTTCGTGGCAGCCTTCGTGTGTCAGATGGGCCGCTCCTACCGCCATGTCTTGTCCTTGTCCCGAACGGCAACGGAGTGGAATATCTCGGCCATGCTGAACCGGTTTCCTGGTGGCGGTTCGGAGTGGAACTTCGACTCTTTGGCGACGGCGAAAATGTCGATCATGTCGGCTCGGTTCTTCAGAATCTTATGCACCTGGTCGACGAGCACGAAGAATACACCTTCGTGCTTCTCTTCCGCGGCCATCACCTTCAGGACGCTCACGGGATCAATGCCGGCCGATTGCCGAGTCGTGTCATCGATGTTCGCCAGATGAGCCAGCACAACGGCAGCTCGCCATCGCTGTCCATGAGTGGCTCCATTCGTCGCGAGATCGGCTGCCAGTTTGTATCCACTGATGTCTTCCATCAGAGCCAGAACGCGAGCCACTTCAAGAGCGTGTTCCAGTTGGCCGTTCTGCGATGCGAAAGCCTTTAAGTCCTTCCTCATCGGTTCCAGGCCACCGTCGTCCATCAAGGTGATGAGCATGTCGGCTGCCGCCAGGCGGACTTGGGAGTCTGAATCGTCGAGGGACTTTTTCAGGACAGGAATCGCCTTTGCTCCCTCGCGTTCGGCAAGCAGGCCGAGGCGAGTGTGGAAGTGATAATCAAACGTGTCGTTCATCGCCCGATAAGCTGCCTGGCGTGTGTCCCAGGGAAACCGGTGCTGAGCGCGGGGCTGATGAAACTGGAAAGCCTGTTCCGCACCGCGAGCTCGATAGAAATCCCTGATCTGTGGTTCCGCTGCCTTCGGTCCCCAGCCAGGAAAGACTCCGTCGTTTGTCGGTGAGCTGGAAAAGAACACTCTTGGAGCGATGGCCGCCGCCACTTCGTGGAAATCAAACGGAAACTTTGTGTGATCCGAGTGGTAAACCGATTCGAGCGGTGGCATGTATGTCGGCAGCGCCCAGGTTTTTAGTCGTCCTTTCTTCGTTTCATAGAACTCGAACGGTGTCCAGCCACAACTGGAGACGGCAATCCTGACCCGATCATCAAACGCCGCGAGGAACATGGCATTGTGCCCGCCCAGCGAATGGCCAATGGTCCCGATCTTTGCAGGGTCGACGTCCGGATGCCGTTGCAGCAAATCCACACACGTCATGTGGTTAAAGACGCCCTTGATGGTCCCTGAGTCGTAGCGGTCCGTGTCGAAAACGTAGGGCTTTGAATCACCGAAATCGGGGTAGTCCGGCACGATGACGACATAGCCCATCATGGCCAGTTCGATCGGGAAGTTGCACAGCGGCCAGCTTTCAAAACACCCCTTGCCTGCCGCGCCAGTCGGGTGCATGCCGACAATGCCGGGGCGAGTCTTGCCCGCGGACTTGTCGAGCGGCTCGTACAGGAAGGCATGAACGACTTCGCCCTCTGCGGCCTCGAAGTGGATCGTCTTCTTCGTGTACCGACCTCGAACCTGAGTATTGATGACGTGAATATCGAAGTCGTCGAGACTATAGCGTTGAGGTCGCTCGGGCAGTCTGCCCATCCCCATCCGCATTCCATCAATGATCTGCTGGCGCTTCGTTACAAAGTGCTCAGGCTTCGTGATCGGCTGGAAAAGATCGTCCTTGTCGTAGTAGACCAGCAGGTCTCTGAGTGACGGAGCGACCGGTTTCTTCTCGCAGTTCTGGGGAATCTTCGGCGACTCCTTCAGCATCGTGAAGTTGTCTGCCCAGACCTGAACACCAAACCGGTTAACTCCTTTTCTTTCAAACACTCTGAACGTGATCGAGTAGTTCTTTTCCTCTCGATACTTGTCTCGCCCGACCTTTATCCGTTTTCCGTGTTTCAGATACCGAGTCAAATCCAACGACACTTTCCTCCAGTCGGTGTCACCGTCGGCGACATCAGACTCCCAAACCACCTCATCATCGAGAAGCAGCTCCATCCAGTGATATCTGGCAGTCTTCCCCGTGTAACTGTCTTTGACGTAGAACGAAATTCCCTTGTCAGCCGCAGACAACTCCAACACCTGGGTGATTCCGGCAAACTCTTCCTTCTTCGTCGGCGACTGTGAGTCGATTGAAACGGTGAAACTATTCTCGCCTGATTGGGACATACGATCGTCAAACGCAGCCTTCAGACTTTCACTCTGCTTCACGATTTGCCACCCGTCGCGTTCCTCAAGATCGGCGTTCTTCAGCACCCCAGCCTGTAATGGCAGAACACCCGCGAACAGCAGGAGTGACGGCAAACAGAGACTTATTGAGCGTGTCATTGGAGTGCCTCTTGCTGGAGTCTACGTCTTCTCACTCGGCGGAGTGTCCTCGATCGACGTGTCGTCGTTGAATGTGAGAGGACGTCGACTGCCTTCGTGTGACGCATTATGGTAGTGCTGTAGGCAGTTCCGCGATCGTCATGCGGGATCGAACGACTTCTCAGGAGAAACCACTGTGCTGACTCTCAACGGCCTCAGCCATCGGTCGTTCTGTGATCGTGTTGCCCGCCGTGAGTTCCTCAGCGTCGGCTCGCTGGCTCTCGGAGGCCTGAGTCTGCCAGATGTGTTGCGGGCAGAGGATAAAGCGAACAGCTCGTCCAGCGACCGTGCCGTTGTGATGGTCTATTTGCCCGGTGGTCCAACTCAACATGAGACGTTCGATCCAAAATCCAACGCACCTGTCGAGATTCGCGGCTCGTACGGACCGATCAGCACGCAGGTCCCTGGCGTCCAGTTTTGCGAACTGCTGCCTGAACTCGCGGCGAGTTCACATCGGTTTTCAATCGTTCGATCCCTGGTCGGAATGAAGAACCGGCACGAGTCGTTTCAGTGCTACACCGGCCGACCGGGCGGACGGGCCGAGGACGCGGAACCCTCCGGTGGCTGGCCGACTCTGGGCGCGGTGGCGTCCTGGTGTCAGGGAGGCTTACGCGACGGGACAGTTCCCTACGTGGATGTGTCGCCGCCGATGGCCTACCGCCCCTACCGAAACCTTGGGCTTCACAATCCGTCCGGACGAGTCTCCTGGCCTGGATTCACCGGTCAGGCCCACACGCCGTTCGCACTGAAAGGTGACGTCAAATCGAATCTCACCCTCAACGGTGTCAACCTGCTTCGATTCGACGATCGGCGCAGTCTGCTGTCGTCACTGAATCGAACCAGTGAACTGGCCGAGGCGGCCGGACTGGACAACTTCCAGAAGCAGGCCTTCGGCATTCTGACATCGAGTCGCCTGGCCGAGGCGCTTGATCTGAGTCGCGAAGACCCGCGGCTCGTTGAACGATACGGCGAAGCTCAGAAAACCGATCCCAGTTTCGGCGGAGCGCCGCAGAGTGCCCATCATCTGCTGCTCGCGCGGCGACTGGTCGAAGCCGGCGTGAAGTGCGTGACCGTCGCTTTCGGTGCCTGGGACTGGCATGCGAATCGCGAAGGTCCAATCGACCAGCTCTCGAAGAAGTACCTGCCTGTGTTTGACCACGCACTGGCAGTCTTCCTCGAAGACCTGGACGACCGAGGCCTTCTGGAGAGTGTCTCAGTTGTTGTGTGGGGCGAGTTTGGGCGGACGCCGCGAATCAACGCGAAGGGAGGTCGCGATCACTGGCCGAACACGCAGTCCGTGCTGCTCGCCGGAGGTGGAATTCAAGGGGGACGTGTTATTGGTGAAACCGATCGGAGCGGTGGCGTCCCCGCCTCGCGCCCCGTGCATGTCCAGGAAGTCTTTGCGACGCTTTATAATACGCTCGGTATCGACGTGAACTCGGTCAAGATCCCAGACTTCAACGGGCGGCCGAGATACCTGGTGGACGACAATCATCAGCCCATTTCAGAGCTGCTGTCGTAACACGACGGACGACTACTCTGTCTTCTCAGACAACGAGTAAGTCCGATTCAGTAGCCGCGGTGTTCTGAATCGATCCAGAGGCCAGCAACGAATTGTCGAGCTCTACAACCTCAATGATGACATCGCCGAAGAATCCAACCTCGCAGCATCTCATCAGGAGATGGTCTCACAGCTGACGAAAGAACTGGACGCACTCATTGGTCGCGGGGCGACTCGGAAGGCCTCAAACGCGAAAAATGACAGCCGCGTTCGACACGACGTCACGCAGCTGAAGCGTTGGGCGGACCGGAATTAGGTTCGAGCGTTCCTCACCACACTTTCACCAAAGGACTGCCATGAAACGAGTGCGCATAGTCAGTAGCCTGGCCTTCCTGGTTATTGCTTCTATCGCGAACGCAGGCGACAGCCAGTGGCAATGCCTGTTCGACGGCAAGTCACTCGAAGGCTGGAATATCGAAGACCACGATGAGTGCTTCAAAGTAAAAGATGGAGCCATCGTCGCCGATGGTGGGCCTCTGGCTCGCTACCGGAGCGTCTCGCTCTGGCGATCAGCCCCAACGGGAGTGACTGACACAAAGGCCTGAGACTGACCACCAGCGTTTTCTGAATCGTAACCCGTCCGCAGTTTCTTACGTGTACCGATGAAGCGGCCAACGGCTTCGCTCCATGGGTTGTCATCTGGTTTCTGACTCCAAATGCCGGTGACAAAACGAGCCGATCCGGTCACCTGCGGCCGATTCGATTCTGACTTCAGAATTGACTCGGGCTGGCTGAGAAAAGACCGTCAGCCACGCTTCCTGGCGGGTCGAAGCGACATCGCGGCGGAACGGGATCATGCAGAGCCGCCAGGACGCAACTCCATTGAGTTCCAAACTTTGCGGTCTGGCGTCTTTTCGCGAGGCCAGAAAGTTTGAAGAAAACAGAAGAATCTCTGTCGGGCAACGGCTCTGTTCTGGCAATTGGTTGTAGACGGCGATGTGCAGTCCGTCGGAAACCACTGGATCAGCCACAATCAGAGGGTCAGCCATGAAAATGTCCTTCATTCCGAATCGCGGTTCCGACGTCCATGAAGGCGATACCGACGACATGGCTCCGGAGCGAATCACTCGACGCGAGGTCCGTGAGATTCCACCGGTCAGCGAAGTTGACGAATTTGAGGACCCCGAACCGGACGCCGCCAGGTCACCTGAATCACCCGCGGCAGCCGGAGACGTGCCACCGCGTCCGACAGCGATTTATCGCTCGGGCAGCCGACCAGAGATGGCCATTCTCACGGCTGTCGATGACGGCACGCTGGACGACGGTCGCAAATGGCGCATCTACGGCGATCGGTTTGTTATCGGTCGCACCGAGAGCGATTGCACGATCCCTCACGACAACGAAATCTCGAAGGCTCACGCCGAGATCACACGGGAATCGCACGGCCAGGGTTTCGTCTGGCACCTGGCCGATCTGAGCAGCATGAACGGCACATTTCTGCAGGTTCGGCGTGCCTTTCTGAGGCATGGACGGGAGCTGCTCCTGGGCGGGCGGCGTTATGAGTTTCAGTCGCCGCGCATGACAAACGCCCGGCTTAGCGCGGACGAGGCACAGGACACGCAACTGCGACAGGGACTCAATGGTGTGCCGCAGCCGCGTCTGGTTGAGCTGACCGACAATGGGCCCGGACGAGTCATCCCATTGGACGAGTCAATGATGCGGCTCGGTTCGGATCCGCGTTGTGAGATCGTTGTGGATGATCCGTTTCTCAGTGGACGACACGCGCGCATCGCCTGCGACTCCAGCGGACGCTGGTGCATCGCTGATTGCGACTCACTGAATGGTGTTCTGGTAAGAGTCAGCCGCGTTTCGATCGAGGTCGAACGCCGGTTTCAGATTGGCGGTCAGCGGTTCATCCTGAGAATCGTCTGAGCCCGCCTGCCTCAAAGTTCCTGGGAGTAGAATCATGTTGCGGTTTCGACAGAGTTCTTTGGTCGTCGGTGCTCGATCGGACTGCGAGATTGTCGTCGACAGTTCGACGGTCTCGTCCCGGCACTGCCGTATTACGTCGCATCGGGACGGCTATGTGCTTCAAGATCTGAATTCCACAAATGGAACGTTCGTCAGCGGCGAACGCATTTGTGCACGCACGCTCGTCTCGGCGGCCGACAACGTGACGCTTGGGAAACAAACGCCGCTCCCGTGGGAAGCTGTCCAGAACCTGATGACGCGGCAGCGCGGCACGATTCGTCGTAGTCAGGGTCTTGCTGCGCTTCTTCTGCTGGCCATGTTCAGTCTGATCACGGCGGGACGGGCTGATCAGACAACCGATTGTCCGGACGGGCCTGCGACGACTGCCGTCGCACACCGGGAATCCCCCGCCGAGGAACCGGCTTCCGCAAACGCACCCGCGTCACGCGAGCCCAGCGCGGAATCGCCCGATGAAACAGCAGGGACAAACCTGCGTGTTGACAGTTCCGACCGCGTGGAGGTCGAGTCCAGCCGTCTGCCGACATCAACGGCGTCAGATCTCAAATCGGCAGACGCGCCGAATTCGAAAGGCGATGCAGGCACGCCGATCGCCACGTCGAAAAGTCATGCCCGGGCGACTATCGACATTTCGGTGAGATCTCCCTCGCGCGAAGGAACTGTTGAGGCGTCGGAACACGACGCGACGCCGACAGTGGCCATTCACCTGAGGTCAACAACGGGGGCGGCCTCCGGTGTTCCCTCGGACCCGGTCGAGTCGGACCGACGGGGTGGCGAAGAAGACGGGAGTGTCCCGGTCGCGAGTGACAGTCAACCTGCACAGCCACAGGGCCAGGAGCAGAGGCAGGACATGCGAACTTTGCCCCAGGTGACGGCGCAAATTGAAGTTCAGCATGTTCCATTCAGTGTGAATGACGTGTACGCGATCGTCGGCTTTCCTGCAGATCAAAGACATCACGAGACGGACCTTACATCCATGTCCCGCAAGGAACGTGAAGCCGAGGAGCAAAGGCAGCGTGTGCAGAAGGCACAGGACTTGCTCGATCTACGGATGCTGGAACGCTACCGGTCAGGTTGGAGACCCCGTTCGCCTCACGAACAGATGAGCGCGCGAGTGCTTGCTCGGATCAAACGATATTCCAGGGAGCAGAGAAACGCTGCCTTGAAAGCCGTGTTTCAGGCTGCGAAGGCAGACACTTACGAGAGTTTCGCCGATCAACTGACCACAATTCGAGCTCGTGGTTCCGCGTGGGGATATTACGGCAACTACGGATACGGATTCGGTTACCCCTACTATGGCTATGGTTACGGCTACGGTGGTGGCCTCGTGTCCTACGGAAGTAGCTGGGACATCGCGGACCCGAATGCCTTGTGGCTGGCGGCTGCTTACACGAATGCTGCTGCATGGTCCCGCTCTCGTTCCGTGGCGGCCGATTTCCGCGCCCGATCCATCCTTGCCGAACGAATTGACCATCTACGCGGATTCGCGACTGGCCTCCGTTCCGGAGCCTTCAACGACAGGATCGCACCCTGAACGCGATCGACCGGCTGATCGGGGTTGTCGGTGCGGGCGTCCAGATCCAGCAATCAACACTCGTTTTGTGCGCAACTCCTGAGTTCACCGTTTCAGTGAAGCGCGCCGAGAAGTTCCCGCACAACAGAAAATGCAACGTCAGTTACCTGGGCGGCGGGCAAAGGTGATATCCTGCATGTCATTACTCACCAGTCGCCCGGACGGGCGGAGAGTTCAGAGACCGTCGCTTCCCAACGGGTGTTTTTGTGAACGACGCCGCAGACAATCTGGCGCTGGCCAGGCGAATTGATAAAGCCTGCGACGCCTTCGAGGCCGCATGGAATTCCGGTGCCCGCCCCCGAATCGAGAACGTCCTGAAGGATCAGCGCGCGGATGAATTTCGTGAGTTTCTGCAGGCGCTTCTGACGCTTGAGATCGAACTCCGAGAGCATTCTTCCGAAGCCGTCCGCGTTGAGGACTTGCTTCAGCGGTTTCCTCAGCACACAGACATTGTCGAGACCGCGTTTCAGGCGGCGCACGAATCCGTGTCACTGACCGGTCTGTCGATGAATGACTCTGGCGTCCGGACTCTGACAGAGTACGACGAGGACGGATCCCGGCGTTTGCCTTTGCCACAGAAATTTGGCCGTTACCGCATTGGTGGAATTCTGGGGCAGGGAGCGATGGGATGCGTGCGGCTGGCCGAGGACACGGAACTACAGCGTCAGGTGGCTCTTAAGATTCCTCGTTTTCCAGACGGCGACGCGGATTTCCAGGAACGATTTCAGCGGGAAGCTCGCTCGGCTGCTCAGTTGCGACACGCAAACATCTGCCCCATTTACGATGTGGGAGAAACGAACGGCATTCGCTACATCGCGATGGCGTACATCGACGGACGGCCGCTTTCAGACTACGTGCAGCCCGAGCCTGTTCTGTCCGATCGACGGATTGCGACGCTGATCATCAAGCTGTCGCGAGCCGTTCAACATGCTCACGATCATGGCATCGTTCATCGGGATCTGAAACCAGCCAACGTGATGCTCGACGGAAGTCAGGAGCCCATCATCATGGACTTCGGCCTCGCCGTTCAGCTACGTGAAAACGCGGATGTGCGGCTGACACGGACGGGGACTCAGATGGGCTCGCCGGCCTACATGTCTCCGGAGCAGGTCGAAGGTGATCCCTCAAAGATCGGCCCGGCCACCGATATCTACAGCTTGGGCGTGTTGACCTACGAACTGCTGACCGGCGTGACGCCGTATCGCGGCGGTGTCGCTTCTGTCCTCACCCAGATTCTCATGCGGGACCCCGACCCGCCATCGACTCACCGTCCCGACCTGCCGGTAGGACTCGAGGAACTTTGTCTGAAGATGATCGCTCGGCAGCCGACGGACCGTTTTGAGTCAATGGGTGCGGTCGCGGATGCGTGGCTTGAATTCCTTCGCCGGACGTCGCCAGGCACGGACCTGAACGACTCGGGGCCCCTGCCGACTATTCCGGCGAGAGTTCAACGAGAATGTGCTCACTGTGGCAATTCGCTGAGGCTGGTACGGAGTCACGCCGGAGGAGCCGTGCGCTGCCCGAAATGTGAAGGCAAGCTGAGTGTGGCTGCCGATCTTTCGACAGTGGCGCCGTTCGTTCCGGCCAGCCAGCGAAATGCAGAACAGGCAACGCTGCGGGTTTCCGATTCGGATACCGAACCCGGGATCACGCTCGGACCTAAGCGAATTCAAACGAGACCGTCCGACGCATCTGGCCAGCTTGACCACAGGAGTCGACACAGTGCACCCGCACAAACGGGGCAACGCAGTCACACCGCGGAAGACCCACAACCGACCAGCGAGTCTCTGCCTCGAGGGGCACCGAGTCACGTATTGGTCGTCGGTCTGTGTCTGGCGATATTGGCCAGTCTGATTGGCTGGGTGGTCTGGCCCTCCGGTTCGGACCCGGACAGCGCGACGACCGCGTTGAATTCGGGAACAGACGTGCCACCGGAAGATCCGGCGGACACAGCCGATGCGGCTGGAGCGGCAGTGATCCCCGAAACCGAGTTCGAGTCTGTGATAGCGGTGATTGCCGATCGGGTCGTCGATGAACTGGCCGAGATGGAAGTCACAATCGAGTTCTTGCCCGGTCACGGTCTGGCGTCATCAGACTTCGAGCTGCGACTCGATACCGATGCACCTGCCGGGATGACGCTGGCTGCCCAAAGTGGCCTGGTCCAATGGCGCCCGGAGGAATCTCAGGGGCCGGGGAATTACCCGGTTCAGGTCGAGTTAGTTCGCAAATCCAGCCAGCGTGTCGCCGCGATCCAGGAATTTCGGGTCGAGGTTCGGGAAGTTAATCAGAAGCCCGTCCTTCGAATTCCGGAAGTGCTTACCACGGTTGCCCGAGGGGACACGCTGCAACTTCAGGCCCAGGGCAGTGATGCGGATGTGCCGCCGAACCGGCTGGGCTATGAACTTGCGGGCACGATTCCGCCGGGCGCATCGATCGATCCGCAGTCGGGCCGGTTGACGTGGTCCGTGAGTGCGACTGCTGCGCTGAGGAAGTATCAATTCACCGTGCGTCTCTCAGACACAGCGATTCCGCCGCAGACAGACACGGTCTCGGTGGAAGTATCCGTCACGCCGGCCCTGGCACGATCTCCAGTGAATCCGACGGACATTCCGCGACTGCAACGGGAATGGGCCAGCTTCGTCAATGCCCGGCCAGTCATGACAGATTCGGTCGGCATGACCCATGCGTTGATTCCGGCGGGTGAATTCCTGATGGGCTCGCCGGAGACCGAAGAAAGCCGTGATGCGCGTGAGACGCAGCATCTGGTCCAAATCACGAAGCCATTTTACATGTCGCAACACGAAGTGAGCCGCAGCACATTCCGGGCATTTGTGCAGGCGATGGGGGACGACTATCGGACCGAGCCGGAACAATCCGGGGCCGGAGGCACCGGGCGTCTGGCGAATGCGAAAGGAACCTCGCGCGACCCGAAGTTCAACTGGCTCGATACGGGTGAAACACAGACTGACCAGCACCCGGTGGTCAATATTTCGTGGAATGACGCTCAGGAATTCTGCCGCTGGATGACTCAACAGGAAGGTCTCACGTACCGCCTGCCGACCGAAGCGGAGTGGGAATTTGCCTGTCGTGCTGGAACGGTCGAGCGGTACTGGTTCGGTGAGACCCCGCAGGATTTTCAGACGCTGGCGAATACATCAGGGGCAGCACCGGCAGCGAATCAACAGGCGGGCAGGGATGTGTTCCGCTTTACGTCTCCCCGCGGCACGTTCAAACCCAATCCTTTCGGGCTGTTCGACATGCACGGGAACGTGCAGGAGTGGTGCAGCGACTGGTATGGTCGCGACTACTATCGGGCATCGGCGAAAGCACTGTCTCCATCAGGTCCAGGTGTTGGAACGATGCGGATCACGCGAGGTGGATCGTGTCACATCCCCGCCAGTGGCTGTCGCTCGGCCCGCCGTGGTAATCGCTCACCCACTGCGGGATACGACTGTGTGGGCTTCCGCGTCGTTGTGGAACCGTGAATTGTCTCAGTGTGGTTGTGGAGCCATACGATGAATCCGTCACAGCAGGCAGGTCGATCAGTCGGGCAATGCCCCGCCTGCGGCGTCCGTTACCAGCAGCGACCGGACAACGCCGGACGGCGGGTTCGTTGTCCTGGCTGCGGCGACGTTCATCGGCTGGCGGATCCAGCAACGGATTCCAGCCGGCGCACGCACGGCGTGTTTGTCGTGGAGCCGAACGGGCCTGCTGCGCCGATCGGCGCTTTCGGCGCTGACAGAACGATCAGCCCTGGGCTGCGCCAGCACGACACTTCGGTGTCGGCACAGTGCAATCTGCAGGATGACAGTGGCCGGCAGCCGCAGCCGCCGACTCAGACCGTTCCGTTGACCTGTCGGGGATGCGATCACGCGTGTCAGTTGCCCGTGGAATTCGCAGGCAGAAAAGTTCGATGTCCCAGGTGTGGCGACGTCAGCCGAGTGTCACGGGATCCTGGCAGTTCCGGTTTCACCAGCACGCATGAGCGGCAGCCGACTCCCCGCGTGAACGGTAATTCAAAACGGCAAACGCAGGCAGAAGTGTCGGCAAAGACAACGGTTCCAGAGTGGGTGCTGCCACTCATTCTGACCATGGCCGTCGTGGTTACCGGCGGCATGACGGTCGTTGTGCTCTCTGGAGACGATTCCGCCACGTTGGTCGCCTCAAGTCCCAACGTCGAGACGGACGACGTTCACGACGAGCGTGACAGCAGCCGACGCAACGGGGCCGAGCCGGGCAAATTGGATTCCGATTCCACATCGACTGCGGGACCCGTTGTGAATCTCGTCTCCAGCCCATCCTCGGCCGAGAAGAGTTCAGCCGGACCGGAGACGGGTCTTCGGCCACTGCCTGTTGTTGGCCAGTCCGACGTCGCAGAGAGGGCATCAGCAACAGAACCCGCCGACCCGCGGCTTGTCGCATCGATCAGTCAGCAGGCGGCGGCGGAACTGATGCCCGAAAACCGCCCCGTCACAAACAGGGGCGTCGGCCGAACAGGTCCGGCGGAATCAGCCGTAATGCGACAGGCCCGCGAGCTTCTGCAAGGCGGGCAGGCATTCCCATTCGACTTTGATGTCCGCGATCTCGACGGTCAGTCGCTGCGGCTGTCGGACTTGCAGGGCAAGGTGGTCATTGTGGACTTCTGGGGGACATGGTGTCCTCCCTGTCGTAAAGAGATACCGTCGTTTGTCCGGCTGCAGGAAGAGTACGGTGACCGCGGACTTCAGATGATCGGACTGAATTACGAACGGGGCTCGCCGAGTGCAGCCGTGGCCGGAATTCGAAAATTCCGTCAGTCAGCAGGAATCAACTATCCGTGCGCTCTGGGCAACGCCGCCCTGAAGAATCAGGTGCCTGGCTTCCGCGGCTATCCGACGACCCTGTTCATCGATCGGACCGGCAGCGTGCGGCTGAAGATCGTGGGATTGCACGCGTACGACCTGCTGGAAGCCATCGTCCTGACCCTGCTGGACGAAAACGCGGGCCGCACCGGCTGAGGCAGCCAGCAACCCGGTTGACGGCGATCGTTTCTCTGCCCGCCAGTGATCACTGGTAGACATCGACGTGACAATTGTTTATCGATGTTAAGTGAAGACACGTGAGTGGTTCGAGCAGAGGACACGCCGATCAGGATCACGCTGAAGGTCACCGACGGCCCGCACAAAGGGCAGGAGTACGGTTTCGACGAACACGACACGTTCATCGTTGGACGAGGAAGGAACGCTCACTTCCGCCTTCCCCGGAAAGACCCGTACTTCTCTCGCGCGCACTTTCTGATCGAAGTCAATCCGCCTGCCTGCCGCCTGACTGACCTCAACAGCACCAACGGCACGAAGCTCAACGATCGTCGTGTGGGTGAAATGGACCTGCACGACGGAGACACGATCAAGGGTGGTGATACGACCCTGCTGGTTGGACTGGAAGGCGAGAGCCCGACTGATCGCGATACACACCTGGCGGTGCAGCCGAGCACGGCGCCTCCCGGCGTCATCGATGCCGAAAATCAGGAACTGTTTGACGAAGAAGACTACCTGTCCGGTGAGCGGGAATTTGGCGGGTACCGACTGCTGAGGATTCTTGGTCGAGGAGGGATGGGTGTCGTTTACCTGGGGGAAGACCCGCGGACTCAGCGTAAGGTGGCGATCAAGATGATGGTGCCCGGGCAGGCGATTCCGCAGCGGGACATCGATCTGTTCCTGCGAGAGGCCAACGTGCTGAAGCAGCTCAACCATGCGGCCATCGTGGCGTGCTTCGACAGTGGTGTGATCGATCAGCGGTTCTTTCTCGTCACGGAATTCGTTCCCGGCCAGAACCTGACCGACCTGCTGGACGAGACGGGTCCGATGCCCGTTCCTCGAGCCATCCGGATCATCCGGCAAACGCTCGCGGCACTCGACCATGCCCACAGGAAGAGCTTCGTGCACCGGGACGTCAAGCCGAGTAATCTGATCATCACCTCGGCTCAGGACGCCGACCGCGCCAAACTGGCGGATTTCGGGCTCGCCAAGCTGTATCAAAGCACCAGTTGCAGCGGACTGACGCTGCAGGGCGAAATGGGCGGATCATTCGCCTTCGCCGCTCCCGAGCAGATAACCGACTTCCGTGCGGCGAGCCCCGCGAGCGACCTGTATTCGGTCGCCGCGACGCTCTACACGATGCTCACGACGCACCACGTGTACGATTTTCCGGAAACCGTGAGTGGGATCGTCCTCAAACTGCTGCATGAGGACCCCGTGTCGATTCACGACCGTCATCCGGGTATTCCCAGCGCACTGGGTGAACTCGTTCACCGGGGACTCAGCCGGAATCCCGATCAGCGATTCGCGTCGGCTCGCGAGATGGGCGATGAACTCAAAGCGTTTGCAACCGCCTCGACTCCCTGACGTCCCGAGGGTTGGGACTCGTCCGTCCGATGTCCCACTGGCGCATTGAACGCAGCGATATTCTGATCGTCGAGCGTGTTCCCATAGAGCTCACGTTCTATCTTCGCCCAGAACGGGTTTGCTTCGTACACACGCCTGAGATCATCCTGAGTAAACCAGTCGTCAATGTTCGTTTCGCGGTGCGCCGTGTTGCGTCGTGGCAGATTTCGGACGGCGCGTTCGTCTTCAGCCCTGACATCGATGAAGTGGCGTACAACCTCCAGGAAATCGTCGACCAGACTCTCCTGCCGAATCCAGTAATCAACACGACCACACATCATCGACTTCAACCCGTCGTCGGCAGATACAGTGGCCCCCATCGTCGTCAGCCACCCCAGGATCTTTCCCCGCAACCGCTCCATCCTGCGGTGGTCGCGGCGAATAATGCGTCTGGCCAAAGCGTCGGCGACACGCTGGGTCCACCTGGTCAAACCGCATACTGGTTGAATCTGCCCGGCCCGCAGCACTTCCCGGTCAATCGGATGACCGTAGAAGGTCTCGATGTGCTGTGCTCGACTGAGCAGCCAGTGCGGCAGGCGGCGGATATTCATGATCCGTTTTCGGTTCACCGTCAGATCGGCGCCGGAGTTCGCCTGTCGCTGCTCGAATGATTCGTGCTTGCTGGGCGAGCGAAGGTCATCGATGCCGTCAGCGGCTCCGACGAGATGAAACATCTCACTTGTCGAATTGCCCCCCGTCTTAGGCAGGTGTGCCCAGACGAAGTCATCCGCGATCACCATGCTGCAATTCTCCTGACTGCGGGATTCGGTTCGAATCCCAGTTCCCGCCGGCCATTCCTGTCGGGTATTTCGCTGAAATCGTGATCTACCTCCACACCAGTTTGACGGAAATACGGGTCGACACATCTGGCGATTCGATCTAAATGACATCTGCACGTCAGTCTGAGATTTGCCAACGAATTGGAGTCATTGGTCCACGTGTCACACGCTGCAACAGTCAAGGACGACTCGCACCGCGCCACCGGCCGAAAATCTCGTGCAGGGATGCGCGTGCGGCTGGAATCCTGCATTAGAAACTCGTTGAGTTTCCTGTCGATGTACTGCCAACTGCAGTCGGGACTGCTTTCTGGCTTCAAACGCGACTTCTCGCGAGTCGCTCAGATTCTGTGGCGCGAGGGAATGTCGGGAATCAGGAACCGTCTGCGCTGCAGTACAGCCGTGGCAATGTTCCGAGAGACGATCGGGGCCAAACCCTGGCTCGAACAATGGTCGTATCCCGATGCTCAGACACTGCACCAGCTTTGCCAGCACCAACCTGAATTCAGTCTGATTGTGGACGTGTCGGACACATCGCCGCGGCAATTGCAGGCGTGTATCGATTCCATTCGAGGGCAGTACTACCAGAACTGGGAACTGATCCTGTTGGTGCCGGGCAGACGGTCCGATCCTCAGGCCGGGACAGACGAGGCGTGTGTCTCGGAAGAGCTGCTTCTGGACCCTCGCATTTCGGCTTTGTGCCACGATGGCCGCACAGCGATGCCCAACGCGTGGAACCTGGGCATCGAAGCAGCCCGGGGCGAATGGGTGTCGTTGCTGCAAGCGAATGTCCGGCTCACTCCTGACGCGCTGACCTGGCTGCTGGTGACGTGCAACCGCCAGCCAGACGCGGCGTGCCTGTACTCGGATTCCATTCAGACTGACCGACAGGGACGATGCATCGCGACTCAGTTTCGGCCGGATTTTTCAGCCGAATACCAGCTTGCGTCGCACTTCACCGGCAGCCTGACCGTGTTCGAACGACGCCATCTGATGTGGCTCGAAGGTCTGCGACCGGAATTCGGCGCCGCAGCACGTTACGACCTGGAATTGCGTCTGTTCGAGGACGTTGGGGCCGCGGGATTTCAGCACATCCCACGGGCGTTGTGTCAGGAAACGGCAACGCCCGGGGCGACTGCCAGCGGTGAAGCTGAAGACCGACGTCGCGCGGTTTCTGAGGCACTGAATCGGCGAGGCATCTGCGGTCTGGTCGAAGCAATGCCGGAAGTCGACTCAGCCCATCGCATTCGATTCACGCCGCACGCGTTTCCACGCGTGACTCTGTTCATTGCCACGCGCAACGCCGTTCAACTGGTCAAGACGTGCGTCGATTCCATCCACCAGAAGACGAGCTATCCAAACTACAACATCGTCATCATCAACAACGCGTCCGACGAGCCCGAGCTCCTGTCCTGGTTGAGCGAAGAATCTCAGTCCGGTCGGTTGTCGGTCGTCGAGTACGACCGCCCGTTCAACCACTCAGACATGCACAACAGGGTTATCAAAGAGTGTGACTCCGAATTTGCCGTGCTGGTCAACAACGACATCGAAATCACGAGTTCCGGCTGGCTCGAACAAATGGTGGCAACGGCTCAGGCAGACAAGACGATTGCCGCTGTCGGGGGTCTCCTCCTGTATCCCGATCACACTGTGCAGCATGCGGGAGTGCTGATCGGTTATCGCGGAATCGCGGGACACTATCACCGTGGCCTGAACGTGCAGAAGTCCGGGTACAACGGTCGTCTGCACTGTCTGCAGGAAGTCTCGGCCTGCACCGGAGCTCTGCTGCTGCTGCGCCGAGAGGCCTTTCTGGATGTTGGCGGATTCGACGCCGAACACCTGCCCACGAGCTTCAATGACGTTGATCTGTGCCTGCGTCTGCGCCGTGCCGGCTATCGCTGCATCTACAACCCGGCCGTCCAGGCAATCCACTTTGAATCCAAGACACGCCGCGTCAATCCGTCCGAGGAAGGCCGCTACCACCAGAAGCTGCTGACTGACTGGGGGATGCAACTGCGGCACGACCCGTTCCACAATCCGAATCTCTCGCTACTGAGCGACTCCTTCAGGCTGCTCCGCAACAACACCCCGGATGTGACTGCCGTTGCAAAGTCGATTTTGTCAGCCCACGCAAACCCTATGCCCACTCGGCATCCGCCAGCAGACCGAAAGTCACGTAAGCTGCAACGGATGGGCCACGAGTCAGCCATCACCGTTCAGCACAGCGAAACCGCCCCGGGCGGGGATACCTGACGCCCGAGCTCGACTCCATCCGCGAGTTTGTACAGTCGAGGAGGCCGCCTTACAGATCATTCAGCCACCTCGGAGCGATACACCTCGTACTTACCGCTGTCTTTCCGCGGGATCTCGTCGACATACTTAAGGGTGTAATTGAAGGGCCAACTGCATTCGTCCGTGAAGTGGTCAAACAGCCGCTGCTCCTCGTCGGGAGTCAGTTCGCGACGCGCCATCAGTCGAATTTCGAGGTCGCCGGGAGTCGTTTGAATCGCCTGGAATTTCCGCAAGGGAGCGATCTCCAGTAGCCGCACCGAGTTGATGTTCGGGATTACCTTTCGTCCATCCGGCAGAATGAACCGCTGCTGCACGCGTCCAACGACACGCTTCAGCACCGGCAGTCCGCGACCGCACGAACACGGACCACCGACCTCCGCGACGTCTCCGATTTCATACCGAATGATCGGATTTGCAAAGTTGTGTAACACCGTCACGACGACTCGGCCAGACTCTCCCTGACCGCACGGAGTGCCATTTTCATCAAGGACTTCGACGAGCACGGTTTCACTCTGCACATGCAGGTCGTCGCACTCGGGACACTGCAGCGCGATGATGCCCGCTTCCCACGCCGAATAGTTATCCGTCACAGATATATCCCAGGTATCGCGACAGAGCTGACGCACTCCGGACTCCAGCAGCTCGCCCATCGTGCGAAATTCCCGCAACCGTTTGGGCCGGCGCCCCGTGTCGAGTCCATGCTGCACAAGCAGTTCGACGACACCGGGCATGGTCTGCACATAGTGCGGGTCGACCTTCATCAGCCATTCGAACAAGTCTGGAGCCGGCTGGGCGACATCGACGAACCACGATGGCCCGGATGGATAGCACGCGACCCACGATCCCTGCGTCTGCCCGCTCGGCCGCCCGCGGGCAGAGCGGATGGTCATGTTCGTCCCCGAAAAATCCCGCTTGTGCCAGATGTGGTACCGCAACCCCAGCGTGCGGAAAAACAGACGCGTCAGACCGGTTGACTGAACTGTCAGCGGCTGGCCACTGGCGCCGGAAGTCTTGACGACGGACAACTCGCCGTGCCCTGGCGGCATCAGACTCGTCACCAGAGCGTCACCGTGGTCCTGGACATCGGTCCGCGTCAGGATGGGAATCTGACGAAACAATTCCATCGTGAGCTGCCCGTCGGTAAGTCCCGCCACATCTTTCAATTGGCCAAGATAAAACGGAACCGTTTCCGCAGCGTGGCTGACCAACTGCTGAATCTGCTGCAACTGCCGTGCCTGTAATCGTTCGGGCTCCCACCACTGCGACTGCTCGAACTGATGCAGCAGTGCGAAGACATTTGCGTCGTCACGGGAAGGCATGGCCGGCCAGACAAGACGCGGCATACTTGAGACGGGGATCGCATCTATTCGGTGTTTTCTCGTGCCACACGGGCTGGTTTGGATTCACGGGCAGAATGGGCAGAGCCTAATTTACTTGACCATCGGCGGGCATGTGAGATTTGCGAGATCTGGCGTCCGCGGTCTGGAGTGCGGGGATGCATCCCCGCTTTCCATTCTTCCATCCCGGCGCAGCCGATTTCCGATACGCCCCCGCGCAGTTCGCGCCGCATCCGCGGCCACCGAAACAGGGCTCCGGCCCGATCGAAAGCGACACCGTCGCAATGGAAAGCGACGATCCATCGTCGCACTCCAGAGCCGCAATCGGCCGCCGCCACTCTGCAGTGCGGGGATGCATCCCCGCTTTCCATTCTTCCATTCCAGACGCCCCGCAGAACCGCCGTCCCTGCAAGCCCCCTCTCCCTGCGGGGAGAGGGTCAGGGAGAGGGGCGCACCAGCCGCCCGACGCCCCGCAGAACCGCCGTCCCTGAAAGTCCCCTCTCCCCCGC
>CAUZFZ010000150.1:0-25768 GCA_963579025.1 Planctomycetota bacterium | reverse complement strand
ATTTCCCCCCCCCGGGGGGGGCCCGCGGCCGCTCGACCCCAGCCACCCCATTTGCAGACAACCAAACTTGGAATTACTGAATTCTGTTGCAACACGACTGACATATCGACTCAACGCTGATCGGTAGAACCAATGTCTCGAATCCTCGCTTCCTTGTACGTTGTCCTGTCGTGTTGGACATTGCACGCCGACGAACTGGCCGGCAAATGGGCAGTGATTGCGTCGCCGGAAATCCGCCAGGCCGGTGTTTCTGACTTGCTGTTTGTCGAGCTTGCGAAACAGGGGCTCGATCTTGTCGAGCGCGAGGAACTCGACAAGCTGCTGAAAGAAGTCGAGCTTTCTCAGTTGGGAGGGGCCGCGGGTGCCCGACTAAGGTTGCAGGTCGGTCCACAGCTCAAGGCGGACGGACTAGTTCTGCTCAGCCTGGAGCAACAGCCGGAGCAGCCGCAACGATTGAAGCTGGTAATCTGCGAAACGCGGTTCGGGGCTCGATTGATGGTCGAATACCGGCCGTGGCCGGCGGACGACCCGGAAGTGCTCAGCACCGAACTGGCCCGTCTCTTGAAGGAAACCCGGCAGCGGTTTCCCAAGGGTATTGAGCAGATCATTGGTGTCGGGCCGTTCCTGTCGCAGAACCTGCTGCATGATTTCGATTACCTGCAATCAGGATTCGCCGCACTGCTGGCTCAGGGCCTGTCGACATATCCAGGCGTCGCAGTCCTGGAGATTGAAGAAGTTCGGGCGATTGGCCGTGAGTTGGAACTCAGCGGCGGCGAACTGAGTGATCGTGTCGTCCCGGTGATCCTCGAGGGCGAGTATCGGATGTCCGAACAGGCCCGCGTGGTCACTCCGTCCGCTGCAGAACTCGATGTGACCGTGAAAGCAGCAGGAACAGATCGCGACGAATGGAGCAGCCGCGGATATTCACTGGCCGAAACGTCAATCTGGCTCACTCAGGAGCTGCCAGACCGAATTCTGAAACTGACCGAAGCGCGGCCGCAGTCGCTAACGCGCCGTCAGCAGTTTGATGCGCTGACACGGCGAGCCGACATGTTTGCCCTCGTCGGAGCGTGGCTCAAAGCCATTCAGTTGCGTGAGTCTGCGTTAATGCTGGAAGACGAACTGGTTGAACACTTCCGACTCATCGGCGACTACCGTCGAGGCATGAAGCTGACCCAGGCCATCAATCGCACACGCCAATCAGAATTCTTCAAACAGAAACCGTCACCGGAGGAGTCCCGTGCGTTCAACCAGCAAGTGATCGACGCGGAATCTCCGTTGATTGACCGTCTGATTCAACGAATCGAACAGCGACTCGCTGCGGGAGATGTCAGCATCATCGAAGGGGCGCTGCTATGGAGCACCGCGCTTAACACTCCGGGAGTTACCAGTGACCGTGTCGAGAGTCGTCGCCGCCATGAGCTGAAGCGGCGCATCTTCTGGGACAACATCCCCCGGTTGAAGCAGCTCGATGCGTCACTGCGGAACGGTGAACCGCACCCGGAGCTGCGGCAGGCGCTGGACGTGCAACACACGTTCTGGCAGCCGACGCCAGCTGGCCAGACACGTGTGTGGACGAGTACTGCGATCCAACATGTGCTGACTCTGGAAAGTAAGAATCGGTTCCTTGGACTGCCGTTTGAATCGGCCAGAGTTTTCGAAGACATCGAGCGGTTGCTTCTGGAATGTGCTCCGTGGCCTGTCCCCACGATGGTGCAGCGGACGCTGCCGCGTGGCTATTCGCAGATGGGCGGCGGCGAGTTTGAGCGCACACTCAAGGTCTACAAGGTGTCTGACGAGGAGATCGCGACGTTTTATCAGCACCTCGCTTCTTCCGGGCAGACGCTCCTGCACGTTTACGGCCGGATCGGCCTGTTGAGTTCACAACTCGAATTTCACAAGCAGAAACCGCCGGAGCCGCCATCACGCGCCGTCATGGGTGAGCTGAAACTGCTCAGGGCGCTCCTGCTGAAGTACGCGCAGAACAACCTCGACGTCTACGACGCGGCCGCCGAGATCGACGGGCGACTGCTGCACGTCGAAGTCATCGCCACACGCGGCTGGAGTCAGTACACGAGGTGGCGGGCCAAGCAATGGGATGACACCGCGCCGACCGACGCACAGTTAAAGGAACATGAACGGTGGGTCAGGAAAGACCCGGCATCGATCCGTTTTGAGCCGATCAAAGGCGTGATAGCCACATGGGATCGGCTGGTGGCCTGCGGATCAGACAGGGATGCCGTTTTTCGCAGTGACGAACTGTGGCTGATGAAGCAGCCGGGCGAACTGGAGTCAATCTTCAAACGTCCAACGGAAACGGATCACATTCAAACTGCGGTGTGGGACGGACACTGGCTGTGGGTCACGACCGATGAGTCCGGGTTGCGCGTGTTCGATCGAGATGGCCGGAGACTCGGGCACCTGCCACCCGCCGGAGACGACCCCAATCAGTTGGTCAGTGGGACCAGCACTCTGCCTCCGTACCGCTCTGGCATTTATGGCCCGTCGCACTATCGGCTCATTCGACACAACGGATTCACACCGATGACTCATATCATGCCGCTGCGGATGTGCCCTCTGGGCGACGGACGATGCGTCGTTGCCGGGACGTTTGGTGAACTGAAGCGGTTGTGGATCTGCCTGGTCAGCCTCGACGAGTCGGGTCAGTGGTCGGTCGAGATCGTCCATCAGGGCCGCAAGATCCCGACGCCCGGTGACGACGCATACGTTCGCGAAGCCGGCTATGCCTTTGACCCATCGTGGATCGTTCCATTCGAGCTGCCTGGCTCTACTCCGAGACGTGTGGTGCTGATCGGCCGAAACCGATCCCTGATCGATTCGAAGCGACTGCCGCCACTCGTGCTCGATCTGGAATCACGAGATGTATCCGTCCTGCCTGCTCATTTCGAAGCCGAGAACAATCGCTGGTCTCCAGTCGTGCCGATCGACGGCCAGATCTTCCACAAGGGCCGATACGTCCTGGAAACTCTCGTACCAGACGCTGCCGGCAAGTGGAATCTGACAGTGATGGATCCGTCACCCAAACGATTCGGCAAGCCCATGCAGGGTCCGTTGCTTCGGGCCGACAAGGACACATTCGTCGTTCCCGATTACTCCGGCTGGACTCGGATCCACAAACAGCCGTGGCAACTGGAACACCTCAAACACGATCCGTCCCAACCGCGCGTGAACTATCAGCTCTACGGTACGTCAGCGCATTTCGGCCTGGTGGCATGGTTGCCCGACGGTCCACTGATGCGGGTTGTCATCGATGACGTCCAGAAGAGAACCGCAGCCTCTGTATCGCCCTGAGTGGAGCGTCTGATACCGTCGGTCCTGCGACTGACTATGAGGAGTTCCGAAGTGCCGCCATGCAGTGTCACTTTCCATTGCAATGAAGCCGCTGTTGTTCAATGTTTTCTGTTCCAAACGCGAGCACGAGATCAGGAAACCCATTACTGGCAGTCTGGAGACGTTCTGTGAATACGCCCGCCAGCCACCGGGTCATCGGCCGAATTTGCCGTCGTGATGTGTTACGTGTCGGTTCGGTCAGTCTGTCGACCGGGCTGCTGCCAGCGCTTGGGATCCAGGCGGCTCCGACGACGGATCGCGATCATCCTGGACCGGCGAAATCCGTTATTTTTCTCTGGATGGGTGGCGGAGTTACTCATCACGAGTCACTCGATCCAAAACCCGAAGCACCCGAGGAGATTCGCGGAACGCTCTCGCCGATCGCGACGAAGCTGCCCGGCGTGCACTTCTGTGAGACCTGCCCGAACCTCGCGAGCATCGCCGACGATCTGGCGGTGATCCGCACGTTTTCTCACGACAGTAACGATCACTTGATGAGTCAGGTCTACACGCTGTCCGGCCGGAAAGTCACGCGGCAGCAGTTGTTTACCGAGCCGAATATCGGAGCCATCGTCTCGAAGCTGTATGGAACCCGGCGTGGTCTACCGGGCTACATCGCTGTTCCCGGAATCACTCGACCGGGCCCTCCACCGCATGACCTGTTCGTCGGCGGCTGGCTGGGGGCTCAGTACGCTCCGTTCAGCGTTGGGGGCCGGCCGGAACAACCCGACTTCACGGTCGGTGACAAGCTCGAAAATCCGCCGGCCGAAACGGCTGAAGATCTCGCTCCGCGGATCCTTGCGATGCAGGACGGCGTGTCGGTGTCACGTGTTGATCGTCGAGCGGCACTCCGTGGCCAGATCGAGCAGGCGGCAGCTCGAGCCGAAGCCAGCGGCAGGCTGTCCGCACTGGAAGGGCATTACTCGAACGCGCTCCAACTGCTGACATCCCAGGGCATTCGGTCGGCGTTCGATATCGGTCAGGAGAATGACGCGGTGCGGGATTCCTACGGCCGCACAAAGATCGGCGGACGCTGTCTGCTGGCGCGACGCCTGGTGGAAAAAGGGGCCCGGTTCGTGATGGTCGATTACGGATACGACCCGGATTACGGCAACCTGTGGGACAACCACAACGCCGCTTCGCAGAACTTCCCCCACATCTGCGACATGGCCAAACGCGGCTATCACGTGGCCGGCATCGACCGTGCCTTCGCCGGCCTGATCAGCGATCTGAAGGACCGCGGCATGCTGGATTCGACGCTGGTCGTGTTCCTGACCGAATTCGGTCGCACGCCGAAGATCAATCCAAACGGCGGACGCGATCACTGGGGCGCCTGCGGATCGGTGTTCTTCACCGGAGCCGGCACGAACGTGGGGCAGGTCATCGGCCGCAGCGATATCCAGGGAGCCTACCCGATCACTCGCGGCTACGGCCCGGCCGACCTTGCAGCGTCAATCTACGCGGCAATGGGCATCAATCCGGAAGACCGAGTCACGGACATCCAGAATCGCCCGGTCCCGATTCTCGACCACGGTCACGCGATTGCCGAGTTGCGCAGTTCGTAGATCGTAGTAACCGGATTTATCCGGTTCTTCTCACGCGTCCGACGTCGTATGGCACGTGCGTATTCGCCAGTACGAGCCAGGTCGCTGGGAAGCCGGACAAGTCCGGCTACTACAAACAACAATCACGCGAGACCTGTAGCCGCTCGACCACGTGCGGAATCAGACGTGACAGTCGTTCGCCGCGACTTCCAGAGTTTGTAAACCTGCGGCCCATTGCGTCTACGCGCCTGACTGACAATCATCGCCGTCCGCGGCCGATTCCGTCGACTGCGGACGTGTCGGTTTGCCGATACGTGATCATTCTAATTCAGTCTTACGGAACGGATCCGCGATGACGTTGCCACGCCTCTTGTCTCTCATGCTGCTGTCCCTTGTCGCTTCCACGAATGTAGCAGCCTCCGCCGAGACGCCGAATATTGTTGTCATCATGGCTGATGACCTTGGCTACGGAGATGTATCGTGCTACGGAGCGACCAGACTGAAGACACCGAACATTGATCGTCTGGCGGCGGAAGGGCAACGCTTCACCAGCGGATACTGTTCCGCTTCAACCTGCACCCCCACCCGATATTCGTTTCTGACGGGTAACTACGCGTTCCGTCGTAAGGGTACGGGCATTGCCCCACCCAACAGTCCGGCCATCATTCAACCTGGTACGGAAACGGTTGCTTCGCTGCTGCAGAAGGCCGGCTATCAGACGGCCGTCATCGGGAAGTGGCACCTGGGACTTGGGGGACCGGATGGCCCTGACTGGAATGGTGATCTAAAGCCTGGACCTCAGGAGATTGGATTCGATTTCAACTTCCTGTTGCCCACAACGAATGACCGCGTTCCTCAGGTCTATGTCCAGAATCACCGGGTCTTGAATCTCGATCCGAAAGACCCGCTGTGGGTCGGGAATAAAAAGCCCAGCAAAGATCACCCCACCGGCCTGACACATCGCGACACTCTGAAGATGGACTGGTCGCACGGGCATAATTCGACCATTCACAACGGCATCAGCCGCATTGGCTTCTACACCGGAGGCCACGCCGCCCGGTTTCGCGATGAGGACCTGGCTGACGAGTGGGTCAATCAGTCGGTGAAGTGGATCGAGGCGAACAAAGACGAGCCGTTCTTCCTGTTCTTTTCCTCGCACGATCTGCATGTGCCGCGCATCCCGCACGAGCGGTTCCAGGGCAAGACGCCGCTTGGCTTTCGCGGCGACTCGATCGTGCAACTCGACTGGTGCGTTGGCGAACTGATGAAGACGCTGGATCGACTCGAACTGGCAGACAACACACTGGTCGTCTTCTGCTCGGACAATGGTCCCGTTCTCGACGACGGTTACAAAGACGCGGCGATCGAGAAGAACGGCACTCATAAACCAGCGGGTCCTTACAGCGGCGGAAAGTACAGCGTGCTTGAAGGCGGTACGCGAACACCGTTCATCACTCGCTGGAAAGGCCGCATCCCATCTGGCGAGTCCGATGAACTCGTCTGCACAATCGACTTTGCCGCCAGCTTCGCCGCGCTGGCCGGTGTGAAGCTCGTCGATGACGCGTGTGTCGACAGCTTCAATGTCCTGGGTGCCATGCTGGGCGAAGATGATGCCAAAGGACGCAACCATCTGGTGCAGCAGGACAACGGCCGAGGCGGCAACTACGGCCTGCGAGTCGGCCAGTGGAAACTACAGAGGCACGACTCGAAGAGAGCCCGCAACGTTGAACTGCGACTCGTCAACACACCGGTGCCCCGCTATCAACTGTTTGATTTGAGCACTGACCCCGGAGAGAAGCACAACGTCATCGGG
This sequence comes from Planctomycetota bacterium, assembly GCA_963579025.1. Lineage (GTDB taxonomy): Bacteria > Planctomycetota > Planctomycetia > Planctomycetales > Planctomycetaceae > CAUZFZ01. Next base: position 19,060 of record CAUZFZ010000150.1, on the reverse strand, counting down.
GACCATCCCGATGTCGCAAAGCGTCTCACGGCTCAGTTGAGCAAGCTCATCGACGACGGCCGCAGTCGCCGCTGAGTCAGAACATCCTCTGCGCCTTGGCGGCTTTGCGTTAGGTCTACGGTACCAGCACGCCGTTAACCGGGAATTGACCGGCGGACTGTCCGACCGGTACGAAGAATGGCGTTGTCGCGTTAGTGATGACGTTGTCGATGTCGCCCGACAGGCTGATCGTTCCGCCCGCCTCGATCGCGGTGAAGTTCACGCCGCGATCGACACCGGATGTCCCATTGAACTGGAACAGGTTGTTGAACAGGGCGACACTCGACAGATCGGGAATCGTTGTGAACTCGACCGCCGTCGCACGGGACCCGTCATCGGTCAGCACGTTCGACGACACTGTGACCGTTGCCGCTTCGTTGTTGAGCGTGAACAGCATGCCCGTCCCGTCGGAACCGTTGAAGTCAAACGTGTTCGAGTCGACTGTGAGCTGTGCCGGTCCCGACGACGCGAAACCAACGCCGACCGACGAATTGCCTTCAAACTGAAAGAAGTTGTTCGTCACTGCCACCGTCGCGAGGTCTGTTGTCGATGGCGTGGTGAATCGCAACGCCTGGTTCATGTCGGCTGCGCCTGTGAACGTGTTCCCGCTGACGGTCGCGGCCAGAATTCCGTTCCAGTTCACGTCGGCGGCGAACGTACTTGCCGTGGCGAGGCCGACGTTGTTGTTCAGAATCTGCAGTTCCAGCGACGAGCCCTCGGCACCGGCCAGCGACGTGATCTGGAAAGCGTCGGTCGCGGAATCGGTCACGACGTTGCCCGAGAGCAAGTGCGTATAGCTGTCGACCGTATCGGCGGTCGCGGCGAGCACGACGCCCGTCCCGGTTGCGAACGTCGAATTCACGATCTCCAGCGTCCGCGTGTTATTGGTGACAAATGCCGCGGCTCCGGTTGTGTCGGTCACTCGCAGGCCCGCTACGGACACACGGTCACTGCCAACCCCGGAATCCGAAAGCACGGTCGCATTTGCCCCGAAGTCAACGCTCTGCAGAACGGTGGTACCGGCATTCTCCAGCAGGACGCCGGTTGTGGCGTTCTGAATCGAGCCACCCGAGCCGACCTCTCCAGTACCGAGCACGCCGAGCGTTCCCGTGTTGTTGACCGACCGCAGGCCGAACGTCCCTCCGTCGCTGAAGACGCTTGCGAGTCGGATGTCGATGGCCGAATCCTCGATATCGGCCGCCGCCCCGCCGTTCGTCGCGTTGATCGTACCGTTGGCAATCAACAGGTTCGTGTTAGTACGAGCGAACAGGCCCGTCTGGGCATCGGTCGTGACATCGATGTTGTTGAAGAACACCGTGCCCAGCGCATTCTGCACGTCAATGCCCGGGCCCGCGTTCGTGTTCACCGTCGTCAGTCCGTTGAACGCGACTTCGCCGGTTCCACCGCTGACCGTGATGCCTGATCCTGTGCTGGCCGTGACACCGACGTCGTTGAGTCGCACATCTCCGGCCACGTTGGAGATGAGCAGTCCTCGGCCGCTGTCCTGAATGGTCGCGCCCGACAGATCGACGAGCGTGTCATCCGTGGTGTTCTCGATGAGCACGGACCGACCGGTCGAATTCGTGATTGCACCGCTGACTGTCACATCGGCGGCTGTTCCATTGATATGCAGTGAAGCACCGGTGGCGTCTGCCAGCGTTACGCCCGACAGCGTTGCGGGACCCGTCAGATTCTGCAGAAAGACTCCGTCGCCGCCGGCGTTCTGCACGGACGTGTTGCGAATGTCGATGTTGCCGACATTCATGCCAGTAATTCCGTTCAAGGTCGGGCTGTTGATTGTGAATCCGGACACGAGCGTGTTAGACGCGAGCGTGATCGCATCTCCCGCCAGGATGGGAGCCGTCGTCCCGTTCGTGACGGTCGGAACCTGAATGGTGCCGAATCCTGATGCGACAAGTTCTCCTGCCGCGGTTTCCGCCAGCAGGAACTGACCATCCTGCAGCGTGATGCCCTCTGTAAACGTACTGTCCGCATGCACGAACAGAATGTCTGGAGATGCGGCTTGAGCTTCAGCGAATGTCGATAACGGATCGACGTCGGTACCGGCAGTTCCCGCATTGCCGCTGCCCGACACATGCTGGACTGCAAACGGCAGGCCGGTGGCTGCATTCACGGCAGCGATGCCCGACTGAACCAGCGTCGCGCGGGGCACGATGATGTTGTAGTTCCGCTGCGGGAACCGCTTCAGGAACTGTCGCGCCGAGCCACGCGAACCTCTTGTCCGCACGCTGCCGGGCAGCACGATCGAACCGCCGATGATCACGTTCGAGCCGAATGTGTTGTCGTCGGTAAACTCAATCTGCGCGCTGATCTGATCGTTGATGTATCCGCGCGCCCGCAATCGATACCCGTCGATTGTCTCGAGCGTGTCCCCTTCGAAGTGATACCAGCCCGCGTAAACTCGCAGATCGTGCTCAGCGGCGAGGTCACCTGGAACTGCCAGACCAACGGTCAAATCGACGCCCGGCATCGCCTCGCCAACACGACGGACCTCGTCGAACAGAAGCTGGTTGCCGGAAAATTGCTCGTTGGTCAATTGACGTGAAAACACCTTGTCACGGTCAGAAACCGGCACATAGACATTGGCCAGCAGGTCGACATCGTTGGTCCAGGTCTCGAGCGAAAACCCAGCCTGATGAAACAGCTCACCGGTGGAGTGGTCGGCGTCGTACCACACGCTGGCTCCAATGACCCGATCCCACTCTTCAAGATAGGCCCGGTAACCAAGACCAGCATTGCCACCGACCTCGCCGAAGTTGTCGACAAACATGCGCAGATCACCAAACAGCACCGAGTCGTCCATCGAGACGATGGGCAGGAGTTCGAAGTGCGTGATCGAACTATTGCGGCCGAATGTCTCCATGGCCAGGTGTCCGGTCCGAGCGCGCAGATCAAACGGGCCGTCGCCCGTGACTTCCGCAGCCTGGTCGACGGCGCGATCGAACGAGTTTGTGACACTCTCCGACGCGTCTTCAACGTCGTCCATCAGCACGTCAAGTAGTTCCTGCCCGTGACCCACCTCGATCAGCATTCCTGTCAGCAGCAGGCCGAAGAACAAACGAAGAATTGTGCGGCCGACGGTTCCGTCCATCGTCATGGAAACGACTTTCATCGGAGCGGCGACGTTGGCGAATCACTCCCTGACGAAGCGCCGGAAAGCACAACGTCGACAGGAGAAATCGCGGCTCGTGCGGGAGGAGTGTGGTGGTTGGGGATCGCGTGCCCGAACGGGCAACAGGGACTTGCAACGTGAAGTGACTGCGGTGGAAGACCAAAATTCGGTCGGGCCGGGAATGCCATGAGAGCACGGCCCGATCCAGCGTCTTCCAGTCGGGGGCGGGGAGTCTACCGCCGAACGACGCGACGGGGGAACGGCAATTCAGACAGCCTCACTGCGCACAGCCACGCGGGACACGTCACTCTCGCGCGGTGTTATCGGACGGTCTGTCAGTTATCTGTCGACCTCGGTCTGGATCACTGGCCAACTGAGTCCGTCCGAAATCGTATGGTCTTTGCAGAGTTACCTGCTGTTGTGTCGTTGCCCTGTCGCGGGCTCCCAGCAGCGGCACACGCAGGCGATTGCCAAATAATCGTGGCTTCTCGTAAATCGTGCCGCTTTGAAACGGTCCGATTCCCAGAAACCAGGTATCTCGGCCATTGCTTTGAGCTGTGGCGATTCCCGACTGCCAGATCGCTGAGCCAGTCGCCGCGTCGTAAGCGAACACGGCAAGTTTCATAGCTCCGGTCTGATCATCCTTCTGAGCGACGGCAATGTCCGGCAACGGCGGAATGGGTGGTGCCGTCGGAACGAACACGGCCGCCTGGCTCAACAGATTGTTCGACGGAAAACCGTACGTAACTTCATGGTGATCGGAGCCGAGCGTGCCGACCCGCGCCTCGACGACCACCTCCGCGTCGTCCCGTTCCGAAACCAGGTTACAGCCCGCGGCGGCGAGCTGATTGCGAAGCGAACTGATGATGTATCCGTCGTTGACATAACTGGTCGGCTTTGAAGCCGGTTTGATATTCGACGTGTCCAGCCAGCAGTCGAGTCCCGAGATCGGGCTGAAATCGATGGCACGGACAGCCCGGTCCACTGAGTCGGAAAGCACCAGTTGTTCGGTCGCTGTTCGCTGCTGCGTATTGCCACACCCGCACATGCTCCCACTTGCTGCCAGGACGCACATCAACAGGCCAATCCGGCGCGCACCCGCAGCGCCGGACCAGTGCGGGAGCAGTGGCGAAATGCAGGGTGACTCGGCTCGCGGCATGCGGAGACCGACGTTTGGGGAGTGGGGAGTAGGGCGGGATCTATTGAGGAATCCCGGAGGTGGGGCCGGACTATAGCGATCAGTCTGGCAGACCCGGAAGACGATTCCATGACGGATGGTTCGCCGCATTCGCGAGCCACCCAACATCGATGCTGTCTCAGGGCACCTGCGTCACAGCTTGAAGCACTTCAGGTTGCCATCGCGGTCTTTGCAGTACAGGCGTCCGTTTGCCAGAACGATGTGCGGCCACACATCGGCTCGAAAGATGCCCTTCTTGCTGGCCAGTTCCGTGTACTTTTTCGGAGATCGTACCGCGGTTTCCGTCAGCAGAAGTTCGCCGCGATCGGCCCACACGATCAGTCGGTCGTCACGAGTCACCAGACACGACGCGGTGTCTCCGAAAATGCCTCCACGCCACAAGGGTTGGCCAGTCTCAAAGTCCAGACAGTAAACTCCCCGCCAGCACCAGTAGATGTGCCCCTTATGGATCACTGGTGAGCACACGCCGGACGCAAAAGGCTGCTTCCATGCGAGCTTCGCGCCGTTCCTCGATACGTCAATGCGACAGATGGAATACTGGTTGTACTCAGAGGTGATAACGATCGAACTGCCCTGGACGGCGGGGGTCGCAATACTGTTAGCGAAGTCGGTCACCCACGGATATTTGGCCAGTGTTTCGCCGACGTGCCCCTGATCGAGTCGCACCACCAGAAGATTCCTGATGGTGAGCACGGCGACACACGGAATGCCCTCAACAGAGAGCGGCACGAGGCCGCCAGTGTGGCCCGCTGGATCCTTCGACTCGGACGTCCAGACGCGTCGACCCGTGCGCTTGTCAAACGCGAACAGATTGCCTTCGTCATCGCCGACTTCGGCGATCAGCCAGTCACCGTGAATCAGCGGAGCTGCCGTGTATCCGTAGTCCCTCAACTTACGGCCACCAACCAGCGGCCGTTGTGGCACGTCGTAGTCGTCGTAGAAATTCACACGCCACACGAGCCGGCCCGAGTCAGATGTATCCCGACAAATCAGCTCACCGTCAGTGCTGAGCGTGTAAAGAAACTCGGTATCGGGGTCGTAGCTCGGGCTCGCTGACGGTCCCGAATACAGCCCCTGGTCCCCGTAGCTGTGTCGGCCATGCTGCGGGCTCGGATTGGACTGTTCCCACATGACCTGGCCGGTCAAAGCGTCAAGGCAGACGACTGTGTCCTTTTCTTCCGCCCATCCCAGCGTGAATACGCGGCCGTCCGCGACAATGGGAGCACTCGCACCGACTCCGCATTTTCCCTGCCAGGCGACATCCGTCGGCGGCCAGGTTTTCTGGTCCCAACCCGAATCTTCGGCTGAGACGGCGTTGTGTGTCGGCCCGCGCCAGTTGGGCCAGTCGGCGGCTTCCGCTGTGGGCGGATGAACAAGACACAACAGAAGGGACGCGACACTCACGGACAGGTGCGTGATGGTCCGAGACGAGCTCCAGAAGCCAGGGCCGCTTTGCGGCAGTTGGATCTGATTGACGATTGACGATTGATGATTGTCGAATTGTGAAGTCTCAGGAATGGCCATTAGCTGAAGTGTTTCCCTTCGCCGCTTTCACTTCAACACTCATCAATCGACATTCAACAATCAGCACTCGATTCTCCCGTCCACGGTACCGCAACGACATACTGGTCGAATTCACGTACGAGGACCTGACTACGCATCGAAGCAGGCCGTGGCTGAGCCGTAGCTCGATTTCTCCGAAATCGGGACCTGCCGCTTGCGGATTTCGGAGAAATCCGCCTGCAGCTACACGGCTTTGTTCCTTGACAGGTACTTAGAGTCTTCCGTCGTCAGGCATGCGCGCCGTGCGCGCGCATCGTAGGATGGGCACTCCTGCCCGTCCCGGCACCGGCAATGGACGGGCAAGAGTGCCCATCCTACTTTTGGTTGCGGCTCTGCCGCTTTAGTGCCGCACGGCCTGTCGCATTACGAACGCGGCCGTGATCAGCAACAGCAGATTGCCGACCCACATGGCCCAACCAGGGTGCACGGTGCCTGACCTGGACAAGTTGATCATCAATAGCACGACCGGATAGTAAATCAGCAGGATGGGCACGAAGCAGACGAAGAAAGTCGTCAGAAACTGCCGTCGAGCCTGCAGAATCGAGAACGGCCCGCCGACGAGGGCAAATACGAAACAACTGCAGGACAGGGCAAAGCGGTTGTGCAATTCCGTGTGGTGCTTCCGGGCAGTGACCTCTTCACTGTTGCGCTGCCATTGATAACCGCGGAATACGCCCGTGCCCAGGTATTCGAAGTCTCCACGAGCCAATGCAAATGCCGCTTCGACTGTCTCGTATTCGCTGTGCCGGTCGATCGATTGCTGCAGTTGTTCCAGTTGGACTTCGATGTCGCGGATACTCAGGTGTCGTGCCTTGGGCTTCTCGCCGTTGAAGCTGATCGGCAGGCTGAGCCGGAATTGTTCCATCCTGCCCGAGATTCGGCCAGGGGCATCGACGTAGGCGTCCTGGCAATTCAGAACGATCTCCTGAGTCTCAAAATCGAAACGCAGAACCGATGAGCGCGACTGCAGCGTCAGCGGCTTCCGACCGGCGGGTGCGTACTTGATAATGGGTTCAATGAGGAGTCGGTTCTCCTTGTCGACACCACGTACGGTGATGGAGAACCCATGCGTCGGGTCTTCGTACAGGCTGTGCGATTCCAGAACATCAAAGCAGATGTCTTCCATAGCATGGGCGACGATTCGCTGAATGTTGGCCATGGACCATGGGATCACCTGATCGTTCAGCAGCAGCGAACACAGACTGAGTGCCGCTCCCACCGCGAACGCCGGTGTAAGCAGCGACAGTACGTTGATTCCCGCCGCCTTGGCCGCGGTGATTTCGAAGTCCGCTGACAGCCGGCCATAGACGATGCACACACTCAGCAGCAGCGTCGCCGGAATGGTGAAGGGCAGCATGCTGGGAATGATGTAGGGCAGGATCTCGAGCACCTGCAGCGGTCCGATGCCACTTTCGCTGACTTTCTGAAAGACACCCAGAAACACCAGCAGCACAGTAGTGGCGGTGATGACCAGCGCCAGAACGCGAAGCAGGTCGAATAGAATGTACCGCTGAAGAGTGCTCATCATCCGTGATGCTCTTGCGCAGCGCCCGCGAATTCGGGAGAGCGGCGGCCGTCGGTGCTGGAATAACCGTTCCAATCGGGACGTTCGGCACACCGACTGAGTGATTGAAACCGATAGCGCCCAGTCAGTTATCGGCGCCGAAGCACCCCGATCGGTCACCGACAAACAGCGCCAGGTTTGCGCGGGATGCCCGACCGAACGGCGGGGCCGTGTATCGGAATCCAGACAGACCGGTCAAGGTGAGTTATCGGAACACTCGGCAGGACGACTACAGATCATCAGACGCGAAATTGCAGCGACCGAGCTGCCTCCACGTCGTCTGCAGGCAGTCTTCGCAGCAAGCCTGTCGGTCCAGCAGTCCGACATAACAGGAGTTGGCGCGAGTTGTTGTTGTGCCCGCGCCTGTTGCCGTCCAGCCCTGTTGATCAGCGAGTCAAATTATGGACATATTTCGCAACGCCTCTGACGACCAGATTGCCCTGATGGGCTGCGCTGTCGCCCTGCTCCTGTCTGGGGGGCTGATGTACGTCAGCTACTTTGTTGGCCAGCTCAGGCAGCCGCAGGAATCTCACGAACCAATTCGTCTGGGAGCTCGGCGCCCCGAGCAGCCCGCCTCCGCATCCACGAGAAAAGCCGCCTGAACAGCAGGCGACCTCAAGTGATCACTACGATGCCCGGTCTTCCGCATGGTGACCGGGCATCGTTGCATTTGAGCGTCGCGGAAGTCTGTTTCTAGAGCTCCGTCTGCCTGGACTCCCCAGCGAAACTCCGCGACAGCCGGACTTCCCGGAAAATCCTGCCCGCCAGAGTCCGCCAACACGCATGGTTCGGTAGTTCATTCTTGAATCCTGAGCCATCGACGACGACGATAGCCACAACTGTCCGCGGCCCTGAGCATAAAACCACAGGATGAACCCATGCGTAGTCCGGCACGAATTCTGACCCTGCTGACTGTCTTCTCGGTGGGATACCTTGCGGGGACATCGAACTGGATGGCTGATTCCCGTCTCAAAGCTCAGCCAGTCAGCGATGAGGTTTCAGAGAAAATTGGTGAGGTCTTTGCAGCGCTGCAGGCAGCACGCGGGGCTCTGGACCAGGACGGGCTTTACAACCCGGCCTCCATCACCCTGAACGCAACCGGCATTCTGGCTGGCGGAGTGGACGCGATCTCCGACCTGGAATCGGGACGCGGCGTTGATCCCGAGACGTTCGCGGCTCTGTACGCCGGCCAGGCGACCGACGAAATTGCCGTGGAACTCGACAAAGACGAGTTGGGGCGATTGACCTACAAGGGCAAGGTCGTCCGCATGTATTCGATCACGCGGCTCAAGCAGATGTACCAGGAACGCATTCGATATACCGGTGAGGCCGGTGACGAAGCTGCGGCGTTTTGAAATCTGGCAGGCAGCATCAACGAGTTCACTCCCCGGTCGTTTTGTGCGCCGCTCGAATAGGATCGGCGATATGCCATTCCAGGGGATCCGGCAGGGGCCCGGATGCAAACTCCAGATGAATCACTCGCCGGTGTCCCGGCTGTTCCGCCCGATGGGATGAATGCAGCAACAGCGGACGCATCGCAAGTACGCCCCCTGTATCGACCTCACACGTGACCGGTTCGAACGTCCGTTTCAGCTCCTCGGTCGCCGACATGCTCAGTCGGGCTGCATGATGAGACCCGGGAAACACGCGGAGGGCTCCGTTCTCGGTCCGACACGGATCAAGATGCAGCCGCACGGTCAACATCGACGACAGCACTTCGACCGGCGGCTGAACGTGCGGGATTCCGGCCTTAACTGACCATGGCCCGAATCCGGCAACATCAACTCGCGCTCTTGTCGCAATCGACAGATCCTGGTGCCAGAAGATGCCCCAGTTGGCCCCCTCGGACTTATCGAACAGCAGCCCTCGCACCAGTAAGGCCGACGATCCCAGAATAGGCTCAACGATTCGTGCGACACCCGGATGAGCATGCAGGGCTCGGATCTCCGGGACGATTTCTGTCAGGTTGCGAATCGCATACACGCCGCCGCGGTCCCGCACGGCAACGTCGTCCTGGTTCTCAGCAATCGCCGCATGAACTGCTACGCGCAGTTGCGATACTTCGACACTGGACAGGCAGCCTTCAATCACAGCAAACCCGTGCTCCTGCACCTGCCGCGGATAGTCAGTGGGAATCATCATGACTGCGAATTCTAACCAGATTCGCCACAATGCCTGCGAACTTTCCACAAGGACGACGACCGTGATCTCTCAACGTGTTCTTTACTGCGGCGACACATCACTCGGGTCCGCCGCCGCGTATCTCGCCGGACTTCTGACTCACTGGAACATCGACTTTGACTATGTCTCCAGTGACCGCGACCTGCCCGATGATGCGATTGCCTCGGCGCCTCGCCTGATCATCTTCAGTGATTACCCGGCCGCGTGCGTGTCCGAGTCACAGCACAGCCGCATCATGGACCTGGTCGCTCACGGAGCTGGTCTGCTGATGATCGGCGGCTGGGAATCATTTCATGGACTCGGTGGTGACTGGGACACGACTCCACTGGCAGACATCCTGCCCGTCGCGATCAGCAGTTCAGACGACCGCACCAACTGTGATTGTCCCGTGCTGGTCCGGCCGACAGTCGACTCGCATCCCGTGATCGATGGGCTTCCCTGGAGCACGCGACCGCCACTCATAGGCGGTTTCAATCAATTCACGCCAAAGGCCGGAGCAGAAGTACTGTTGGAGTCCGTGCAGTTTGCCGCAGCCACGGACGACAACACATTCACATTTCGCATGACCAACTGCGCTCCGCTGCTTGTCACGGGTCGCTGCGGCAGTGGACGAACGGCCGCATTGGCCACCGACGTCGCGCCACACTGGGTCGGACCACTCGTCGACTGGGGCGACAATCGCGTCACTGCGCAGGCGGAAGGCGCCGAAGCTATTGAAGTCGGCAACCTTTATGCACAGTTCTTCGGGCAACTTGTGACGTGGTGTCTGGGCTGAATGATCTTCAGCCCGTTCGCTCAGACGAAGCCAGGTCGCTGGCTCACGCCCACGCCTGTTACACGCTGAACGAGATTCCGTCGGACTGAATCCGTCGATCCGTCAGGCTGCCGTGTTTTGGACGCATCAGTGATTGAGGCTGTTTCCTTCGAAACCGTCGTCGTAAGATCGAGGGACCCCATGCGACGCCCCACGCCTCGTGAGACAGGTCGCGTCCGGTCTTTTGTTTCTCTAAGACCACTGTGTGCAGCATGAAACGTCTGACTCTCGGTATCGCAGTGTTGCTTGTGTTCAACGTCGCGGACGCGGTTCACACCCAGGACGTGCCAACTCCGGAGAAAACGGAGAGTGTTTCCGAGATCAGTTTCAGGCGTGATGTCTGGCCGATCGTGAGACGACACTGTCGCGGTTGTCATTCACGAACGAAGACGGAGGGTGGTCTGAGCATGGACACGGTCGCCGACATGCTCAAAGGGGGCGAGACGGGACCGCTGTTTGACGTCAAGAAGCCGGATGCCGGACGGTTGCTGGAGATGATCTCGGGCGATCAGCCTGAAATGCCGAAGGGGCAACCGGCACTGTCACAGGCAAAGGTCGACGTCTTTCGTCGCTGGCTAAAGGCGGGGGCTAAGGATGATTCGTTGCCCGGGAGCGACGGACCTCGCGTGCACATCCCGGAAACGTATCGGTTCGCTCCAGCCGTGACGGGAGTTGCCATCAGTCCTGACGGGACACGTCTCGCAGCGGCCTGTCGCAGTGAAGTTGTTTTCTTCTCGAATGTGGATTCACTCGAAACCCTGTCCGTGCGTCTGCCCACCGAGTCCGATCTGTTGACGCACGTCGAGTTCAGTCCCGATGGAAAGCTGCTCGTTGCATCGGGTGGTTCGCCGGGTGAATACGGGGAAATCCGATTCTATGACGCAACCGACGGGAAGCTGCTGAGCAGCAGACGAGTCGGCACGGACACACTGTTTCGAGGTGGATTCGCTCCGGATTCGGCGTCGATCGCACTCGGCGGTTCTGACGGTGCGGCGTATCTGATACCGGTAGACGCGGCCGCGCCCGTCCGGTCGATTCCACTGCACAGCGACTGGGTCACCGATGTGACGTTCACTCCTGATGGCAAGATGATCGTGACCGGCGGACGCGACAAGTCGACGAAAGTTGCCTCTGTCGAAACTGGAAAACTGCTGCGGACTCTGGACGAGTCGGCTAACCAGATCAGTGCCGTTGCGGGAAACGCGGAATTTGCGTTCTCTTCAGGCAGAGCCCGGACATTGACAGGATTCGAATTCAAGATCGCCCTGCAGGGAGTTGAGGTTGCCGGAGCCGGTAACAGTTCGCGACCGAATACGCGACGCGCTCAGTACGCCAAGGGAATGGAAGCTCAGCCCGGCGTGGTGCTCGACATGTCAACAAGCTTCGACCGGAAACGTCTTGCGATCGCCGGCGCCTTTGGCGAGATTCGTGTTTACGACACAACCACCCGACAGCGTGTGGCGCTGATCTCTGGAGTCGCGGCTCCGGTGTATGCCGTCGCTCTTAATCTGGACGGTACGCATGTGGTGGTTGGCACCAAGAGCGGTGAGGTGCAGATTTACAATGTCGCTGACGGCAAGCTGATTCAGGGGCTGACACCGGTGCCAGTTCAAGAACCGGTGGCTGCGAAATAGCGGGCGCAGCATCCACTGAGAACAACGTTGGTTTTCAATTCTCATCGGGAGTTTCGACATGTCGGACAATCTTGACCTCGAACCAATTCCGGCTGACTCTGACCCGACCGCAGCCCGGTCATCACGAAGGAAAATCGCCCGACGCGCGTTCATCGGATCAACGGTCCTTGCCGGGATCGGGGCCGGCTGGTGGCTAAAGGGGGCTGTCCAGGACGCTCGACATGCGGCTCAGCGCTCCAACGATAGATGAAACCTGAAGCAACTCGGGTTGGCGGTCGTCAACTACTGTGATGTTCATGGTCACTTCCCTCCAGCTTATGTGGCCGACGAGAACGGTCGCCCACTCCTTAGCTGGAGAGTTCTCGTGCTGCCATACCTCAGTGAGCAACCACTGTTCGACCAGTTCGACCTGACCGAGCCGTGGGATGGACCAACTAACGCCGAACTGTTGAGTCAGATGCCGAGAACGTATCGGCTTCACACGATCGACGACGACAACGAAACGGCAACGAATTACGTGGCAGTCGTTGGAGAAGAAACGATGTGGAGCGGCGCCGAAGGGCGACCCACGGATTTTGCCACCGACGGAACTTCGAGCACGTTGCTCGTTGCCGAGTTCGTCGGCCGTCCCATTCCGTGGACGAAACCGGAAGACCTTTTGTTCGACGAGATGGACATGACTGTCGATTCGGACAACGGAATCTGCAGCGTGCTGACTCCGCCCGCATTCGTAACGGCCGGTGGATTCGTCAAATTCCTGCCAGCGGCAACTGACCAGAAGACTGTTCGCGCATTGTTGACGGCTCAGGGAGGTGAGCTGATCGGCGAACTGCCAAAGTCAAAAGATGGGCGACTGCGCCCACGAAAACCGCTCTGAGAACGTGGCTGGCGATTTCAATCCCGGCCCCAAAGCGCTTCGGCGATCCAGTCGAGGTCGTCTGTCTGCAGCCGGCGGGCTTCGTGCGGGACTGAGGCGCCGGCTGAGTTCAACGCATTCAGGACCAGAAGACGCAACACACTGGCCAGGGGGCTGTGTCCACTCTGTGAAAGGGCGCGGGCGACCAGGCGATGATTTCGGTTCAGCACGATTTCGTTCTGACCCGTTGGTGCCTGCTCGAAATGCCGATCGATCAGACGTTCGAATCCAGCCGGAATGTTGCCTTCTTTCTTCAGCTCTTCGAAGGTCTTCGACAACTCGTACCGCTCGTTGAGGAATGCCATCACCGGCTGCCCTGATGCGAATGACGCACACTGAATTCTCGCACCGGTTGAAGCGAAGAACTCCTGCCACTCGTCCGGAGCGTCTTCCAGATCCGTCATCGACAGAATTGTCTGAGCGAATCCCGGAGCACTTGACGTGGCGATGCGCAGGTCGGTGGCCGTGCCCGCCGCATTGTCGTCGGCAATCGTTGCGGCCAGCAGCGATTCCTCGAAGCTCCGGAGTGTGTGAACGCACGGGACGTCATGGCCGGCGAACAGCTCATTGACCCAGCGTTCCTGTCGGCGGTCGGTGTTGTACCACACGACTCGGTCGACTTCGGATTCGAACAGTGGATCGGCGATGCTGCGCTCCAGAATCTGGTCGAACGTCAGTTGTCCCTGGGAGGTCGGCAGTTTGTAGGACTTGCGGAGCAGGTCGCGCAGGCGGCGGTCGTTCAGGGCGGCGCCGGCGAATGTGTAACGATGCCATGCGAGCATCGATTCCCACCGGGTTGAGTCCGCAGCCGCGATCGTCTCGATGTGCTGGTACAGCTTTTCTTCGAGCGACTGACGCACGAGTTCAAAGGCTTCGTTACGCACCAGATCTTCACGGCTGGCCGTCGGTGAGCAGTCCTGCAATTCCAGTACGCCGCGGAAGAACGAGCCCCACGCCGGCAGCAGCCCCTGGATCCGCCGCGAGATCACCATCCGCCGAACCGTCACTGTGACGACGGTGTCGTCGGCAAAGCCGGGAGTACGCTGCGGGGTGACGTACAACGCTCCTGAAACCGACACCGGCTGTTCGAACCGCAATGGCAGCACGTCGAGCGGTGTCTCATCAAAATACTCTTCGAGGGCCAGTTCGATGGCTTCCTGATCCGGCGTGGGATCGAACCATGCGACGTTGATTACGTTCAATCGAGCCGATGCTCCGTTGAAGTGAATCGGCACGGTCAGGAAGTCCGCGAATTCCTTGACGGCCTGCTCGATCGGTTCTTCCTGCTCGGCCAGTACATGGAATGGCGGCTTCAGGAACAGGGTGACCGTCGTGCCTGATTCCTCACGGTCAGTGCCGGAGATTTCGATCTCCGTGCCGGCTCCGGCTTCCCAACGTACGCCTTCGTCCGCGTCGGCGCGTCGGCTCTCGACAACCATGCGTTCGGCCAGCATGAATGCGCTGAACAGCCCGATCCCGAATTGACCAATCAGATTGCCCGAGTCCGACCGCTCTGTCTGAGTCGGAATAGCCGAACCGCGTTTAATCAGACCCGTGACACCGACACCCAGCGTGCTCAGGTATCGTTCGGCCTCTTCGGGAGAAAGCCCGACGCCGTCGTCACTGAACTGCAACGTGTGCTGCTCGGCGTCCTGACGGATGTCGATGCGGCCGCGGAACGAAATATCCGCGGCACGGCGACGCATGACGGCGTCGTGTGCATTCTGGATCAGCTCGCGGATCGGAGTGTCCACGCGGCTGTACAGCGAAGAACCCATGATTTCGATGATGCCCGCGATATCCACCTGAAACGGGATGCGGCGTGACCAGTTTGTCATGGAGTTCTTTCTCACGTCCCTGCAGCGTCGAATTGCATCGTAATTTCGGAACCAGCGGCTGTGGCGAGGCGTCGCAATCTACAGGAACGATGTCTGGTCTGCAGCGTCGCCGACGCAGTTGATTCGCGATGAAGCCACGATCAGACTGCCGGGGAACGGCCAAGTGCTTAGCAACCCGTTGAAGAATTGGCGCCGATGTAGCGGAGCGGCGTAAGCCGCCCGGTTTTCAGAGGGAAATCATGCTCGTAACGGACGGCTGGCGCCGTTCCGCTACATTTATCAACGGACTGTTAGAGCCCAGTGCTTTGCAATCCATTGCCGCTCAGTCCCCAAAGCAGCGAAGCCGCAACCAAACAGAGATTCACGCAAAGGCGCGAAGACGCAAAGCCTACAATCCCCTTCTTTGCGACTTCGCGTCTTTGCGTGAGATTCAAGAGCGCCTCCACCGAAGAATCTAACCCAAGCCATGGACAATGAAACGCAGGACGTCGACGACCAGTTGGAATCACTGGCAAGCCAGCTTGAAACGCTGCACGAGCAGAATCGCATGCGATCCGCTGTGCAGGCCGGGCGGGAATTGCGTCGTCGAGCAAAGCAGTTCCAGAGGGTCCTGCCGTATTTGCGGGCTAACTTTCATTTGATGAACTGTGCTCAATCGACGTTCGAGCCTGAATTCGGCGCTGACATCGCCATCGAGTCGATCGCTCTGCTGGAGAGTGAGGAAAGGGCGCGACAGATTCAGCCGGACCTGCCGCAGGAGGCTTACGATCACTTCGTCCACTGGATGTCGTCGTGCTCGTACGACAACCTGGCGAAGCATGTGGCCGAGCGGCAGGGATACAACTCGGACGGCGTTCACGACTGCATCAATGACGGCATTCAGGTTTGCCGTCGCACGGGTAAGCTGGAGTGCGTGACCTGCTTTCGCGAATACGCGACCGACGTGTACGAAGCGTCCGACGACATCGAGATGGCGCTGCATCACGCCAGGACCGTATCATCGACGCAACGGACGGACTCGGACAATGACCGCCGCTGGGTGGGAATGCGCGACACAGCTCGGTTGCTCATGGTCAGCGGCCAACTGGAGGCGGCTTTGGAACAGGCGCTCAATGGACTGCGTCTTGTCGATACGTACCACTCGCCGCTGGACGCGCTGCCGTCGTCCATGAATCAGATCGAAACGATTTTGTGGCTGAGTGGCCGACACAACGAACTGGGCGAATTAACTTCGGTCATTCCCGTCGAACAAAAACCGGTGGAAGTCCCCGAGGACCAGGACCCGAGCGGAGAACTGGACCGGGCTCGTGTTGCCGCGGTGACTGCGTGCTGTCAGGGAGACTTCGAGACGGCCAGCACAATTCTGAGCGAGTGGGATCAGAAGCTCACGCAACTGAAGTGCCTCGACACATGGTTCGAAGTCCGGCTGCAGTTGATCGCCACGTATCGGCTGGCCGGGAATGCGGACCGCGTGAACGCATTGGCCCGGCAACTCGAAGCGAAGGCCAGGCCCGCCCGCGACTGGATGACGCTGCGGCTGTTGAAGGCGATGCTGGACAACGACGTGCCGCCAGCGCCCGTCCCGTTCACCGACGCACCGACGTGCGGACCGTTCGCGGCGGTTGTGAAACCAGCCACCGACTCCGAAACCGCCACAGCAACCGAGTCGGAGCCGGCTCTCGATGACACGGGCACAACTGAGAACGTCGACACAGATCAGCCTGCGGCATCTCCGCTCAGCGACTTCTTCAATGAGCTGCAGAACAGATTTCAGGCCGCCGAAGAACGAAGTGATGTCAGCAAACTGCTCGGCGAGGTCCTGTCTGTACGAGCGAGCGATGTGTCGGATGTCTCGGATGCCGCGCGATTGATACACGTTGCAGGGATGCTGTCGCCGGCCGGTGATGCTCCGAGTGATGTGTGGTCGTGGGCGTCGGCATTTCTGGCTCCGTTTGGTCAGGACGCTGGAGTCGTGAATCTGGTTGCGTATCTGGGCCACTCGTTATTGAGCATGGCGGAGGATGACAACACGGGCCTGCCGAATGCAGAACGAATCGAAGAACTGTTTCGTCGGTCATTGGACATGGACACCGAACGGGCCGGCAACTTCGCCCGAGCGGGGGACTACTACCTCAACGAAGACCGCGTGGGGGATGCGGAGCGATGCTTCGCCCGAGGCTTCCGGCTTGCCCGCGACAACGGACGCGTCGCATTGCGACTGGCAGAGATTTACTCGAATACCGACCGTCGGGGTGATGCCCTCAACGCACTGGAACTGTGTCTGCGCGAAGGCTGCACAGACCCGGAAGTCGCATGGGAGGCCGGTCTGACGGCATTGTCGCTCGACAAACACACGCTGGCCGTCACGTGCCTGGATCAGTTCGAACAACTCTCACCCGGAGAACCGTGGACACAGTACTACCGGGCTCTGGCGATGCTCGAATCCGACCGCGCCGCTGAGGCGCTCACAACGCTGGATAGTGAAGCTGAGCGGAATCCCGACTGTCCGTTCCCGATTGCTATGGTCCGAGCGGCCGCGACGGCAGCTCTGGATGACTCAAGCGCACTCCGCAGGAATGTAGAGCGGGTACTGACGCTGCCGCTGCATAAGGTCGACTACCTGACGGAATCAGGTCTGCTGCGGTTGTTCGAGTTGTTCAACACCGCGCTGGGTGCTCTTTCAGACGACGATCCAGTCCGTCTGCAGGCTGAGCGTCTCGCACTGCTGTCCGGCCTCGCTCCAGACGATTACTTCGAACGCTTCCGCGTCGGCGAAGTTGAGGAAGAGATCAGCTTCTACACATGCGAATTCGAGCAACCGCTCGATTCTGATTGGTCCGGGTCGCCCGGATGTCTGCATGGTCAGGATCACTGGCCGAGCTATGTGGCGATGTGGGGGGTCCTCGCGCACGACGCCGAACATGCCGAGCACCTGGCACGAAGCTGGCAGGAGAAATGCTGCGAAGCGAGCCCCGAACTGATCGACGTCAGTCTCCGCGACGAAGGCTTTCGTGAAATTTGCGGAGTTGTCTGGCAATCAACACACGCCCCCCTGCCCGACGAAGACGACGATGAAGACGGATTCGGTCCAGAGTTCGACGAGACTCCGTGACCGTCTCTCAGGTTACGCGCACGTTCGGCGCGCGTCTCCCGCCCCGGTGACACAAACAGACACAATTGGGGGCGAGTGGCACGGAAACCTGCAGTGGCACACGCTGCCAGCACTGCTCACCAGTGCCATCCCACCGGAGAACATCCGGGGAGCGCGGAGACCCACGCGGCGTTTCGTCCGGTCCAGGAGACCTGCGTGACGACCTCACCACTCAAGCCATGTCAGAGGCACTTCGCTCGCCACCTCGCCGTCTGACAGGTAGTACGCAGCGGACGAAAAACGCCAATCGGCTGCTCGGCGCACGAGTCCTTTACGACACGGATTCTCATGCAGATAGTCGAACTTCTGTCGCCAGAATCTCTCCGTCTCGATAGTCACCGGATGTCGGCTGGACTGCCAGAACTGCCTTTGCCGATCGTCGCCGGCCGCTTCCCGGAACGTGGCTCCAAAACACGCCGGCATGTTGCGGTCGCAGTAATCACTCAGCTGTCGGCCAGTAAACTTGCGGAAGTCCGTGATCGTTCGGGCGAGCTGCTGACCGCGTCCGTCCGCAGCAGCAACAATGGCGTGCAGGTGGGTCGGCATAATCACCCAGGCGTTGATCCGCAGCCCCTTGTTCCGGTGACAGAATGTCAAACTGTTGGTGACAATCCGGCAGGTCGCTTCACTGACAAAGACCGGTAGCCATTCAACAACGCTGAAAGTGACAAAGTAGACCGGCCAGTCGTCACGTATCCGATAACGCTCCATGCCATGCCCTTCCCGAATCATGTTGCCCCGTTTCGGCGCGGCTCACCCGGGTTCGGCGCGGCTCACCCGGGTTCGGCGCGGGTCTCCCGACCCCGCCGCTGCACGACCGAAGGTCTCCCGGATCCGTCTCAGGGTTTCAACCCTGCAGGGGCAGGCAGACCCGCGCAGAACCTGGGGAGACCTGAGCCGGACCTGTCCCCGGTCCTAGACCGGATGAACACCGTACAGGGAGACCTTCGGTCGTGCCGTCCGCGGGGTCGGGAGACCCGCGCCGAACCCGCGCCGAACCCGCGCTTCTCTTGTTTCGGGTGGCCGCGG
>CAUZFZ010000149.1:0-25982 GCA_963579025.1 Planctomycetota bacterium | reverse complement strand
AAGGCGGCACGAGACTTCTCGTTGCCGCAAATGTTTTCCTTTCTGCGTGACATGCAAGGCTTGTAATTCAACAACCCAAATCGCGCAAGTTAACATTGTGTGAATATTTTCCCGGACACTATTGGGCTCTGCCAGTGTTTTCAACGATGCTCCACCTGCACACTGGAAGTCTCAAACGACACCGGATCAGGCCGAGTCAGTTGTGGCAGATCCGGATCGATTTCTCCGTTCAGATAGAATCGGGCACTCGACCATTTCCATTGGTCGGCCCTTTCACAGAGCTGCCGCTTGACCGGATTCAGATGGATATCGTCGATCGAAGCCGTCGGCGACCCGCGGATGTGGGTGCCTGAAAGTCATAGCCTGCATGGCTGTTTTGCCTCGCTGTCGCCGCGTGCCATGCGGTCGGCGATCAGCGTATCGATGAAGAGCTGGCTCGCGTGAAACATGAGAATTGGAAATACGGCAAACGGAACCGGCATGCCGTCAACGACCGCCGGACCGCCGAACGTCTGCAGGTCCGTCGCCAGGTAGACGCCGATCGGCAACGTTTTCTGACTGCCGGCGATCGAGGCTGCGATTCGGTCGCGCCGCTCGAAGCGGAACAGTCCTCCGCCGGTCCACGCGACGGCCATCGCGATCAGGTGCAATCCGATGCAGCTCAGCCAGACGACAACGATCGCAATGACCTGTGTACTGATTCCGGAACTCTTCAACTGAACTCCACCCAGGCACGCGCTGGAGAACACCAGGAACAGGATGCACGACTGAGCGGCCACGCCGACCTGCGTCTTATTCGTTTTCGCGAATTGGGCGGCTGCGGCAGGCCGCCGAACCAGTTGACCCAGCAGTATGGGCAACAGCACCACCAGCAGCAGTCGCCAGGTGAGGTCGACCATATCGAGTGGCACTTCCCGCCCCGTGCCAAGCTGCAGCCACAGCGGGGTCAGCACGAAACAGGCTGTGTTGGTCAACAGTGTGGTCAGGAGTGACACGGCGTCGTTGCCGCCGGCCCGACGGGTCCACACGGATGCTCCCGCCAGCGTACACGGCACACTGGCCGCGATCATCAGACCGATCCGAAAGTCCGGCGTCTGCTGCAGGTTCATCAAGGGGATGGCAAGCAGAGGTATCAGCCCGAAATTGCAGACACAGGCCCACACCACGGGAGCGGGAGCCTTGAACGACGACTTGAGCTGCCGACTGTCCAGGCTGAACGACATCATGAAGAGGATGAAGGCCGTCAGGACCCTCGACGGAACCAGAGATCGAAACGACTCGATCAACTCCGCATCGAGGAAGTAGCCGAGCAGCAAACCGGTTGTGATCAATGTCAACAGGCAGATCACAAACCAGCGGGACTTGAATTGAAGGATGAGGGATGAAGGATGAAGGATGAAAGTCTTCGGTTCCGCGTCCCCGTTATCCGGTCTGTCGTTTTTCATCCTTCCGCCTTCATCCTTCATCCTTGCGCAAATGCTGGACCCAGGCGGGAGGCATGTTGACGAAGATCCAGTCGCGACGGATCCGGTACTGCTTGCAGTAGCGACCCATTGTCGTGTCGATGGACCTCAGTCGATCTCGCTCGGACCGGGCACCAAAGCGTGTGCGAATTGAGCGGACGAATTGATACTCGAAGTAGGACAGCACTCCGTCCGGGGCCAGGTGACGGAAATAGTGCTCGAAGATTTCGTCAACCAGACCGGCCGGGAAGTTGTTGAGCGGCAGGCCGGAGATCACCACGTCGTACGGAGCATCCGATTCGAATTCCTGCAGCGGGCAAACGTGTACTTCGGACTGAGCTGCAACGCGGTTCCACAATGCGTCCTGCTCGAAGCGAGTGCGCAGGTGCTCGGCAAAGACCTGATTGAGTTCGACCAGATCGAAGCGGTCGCCGTCGCGCAGATGCCGCACGATCGTTCGGGTGACAGCGCCCGTGCCCGGTCCAATCTCCAGCACACGCATTGGTTTCGCATCGGCCGGCCGGTTGCGCAGGCGTCGTGTCATTGACCGCGCAAGGAATCGACTGCTGGGCGCGATCGCCCCCGTCGTTTCGAACTGCTCGCGAAACTGACGAAAGAACGTGGTGTATTCACGGATCAGTGACATAGAGAGGCAGTATTCCGTAGCCATGCTCGCCAGAGCGTGGGTTGTTGACGCGACTGCCCACGCTCTGGCGAGCGTGGCGACGATTGGTTGCCGGACGAAGGCCGCACCGGGTTACCCGGCACTGCGTTCTCGGGCCGCATCAATCGTCTGCTGGACGATATCGAGTCCAACCAGGTTGCTCCAGGCTGCCAACAGCTCCTGAAACACGGGCCCGGGTTCTCCATTGCCGACAGCGCAGTCGTCGAATCGTGTTACCGGCATCACGCAATACGGCGTCGAAGTCGTCATGACCTCGTCGGCATCGCCAATGGACTCGACGGTGACTGGTGCCTCTTCCCAGGAGAACTCTGCGGTCTGGGCAAGCTCGTTGAGCACTTTGCGGCTGATTCCACCCAGCACGAGTTCCGATGGTGGCGTGCGAATGGTCCGGCCCTGGACCACGAAGATGTTTCCGGAACTTGTCTCGGTCACCGATCCGTCGGGTGTCACCAGCACAGCATTTGCGCCGCTGAATCGTTCCCGAGCTTCCCGGTCAGCTCGCAGCCAGTGCATGCGGTTGCGGTGTTTGGCAACGGGGCTGACGGACTGGACCGGCAGCGGCAACACGCTGACTGTCGCCAGGTGCTGACCGTTGACCTGCCTGTCGACCCAAAGCTCGAACGGCAGCGGGAATGAATGAACGCACAGCGTCCCCCGTGAAACCTGGTCACGGGCGTTGCCGCCGAGATACGTCAGGTTCTGCCCCGCTGTCACAAAGACGACGACTCCCAGGTCGTGGTGCTTTGGAATCAGCGATGTGTTGTGGTGAACGACGGCTTCGACGGCGGATTGAATCTGCTGCCGAGGCGGCGCGTGGGGGAATCCCATCAGCTCGATTGACTCACACAGTCGATCCAGATGGTCCGCGACACGGAACGGCCTGTGCCCGAATGTCCGGATCATCTCTGTAACCGATGCCCCAGCGACGACACCGAGGTCTGTGACCGGTACCGAAGCTTCGCTCTGCGGAACCAACGTTCCGTTCAGGAACGCAACCGGTTCTGTCACGCCGATCTCCTGACGGGGAGTGGCGATTCACCGGCAGGCAACTCACCACGCATGTAGGCCTCGACGGCAACTTGAGCATCGTCGAAGGCGAGTCCTGATTCTCGCTGATGCAATTCAATCGCAAGTTGACGCTCGCGAGTATCCGCCAAAGCACGTACCTGTCGTGAAAGTTCCCGACAGGGGAGTTCGTCCCAGTTGATACCCATCTGCCTGAGGGCAACGTCGAGCATCCACTCGATTCGACGCAGCCAACCGTGCAGGCTCCGCAGTCCGTACGCCAGTGCGACGATCGAGACAGCACTGAGAGCCAGCAAAACGTCTGAAAACTCTATTGCGGCAAGCATTAACGTCATCCGTGAAACAGGGGAGATCGAGCACTCCAAGGACTAATCCGTCGCGTCCGCTTTCATACCGGATGCGGCCAAGTGTGACAGGGCTCACTGTACTGTTTTCAGGCCGATTCGTCTTACGTCTGGTCGTTGGTCTGGTAAGTGACCTGGCTGCGGGCCACCGGCTATACTTCCGCGCGCCGGAAGCAGAAAGTGGTCCGGCTGCAGACTGCTCGACACGACACTTAACTCGACAACACAAGGATATCGGCAGCATGGCAGTATCGACGATCGCTCCTGGCAGTACGAAGATTGGCTGGATTGGCACAGGCGTGATGGGCTCCAGCATGTGCGGACACCTCATCGACGCAGGCTTCGCCGCAACCGTCACGACACGGACCAAAGCGAAAGCCTCCGGGTTGATCGAAAAGAGAGCGATCTGGGCCGACACACCGAAAGCTGTCGCCGAACAGTCCGACGTCATATTCGCCATCGTCGGTTTTCCAAGTGATGTTCGCGAAGTGTTCCTGGGCGACGACGGAGCTCTGGCCGGATCGAAGGCGGGCAACATTCTGGTCGACATGACCACCAGCGAGCCTTCACTGGCCGTCGAAATCTATGAGGCCGGCCAAGCGCAAGGCATTGGCAGTGTCGACGCACCGGTTTCCGGTGGAGACGTCGGTGCGAAAAATGCCGCCCTGTCAATCATGATCGGCGGAGACCAGGACGTGGTCGAAGCGCTGCAGCCGTGCTGGGACGCGATGGGCAAGACGATCGTCCACCAGGGCGGTGCCGGAGCTGGTCAGCACACGAAGATGGTCAACCAGACGCTGATCGCGACGAACATGATCGGAGTCTGCGAAGCGTTGCTTTATGGACACAAAGCCGGGCTGGACCTGCCGACAGTGATGAAATCTGTCGCAACGGGAGCAGCGGGAAGCTGGTCGCTGGCCAATCTTGCTCCTCGAATCATGGAAAACAATTTTGATCCGGGTTTCTTCGTCGAGCACTTCATCAAAGACATGGGCATCGCCCTGGCCGAGGCCAAAAGAATGGGGCTCTCACTGCCTGGTCTGGCACTTGCTCATCAGCTTTATCTGGCCGTGCAGGCTCAGGGATACGGTCGCGACGGAACGCATGCACTGGAACTCGCTCTGGCGAACCTTTCGGGGATCGATTGGAAGACGCGTTGACGGACGTCGTCCGCGGTTGGTCGTCGTCGCGGTGACCGCGACACCGACGGCTGACAATGTACGAGTTGGCGCTGTCCGATATCGGGCCTGCCGGGTCCGTATCGCTGGCAGGCAGCGACCGTGTTTGCGAGGATGGAATCGGGCAGGGCATGGGAGGCTCGCCTGGCTCCACCCTGAACAGCAGTGCCGCCCGCCCATCCGTGGCTGAGACGTTGTGTTCAACCACTCCCACTTCAAGGAATTCTCATGGCCAGACGTGGTGAACAATTTGCGGGACTGACAGTCGCCATTGTCACGCCGTTCAAAGACGGTGCGATCGACGAAGCCGCTCTGCGCAAGCTGGTCGACTTTCACGTCGACAGTGGAACCGACTGTGTCAGCCCCGTGGGAACCACCGGCGAAAGCCCGACGCAGACTCACGAAGAACACGAACGCGTCATCAGAATTGTGTGCGAACAGGCGGCCGGGCGAATCAACGTCATGGCCGGCACTGGCTCGAACTCGACGGCTGAGGCCATTCGTCTGACGAAGTTTGCCAAAGAAGCAGGCGCGGATGCGGCGCTGCTGGTGGCCCCCTATTACAACAAGCCCACTCAGGAAGGCTTCTACCAGCACTACAAGGCCATCGCAGACACCGTTGACCTGCCGATTGTCCTGTACAACATCCCCGGCCGCACGGCGAAAAACATCGAAGCCGAAACCATCGCGCGGATCGCCGAGGCCTGCCCGAGCGTTGTCGCTGTCAAGGAATCCACCGGCTCGATGGATCAGGCTTCGCAGATTCTGGCTCGCAGCGAACTAACGATCCTGTCCGGGGACGACAGCCTGACTCTGCCGCTACTGTCCATCGGTGGCAGCGGCGTAGTCTCTGTCGTTGGCAACATCATTCCGCAGGACGTGAAAGCGATGCTGGCTGCGTGGAACTCGGGAGATATCGCGACAGCTCAGCAGTGGCACCATAAGCTGTTTCCGCTGTGTCGCGACCTGCTGGGACTGGCGACGAATCCGATTCCCATCAAGACGGCCATGCAGGAGCTGGGGCGCGACACAGGAGAGGTTCGTCTCCCGATGACGCCGCTGGCCGATTCGCAGCGTGAAGATCTGCGTCACACGCTCAAGACATACGGGTTGCTGTAAGCACGCAGTACCCAAGTCTTAATCTTAATCCTACTCATAATCTTAATCTCCTCCGGGAATCGATGGCCGGTGAGCTGAAAACGGAACGGGAAGAAAGCATTGGACCCTGACAATTCCGACCGGCTGCTGCGTGGATGGTGTCGGCCAGGGGATTAAGATTAAGAGTAGGATTAAGATTAAGACTGAGAGTTCGAGACACATCGGTTCGAAACGAACGGACGCAATCAGCTTGAGGAGACCAGAGCGTGGCAATGTTTGGGCGAGACGATGACGACGATGATGAAGATGAAGATGACATCGAGTATGTCCTGTTCCAGGGAGCCACAAACGGCAAACAGCCCGACCTTGAAGAGAATCGGAAGCTGGCTGCCGCTGGCATGATGCCGGCCAAGGAACTCGTGTCCGACGCGTTATCACGCCGCTGCGAGATGTTCAAACTGCAAATCGACGGCCCGAAAGCCGTGGCCAGTTTTTTCGTCGACGGTTCAAAACGTCCCGGTCCGCGTTTCCCGCCGCCACGAGCGAATGCGGTTATCCAGGTATTGAAGCTGCTGGCCGGACTGGACATCACCGTCCGCAACAAACCACAGCGAGGCGGGCTGAAGGCCGAGTACCGTGAGCTTCCGTTTGAACTCACTGTGAAGACCACTCCGGTCAAGGGCCCGGGAGGGAAGCCCGCCGAGTCGCTGACTGTGACCTTTCGAAATACCAAGACAAAACGCGCCACGCCGGAAGACATCGGCATACCCGAAGTCATCCAATCGCGGTTGAGGAACCTCGCCGCGAATCACGAGGGAGGAGTTGCCCTGGTCGTCGGGCCACCCGAAAGTGGGTTGACCACGACCGCGTTGTGCAGCGTGCGGTGCGTCGATTCATACCTTTACCAGTGTTATCTCGTGGGCGATCTGGGCACGCGAGAGATTCTAAACGTGCCTGTATTCAAGGAAGAGGAAGGCCATCCGATCGAGCAGACGATCGAACGTATTCAGAGAAACGAAGGCAACCTGATTTTCTACTCGGAATTCACGGACTCCGAGCGAGTCAAGTCAATCGTTCAGAGTTCGATGGAAGTCACGATGATGTCGGAGATGCACGCGAAGGACGCGGCCGACGGCATCCTCAAGTTCGTTGAGCTGGTTGGAGAACCCAATCTGGTCGCCGAACAGCTCAAGTGTGTGATCAGTCACAAGCTGATTCGTAAGTTGTGTCCTCGCTGCCGAGAGGCGTTTCGCCCCAGTCCACGACTGCTCTTACAAATGGGCCTGCCGGAAAACACAGCGACGCTGTACCGCAAAGCGCCACCCCCGGAAGCGGACGAACGTGGCGAGGAACCGGAGCCCTGTCGCGGCTGCGACGACGTTGGTTTTCGCGCCCGTACGGCAATCTTCGAGATGATTGACGTGACGGAGGGGATGAAAGCCGTCATCGCGAGTGGTGGTGATGTGGCCGCGATTCGGGCACAGGCCAAAGAGGACAAACAGCTCACATTCCAGAAGGACGCGCTGCGTCTGGTGGCCGACGGAACAACTGGCCTTGAGGAATTGCAAAGGGTCTTCTCTGGTGGCAAGAAGAAGCGGCCGATGAAGAAGAAACGCCCAATGAAGAAGCGGCCGAGGCCATAGACGGACGGACGTTGTGCGGCGGCCAGTCAACAAACAAAGCCGTGTCACCACTCGCGGTGACACGGCTTTCTGCTGTTACTGATGAGACCGAAAACTCTATTCGGTCACGCTGGCCTGCGTGGTCTCTTCGGCGGGGGCGGGCGGCTCGAATGCCTTGATGACCTGGCCGTTGGCGCCATTCCATACCCGAATCACGCCATCCTCGCCACCGGCCACCACAACCGTCTGGTCGCGTGCCGAGTCGGCAGCGTACATGTAGTCGGTACCGCCGCTGAAACTGCGGAAGTTGGAACCGTTGGCCGCGGTGTGGAAGCGGACCGTCTTGTCGCCGCCGCAACTGATGACGTTGCCGCTGACTCCGACGAACCGGATCGAGGTTACCTGTTTCGCGTAATTCGTGATTGTTCGAACCTGCTCGCCAGTGGACACGTTCCAGACTTTGATGGCATTGTCCGCACCGGCACTCACGATCTGGCTGCCGTCAGCTTTCCAGGATGCGTCCAGAACGTGGTGCGTATGTCCCTCGAACGAGCGGACATGAGCCCCGGACCCGATCTCGTGTATCTTGACGAACTTGTCTGCGGCACCCGAGACGATCTGCTTGCCGTCGCGGGAAAACTGCAGACCGAAGATCGTATCGCTGTGTGCGTCTTCAATTGTCTTGACAAGCGCACGCTTCTCGACGTCCCAGATCATCAGTTCGCCACTACGAGACGGGTCGCCGCCGCCGGTGGCCAATTGCTTTCCATCCGGACTGAAGTCGAGCGAAATGACACGGAACACGAACGGTGATTCGGTAAGGTCCATCGGGTCGTCCGACTTCGCTCCGAGTGTTGCCGCCAGTTTCCACTCAGGGGCCGCGTCCCACACAACGGCATTCTGATCTTCACCAGCGCTGATCAGATGCTTCGCATCCGAGAATTCCAGAACGCTGATCGGTCCGGCAGCTCCGGTGAGAATATCCAGCGGCTTTCCATTGCCGGCGGACCAGATCGTGATCGTCCCGTCATCAGCCGCTGTCGCAACGCGACTGCTATCCGCTGAAAACGCCACTGCCGTGAGCGGTTTCTCGGCAGCCGTTTTGTCTTCGGTTGCCTTCTTCGACTTCGCATCCTCGGCCTTTTGAAGCTCCTGGACTTTGAGGTGATGGGCCTTCGCCTCTTCCAGTTGCTTCTTGGCCTTCACGTCGGCTTTCGTGCCAAGTTCCAGACTACGGATGGCCGACTTCTGAGCTTCTTCACGCTTCTTCAGCTCGTCGTCTTCCTTCTTGAATGCATCGCCCGGAGCTTTCAGGGCGGCCGTTGCTTTTTTCGCTTCTGCGGCCGCTGCGTCCGACGCCTTCTTCAGATCGGCGTCATCGGTCTTTGCGTCCAATGCTTTCTTCGCGTCGTCAGCTTTCTTCTGTGCGGCCTCTGCAACTGCCTTCGCCTCGTCATTCTTCTTCTTGGCTTCCGCTTGCTTTGGCTTTTGTTCACTGACGGCTTTCTCGGCAGCTGTCTTCGCGTCCATTGCCTTTTTCAGTGCATCCGCTCGTTCTTTTTCGTTCTTGACGGCGGCGTCTTCTGCAACCTTCCCGAGAGCCACGAGCTGCTTGGCCAGGTCTGCCTCTTCTTTGGCGAGAGTTTCACCACGTTGTGCGGGAAGGTGCCCACGCAATTCCGCGATCTGCTGGCCATTGGCCGCATTCCACAGTTTGGCCGTGTTATTCGAACTACCAGAGATGATCGCCTTCCCATCAGGACCACCTGCAACAGATACGACCGGACCACCGTGATTAAGCGAGCGGACAGCAGCCCAGTTCGCAAGGTTCCAGATGCGTGCCGTATTGTCGGTCGAACCAGTAACGAACTGCTGGTCACCGACCAGGGAAATGGATGTAACGATGTTGCCGTGTCCGGCGATTTCCTTGACTGGTTTCTCGGTCTCGCCCTCCGCCGGAGGCGTCTCGGCTGCAGCCGTTGTCCACACGCGGATGAGTTTGTCTTCATGCACCGTAATGATGTGCGAGCCGTCCGGGGTGAGGCACAAATCATGAATTGGAGCCGGTGTTTCAAGCTGACGCACTACTTGACCGCTTTCCAGCGACCAGACTCGAAACGTCTTGTCGGCCGAACCGGAGACGACCTGAGTGCCGTCCGGTGAGAACGCAACGCCGTTGACACTGGCCGTGTGTCCGTCGAGCTTCTTGATTTCTTTACCATCAGAAAGCGAACGTACCGAAATTGAGTTCTGTTTTGTGCCAAACACGACAAGTCCTTTTTCTGCTTGGACGTCTGCGTCAGCGGCGACTGCGCCGAGGCCGGTCTTAAGCGTCTGGACGTTGGCCGATTGTTCCCACAACTTCACGACGCGGAAACCCGCCGACGCAACCATGCGACCATTCGGGTGAAACGCCAGCGCATGCACAAAGTCGCGATGGGCGGCTCCCGTTGGATACATGACCTGATCTTCAAGTTTCACATCCGCCAGGGCCGGGTCCAGCAATTTGACTTCAGCTCCGCTGCCGATGTCGAAGACGCTGATCTGATTGGCTCGCGAAGCCGCGACCCGATCGGCCCATGGTGACAGGGCAATCGCGTAGGTGGCTTTCATGCCTTCCGGCACCGGCTGCCACTTGACGATTGTGCCGCCTCCCGTGCTGTCCGATTTCGCACCTTCAATGATCCACTGCCGTAGCAGGCCGAGTTCTTTGGGGGTTAATGCCGATGCTTCCACCTTGTTGGGCAGCGGTGGCATGTGCGGCTGCTTCTTTCTGGCGGCGGCGAGGTACAAAAGACTTTCGTCTGGCTTGCCCGGAACGATTGCCGTGCCGCGTTTTCCGCCCTTAAGCAGCGAATCAACATTCTCAACATTCAGCCGACTTTCGGCATCGGCCAGGTTGTGGCAGGCCACGCAGTTCAGATCAAGAATGTCTCGAATGTCTTTTTCGAAACTGACCGGTCGTCCAAGATCGATCTTCTCGGGCTCAATGCCCTTCGATGGTTCGTCGGCCGCGACGGCAGACAGGCTCATGGCAGCGACCAGCGAAAGCAGATGCAGTGTCCTGATCATCGGAAACCTCGAAACTGCTGATAGTTTGGAATTCGTACAGGCAAACAGCTGATACTCGTCTCAACGCTCTGCATCGAGACAAAGGACTCGCCAACACTCTGATGGCGAAGTCCGCTCTACTTGGCAATCTTAATTTTGGCGGCAATGTCCGCGGATGACGGTCCATTCCAGTCGGCCGTGCCTCGGACGACGAGATTAGCAATATCACCCTCAGTGGCATCGCCTGCGGCGGAAACGACCAGCGTCGCCTCCTTCTGATCTGCAGCGATCGTCACTGGCTGTGACGACAGCCCCTTTGTTCCCGGTGGTGGAGCAAGATTGATCGTCACCGGTCCGGTGAATCCGTTGATTCGAGCGACCGTAACTTTGATCTCAAGTTTCTGGCCGCGCTTCAGATTGCCACCATCGGGCACGTTTGCCGCCAGGGTGAATCCACCTTTTCGGACGTTGATCACGATCGGCGTTGACGGGGCGAACACATTGATGTTCTTGACTGCTGCCGCGGTTGTCGCGGCCTTCAGCTCATTATCCGCAGCGGTCTTCTTCGTCGTGACTTCTTTGACCTTAGCGTCGCCCTGTGTCTTGGCAGCATCGGCGGCCGTTTTCGCTGCGGTCTTCTTCGTGAGATCGGTTTTTGTGTCCGTCGCCGCCTTTTCTTTTGCGGCAACCGATTCTGTGGCGGCCTTTGTCGCCGCCTGCGCGGCCGTCAGTTTGTCGGTGGCAGCCTTCTGTGCGTCCTGAGTGACCTTCAAGGCCGCATCGGAATCCGTTTTCGTTTTCTCCGCTGCAACGACAGCCTTGGCCAGACCCTCGTTTTCCTTGTCTTTGTCGGCTGCGGCTTTGGCATCCGTGACGACCTTTGCTGCCGCGTCGACTTTCGTCTGAGCATCCGTAACCGCTTTGTCAGCAGCAGCCTTATCCTGAGTCGCCTTCTGCTCTGCGGTCTGGGCGACAGTCAGCTTTTTCTTTTCAGCGTCACGCTGTTGCTGAGCTGTCTTCAACGCTGCGGTCGCCGCAGTCAGGTCGCTGTTGGCTTTGGTCGCTGCCGCAGTTGCCTGCCGAGCAGTCTCAGTGGCTCCTGCCAAGGTCGCCACAGCCTCTACCTGAAGTGTCTTTGCCCGTTTGACTCGGGCTGGATTACGAGAGTATGGCACCTGTCCCTGAGACTGCATGAACAGCGTATAGGTGCCCTCGGCGACGGTGGCTGGTACGAAGACACGAACAACCACTTCAGCAGTCTGAGTTGCTCTGGCCTCGTTGACCTTGGTATCGGCGTCGGCTTTCGCAGTGTCGGCTGCCGTTTTCGTTTCCGTCTTCTTTTTCACATCAGCCTGAGTGTCAGTGACGACCTTCTCTTTCGCCGCAAGTGAGTCGGTTGTGGTCTTTGTCGCCGCCTGTGCTGCCTTTTGTTTTGCGTCAGCGGCCTTCTGCCCGGCCTGAGTAACTTTCAAGGCCGCATCGGCGTCAGTTTTCGCTTTCTCGGCGGCTGTGACCGCCTTTGCCAGGTCCTTGTTTTCCTTGTCCTTCTCGGCGGCGGCTTTGGCATCGGCCACGAGCTTGACTGCCGCATCGACTTTGGCCTGAGCGTCCGTGACGTTTTTATCTGCGGTTGTCTTCTCGTTGTTGGCCGTTTGTTCCGCCGTCTGGGCGTCGGTCAGTTTTTTCTTCTCAACATCACGTTCCGTCTGCGCTTTCAGCAGGCCGACGTTTGCCGCCTTCAGATCGGTGTCCGCTTTTGTACTTGCCGCAGCCGCTTTGGTGGCGGCGTCAGTCGCAGCTTTCAGGGCCTTTTCCGCTTCCGCGTCCTTCGCGATTTTCTGATTCTGAACCTGCACGTTCTTGGGAACATTCTGGAATGTGAGCTGGACGTCGGCGTTGAAACCGTTGCGTTTTGTCAGCTTGACCGGAATCAGAATCTGGCGATTGTGGCTCAGGTTCTCGCGAAAGACGTCTGTCGTCACCTGGAACGGCGAGACTTCGTCGAGCACTGAAAGCATCAACTGGTCTGATAACCGGGACGTCGCGGATAGAACGTTCGAGCCGTTCCAGACGATGGTTGCGGTACGAGCCGGGTGTGTGACGTCGCGAGCTGCGGCGTCCTTCGCCTTACGGGCTTCCTTGATCGCTTTCTTCCCGTCCGCAATCGCGGTTTCACCAGCGTTCTTTGCGTCTTCGGCTTTCTTTGATGCCGCCTGTGCTGCGTCGCGGGCGCCCACTGCTTTCGCCAGAGCAGCGGTTGTTTGTTTTGCCTTGGCAGTGGCCGTGGCGAGTGCCTTGGTCAGATTGTCAGCTTCCTTCTTCGCCTGATCCGCGGCTGTTTTTGCGGCCCCGGCTTTGGTGATCGCTTCCTTTGCGGCCGTATCCGCCGTGGTGACTGCAGCGTCTGTATCGGTCTTCGTCTTCTCAGCAGCCGCAACCTTGTCTTTCAGGCCTTGATTTTCCTTGTCCTGATCCAGCTCTTTCTTTGCAGCATCGACCGCCTTGACAGCATTAGCCACGGCCGTCTTCGCGTCAGCCAGAGCCTTATCGGCTGCGGTCTTCGCGACATCGGCAGTTTTCTGGCCGGCTTGTGCGTCTGCCAGCTTCTTGTCGGCTGCGGTCTTTGCATCCGTGGCCTTCTTTGCCGCGTCTGCGTCGGTTTTTGCGACGGTCTCGGCGGCCTTGCGAGCGTCTTCAGCCTTCTTAGCCGGGTCGACTGTTTTGTCGAATGTTTCCTGCAGCTTGGGCTGCGCAGCAACCTTTGTCTTCAGAGCAGCTTCGGCAGCCGTCACAGCCGCAACCGTGGCGGGCGATTCGATGTGGGCCTTGCCAACGAACTTGAGTGGCCAGCTACCGGGTTTCACATCTTCTGTAGCCGTGAAGACCAGAGTTGCCGATGAAGCGTTGCCGTCGATACTCGCGCCCTTGCAGGTAACACCCGGCGGCAGGTTTTCGGCCATGACATCGATGGAACCCTTAAAACCGTGACGCCGAAACGCACCGACCTGTATGTGAAGGTTGTCGCCCTTGCGGAGTCCCAAGGACCAGGTCTGATAACCGGCAGCTGGATTCTGCAGCGGGGCTGGCGGAATCACGGCGAGTCGAAAATCAAGTTCTTCTTCGCGAATCGTCAGGTGGTAGGCGAAGTTGGCCGCCCCGCGCGATTGAAAGAAGCGGTCCTGCAGTACGATCCGGAACAGGCCGTCGGCCGGAACTGCGAAGCGCCACGCGACGTCGTCGTGATTGGTTTCGAACAGCGTCGAGATCACCGTCGTCGCGGTGTCGTCGACTGTGGCAAGTCGTTTGATGGTTTCTGTACCGTCGTCGGCTTTGGTCACCTGCTCGACGAGGAGGTACGGATCGGCAAGGCTCCCAAGTCGCTGCGCGAACGCTTCTACCCAGAAAATCTGACCCTTTTTGGCTTCAAATTCGAAACGGTCGACGTCGGCCCGTTCCTGAAACTGTCCGGCGATTTCGGCCGGAATCGTGATCTTCTGACTTTGAGCGGCTTCGTTGTTCGGTTCAACTTCCAGCCCGACTGCTCTCGGTGCGAACGCGATCGTCACCGGATTGGAAGAACCATTCGCTCCCTTGAAGACATAACTGCTGCCGTCGATGCCGGCTTCGCGTGCGAACAGGGAATTGCCCGGCTGCAGTTGATCCGACGTATTCGGCAGGGCGATCTGAACGTCAAGTTTCTGAAGCTGTCGTCCATCGGAGGCGATGCCGGCCGGCTGCGAGCCGGGAAGGTTGCGCCCATACAGGGTGTACTTCGCAGTTGAACCGGGAACACCAGCGGGAGGGACGACAAAATCGATGTGCGGTCCGACATGTAGAGTGAGCCGGTAACCGTAGTCGTTGCTGCCCGCGTAAACGAAGTCGGCGACGCGAACGATGTATTCTCCGTCTTCCGGCAGTGTGACGTCGAGCAGCGGGTCGAAACGACGTTCGAGTGCGATCGAACGGCCCAGTCGGCGACCGGCGGGGTTGTACAATTTCAACTCACCATGAAAGCGTGAGTCGATGCGAATCGCTGAGCACTCGGCCAGAAGACGCTGGCCTTTTTTGCCGGTGATCTTGAAGAAATCCACATCAGCAGCACCGTTGGATCGGCCGTTGATCACGGTGCCAATTTCAACCACCTGGGCCTGATCAGGAGTGTTGTTGTTCTCTGTCTCGTTCACCTCGGGCAGATTTCCGACCACGAAACAGCGAGGGTTGCTGGTTCCGTACAGACCATGCACGCGGGCGTCGTAGATTCCCGGCGGAACGTCGGCCGCGACCGTTACCTTGAAGTTGCTCCCGCTGACGTGCTCGGCCTTGATGCCCGGATGACTGAAAGTCATGGCATCCAGCTCATCAATGTCCAAACCACGGGAGATAGTCACATCGACGGTTTGACCCGCCTGAGCACCCTGCGGGTAGATGGCAAAAATGCGTGTCTGGGGAAGCTGTGCTGTGGCGACCGAAGTCAGCGACACTGCACACACTACAACGAGAGCAAGGCGGCGCAATGCCGCGCGGCAAAACATCATGAAACTGCCCCCCGGTGGCGATACGGAATGAATGTCTCTCTGAGTCAGTTTCTCCGAAACTGAATACCGGACGAAACCGGTTTCGTGTTGCCGAGTTCCGAAAATGGAACAGGTTCCAACTGCGGTGCAGTCGAATTGGCGAGAGACTGTAAGAGGGATGAAGACACCGACAGGGATCTGAAAGGTGTCCAGGTTTTGGCGTGGATAGCAGCGGCGGGTTCGTCCGGTGAACCTGCCGCCGAAAGTTGAGGCGTGGATATCGGAAGCTGCATACGACCAAAAAACCTCAGCAGACACTCGCCTGCTGAGGTCTCAATTGTCAATCAATGGTTGAAGAGGAATTCCTTCGTGTTGATCAACGCCCAGACGATGTCCTCGTAGGCGATCTTCTCGTTCGCCTCGTGTTTCTTGATGTGAGCCATCGCGATCTGCTGCTCGTCATCATTCGGCTGGCGTGAGTACGCCCAGCGATAGAGTTCCTGAACCCGTTCGTCGTGGCTTCGCTCCTTATCACCAGCCAGTTTCGCGGCACGGCCAGAGCCGCTCGCAATCTTGGTCTGCACTTCCGAGCTGTTCAGCAGGTGCAGGCTCTGGGCGAGGTTGGCTTCCTGAGAACGTTCGCATTCGCAGGCCGTGTCGCCCTGCGGCTGGCCGAAGACTTTCAGGAAGTATGGGCCGATTGCAGGATCCGGAAGTTGAACAGCGCGAGTACCACCGGGCAGTCCGGTGTATTTCTGCGTGGTGGATGTCACCTGATGGAAGGCGTCGTACAGGACTTCGGCAGTCAGGCGTTTCGGGTAGTACCGCGAGAAGTTCTGCTTGTCCTTCAGGTTGTAGTCGTTGGGCAAAGCACTGAGCTGGTATGTCCGGGAGTTGCAGATCGTCCGAACCAGCCACTTCAGGTCGAAGCCGTTTTCAATGAAGTTCGTTGCCAGCCCCTGCAGCAGTTCGGGGTTGGATGGCGGGTTAGTGGCCCGCATGTCATCTTCAGGTTCCACAATGCCGCGATCAAAGAAGTGCTTCCAGTAGCGATTGACCACGGAGTGGGCAAAGAACGGGTTGTCCTTGCGGGCCATCCAGTCCGCCAGGAAGTGCCGCGGATCACTCGTCGCGGGAATCTCTAAGGGATCACTTCCGAGGCCGGCAGGCTTGAGATTCTCTTTACTTCGCGGGTTCTGCGACTGGGCAACTTTTTCGGTGTGCAGAATTCGCTTGTCGCGTGTGTTTCGGTCACGTGCTCCGACTTCCAGAATGTTTTTCTTGCCAACCGTCGTGAAGAACGCGGCCAGACCGTAGTAGTCGTTCTGGCTCCATTTCTCGAATGGGTGGTGGTGGCACCGGGCACACTGAATTCGCAGGCCAAGGAATAGCTGAGCAGTGTCTTCCACCTGCTCGTTCACCTGATCGACTTCGCGATACCAGACAACGGCCGGGTTGGTCGAGGTCTCGCCCGTGGCCGTGATGATCTCACGGACGAACTGGTCGTACGGCTTGTTCTCGTAGAGCGAATCCCAAATCCAGCGGTAGAACGCGTATGTGCCATGCAGGTCGCCGGTGTTTCGCTTCTTGTTTCGGAGCACCAGGTTCCACTTGTTGGT
Source organism: Planctomycetota bacterium (assembly GCA_963579025.1). Taxonomy (GTDB): domain Bacteria; phylum Planctomycetota; class Planctomycetia; order Planctomycetales; family Planctomycetaceae; genus CAUZFZ01. The sequence continues at coordinate 9,382 of CAUZFZ010000149.1, read as the reverse complement.
GAAGTAGTCCGCGTACGCTTCCGTATCGAGGAGCCGGTCGACGAGCTTTTCTCGCTTGTCCGGATCCTTGTCAGCCAGAAACTCACGAACGACGTCCTCCGTCGGTGTCGTGCCGGTCACGTCCACGTGGACTCGACGCAGGAACGTCGCGTCGTCGCACAATTCGCTTGGCGGAATGCCGAGCAGCTTGAGCTTGGCGAACACAGCTTCGTCAACGAAGTTCACCGGTGCGGGGACGCCGGATGTGTCGGCACCCAACGGGATCGTGGCGCGGAAAGTTGAGACCTGCCCCTGGTAACGAGCCATGATGGCTACTTCACCAGCGAGATCGAGCGTCTTGATCAGACCGGCTTCAGTCGCTTCAGCCATTTCGGGATCGTTGGCTTCGTAGAGAGCCATCCGGGAAACGTCTTCCGTTGAGCCGTCGCTGTAGCGAGCCAGGACGGTGATCTGCTGATCCTTTCCGCGGTCCATGAGGCGTTGTTCAGGCTTGCACTCAATCCCGACAACGTAGGGATCGTCCGGGTTGCCGTAGGGCATGCCCTGTTCGACCCAGCGATACAGCATTCGGTATTCATAGCTGCCAACTTCCATCCGCTTGCCACCACCGTGGGGCGATTTACCGGTCGCTTTCTGAAGCAGCAGGCTTTCACCGGGGCTTGGCGGAAAGAGACGACGTCCACGGGCTTCCTTCACAAGAAATTCGAAGTCGTCCTCTGGATAGAACCCCAGGAGTGAAAGCTTGAAACCATTCTGACCGCTGGCCTTACCGTGGCAGCCACCTGAGTTGCACCCGAGCTTCGTGAAGATCGGGGCAATCTGGTTCTTGAAGTTGATCGGGATCTGGTTTGCGACTCCTTCGACATGGATGACGACGGTCGTCTCTTTCCCATCAACTGTGACCTTGACCGTGGCGTCGCCGTCCTTGAGGGGAGTAGCGAGGCCATCTGCGGCGATTTCGACCACGCCAGCCGGCTGTGCGGAGTATGTCGCGCCGTGCGTGCGATCGAGGAGTTGTCCCGAGGAATACACACCGGTGACAATGATCTGTTGGCGGGCGTCGCGTCCCCGGATGATCAGGCCGTTATCCTGATTTTCCGGTTCGATTCTCAGCGAATCCAAGACGCCTGGGTCGCCCAGACCCTTGGGCTCTGGTGCGTCGTCGGCCATTGCGGACGCCGCAACGATCAAAGTCAGCGTCGATGAAATCAGCGTGACCATCAGTTTCATCTGGATGCTCCCCGTTTGGTGCTCAGAGTACCGGGCAGTGTGAGTTCCCTCTATCGGCCAGTATCCCTGTTGGTGGGTGCTGCATGAACAGCGTTGAGGCGGGATCGTTTTGGAAGGTGTCTGGCGTGGCCGATGCGTCCTCGAAATCCGTCCGAGGCGAACCAAATAGTATGGCTCACATCAACATATCAGCGGACGCTTGTTTGTCAAGATGGCGCAAAGTGTCCTGGCGGAACGGGATCGAGTCAGCGGCCAGGAAAGACGACGATCGACGGTCCGCAGAGTTGCCCTAAGTGCCCTGCAGGGCCTGATTGATCTGGTCGACGTACCACAGGATGAAACGGAATACGAAGAACACGATGAATCCGGCCACAATCAGCCACACCAGCACGGTGACCGCCCGAGTCAGGGTCTTCAGGTGGCTGCGAGCGTTTTCCTCGAATTGTGGGCTGAGGCGATTCAGTGCTTCCGGCACGGTTCCGGACTCTTCGGCGACGGACACCATTTCCAGAAAGTCATCGGGAAACAGCTCGCTGCGTGCGAGCGCATCGGTCAGAGTCGCTCCTTCGAGGATCGTGCCGCAGATGTTCGGAGACGACGCCATAAAGGCGCCGTTTCCGGTGGCTCGCAGGCTGCCCTTCAGGCTTTCGACGACTGGCATGCCTGTCTGCTGAGTCAGATAATACGCCCAGGAGAAGCGGGCGATCGCGAAGGCCCGCATGCAGTGGCCGAGAACGGGAATTCGAATGAGAAACGTGTCGAGGACCTTTTCGCCTTGAAACAGGCCGTTGATCATCTTGTAGGCGAAAAACACACCTGCAATGGAACCAAACGTGCCGCACAGCCAGATGATGGCTCCCTTCGGCCCGACCAGCCCAAACACCAGAACTGACAGGTCGTTGTTACCCGTGGTTTCGGCCACCATCCCGAGCACAAGGATCAGGATCGCGATGACGAAGATCGCGGCGACAAGCTGAAATCCCGGCCAGATGATCGACTGAATGAACTCTCGCTTCAGTCGGATATTGTTCTCGTAATGTTCCGCGAGATGCTTCAGAACTTCGGGCAGGGCGCCGGAGTTTTCCGCCATTTCCAGCATGTCGATGAACAACGACGGAAAGAACCGGCCATGCCTGCGGAAGGCCGACCCGATGTCAGTTCCCGCCACGATGTCGTCTGATATGAGCCCCAGGACATTTCGCGTTGGCGGATGGCCGATTTTCTTTAGTGTGATCTGCAGACTGCGGCGGATCTGAATGCCCGATTCGAGCATTGTCCCCAGCGACCGACTCAAATGGACAAGCGTTTTGGGCGGAATCTTCGATGCAAACATGCGAGCTGATGTCCTGCGAGTGACGGGTCAGCCCATGATGGTGACCGGAGCGCTCAGTTGTCGATGCTCCATCGGCCCAGCGTGACCGATTTCACGGTTCGCATCTTCTGCAGGAGTCCGATCGAGAGCAGCGGTGAAAAACCGCCCTCACGGATCAGCAGGTCTTCCATCAGGAATCGATCGGCGTGATCCCCGCGCAACACAACAATGTCCACGGCGTCGCCCGGCTGAAAGGTCCCAATGATCGAGATAAGGTCTTCGCCCTTACGAACGGGACGTTTAGCAATCTCCACCACGATGTCATTAAACATGAGACCGCCCAGACCCGCCGCTCCATCTTCCTGAACTGACCGGATTTCGCAGCCGAGACCGAATGCGTCGTCCTGCACGCCGACTCCCAGGAAGGCTTCGCCGCGCGTTTGAATCCCAGTGCCAGGCCCCGGCACGCCCAGTTGCGGCAGTTCCAGCTCCAGAGCTGCAGTCGCCTCGGCACTGATCGGGTGGCCGTGCAGCAGGTAAACCGTTCTCAGCGTGTGCTTCAGTTTGGCGATCTCGCTTAGCCCCGCGTCACCGCCGGTCCAGTCCTTGCCGATGGCCACCATCAGCGCCCAGCCATCGGGAGGAGAGAACTGTTTCCCTTCAACGAACACTGGCTGATCATGGACGAGACGCACCTGGCCTTTCATGCCTCGGATCGCGACGACGGCCCGCCGTTGCTCCAGAAAGATGTTGCGCCGGAGAATCAGGCTGGCCTGCTGGGCGACGGATTCCCGAGCGGAGTTGGTCAGCGTGTCCAAAGCCTCATAGGCAGCATTAATCGCCGCGAGTTCCGGTGAGGTCTCGTAAATCGTCCGCAGAATGGCGACGGCTCTCAGACCGGTTTCCAGCTTCAAACTGCCGGCCGCGACGCGGACTGCGGAGACGGCGGCCCCGTCAGCTTTAATCAGCCGGCGCGTCGCCTGTTCCCGTGTCCGATAATCGGAATCGCTGAGTTCGCCGACCCAGCGAGCAATCTCTTCCTGGCTGGGAGCCGATAATTCTGTTTTCGAGATCGGGTCCGTGGCGCCGCTGGATTGTTCTTCAGTCCGTGCGACCGCAAATACAGCGACGATTGCTGCAGTACCGAGCAGTACGATCCGAACCTGACGCATCCACATGTCGCGATGTCCTGTCGACGGGCCACGACTGGCGGCCCTGGACCGACAAACTCCTGTCCAGACAATGCTCTCACAATCACGACAGCGAGACCAGATCACTCAGCACTGTTCCTGCGATCGCGGATCGAGACAAGGGCCGCGTCCAGTTGCTCCAGGTCGAGTGGTTTTTCGAGGCAGGCGTCCATTCCTGACTCAAGGCACCGGGTATAGTCTTGCGGGCCCAGCTCGCCCGTCATGGCAAGAATCGGGACAGCAGTCTCTGCCGTCTGCTGTTGAGCGCGAATCTGACGAGTTGCCTCGCAGCCATCAATCCCAGGTAACAGCACGTCCATAAGAACAAGGTCGAACGTTCCCTCGGCGACAGCGGTCACCGAGTCCTCTCCATTGTTGACGATGGTGACCTCGTAGCCGGCTTCTTGCAGCAGGAGTTGAGCCAATAGCTGATTGGTGGGACTGTCTTCGACCAGCAGCGCTCGCGGCATAATTCGATTCCCGTGACCGGCCCGACTCGAAAGTCACGCTGAGCATGCGATCCGTCTGAAGCCCGGGCCCAGGTTCAGTTCCGACACAGAATACGGTGAGTCGCGAACGACGTGCCAGGCATGCCGGCAATTCCTACTGATCGCTATTCAGGTTATGGCACCTGCGACCACACCCCCCGGCCGGCCGAATGTTCGCGTGTGGAAGCTGTGTTGACCGGATTTTGAATTCAGGCCTATTCTCCCGGCCCCTCCATGCTTGAAATCCAGTGGCAGTCCCTGCCGGACGGATTCAAGTCACATCTTTGCGTCCTTCCTGGCCGACGTCCGTCGGCATCCAGACCCCCCAATTCCCATCTGTCGAGAGCCAGTTCATGGCCATTATGCCTGAAATCTGCGCGTGCCTGTGGCGCGTTCGCAAAGTGGTCTCGCTGTGCGTCCTTATCGGTTTGACGGCCGGCCTGTCTGGTTGCCAGCAATTGGGCCTGCGAAGCCCGGACTGGGACTTCCTCAAGCTCAAGCCACCGGGATTTCGTTCACAAAGCCCTGACGATGACGACTTCAGCGACGAGGACTTCGATGATGAATTGCAGACACGCATCGAAGTGCCCATGGTCGGCGACTACACGACATTCTCCGGGCTGCACCGCGTGGTGCTGGAAGGTGTCGGCCTGGTTGTCGGCCTGAACGGCACCGGAGGCGATCCTCCTCCCAGCCCGTATCGCGAAGTTCTGCTCGACGACATGTCACGGCGTGACGTCAAAGATGCCAAGAAGATCCTGCGGTCACCGAGCACGGCCCTGGTTGTGGTACGCGCTTACCTGCCGCCACTGATTCGCAAGGGAGATCGCTTCGACGTTGAAGTTCGCATTCCGGGCGAAAGTGGCGCGACGAGTCTCGCTGGTGGCCGGTTGTACGAAACGATCCTGACTGAGACCGCAATCATTCCAGGCCGCGGACAGATGCGAGGGCATATTGTGGCCCGTGCTCAGGGGCCGGTACTGACCGCCCTGGCCGATCCCGACGACGAGGAACAGGCCGGAGCACTCAAACGAGGAAGTATTCCCGGTGGTGGGCTGTCACTACTCGACCGCGACATGGCCCTTTACGTGCGGACAGACTTTCGGACGTACCGCAACATCACCCGACTGGCGGATCGAATCGGTCGTCGGTTCTTCGCGTACGACCGACATGGAATCCGCGAGCCGCTGGCCGAAGCCCAGACGGATCAGCGGATTCTGCTGAAGGTGCATCCTCGGTATCTGGAGAACTACCCGCGATTTCTGCAGGTCGTCCGCAACATTGCATTCCGCGAATCGACCGTCGCCCAGCGAGTCCGGATGAAGCGGCTGGAACAGCAACTGTTGACTCCGAAGACGGCAGAACTCGCGTCGCTGCAACTGGAGGCGATCGGCGACCCCGCGGTCCCCATTCTGCGGACCGGCCTGAAGAGCAAGGACCTGGAATGTCGTTTTCATGCAGCCATGTCTCTTGCTTACCTGGAACAGCCGGACGGTATCGACGCCTTGAAAGAATCGGCGCAAAGCGAACGGGCATTCCGTGTGTTCGCCTACGCGGCACTGTCAACGGTTGAGGATCCGGATGCTCACATGGCACTCCGCGATCTGATGGACGTGCAGCTCGACGACAACGGCAAGGACGTCGACAGTGCCGAGACCCGATACGGAGCGTTCCGGGCCTTGTGGATGCTGGACCCGCACGACCCGTTCATTGCTGGAGACAAGCTCAACAAAGACTTCTGGCTGCACGTCTTGCCGACGAAAGGCGATTCGATGCTGCACATGACGCAGCGCAAGCGTGCCGAGATTGTCCTGTTCGGAGAAGATCAGGAATTCCTGACGCCCATTGCCGTGCGAGCTGGAAACCACATTCTCGTGACGTCGAAACCGGGCAGTAATGGCATCGTCGTCAGTCGTTTCTCGGCTCGCGGAGAAGACCAGCGCAAGACAGTTTCGCGTCGCGTTGCCGACGTCATTCGGGCGGCCGCGGAACTAGGGGCGACCTATCCAGACATCGCACTCCTGCTTGTCCAGGCGGATCAGCAGGGGAATATGGAGGGCCGGTTTGAGATCGATGCCCTGCCGAGGGCTGGAAGATACTTCGACCGAGCCGGTCGCCGCGCCCGTATCGGACGTGCCGCGCAAACACCGAATATCTTTGATCGAGTGGACGACGATGGCTCGGCCGACGACTCCGATTCCCCGGAAGAGGAGGAAGTAGCAGACAAAGAACCGGGGATCGCGACGCTGGTTGATGCCCGCTCGTCGAGCCGTGACGTGGATAAGGACGTCGGCAAGAGCAAGGAGTCACGCGACCCGCCGTGGTGGAATCCAATGGGATGGTTGAATTGATCAGAGAGTCGCGCGGCCATTGAAAACGTACCAGTAGCCACGGTCGCCAGACGATGGAGTTCTCGCCGAACCCATGGTCTGGCGACCGTGGCTATTACTGATCACTGATCACTCAAAACATGCTGAAGTCCCTGGAACTATTTGGATTCAAGAGCTTCGCCGACCGGACACAGTTCACCTTTTCGCACGGCATCACGTGCGTGGTTGGGCCAAACGGGAGCGGTAAGAGCAACGTCGTGGATGCGATGAAGTGGATCCTCGGCGACCAGAGCCCGAAGAGTCTGCGTGGCAAGGAGATGTCCGACGTCATCTTCAACGGCTCGACCGGCCGCAAGTCGAGCGCGTTCGCCGAGGCGACACTGACGTTCGACAACACGTCCCGCTTCCTGCCGCTCGAATTCGACGAGGTCAGCATCGGCCGCCGCTTGTGGCAAAATGGTGACTCTGAGTACCTGATCAACGGTGGTTCGGCCCGGCTGAAGGACATCCGTGACGCCTTCATGGGGACCGGGGCGGCGACGTCGGCGTACAGCATCATTGAACAGGGTCGCGTCGATCAAATCCTGAATTCCAATGCCGTCGCCCGGCGGATGGTTTTTGAGGAAGCCGCTGGCATTAGCCGCTTCAAGTCGAGGAAGAACGACGCGCTCCGCAAGCTGGAGCGTGTCTCACAAAACCTGCTGCGTCTGCAGGACATCGTCGACCAGCTTGAATCGCAACTGAATTCGACGCGTAACCAGGCTCAGAAGGCGGCGAAGTACCGTGAAGTGTCGACGGAACTTGAGAAGCTGTGGCTCGGCCTGGCCGCGGACGACGGACGCTGGTTCACAGCGCAGCTTAAGAAAGTCGAGACGGAACTCGCTGAGACGACGCTCGAGCACGATGCGCTAACCAAACAGCAGAATGGCATCGAATCACGACTCTCAACATTCGACGGCGAGATTGCAGAGGTCGACGACCGGCTGCGCGAATCCGAGCAGGTCGCCGGCGCGACGCGTGAAGCGATCGTCAGCCAGGAAGCGACCATCCGGCACGAGACCTCGCGCCTGCGGGAGACGGAATCGGAATTGGTCCGCATGCGACGCCAGCACGTGTCGACGCTCGCGAGAATCAACGAAGTCGTCGAGCAGCTTGCGTCAGGTCAGACGGAGTCGCAGCAATTCGATGCGACATTTGTGACGCAGCAGCAGACTGTCAAATCGCACGAGGAACGTCTTGACGAACTGGCCCGCGCGTCGGAAGCCGGAAGACACACAATCGAGCTGCAGCGGAAGCAACGCTCACAACTCGCAGCCCAGGCGGCAGAGCTTCGACAGCAGATCGCCATTGTCGAGGCACGCGCCCGTTCGCTGGCTGAATCGCGCGAGCAGAACATCGAACTGCGGGCCGAGCTGGAGCACAACATCGAGTCCTCGCGCGTTTCCGCCGAGGACGGACAGGCTCGCGTCGAACAGGTGCTCAGTGAAGTCGCCGAGCTATCCGAAGCGAGCCAGATGCTTCGATCGCGTCTGGACGAACTGAAGCAGGAACGCGAATCGAAACGGCAGAAGCTCGTCGAAATGCGGGAGCAACGCAGTGCCTCGCAGGCGCGTCTGGCCGTACTGGAAGACCTCGAACAGCGCCAGGAAGGGCTCGCCCTGGGAGTCCGTGAGATTCTCAACCGGGCTCGAACGTCCGACTCGCCGCCGTGGAACGGCATTCTCGGAAGCGTCGCCGATCTGCTGGATGTCGACCTGGAGAACGCCGCACTGGTCGAGGTGGCTCTTGGCGCACGTGCTCAACTTATCGTGATGGAGGACGCTGCGCCGCTGATCGAATATCTCGGCACGAGCTCGTCAAGGATCGACGGACGCGTCGGCTTTCTGGGACTGAATACCGAAACCACTCATTCAAGCACCGACACCACTCGTTCCCACGCTCTGCGTGGGAACGCACCGTCGGACGCTCCGCGTCCCGGGACGCAGAGCGTCCTTCACGACGTTCCCACGCAGAGCGTAGAAACGAGTGAGTCGCAGAGCGCAGGCACGAGTGATTCAATCATCCACGATCTGTCCGGTGACCCCGACGTGATTCAGCGTGCCGACGCTCTGATCAGCTCGTCGTGCGAGCATCGGCATCTGGCTGAGCTGTTACTGGATTCCACATGGGTCGTCATGGACCTGACGTCTGCCCGGCGTCTGTCGGCTTCGGACGAGACCGGGCAGCGATTCGTCACGTTGCAGGGTGAATTGCTCGAACCGGACGGCACGCTGTACACGGGCAGTGTCCGCGGTGAGTCGGCTGTGGTGTCACGCAAAAGCGAACTGCGTCGTCTCAAGAATGACCTGGTACGACTCGACCAGCTCGTTGGAACCAGTGAGCAGCAGTTTGAAGCGCTCGTCGCTCAGATTCAGGCGGCATCAGATGAACTCGCGGATGTCGTTTCGAACCGGGATGGTGTGAATGAGCAGCTCGCGCAGGCGCGGGCCGAATTTGCGACCTCGCATCGGCGACTGCAGCAGCTCACCGAACAGCAGGCAACAACTGAGTCAGAGCTGGCCGAGAACGAGACACTGATTGAAGCCGCCCAGACTGAGCTGGCGGAACACTTCGAGCAGTTGAATCAGGTGGAACTTGCCGAACAGCAGGCGGACAGCGAAACCGCACGCCTCGAAAGTGAACTGATTGAATTCGAGCACGAGCGCAACCGTTTGATTCAGGCTCAGACCGAAGACCGTCTCAGACTGGCCCGTCAGACGGAACGTCGCGAAAGCCTGCAGGCAGAATCCCAGCGGTTACAGGAAGAGCAGACCGGACAGCAGGAGCAACTCG